>NZ_CP023701.1:4630000-5373743 GCF_008704535.1 Streptomyces subrutilus
TAAGGCGAGGCCGACAGGCGTAGTCGATGGACAACCGGTTGATATTCCGGTACCCGCTTTGAAACGCCCAATATCGAATCCTCTGATGCTAAGGCCGTGAAGCCGTTCCGGACCCTTCGGGGAAAGGAAAGTGGTGGAGCCGCCGATCCAAGGTGGTAGTAGGTAAGCGATGGGGTGACGCAGGAAGGTAGTCCAGCCCGGGCGGTGGTAGTCCCGGGGTAAGGGTGTAGGCCGAGGGGTAGGCAAATCCGTCCCTCATATAAGGCTGAGACCTGATGCCGAGCCGATTGTGGTGAAGTGGATGATCCTATGCTGTCGAGAAAAGCCTCTAGCGAGTTTCATGGCGGCCCGTACCCTAAACCGACTCAGGTGGTCAGGTAGAGAATACCGAGGCGTTCGGGTGAACTATGGTTAAGGAACTCGGCAAAATGCCCCCGTAACTTCGGGAGAAGGGGGGCCATCACTGGTGAGAGGACTTGCTCCTTGAGCTGGGGGTGGCCGCAGAGACCAGCGAGAAGCGACTGTTTACTAAAAACACAGGTCCGTGCGAAGCCGTAAGGCGATGTATACGGACTGACGCCTGCCCGGTGCTGGAACGTTAAGGGGACCGGTTAGTACACTTTCGGGTGTGCGAAGCTGAGAACTTAAGCGCCAGTAAACGGCGGTGGTAACTATAACCATCCTAAGGTAGCGAAATTCCTTGTCGGGTAAGTTCCGACCTGCACGAATGGCGTAACGACTTCTCGACTGTCTCAACCATAGGCCCGGTGAAATTGCACTACGAGTAAAGATGCTCGTTTCGCGCAGCAGGACGGAAAGACCCCGGGACCTTTACTATAGTTTGATATTGGTGTTCGGTTCGGCTTGTGTAGGATAGGTGGGAGACTTTGAAGCAGCCACGCCAGTGGTTGTGGAGTCGCCGTTGAAATACCACTCTGGTCGTGCTGGATGTCTAACCTCGGTCCGTGATCCGGATCAGGGACAGTGTCTGATGGGTAGTTTAACTGGGGCGGTTGCCTCCTAAAGAGTAACGGAGGCGCCCAAAGGTTCCCTCAGCCTGGTTGGCAATCAGGTGTTGAGTGTAAGTGCACAAGGGAGCTTGACTGTGAGACCGACGGGTCGAGCAGGGACGAAAGTCGGGACTAGTGATCCGGCGGTGGCTTGTGGAAGCGCCGTCGCTCAACGGATAAAAGGTACCCCGGGGATAACAGGCTGATCTTCCCCAAGAGTCCATATCGACGGGATGGTTTGGCACCTCGATGTCGGCTCGTCGCATCCTGGGGCTGGAGTCGGTCCCAAGGGTTGGGCTGTTCGCCCATTAAAGCGGTACGCGAGCTGGGTTTAGAACGTCGTGAGACAGTTCGGTCCCTATCCGCTGTGCGCGTAGGAATATTGAGAAGGGCTGTCCCTAGTACGAGAGGACCGGGACGGACGAACCTCTGGTGTGCCAGTTGTCCTGCCAAGGGCATGGCTGGTTGGCTACGTTCGGGAGGGATAACCGCTGAAAGCATCTAAGCGGGAAGCCTGCTTCAAGATGAGTATTCCCACCTCCTTGAGAGGGTAAGGCTCCCAGTAGACGACTGGGTTGATAGGCCAGATGTGGAAGCCCGGTAACGGGTGAAGCTGACTGGTACTAATAGGCCGAGGGCTTGTCCTCAGTTGCTCGCGTCCACTGTGTTAGTTCTGAAATAACGAACGGCTGTGAAAATACCAGCGTTCAAATTTCATAGTGTTTCGGTGGTCATAGCGTTAGGGAAACGCCCGGTTACATTCCGAACCCGGAAGCTAAGCCTTTCAGCGCCGATGGTACTGCAGGGGGGACCCTGTGGGAGAGTAGGACGCCGCCGAACAATCATTGTGGGAAAGCCCCGCACCTTATGGTGCGGGGCTTTTCTGCGTTCCAGGACAGTTTTTCGGGGCCCCGATCGATCGGGGCCCCTTTCGCGCGTTCAGAGGGCGTTCAGAGCCGGCCGGCGGCCTTCAGGGCGAGGTAGACGTCGGCCAGGGCGGGGGCGAGGGTGTCCGGGGTCGCGTCGACGACGTGGACGCCGTACCGGCCGAGCTGGTCGGCCGTGCGGCGGCGCTGGGACCGGGACTGGGTGCCGGCCGCGGCTGCGTAGACCGCGTCCACGTCACCGCGGGAGGCCGTCATCTCCGCGACCTGCGGGTCGGCCACCGAGGCCAGCAGGACCGTGTGGCGCTGTGTGAGGCGCGGGAGCAGCGGGAGCAGGCCCTCTTCGATCGGGGCCGCGTCCAGGCTCGTCAGGAGGACCACCAGGGAGCGGCGCGGGGCACTGCGCAGGACGGTGGAGACGAGACTGCGGGAGTCCGTCTCGACCAGTTCCGGTTCCAGGTCGGCCATCGCGCTCACGAAGGACGGCAGGGTGTCGGCGGCGGACCGGCCCTGGACCCGGGCGCGTATCCGGCGGTCGTGGGCCAGGAGGTCGACGCGGTCGCCGGCCCGCGTGGCCAGGGCGGCCAGGAGGAGGGCCGCGTCCATGGCGGAGTCGAGCCGGGGGGCGTCGCCGACGCGGCCCGCCGAGGTGCGGCCGGTGTCCAGGCAGATCAGGATGTGCCGGTCGCGTTCGGGCCGCCAGGTGCGCACGGCCACCCTGTTCTGGCGGGCCGTGGCCCGCCAGTCGATGGAGCGGGTGTCGTCTCCGGGGACGTAGTCGCGCAGGCTGTCGAACTCGGTGCCCTCGCCGCGGGTGAGCACGCTCGTACGGCCGTCGAGTTCGCGCAGGCGCGCGAGACGGGAGGGGAGGTGCTTGCGGCTGGTGAACGGGGGGAGGACCCGTACCGTCCAGGGGACCGTGTGGGTGCCCTGGCGGGCGAGCAGGCCGAGCGGCCCGTACGAGCGGATCGTGACGCGGTCCGCACGGCGGTCGCCGCGCCGGGTGGGGAGCAGGCGGGTGGTCAGCCGGCGGCGTTCGCCGGGCGGGACCACCACGTCGTGGCGTGAGGCGGCCGGTTCCGTGCCCGGGAGCCAGCTGCTCGGGGGCCAGGCGTCGCGGACGCGGGCGCGCAGCGGGCGGCCGCTCGGGTTGGTGAGGGTGAGGTGGACCTCGGCCGGTTCGCCGAGGCGTACCGAGGTGTCTCCGGACCGGGTCAGCCCGAGGGCGCGGACCGGCGCCGCGAGGGCGCAGTCCACGGCGCAGGCCAGCGCGAGCGTGCCGTTGACGGCGAGCAGCCCCGTCCAGCCCGGTTCGAGGATGCCGACGGGGAGGCTGCCGAGGGCCGCGAGCAGGGCGGCGCGTCCGGTGAGGGCCATCAGCGCGGGACGGGGACGTGGGAGAGGATCGCCGTGATGACGGCGTCGGCCGTGACCCCCTCCATCTCCGCTTCGGGGCGCAGCTGGACGCGGTGGCGCAGGGTCGGCAGGGCGAGGGCCTTCACGTCGTCGGGGGTGACGTAGTCGCGGCCGGTGAGCCAGGCCCAGGCGCGGGCGGTGGCCAGCAGGGCGGTCGCTCCGCGCGGGGAGACGCCGAGGGTCAGGGACGGCGACTCGCGGGTGGCGCGGCAGACGTCGACGACGTACGCGGCGATCTCCGGGGTGACGGTGACGCGCGTGACGGCCTCGCGGGCGGCGTCCAGCTCCTTCGGGCCGGCGACGCGGCGGATGCCGGCGGCGGCCAGGTCGCGGGGGTCGAAGCCGGCCGCGTGCCGGGTCAGGACGCCGATCTCGTCCTCGCGGGAGGGCAGCGGGACGGTCAGTTTGAGGAGGAAGCGGTCCAGTTGGGCTTCGGGGAGGGGGTACGTGCCCTCGTACTCGACCGGGTTCATGGTGGCGGCGACGAGGAACGGCTCCGGGAGCGGGCGCGGGGTGCCGTCGACGGTGACCTGGCGCTCCTCCATCGCCTCCAGGAGGGAGGACTGGGTCTTGGGGGGCGTCCGGTTGATCTCGTCCGCGAGGAGGAGGTGGGTGAAGACCGGGCCGTTCTGGAAGGAGAACTCGGCGGTGCGCGCGTCGTAGACGAGGGAGCCGGTGACGTCGCTCGGCATCAGGTCGGGGGTGAACTGGACGCGCTTGGTGTCGAGTTCGAGGGAGGCGGCGAGGGCCCGGACCAGGAGGGTCTTCGCGACGCCGGGTACGCCTTCGAGGAGGACGTGGCCGCGGCACAGGAGCGCGACGACGAGACCGGTGACGGCGGAGTCCTGGCCGACCACGGCCTTGCCGATCTCGGTGCGGAGCGCTTCGAGGGAAGCGCGGGCGCTGTCCGCGGTCGTGGTCGCGGGCTCGGTGGCCGGGTACGTCATGACGTACGGACCTCTCTTTCGAGGGCGTCGAGGTGGTCGGCGAGCGCGACGAGGGCCGCGTCGTCGGAGGGGGTGGTGCCGAAGAGGAGGGCGTTCACGTCGCGCGGTCGCGGCTCTGGCCGCTGCTGCGGCTCGGGCGCGGGGGTGAGGCGGGCGGAGACGGCCGGGACCAGGGTCGCGGGGTCGTGGGCCCGGGTGGGCGGGACGCCGAGGAGTGCGGCCAGGCGTTCGCGGGTGGCGGCGCGCAGTACGGTCGCGGCCCGGTCGCGGGCGCCGGCCTTGCGGTAGAGGCGGGCGCGGCCCTCGGTGGCCTCGGAGGCGCGGACGACGACGGGCAGGCGTTCGGTGACGAGGGGGCCGAGGCGCCGGGCGCGCCAGAGGGCGGCGAGGACGCCGGCGACGAGGAGTTGGAGGAGGGCCCAGGACCAGCCGGCCGGGAGCAGCTCGAAGAAGCTCTGCTCCTCGCCGTCGGCGGCGGTCTCCGGGTCGCTGTCGGCGAGGGAGGGCAGGTACCAGACCAGTTCAGGGCGGGAGCCGAGGAGTTGGAGGGCGAGGGAGGCGTTGCCCTGCTCGGCGAGGTGCTCGTTGAGGAGGAACGCCTCGGAGCCGAGGAGGACGGTCTCGCCGGTGCTGCCGGCGCCGGTGGTGCCCGGGGGGAGGACGAGGAGGGTGGGGTGGCCGCCGGCCGGGTAGCAGGCGGTGGCTCCGGGGAGGGTGGCGTAGCTCAGGCCCGAGCCGGTGGCGGCGCGGCCTGCGGAGAGGGCGGCGGGCAGCGCGCAGTCCGGGGCGAGCACGTCGGGACGGGCCTCGCCGGAGGTCCGTACGCCGGGGGCCAGCACGGGCAGGCTCGGGCCGGAGGGGGCCAGGAGGACGGTGCGGCCGCCCGCGAGGTCCGTGGCGGAGCGGAGGGCGCTGAGCCGGCCGGCCCCGAGCCGGTCCGGTGCGGTGACCAGGAGGGTGGTGCCGGGGCCGGCCGCGGCGGCGGCCTCGCGGGCGGTGGTGACGACGCGGGTCGTCACGCCCCGGTCCTGGAGCAGTTCGGCGAGGGCTCGGCTGCCGGAGGGGTCGGCGGAGCGGGGGTCGAGGTAGCCGTGGCGGGTGCCGGCGGTGAGGGCGGCGGTGACGATGCCGCCGGCGAGGAGCACGGCGAGGACGGCGAGGAACTTCCGCACGCGACGGTTCCGCTCCGCGGGGCTGCGGCGGGGGGCGGCGGTGGCCGCCGGTGCTGCTGCGGTCGCCGGCGGAGCGCCGGGAGTCGGGGCCGAGGGGGGTACGGGGGTCCCCCACCGGGGCGGCGTGGCCGGGGTCGGGTTCAGGTTCGGGGGCGTGGGGGTACCCGGGTCCGGGGCGTCGGGGGTTGCGTCCGGGGTGGGGGCCGTCACGGGGTGGGGCCCGTCAGGAGCGGTGTGGTGCGGGTCAGGGTGTGGTCCAGGGCGCTCAGGCGGGCGTAGGCGTCGGCGTCGGCGGTGCGGCCGCCGTAGGTGACGTCGTCGAAGGTGCGGGCGGCGGCGCGCAGGTCCGCGGCGTGCCGGGGGAGGGCGGCGGACGCCTCGGTCGCGGCCTCGTCGGCGGTGCGGCCGGGGCGGGGGTCGAGCAGGGCGCGTTCCTCCAGGGAGCGGACGACCGCGCGCATCCGCTCCTGGACGGCCTCGGTCCAGCGGCCGGCGGCGGCGTGGGCCCCGGCGGCCGTGCGGTGGTCCGCGGCGCTGCGGACGCCGTCGTGGAAGAGGGTGCCGGCGCCCGCGGGGGCCCGGCGGGGGGAGCCGAGCCGCCACCACAGGGCGGCCCCGGCCAGGACGACGACCACGAGGATGACGACGAGGCCGAGCGCGCCGCCGGGGGAGGCCCCGGCGGCCGCGGAGAACAGGTCGTCGAGCCACTCCAGTGCCTTGCGCAGGGCACGGGTCAGCAGGCCCGGGTCGTTCTCGTGGTACATCGGCTTGGCCAGTTCGCGCTCGGCCGCCTCGCGGGCGGCGTCGCGCGGTGTCGTCACCGGTGGTGCGTCCGCGCCCGGCCGGAGCGCCGCGGCGCGCGTGATGAGGCCCCCCGTGCTCACCATCGGCGGATCAGCCTCCGGCCGTGCCGTTGCCGTAGTTCTCGACGCCGGCCGCCCGGGCGAGTTCCAGGTCGAGGGCCTCGCGCCGGATGCGCTGGTCCACGTAGAGCAGGACGGTGACGCCCGACTGCATCGGCATGGTGATCGACTGCGCGACGACCAGGCCGACGGCGGAGAGGATGAGCGCGCCCCAGGTGACGGCGGCGGTGCCGTCCTCCAGACCGGACATGCCGCCGCCGAAGGCGAAGACGCCGATGAGCGTGAGCGGCCAGACGATGATCATCGAGACCATGCCGGTGATCAGCACGGTGAGCGCCGAGATGCCGAAGACGCGCCACCAGGAGCCCTTCACGAGCTTCCAGGAGCGGCCGAAGGCCTTGAAGATGCCGCCCTTCTCCAGCATGAGGGCCGGGGAGGCGAGGCTGAAGGAGGTCCAGAGCCAGACGGCCACCACGATCCACAGGAGCATGCCGATCAGGGCCACGCCGATGCTCTGCGAGAGGATCGCGGGCACCACCATGACGGCCGCGAGCAGCGCGAGGCCGATGCCCAGCAGCACGGTCAGGCCGATCAGGCGCAGCAGCTGGGGGCGGGCGTCGCGCCAGGCCTCCGCGACGGAGGAGCCGTGGCCGAGGATGGCCCGACTGAAGATCATCGTGAGCATGGCGGTGACCACGACCGTCGCGAGGAACTCGACGAACTTGGTCGCCACCGTCACCGACAGCCCGCTGCCGATGCTGTTGATCAGCTCCTCCGCGTCGGGCGTCCGGTTCGGGTCGAACGTCGCCAGGTCCGCCAGCAGCAGTTTCTGTACGAGCACGCTGATCATCTGGACGACCGTGGCCACGACCAGGGTGATCGGGAGGACCGAGCGCCAGTGGGTGCGCATGGTGGAGACCGCGCCGTCGAGGATCTCGCCGAGGCCGAGCGGGCGCAGCGGGATCACGCCGGGCTTGGCGGCCGGGGGCTTGCCCCACTGGCCGGGGCCGCCCGGGTAGCCGTACTGGCCGGCGTAGGGGGCGCCCTGCTGAGCCGGGTACGGGGCGCCCTGGGGTGCGCCCGGCCGGTCGCCCTGGTCGTACGATCCCCAGCCCTGGCCCTGCTCCCGGCCCGGCTGCGGGGCTCCGGGGGGCTGCTGCGGGGCGGGGGCGGGTGCGCCGTCGGCCGGGTTCGACCACTGGCCGGGCGGGGGCTGCTGCGCGGACCACTTCGGGTCGGCGGCGGCCGGCCGGTCGGCGGGTGCCCCCTGCGGCTCGCCGTCGGACGGGGAGGGTCCGGGCGTAGCCCAGCCCGGAGAGTCGTTCATCGTCGCTCCTTCACGTGCACCTGCTGGGGCGGGGGCGCTGGTCGCTGCCATCGTGCCACGTGGGATCACCGAACGGACCGGCCGTCCCCCTTGATCTCCGGCAGCCCGTACCTTCAATTGTCACCCGGATCCGGGGCAGACTGGTCGACCTGATCACCACGCAGGTCCGAGGGGCGATTTCCAGCCCTTTTGGCTGTGGGACAGCTCACCGCCAGGTAACGATTAGCTAATGGGATGATGTCAACCATGAAGGGACGCGTCCTTGTCGTCGACGACGACACCGCGCTGGCCGAGATGCTCGGCATTGTGCTGCGTGGAGAAGGTTTTGAGCCGTCGTTCGTAGCGGACGGTGACAAGGCACTTGCTGCCTTCCGGGAGGCGAAGCCGGACCTGGTGCTGCTGGACCTCATGCTGCCCGGACGGGACGGCATAGAGGTGTGCCGGCTCATCCGGGCCGAGTCCGGCGTGCCGATCGTCATGCTCACCGCCAAGAGCGACACCGTGGACGTGGTCGTGGGCCTGGAGTCCGGGGCCGACGACTACATCGTGAAGCCGTTCAAGCCGAAGGAGCTGGTGGCCCGCATCCGGGCCCGCCTGCGCCGGTCGGAGGAGCCCGCGCCCGAGCAGCTGGCCATCGGTGACCTGGTCATCGACGTGGCCGGGCACTCGGTCAAGCGGGAGGGCGCCTCGATCGCCCTGACCCCGCTGGAGTTCGACCTGCTGGTCGCGCTCGCCCGCAAGCCCTGGCAGGTGTTCACCCGCGAGGTGTTGCTGGAGCAGGTCTGGGGCTACCGGCACGCGGCGGACACCCGGCTGGTCAACGTGCACGTCCAGCGGCTGCGCTCGAAGGTCGAGAAGGACCCCGAGCGCCCCGAGATCGTCGTGACGGTCCGCGGTGTCGGATACAAGGCCGGACCGAGCTGACGTGCAGCCCGGCACGGACCGGGGCGCCTCCCGCCCGGGGCGCCTGCGGGGCGGCCGGCTGCTCCGGGACGGAGCGCCCGGCGGAGCCCTGCTGCGGCTGTGCGTACGCCTCGTACGCCGGCCGCTGCTCCCGGCTGTGCGGCTGTGGCGGCGCAACATCCAGCTGCGGGTGGTCGCGGCCACCCTGCTGATGTCACTGGCCGTGGTCCTCGCGCTCGGGTTCGTCGTCATCGCCCAGGTGAGCAAGGGCCTCCTCGACGCCAAGGAGGAGGCCGCGCAGAGCCAGGCCGCGGGAGGCTTCGCGGTCGCACAGGAGAAGGCCAACGCCCCGGCGGCGGTGGACGGGCCCGACGCCACCGACAACAAGGTCGGCCTCGACGCCAGCACCTGGATGAACTCCCTGGTCAAGCAGCTGGCCAGCGGCGGCCAGACCGCCTTCGAGGTGGTCGCCCTCGGCGCGGGCACCGGGGACCCGGCGCCGCCCGGCGGCGCCCAGGGCGTCCGCGGCGCCCGCGCCTCGGGCAACGTGGACCCGACCGCGAGCGTGCCGCTGGAGCTGCGCCGGGCCGTCAACCACGCCACGGGCACCTTCAAGACCTTCTCCGAGATCCGGTACACCGCCGGGGCCGGCGACAAGGCGCCCGAGCCCGCGCTGGTCGTGGGCAAGCGGCTCACCGACATCAAGGGCGATCCGTACGACCTGTACTACCTCTTCCCGCTCACCCAGGAGGAGGAGTCCCTCAACCTGGTCAAGAGCACCATCGCCACCGCCGGCCTGTTCGTCGTGGTGCTGCTCAGCGCCATCGCCTGGCTCGTCGTGCGGCAGATCGTGACCCCCGTCCGGATGGCCGCCGGGATCGCCGAGCGGCTCTCCGCGGGACGGCTCCAGGAGCGGATGAAGGTCACCGGCGAGGACGACATCGCCCGGCTGGGCGAGGCCTTCAACAAGATGGCCCAGAACCTCCAGAACAAGATCCAGCAGCTGGAGGAGCTCTCCCGGATGCAGCGCCGGTTCGTCTCGGACGTCTCGCACGAGCTGCGGACCCCGCTGACGACCGTGCGGATGGCCGCCGACGTCATCCACGACGCCCGCGTCGACTTCGACCCGGTCACCGCGCGCTCCGCCGAACTCCTCGCCGGACAGCTCGACCGTTTCGAGTCGCTCCTCGCCGACCTGCTGGAGATCAGCCGCTTCGACGCCGGGGCCGCCGCCCTGGAGGCCGAGCCCATCGACCTGCGGGACGTCGTGCGCCGCGTCATCGACGGGGCCGAGCCGCTCGCCGAGCACAAGGGCAGCCGCATCCGCGTCCTCGGCGACACCCAGCCCGTGATCGCCGAGGCCGACGCCCGTCGGGTGGAGCGGGTGCTGCGCAACCTCGTCGTCAACGCCGTCGAGCACGGCGAGGGCCGCGACGTGGTGGTCCGGCTCGCCTCGGCGGGCGGGGCCGTGTCCGTGGCCGTACGGGACTACGGGGTCGGGCTCAAGCCCGGCGAGGCCACCCGCGTCTTCAACCGCTTCTGGCGGGCCGACCCGGCCCGGGCGCGCACCACCGGCGGTACGGGCCTGGGCCTGTCCATCGCCGTCGAGGACGCCCGGCTGCACGGCGGCTGGCTCCAGGCCTGGGGCGAGCCGGGCGGCGGATCTCAGTTCCGCCTGACCCTGCCGCGCACCGCCGACGAGCCGCTGCGGGGCTCGCCGATCCCGCTGGAGCCGGAGGACTCGCGGGCCAACCGGGCCCGGGCCGCCGCCGACGCCGCCGCGGCCGGTGCGGACGGGCGGCAGCAGGCCGAGGGGCCCGACCGGTCGCCGATACCGCCGCGGTCGCCGGTCGCCGGCGCGCAGAACGTACCGGCCGACCCGACGGCCCTGCCGGGCAACGGGTCCCGGGTGGTGGCCCGGCCCGCCGAGCAGGCAGCACAGGAGGATCGAACCGATGGACGCTGAGCCGGGGCCCGGGCCGGGGCACGAGGGGCCGCGGGCCGGAGCCGGGGTGCGGGCCGGCGCGGGGGGTGCGCCGGAGCGCGCGGCCGCCGCAGGCGCCCCCGGGCGCCGGCGTACGCGGACGCGGGCGCTGCGCGCGTGCGCGCTGGGCGCGGCCGGGCTGCTGCTGGCCGGGTGCGCCTCGATGCCCGACCACGGCGAGATCCGCGCGGTGCGCGGCTCGCAGGGCGTCGACTCGCAGGTCCGGGTGTTCGGCGTGCCGCCCGCGGACAAGGCCAGCCCGGCCGACATCGTCGACGGCTTCCTGGAGGCACTGACCGGCGACGACCCGCAGCTGGAGACGGCCCGCAAGTACCTCACCGAGGACGCGGCCAAGAGCTGGAAACCGGGCTCGGCGGTCACCGTGCTCTCCGCGGGCCTCGACCGCTTCCCCGTGCAGGGCGAGAAGAACTCGGACCAGGCCCGCTGGAAGGTGGCCGGCAAGAAGCTCGCGACGGTCGACGAGCGCAGCGCGTACCAGCCGGAGACCGGCGGGGCGCAGTACGAGGAGTTCCTCCAGCTCGTCCAGGTCGACAAGCAGTGGCGGATCGCGACGCCGCCGCGCAGCCTGGTGCTCAGCGACTCCGACTTCCAGCGCATGTACATGCCCGTCAGCAAGTACTACTTCGCGGGCGGCACCCTGGTGGCCGACCCGGTCTACGTGCGTCAGCGCAGCGACCCCGACTCGCGGATGGACCCGACCACCCAGACCGTGCAGTCGCTGCTCGCCGGCCCGTCCAAGTGGCTCGGACCGGTCGTGGAGTCCAGCTTCCCGACCGGCACCGAGCTGCGCGAGGGCACCAAGTCCCTTTCCTACGACGGTCAGAACACGCTGCGCGTGCCGCTCAACGCCAAGGCCGACAACGTCGCCCAGCCGCAGTGCCAGAAGATGGCCACCCAACTCCTCTACACCGTCAAGGACCTGACGGCGTCCCGGCCCGAACGGGTCGAACTGCTGCGCTCCGACGGCAAGACCTCGATGTGCGCGGTCAGCGAGGTCGCCGCGGCCGACCTCGCCAACCGGCCCCCGACGCCGGGTTTCCAGTACTACGTGGACGCCGAGAGCCGGCTCGTGCGGATGAAGCTCGACGTCACCAACGACGAACAGCAGTACCGGCCGGAGGCGGTGCCGGGGCCGCTGGCCACGGCGCCCGGCTTCAAGGTCGGCTCCGCGGCCGTCTCGCACGGCGAGCGGCGCGCCGCCGTCGTCTCGGAGGACGGCCACGGGCTGTACGTGGTGCCGCTGACCGGGTCCGGTGCGATGCCGCCGCCGGTGCTGGTGGGCCGGGGTGCCAAGCCGAACCTGCTGACGACGCCCAGCTGGGACGCGGCCGGTGACCTGTGGGTCGCCGACCAGGACCCGGCCAACGCGGGGCTGTGGCGGGTGCCCGGGGGGACCGGGGCGCCGCAGAGGGTGGAGGTGTCCGGGCTCGACGGGCGGCGGATCACCTCGCTGAAGATCTCCCCGGACGGGGTGCGGATCGCGCTGCTCCTCCTGGAGCCCGGCGGCCGCAAGAACCTGTGGGTCGGCCGGGTCGAGCGGCCGGCCGGCAAGGGCGACGCCTCGGCGGTGTCCGTGCGCGAGCTGCGCCCGGCCGCCCCGCAGATGGCGGACGTGACGGCGATGAGCTGGGCGCCGCGGGGCCGGCTGCTGGTGGTGGGCCGCGAGAGCGGCGGCGTCGACCAGGCCCGCTACATGCTGGCGGACGGCTCGATGGTGGCCGCGAGCCTGCCCGGGGCCACCGAGCTGGTGGCGGTGGCGGTCGCGGTCTCGGAGGACGAGGACAAGCCGAAGCCGGTGCTCGCGTACTCGCAGGAGGACGGGATCGTCTGGCTGCCGCCGGGGGCGCAGTGGCGCACGGCGGCGGCGGGCGGCCGCGGACCGGCCTACCCGGGCTGAGCGGCGGCCGCGCCGCCGACGGGCCGGCCCCGCGCGGGGCCGGGCCGGGCTCCGGTGCGGCCCGTTCCGGGGTTGTCCACAGGGGTGGCGGGTGCGGGGCGGGCTCCGGCAGGGTGGGGTGATGCGGGAGTGGTGGCGTGAGCTCGCCGGGTTGGTCCTGCCGGTCGACTGCGCGGGCTGCGGGGCCGCGCGGACGCTGCTGTGCGGCCGGTGCCTGGAGGCGCTGAGCGGGGCCGCGGCGGGGCCGGTACGGCCCTGGCCGCGCCCGGCGGGGCTGCCGGTGGTGCACGCCGCCGCCGGGTACGAGGGGGGCGTACGGGAGGTGCTGCTGGCGCACAAGGAGCGCGGGGCGCTGCCGCTGGCGGGGGCGCTCGGGGCGGCGCTGGCGGCGGCGGTCCGGGCGGGCGGGCGCGGGGCGCGGGACGGGCCGGGGGAGCTGGCCCTGGTGCCGGTCCCGTCGGCGCGGCGGCAGGTCCGGGCGCGCGGGCACGACCCGGCGCGCAGGATCGCCCTGGCGGCCGCGGCGCGGCTGCGGCGGGCCGGGGTGCCGGCGCGCGTGGCGCCCGTACTGGCGCTGCGGCGCGCGGTGGCGGACCAGGCGGCCCTGGGGGCCCGGGAGCGCCGGGAGAACCTCGCCGGGGCCCTCGCGGTGTGCCGGGACGGGCCGCGCCTGACGGCCGGGGCCTCGATCGTGCTCGTGGACGACCTGATCACCACGGGGGCCACGCTGGCGGAGGCGGCGCGGGCGGTACGGGCCGCGGGGCTGGTGGAGGGGGTCGGCTTGAGGGCGGCGGTGGTGGCCGCACCGGCCGGTTCCTTCGATCGCAACCGGTCGGCGACTCGTACAGACCAAAAATCTTGCGAATAGATTTGGAACTGCGGGGGAAGGCGCATCGTTGCAGGTAGTAAGAGTGAACAGTCACCTGAACGGAGGTACGTTCCGGTAGCGGGTGCCGACAACCGTCATAGAGAGATATGTTCGGTTGTGAGGAAATGGCGAGCCTTGGGCCCCACGCATCGGATCGCACGTTTCGGAATGCTTCGTGTCAGGAGGCTGTCTCTCGACTCCGAAGTCGGTGGGGTGTAGATCTTGCCGATGGGGGAGGAGGAGGTGAAAGTCGCCAAGTCCGAGGCTCCGGTGTTCACCGGAGTCTGGTGCGAAAGGGAGACGCTTCGCCCCGTGGGGCGGAGTCATCCGGGAACGGAGTTCTGCGTGGACATCGTCGTCAAGGGCCGCAAGACCGAGGTGCCCGACCGGTTCCGCAAGCACGTGGCCGAGAAGCTGAATCCGGAGCGGATCCAGAGGCTCGACGCCAAGGTGATCAGCTTGGACGTCGAGGTGTCCAAGGAGCACAACCCGCGGCAGGCCGACCGTTCCGACCGCGTGGAGATCACTCTGCACTCGCGGGGCCCGGTGATCCGTGCCGAGGCCGCGGCAGCCGACCCGTACGCGGCGCTGGACCTCGCTCAGGACAAGCTGGAGGCCCGGCTGCGCAAGCAGCACGACAAGCGCAACACCCGCCGCGGCAGCGGGCGCATTTCGGCCGCGGAGGTCGCCGACGTGGTGCCGGACGCCGCCACCCTGAACGGCAACGGCGAGCCCGTCGGCGAGGAACGGACGGACGGGGTTCCGACCACCCGGATCGGATCGCTGGAAGTGCAGGGCGAAGGCCCGCTGATCGTCCGCGAGAAGACCCACTCGGCGTCGCCGATGTCGCTGGACCAGGCTCTCTACGAGATGGAGCTGGTCGGCCACGACTTCTACCTGTTCGTCGACTCCGACTCCAAGATGCCGAGCGTCGTCTACCGGCGTCACGCCTACGACTACGGCATCATCCACCTGAACCCCGACGGTGCTTCGAGCTCGGACGAGCCGGGTGCGGGCGCCGGCGGTGCGCTGGGCGGCTGAGCCCACTCCTTCGTCTGCCCCCGCGGGCCGCTCACGGCGGCCGGCGGGGGCAGACGTATGACGGGTATGCGCCACCCGGCCACCGTTGGCTCACCGCGGCGCGGTGCGGGCATGGAATCATGGCGGGCAGCCAACCGGCGTCGGACCGCACCGGGTTGGCCCAGCAGCTCGGCACATGCAGGGGGAGGAACGATGGCGGACAGCTTCGGGCCGGGGCGCGGCGACGACGGCGCGGGCTGCCGTGGGTCGGACGAGGCCGCCGAGCCGGCCCGCGAACCCATCCGGGTGCTGGTCGTCGACGACCACGCCCTCTTCCGGCGCGGGCTGGAGATCGTCCTCGCGCAGGAGGAGGACATCCAGGTCGTCGGCGAGGCCGGGGACGGGGCCGAGGCCGTGGACAAGGCGGCCGACCTGCTGCCGGACATCGTGCTGATGGACGTGCGGATGCCCCGGCGCGGCGGGATCGAGGCGTGCACCTCCATCAAGGAGGTGGCTCCCTCCGCGAAGATCATCATGCTGACGATCAGCGACGAGGAGGCCGACCTCTACGACGCGATCAAGGCGGGCGCGACGGGCTACCTCCTGAAGGAGATCTCGACGGACGAGGTGGCCACCGCCATCCGCGCGGTCGCGGACGGACAGTCGCAGATCAGCCCGTCGATGGCGTCGAAGCTGCTGACCGAGTTCAAGTCGATGATCCAGCGCACCGACGAGCGCCGGCTGGTGCCGGCGCCGCGGCTGACGGACCGGGAGCTGGAGGTCCTCAAGCTGGTGGCCACCGGTATGAACAACCGGGACATCGCCAAGGAGTTGTTCATCTCCGAGAACACGGTGAAGAACCACGTCCGCAACATCCTGGAGAAGCTGCAGCTGCACTCCAGGATGGAGGCCGTGGTCTACGCGATGCGCGAGAAGATCCTCGAAATCCGCTAGCCCCGGGCCTCAGCCCTCAGCCCTCAGGCCCCGGCGTCCGGGACCGCCGCGTGCTAGGGGCGGCGCGCGGCGAGTTCGGCCGTGACGGCCGCCGCCTGCGCCGGGGAGGCGGCGCGCTCGACGCGCACGTCCTCGCACCCCACCCACCGCGCGGCCTCCCACAGGGCCTCGGCCATGGCGCCGGCCGCCGCGGGGCTCTCCAGCGAGAGCTGCCGGGCGACCAGGGTGGCGCCCTCGCGGCCCGGGTCGACGCGGCCCCGCAGCAGCCCGCCGGCGAGCAGCGGCATCGCGAAGTACCCGTGGATCCGCTTGGGCTTGGGGACGTACGCCTCCAGCCGGTGCGTGAAGCCGAAGACCCGCTCGGTGCGCGGGCGGTCCCAGACCAGGGAGTCGAACGGGGAGAGCAGCGTGGTGCGGTGGCGGCCGCGGGGGACCGTCGCGAGCGCCGCCGGGTCGGCCCAGGCGGGCTTCGCCCAGCCCTCGACCTCGACCGGGACCAGCCCGGAGTCCGCGATCACCGCGTCCACCTGGTCGCCCCTGAGCCGGTGGTAGTCCGCGAGGTCCGCGCGGGTGCCGACGCCCAGCGACCGCCCGGCCAGGGCCACCAGCCGGCGCGTGCACTCCCGGTCGTCGAGGTCGTCGTGGAGCAGGGCGTCGGGGACGGCCCGCTCGGGCAGGTCGTAGACCCTCTTCCAGCCGCGCCGCCGGCCGCACACCACCTCGCCGGTGTCGAGCAGCCACTCCACCGCGATCTTGGTCTCGGACCACTCGAACCACTCGCCGCCGTTCTTGGCGCCGCCCAGCTCCGTCGAGGTCAACGGGCCGTCGGCGCGCAGCCGGTCCAGGACCGCCCGGGTGGAGCGCTCCTTGTCCCGGAGGATGTGCCAGCGGTGTCCGCGGGCCCGCCGGGCACGGCGCCGGAAGGCGAAATGCGGCCATTCCTCGATCGGCAGGATGCAGGCCGCGTGCGACCAGTACTCGAAGGCGTGCCGGTCGCTCCAGTACGCCTCCTCCACCGCGGAGCGGCCCACCGCGCCCAGCCGGGCGTACGGGACCAGCTCGTGCGAGCGGGCCAGGACGGAGATGGTGTCCAGCTGTACGGCGCCCAGGTGCCGCAGCACCCCGCGGACCCCGCCGCGCCGGTCGGGCGCCCCGAGGAACCCCTGGGCGCGCAGGGCGATCCTGCGGGCCTCGGCTGCGGACAGGGACTCGGTCGGCGGCGGCAGGCTCGTCATGGTCCGCAGCCTAGGGCGCCCCGCCGACAGCACGGGACCCGGTCCGGGTCACGCGTCGGCCGGCCGGGGCAGGTAGGGCAGGGCGGAGGGCAGGCCGAGGTCCTCGGGCAGCAGGCCGCCGATCCAGCAGTCGCGGGCCGTGCCCTTGACGAGCAGGGCCGCCCGCAGGGTGCCCTCGAAGCGGAAGCCGGCCTTGGCGGCGACGGCGCGGGAGCCCTCGTTGCCGACCTCGGCGCGCCACTCCAGCCGTGCGGCGTGCAGCGCGGTGAAGGCCCAGCGGGCCACCGCCTCCACCGCCTCGGTCATGTAGCCGAAGCCGCGGTGCTCCCGGACCGTCCAGTAGCCGATCTCGTAGCCGCCCGCGCCGCGGACGTGCACGCTGACGGCAGCGACCAGCGGGCCGACCGGGCCGAGCCGGACACCGAAGCCGTAGCCGGTGTCCTCGCGCCAGCCCTCGGGGACCAGCTCGGCCACGAAGCTCCGCGCGTGCTCGCGCTCGTACGGGGAGGGGACCATCGTCCAGCGCTGGATGTCGGGGTCCTGCGCGGCCGCGTACACCTCGTCCTCGTCGGCCGGGCCGAAGGGTCGCAGGGCGAGGCGGTCGGTGGTCAGTGTGGTGGGCTCCATGGGGGGATTCTCACGGCCCCGGGCCACCGGAACGAAACGGATTTCGCACGGGGCGGCACCTTGGGGCCGCCTCGTACGTTGTCATTCCGGGCACCCGTGCCCTGCGGATACGGCGGACCTCCCGGCGCGACCACGTCCTCGCTTACGATGGCCGTTGCGGTGGGGCCCACCTGCCGTGCCCGTGCATGTACAGTGCCCAGGCCCGACCGGCAAGGAGACAAACCTCGGTGTCCGTCTTCAACAAGCTCATGCGTGCAGGCGAAGGCAAGATCCTGCGCAAACTGCACCGCATCGCGGACCAGGTCAACTCCATCGAAGAGGACTTCGTCAACCTCTCCGACGCCGAGTTGCGTGCTCTCACCGACGAGTACAAGCAGCGCTTCCAGGACGGCGAGAGCCTGGACGACCTGCTCCCCGAGGCCTTCGCGACCGTACGCGAGGCCGGCAAGCGGGTCCTCGGCCAGCGCCACTACGACGTCCAGATCATGGGCGGCGCCGCGCTGCACCTCGGCTACGTCGCCGAGATGAAGACCGGTGAGGGCAAGACCCTCGTCGGCACGCTGCCCGCGTACCTGAACGCGCTGTCGGGCAAGGGCGTCCACCTGATCACGGTGAACGACTACCTCGCCGAGCGCGACTCCGAGCTGATGGGCCGGGTGCACAAGTTCCTCGGCCTGGAGGTCGGCTGCATCCTGGCGAACATGTCGCCCGCGCAGCGCCGCGCCCAGTACGGCTGCGACATCACCTACGGCACGAACAACGAGTTCGGCTTCGACTACCTGCGCGACAACATGGCGTGGTCCCAGGAGGAGCTGGTCCAGCGCGGCCACAACTTCGCCGTGGTCGACGAGGTCGACTCCATCCTCGTCGACGAGGCCCGCACCCCGCTGATCATCTCGGGCCCGGCCGACCAGGCCACGAAGTGGTACGGCGACTTCGCGAAGCTGGTGACGCGCCTGACCAAGGGCGAGCCCGGCCAGCCGCTGAAGGGCATCGAGGAGACCGGCGACTACGAGGTCGACGAGAAGAAGCGCACCGTCGCCATCCACGAGACCGGCGTCGCCAAGGTCGAGGACTGGCTCGGCATCGAGAACCTCTACGAGTCGGTGAACACCCCGCTCGTCGGCTACCTCAACAACGCCATCAAGGCGAAGGAACTGTTCAAGAAGGACAAGGACTACGTCGTCATCGACGGCGAAGTCATGATCGTCGACGAGCACACGGGCCGCATCCTGGCCGGCCGCCGCTACAACGAGGGCATGCACCAGGCGATCGAGGCGAAGGAGGGGGTGGACATCAAGGACGAGAACCAGACCCTCGCCACGATCACCCTGCAGAACTTCTTCCGCCTCTACTCGAAGCTGTCGGGCATGACCGGTACGGCCATGACCGAGGCCGCCGAGTTCCACCAGATCTACAAGCTCGGCGTGGTCCCGATCCCGACCAACCGCGACATGGTCCGCAAGGACCAGCCGGACCTGATCTACCGGACCGAGGTCGCGAAGTTCGCCGCCGTCGTCGACGACATCGCGGAGAAGCACGAGAAGGGCCAGCCGATCCTCGTCGGTACGACGTCGGTCGAGAAGTCCGAGTACCTCTCCCAGCAGCTGTCCAAGCGCGGCATCCCGCACGAGGTGCTCAACGCCAAGCAGCACGACCGGGAGGCGACGATCGTCGCCCAGGCCGGCCGCCGCGGCGCCGTCACCGTCGCCACGAACATGGCCGGCCGCGGTACCGACATCAAGCTCGGCGGCAACCCGGACGACCTGGCCGAGGCCGAGCTGCGCCAGCAGGGCCTGGACCCGGAGGAGCACATCGAGGAGTGGGCGCAGGCCCTGCCCTCCGCGCTCACCCGGGCCGAAGCGGCCGTGAAGGCGGAGTTCGAGGAGGTCAAGGACCTCGGCGGGCTGTACGTGCTGGGGACCGAGCGCCACGAGTCGCGCCGCATCGACAACCAGCTGCGCGGCCGCTCCGGCCGTCAGGGCGACCCGGGCGAGTCCCGTTTCTACCTGTCGCTCGGCGACGACCTGATGCGGCTGTTCAAGGCGCAGATGGTCGAGCGCGTCATGGCCATGGCCAACGTGCCGGACGACGTGCCGATCGAGAACAAGATGGTGACGCGCGCCATCGCGTCGGCCCAGTCGCAGGTCGAGACCCAGAACTTCGAGACGCGCAAGAACGTCCTGAAGTACGACGAGGTGCTCAGCCGGCAGCGCGAGGTCATCTACAGCGAGCGCCGCCGCGTCCTGGAGGGCGAGGACCTGCAGGAGCAGGTGCGCCACATGATGGACGACACGATCGACGCCTACATCGCGGCCGAGACGGTCGAGGGCTTCGCCGAGGAGTGGGACCTCGACCGGCTGTGGGGCGCCTTCAAGCAGCTCTACCCGATCAAGGTCACCGTGGACGAGCTGGAGGAGGCCGCGGGCGACCGCGCGGGCATCACCGCCGAGTTCATCGCGGAGTCCGTCAAGGACGACATCCACGAGCAGTACGAGGCCCGCGAGGCCACGCTCGGCTCCGACATCATGCGCGAGCTGGAGCGGCGCGTGGTGCTGTCGGTGCTGGACCGCAAGTGGCGCGAGCACCTGTACGAGATGGACTACCTGCAGGAGGGCATCGGCCTGCGGGCGATGGCCCAGAAGGACCCGCTGGTCGAATACCAGCGCGAGGGCTTCGACATGTTCAACGCCATGCAGGACGGCATCAAGGAGGAGTCCGTCGGCTACCTGTTCAACCTGGAGGTCCAGGTCGAGCAGCAGGTCGAGGAGGTCCCGGTGCAGGACGCGGGGCCGTCGCTGACGAAGGAGCCGGGCGCCGCGCGCCCGGAGATCCGGGCGAAGGGGCTGGACGCCCCGCAGCGGCCGGACCGGCTGCACTTCTCGGCGCCGACCGTGGACGGCGAGGGCGGCGTGATCGAGGGCGACTTCGAGAACGAGGGCGCCTCCGTCGACGGGGACGGCCTGACCCGGGCCGAGCGGCGCAAGGCGCAGAAGACGTCGGGCGGCCGCCGCCGCAAGAAGTAGCCCCGTAGCGGGGGTTGAGCGCCGGCCGGGGCCGGGCACCGTACGCGGTGTCCGGCCCCGGCCGCGTCGGTTCACGGCCGGGGGCCGCGGATCTCGACGGCCGCGCAGCGCCAGCGCAGGTCCGGGCCCTGTTCGAGGCGGAAGGCCATCGCGGTCAGCCGGTCGCCGGTGGCGATGCGGGCGAAGGCCTCGATGACGCCCGGCCCCGGGGTGAAGCGGCCGCACTGGCGGACGACCGGGCTGGGCCGGCCGGCCGCCGGGTCGGTGGGCGCGAGGCCGACGAGCTGCTGGTAGGCCGGGCCGACGGTGTGGCCGAGCAGCGAGTGGACCGGGCGGCGGCCGCTGACCACGGCCAGCAGGCGTTCGGCGAACCAGTGGTGGGGGCCCTGGCGCGGGGTCCGCGGCGGTGCGCCGCCGGGCCGGCGCGGGTCGCGGCGGCCCGCGGGGCGGGTGCGGGACGGGCCGGCGGGCCGGCGGCGGCCGCCGTCGTTGCCGGTCGTGCCGTCGCGCGTCGTGGTGGTGTCCATCGCGATCTGCCCCCGTACGGGCCGGGCCCGGAGCGTACCGAGCGGTAACGTGATGGTGATCTTCTACGGCCGCCGGACACGCTCCGCAACCGCGCCCGGCCCCCGCCCCGGCCCCCGGCCCGGTTCACCTATCCGAGTGCGCGGCCCCCGGGCGGGCGCCGACCCGCCGCCGACCCCGCGGCGGACCGCGGAGCGGGGTGGACGGCCCCCGGGTCCGCGGCGCCGCCCCGAAGGGGGACCGGGCCGTCACCCGGGCGGACCGGCGGCGGAGCTGAGCCCGCCGCCCGGGCGGACCGGTACGGGGGCGGGCGCCGGCCGGGGCTCCGGTCGTATCCTGGGGGCGTTTCCGACTACCGAAAGCAGCCGGCCATGCGCGTGTACGTCCCCCTCACCCTCCCCGGGCTCGCCGAGGCGCACAAGGCGGGCGAGCTGGGCCCCGCCCCGCTGCGCGCGTACGCCGTCACCCCCGGGCTCCGCGAGTGGTACGTGTCGGACGACATCGAGGAGCTGGAGTACGCGGCCCTCGGCCGGGCCGCCGCCGCCTCGCTGCGGCTGCTCGCCGCCGACCCGGACGCGCCCCGCCGCCGCGTCGTCCTCGCCCTCGACGTCGCGGACGAAGCGGCCACCGCCACCCCCGGCATCGACGAGGCCACCCTCGGCCAGGTCGCCCTCGCCGACGCCGTACGGCTCGCCGTGGCCGCCGCGGTGCACGTCGACGCCGACGACGCCCGCGAGGACGTCGAGGCGGCCGCGGCGGCCCTCGCCGCGGCCGATGCCGGGGACGACGACGCCCGCTTCACCGTGGACGGCGCCGAGGACCACGAGCTGCTGTGGTTCGGGGTGCAGGAGATCGAGGGGCTGCTGAAGTGACGGCCGCGACCCCGGACACCGCGAGCATCCCGGACGCCGCAGAGGCCGCAGACGCCGCGGCCCCCGCCGTGTCCTCCCGTCCGACGCACCTCGTGTGGGACTGGAACGGCACGCTGCTGCACGACATCGACGCCGTCATGGCCGCCACGAACGCCTCCTTCGCCGAGCTCGGCTTCCCGCCGATCACCCTGGCCACCTACCGCGACACCTACGTCGTGCCCGTGCCCCGCTTCTACGAGCGGCTCATGGGCCGGATGCCCACCGAGGCGGAGTGGCTCGTCATGGACGACGCCTTCCACCGGCACTACTGGGCCGCCGCCGAGGGCGCCGGACTCGCCGAAGGGGCCGCGGAGCTGCTCCAGGACTGGGTGCGGGCCGGGCTGACGCAGTCCCTGCTGTCCCTCGCGCCGCACGAGAAGCTCGTCCCGCTGGTGCGGTCGCACGGGATCGACCGGCACTTCCTGCGCGTGGACGGGCGGATCGGTCCCTCGCACACCAGCAAGGCCGTACATCTCGTACGCCACCTGGCCGCCCTGGACGGGACGGGCGTCACCGCCGCGCGTACGGTCCTCATCGGTGACGCCGTGGACGACGCCCTCGCGGCCGCCCACGTGGGCGCCCGGGCCGTGCTCTACACGGGCGGTTCGCACAGCCGCAGCAGTCTGGAATCAGCCGGTGTCCCCGTCGTGGACACGCTGGCGGACGCCGTACGGACAGCTCGCGAGCTGGCCGGATAGCGACGGGCACGCGCAGCGCGCCACGTCGCTGTCCAGAGTGTCAAAGTTCCACCCCCGGATTTGTACACATACAGCTCATGACGGGTCGGGGGTGGGTGGGGATAGCCTTGTACCCGTGATCAGCGCGATAGTCCGCGGGGGCGCCGAAGCCCCCGGACCCAGCCCGGCGCACTACGGTGCCCGGGCCATCGCTGGTCCCCGCCGCCGGGATTCGGCGATCATGGCTGAAACCATCCCGGTCGGCTCTCTCGACGACATAGCGTCGATCTCGTTTACGGACGGACATCCCGCCCCATCGCGGCGCTGTGTCATTCCTTCCTTCACCTACGTCACGCAATGGCGCGCGACAGGAGCCAGAGGACATGCAGACCAAGCTGGACGAAGCAAAGGCCGAGCTGCTCACGAGGGCGGCCCGGGTAGCTGAGAACAGCCCGGCCGGGGGGCTACTTCCGACTGGGTCCGAGCAGGGAGCGGACCGGGACACCGTTCTCGCCTACCTCCAGCGCTACTACCTGCACACCGCCCCCGAGGACCTCTTGGACCGGGATCCGGTCGACGTGTTCGGGGCCGCGCTCTCGCACTACCGGCTCGCCGAGAACCGGCCGCAGGGCACCGCCAACGTGCGCGTGCACACCCCCACGGTCGAGGAGAACGGCTGGACCTCCAGCCACTCGGTCGTCGAGGTGGTCACCGACGACATGCCGTTCCTCGTCGACTCGGTGACCAACGAGCTGTCCCGCCAGAGCCGCGGCATCCACGTCGTGATCCACCCGCAGGTCGTCGTCCGCCGCGACGTCACCGGCCGGCTCATCGAGATCCTCGGCCCCGACTGCGACGCCCACGGCCCCCGCACCGCGCGCCCCCACGACTCGCTCGTCGAGTCCTGGATCCACGTCGAGATCGACCGCGAGACCGACCGCGCCGACCTCAAGCAGATCACCGGCGACCTGCTGCGCGTCCTGTCCGACGTGCGCGAGTCCGTCGAGGACTGGGAGAAGATGCGCGACGCCGCGCTGCGCATCGCCGAAGAGCTCCCGAACGAGCCCACCGCGCCCGACCTGCGCGAGTTCGAGCTCGAAGAGGCCCGCGAGCTGCTGCGCTGGCTCGCCGACGACCACTTCACCTTCCTCGGCTACCGCGAGTACGACCTGGTCGACGCCGACTCCCTGACCGCCGTGCCCGGCACCGGTCTCGGCATCCTGCGCTCCGACCCGCTGCACAGCGACAAGGAGGACGGCCACCCCGTCTCGCCCTCCTTCAACCGGCTGCCGGCCGACGCCCGCGCCAAGGCCCGCGAGCACCGCCTGCTGGTGCTGACCAAGGCCAACAGCCGCTCGACCGTGCACCGCCCGTCCTACCTCGACTACGTCGGCGTCAAGAAGTTCGACGCCGACGGCAACGTGGTGGGCGAGCGCCGCTTCCTCGGCCTGTTCTCCTCCGCCGCGTACACCGAGTCCGTGCGCCGCGTCCCGGTCATCCGCCGCAAGGTGGTCGAGGTCCTCGACGGCGCCGGCTTCGCCCCGAGCAGCCACGACGGCCGCGACCTGCTCCAGATCCTGGAGACCTACCCGCGCGACGAGCTGTTCCAGACCCCCGTCGACCAGCTCCAGGCCATCGTCACCTCCGTCCTGTACCTCCAGGAGCGCCGCCGGCTGCGGCTGTACCTGCGCCAGGACGAGTACGGCCGCTACTACTCGGCCCTCGTCTACCTGCCGCGCGACCGCTACACCACCGGCGTCCGGCTGCGCCTGATCGACATCCTCAAGGAGGAACTCGACGGCAACAGCGTCGACTTCACCGCCTGGAACACCGAGTCGATCCTCTCCCGCATCCACTTCGTCGTCCGCGTCCCGCAGGGCAAGGACCTGCCCGTGCTCACCGACGCCGACGTCGAGCGCATCGAGGGCCGCCTGGTCGACGCCGCCCGCTCCTGGGCCGACGGCTTCGCCGAGGCCCTGGTCGCCGAGCTGGGCGAGGAGCGCGCCGCCGAGCTGCTGCGCCGCTACGGCACCTCCTTCCCCGAGGGCTACAAGGCCGACCACTCGCCGCGTGCGGCCGTCGCCGACCTCTGCCACCTGGAGCGGCTCTCCGCCAGCGACCGCGAGTTCGCGCTCTCGCTGTACGAGCCGGTCGGCGCGGGCCCCGGCGAACGCCGGTTCAAGATCTACCGCACCGGCGAGCAGGTCTCGCTCTCCGCGGTCCTGCCGGTGCTCCAGCGCCTGGGCGTCGAGGTCACCGACGAGCGCCCGTACGAGCTGCGCCGCTCCGACCGGGTCAGCGCCTGGATCTACGACTTCGGCCTGCGGATGCCCCTGTCCGCCCAGAACGGCGACGCCTACCTCGGCGACGACGCCCGCGAGCGGTTCCAGGACGCCTTCGCCGCGGTCTGGCAGGGCGACGCGGAGAACGACAACTTCAACACTCTGGTGCTCGGCGCCGGGCTGACCTGGCGGCAGGCCGTCGTCCTGCGCGCGTACGCCAAGTACCTGCGCCAGGCCGGCTCCACCTTCAGCCAGGACTACATGGAGGACACCCTCCGCACCAACGTCCACACCACCCGGCTGCTGGTCTCCCTCTTCGAGGCCCGGATGTCGCCCGCCCGGCAGACCGCCGGCAGCGAGCTCGTCGACGCCATGCTGGAGGAGCTGGACGGGGCCCTGGACCAGGTCGCGTCGCTCGACGAGGACCGCATCCTGCGCGCCTTCCTCACTCTCATCAAGGCCACCCTGCGCACCAACTTCTTCCAGCTCAACGACGCGGGCGAGCAGCACGCCTACGTGTCGATGAAGTTCGACCCGCAGGCCATCCCGGACCTCCCGGCGCCCCGCCCGGCCTTCGAGATCTGGGTGTACTCGCCGCGCGTCGAAGGCGTCCACCTGCGCTTCGGCAAGGTCGCCCGCGGCGGTCTGCGCTGGTCCGACCGGCGCGAGGACTTCCGTACGGAGATCCTCGGCCTGGTCAAGGCGCAGATGGTCAAGAACACCGTCATCGTGCCGGTCGGCGCCAAGGGCGGCTTCGTCGCCAAGAACCTGCCCGACCCGTCGGTGGACCGCGACGCCTGGCTCGCCGAGGGCATCGCCTCGTACAAGATCTTCATCTCGGCGCTGCTCGACATCACCGACAACATGGTCGCCGGCGAGGTCGTGCCGCCGACCGGCGTGGTGCGCCACGACGAGGACGACACCTACCTCGTCGTCGCCGCCGACAAGGGCACCGCGACCTTCTCCGACATCGCCAACGGGGTCGCGGAGGCGTACGGGTTCTGGCTCGGTGACGCCTTCGCCTCGGGCGGCTCGGCCGGCTACGACCACAAGGGCATGGGCATCACCGCCCGCGGCGCGTGGGAGTCCGTCAAGCGGCACTTCCGCGAGCTGGGCCACGACACCCAGACCGAGGACTTCACGGTCGTCGGCGTCGGCGACATGTCCGGCGACGTCTTCGGCAACGGCATGCTGCTCTCCGAGCACATCCGTCTGGTCGCCGCCTTCGACCACCGGCACATCTTCATCGACCCGAACCCGGACGCGGCCACCTCGTACGCGGAGCGCCGGCGCCTGTTCGACCTGCCGCGCTCCTCGTGGGCCGACTACGACACCGCGCTGCTCTCGGCGGGCGGCGGCGTCCACCCGCGCACCGCGAAGGCCATCCCGGTCAACGCGCAGGTCCGCGCGGCCCTCGGGATCGAGGCGGGCGTCACCAAGATGACCCCGGCCGACCTGATGCGGGCCATCCTGCGCTCGCCGGTGGACCTGCTGTGGAACGGCGGCATCGGCACGTACGTCAAGGCGACCTCCGAGACCCACGCGGACGTCGGCGACAAGGCCAACGACGCCATCCGCGTCGACGGCTCCGACGTGCGGGCCCGCGTCATCGGCGAGGGCGGCAACCTGGGCCTGACCCAGCTCGGCCGCATCGAGTTCGCCCGGACCGGGGCCGGCGGCGAGGGCGGCAAGATCAACACCGACGCCATCGACAACAGCGCCGGCGTGGACACCTCCGACCACGAGGTGAACATCAAGATCCTGCTGAACTCGGTGGTCACCGACGGGGACATGACCGTCAAGCAGCGCAACAAGCTGCTCGCCGCGATGACCGACGAGGTCGGCGGCCTGGTGCTGCGCAACAACTACGCGCAGAACACCGCCCTGGCCAACGGAGCCGCCCAGGCCCCCAGCCTCCTCCACGCCCAGCAGCGCTTCATGCGCCGCCTGGAGTCGGAGGGCCTGCTCAACCGCGAGCTGGAGTTCCTGCCCGCCGACCGGCAGATCCGCGAACTGCTCGGCAACGGCAAGGGCCTGACCCAGCCGGAGCTGGCCGTCCTGTTCGCCTACACCAAGATCACGGTGGCGGACGAGCTGATCGCGACCGGTCTGCCGGACGACCCGTACCTGCGGCGCCTGCTCTTCGCGTACTTCCCGGCGCCCCTGCGCGAGCAGTTCCCCGAGCAGGTCGAGGCGCACGCGCTGCGCCGGGAGATCACCACGACGATCCTGGTCAACGACACCGTCAACACCGGCGGCACGACCTTCCTGCACCGGCTGCGGGAGGAGACCGGGGCGTCCACGGAGGAGATCGTGCGCGCGCAGCTCGCGGCCCGCGAGATCTTCGGCCTGGCCGGGGTGTGGGAGGCGGTCGAGGACCTCGACAACAAGGTCGCGGCCAGCGTCCAGACCCGGATCCGGCTGCACTCGCGGCGGCTGGTCGAGCGCGGTACGCGCTGGCTGCTGAACAACCGGCCGCAGCCGCTGGAGATCACCGAGACGATCGAGTTCTTCGGCGAGCGGGTCGGGAACCTCTGGGCCGAGCTGCCGAAGCTGGTGCGCGGCGCCGACCTGGACTGGTACCGGTCGATCATGGACGAGCTGGTCGGCGAGGGCGTGCCGGAGGAACTGGCGGCCAAGGTGGCCGGCTTCTCCTCGGCCTTCCCGACGCTCGACATCGTCGCCATCGCGGACCGCACCGGTGTGGCCCCGCTGGACGTCGCCGAGGTGTACTACGACCTCGCCGACCGTCTCGACATCACCCAGCTGATGGACCGGATCATCGAACTCCCGCGGTCCGACCGCTGGCAGTCGATGGCCCGCGCCTCCATCCGCGAGGACCTGTTCGCGGCGCACGCGGCGCTGACCGCCGACGTGCTGACGGTGGGCAACGGCAGCTCGACCCCCGAGGAGCGCTTCCGGGCGTGGGAGGAGCGGAACGCGGCGATCATCGGGCGGGCCCGGACCACCCTGGACGAGATCCGGGGCTCGGACGACTTCGACCTGGCCAACCTGTCGGTGGCCATGCGGACGATGCGCTCGCTGCTGCGCACGCACAGCTAGGCCGTCCCTCCCGGATCGTGCCGGGGGACGCCGACGGGCCGGGCCCGGGACCATGTTGGTCCCGGGCCCGGCCCGTCGGCGCAGCAGGGGGTGCGGCGGGTCAGGAGCGGGTGAAGCGCTCGTAGGCGGCGCACACCTCGTCGGAGGGCCCGTCCATCCGCAGGACGCCCGATTCCAGCCAGATCGCGCGGTCGCAGGTCTCGCGGACGGTGTTGATGCCGTGGCTGACGAGGAAGACGGTGCCGGCGTGCCGGCGCAGCTCCTCGATGCGGGCCTTGCTGCGCCGCTGGAAGGCGGCGTCGCCGGTGGCCAGGGCCTCGTCGATCATCAGGACGTCGTGGTCCTTGGCCGCGGCGATGGAGAACCGCAGCCGGGCCCCCATGCCGGAGGAGTAGGTCCGCATGGGCAGGGAGATGAAGTCGCCCTTCTCGTTGATGCCGGAGAAGTCGACGATGTCCTGGTAGCGCTCCTTGATCTGCTCGCGGGTCATGCCCATGGCGAGGCCGCCGAGGATCACGTTGCGCTCGCCGGTCAGGTCGTTCATCAGCGCGGCGTTGACGCCGAGCAGCGAGGGCTGGCCGTGCGAGAAGATGGCGCCCGCGGCGACGGGCTGCAGCCCGGCGATGGCGGCCAGCAGGGTGGACTTGCCGGAGCCGTTGGAGCCGATGAGGCCGATGGCCTCGCCCTTGTACGCGGTGAAGCTGACGCCCTTGACGGCGTGCACCTCGCGGGCGGCGGGGGCGGCCTTGCGGGAGAAGAGCCGGTTCAGGGCGGCGGTGGCGCCGCCCTTGCGGCCGGCGCTGCCCTGGACCCGGTAGACGACGTGGACGTCGTGGGCGATGACGGTGGGCACGCGGGTCCCGGGGACCGGCGGTGCGGGGGTGGTGCGGGTGCGCGTCGAGGTGTCAGCCACGTCCGTACTCCTCCTCTGCCTTCCAGAAGTAGATGAAGCCTCCGACGCCGGCGAGCAGTGCCCAGCCGAGGGCCACCAGCCACACGTGGGGCGGCAGCGAGGCGGCGGAGAAGCTGTCGATGAGCGCGAAGCGCATGAGGTCGATGTAGACGGCGGCCGGGTTGAGCTTCAGGGCCAGGGTCACCCAGTGCGGCAGGTGGTCGTTCTTGAGCATCTGGTCGATGGACCACATGACGCCCGAGGAGTACATCCAGGTGCGCAGGACGAACGGCATCAGCTGGCTGACGTCGGGGTTCTTGCTGCCGATGCGCGCCATGACCATCGCGACGCCGGCCGCGAAGACCGCCATCAGCAGGAGGGTCGGCACGGCCAGCAGCCAGGCGAAGGAGGGCGTCTGGCCGAAGACCAGCAGCAGGATGACCAGCGCCGCCATGGTGACCAGCAGTTGCTGGAAGAGCTGGACGACGGTGGAGATGGGCAGGCTGGCCCGCGGGAAGTGCAGGGCGCGCACCAGGCCGCGGTTGCTGTGCACCGCGCGGGTGCCGGCGTTGATGGAGCTGCCGATGAAGTCCCACACGAAGACGCCCGTGATCAGGAACGGCAGGTAGTCGGGCACGCCGTGGCTGGCCTTCATCACCATGCCGAAGATGAAGTAGTAGACGGCCGCGTTCAGCAGCGGCGTCACCAGGTGCCAGACCTGGCCGAGCTTCTCCGTGCTGTACTGCGCCTGCATGCGGGCGGTGGCGTACGCGGTGACGAAGTGGCGCCGGCCCCACAGCTCCGCGACGTAGCGGGGGAGGGTGGGCCGGGCGCCGCTGAGGGTCAGGCCGTGCTCGGCCGCGAGCCGGGAGAGTTCCGGCGGGACGGGCCGGGCCGCGGCGGCTGCCGCGGTCGAGGGTGCGGTCACGGTGGTCACAGGCAGGTCGCTTTCGACGGGGCCAGGGCGTCGCTGGCGATGGGACGGGTCCGTATCGTCGCTACGGTGAGATTAGGTCCCGAAGCGTCGGAACGCAACCGTATCGTCGTGACGAGGCGCGCGGTTATGCTCTCCGTATGACCTCCGACCCCGCCGCCACCCCCGCCCGCCGCGCGCCCGCCGGAGCCGCCGTCCTGCGCGAGGACGTCACCGAGGCGATCCGGGAGGCGGTGGTCGAGGAACTGGCCGCGGTCGGCTTCGCCCGGATGTCCATCGAGGGCATCGCCCGGCGGGCCGGCGTCGGCAAGACCGCCGTCTACCGGCGCTGGAAGTCCAAGCTGCACCTGGTGCTCGACCTCGTGGCCGCCTTCGCCGTGGACGGCCTGCCGGTGCCCGCCACCGGCTCCCTGTACGGGGACGTCCGCGCCCTGCTGGAGGTCATGACGCACGTGCTGCGCCACCCGGTGGCCTCCGCCGTCATCCCCGACCTGCTGGTCGAGGCCGCGCGCAACCCGGAGATCGCCGACGCGGTGCGCGGGGCGCTGCTCGACGGCCAGCGGCGGATGGCCGAGGGGATCGTCTCGGAGGCCGTCGACCGCGGCGAGCTGCCGGAGGGGACCTGCCCGGACCGGGCGCTGGACCTGGCGATCGGGCCGCTGTACTGGCGGCAGGTGGTGGTCCGCGACGCCGTCCCGAAGGACTACCTGGACGCCCTGGCCCGCTCGGTGGTGGCCGGCCTGCGCGCGGCCTGACGGCGTACGGGTCAGAAGGAGAAGCGGCCCGCCGTCAGGTGTGCGAGGGTCGCCTCCGGGGCCGCGGACGGCGCCGGAGGCGCGGGCCGCCGCTCCTGGAGCGGGACGACCGCCGGGAGCGGCTCCGCCTGGCCGAGGAAGACCCGGCGCACCACCCGCTCCGCCGCGTGCCCGTCGTCGTGCGTGCAGAACCGGCTCCGGAACGCCGCCCGCAGCTGCGCCGAGCGCGACCCCTGCCAGTGGCCCGTCGCGAAGATGTCCACCAGCTCGTCCTCGGTCCGGGCGATCGCCCCCGGCGGACACGACCGCAGGTCGAAGTAGGTGCCCCGGGCCGCCTCGTACGCCTCCCGGTCCTCCGCGTGGATCACGATCGGCCGGTCCAGCACCGCGTAGTCGAACATCAGCGACGAGTAGTCCGTGACGAGCGCGTCCGAGGCCAGGCACAGCTCCTCGACCGACGGGTGCGCCGACACGTCGATCAGCCGGGGGTGCGCCTCGGCCGCCGCCGGCCCCGCGCCCGCGTACGTCAGGTGCGTGCGCACCAGCAGCGTGAACCGCGGCCCGAGGTCCCGCAGCACCCGCTCGAAGTCCAGGTGGTCCGGTCGGCTGCGCCGGTAGTCGCGGTGCGTCGGCGCGTACAGGACCGCGGTGGAGCCCGGCGCCACGCCCAGCCGCTCGCGCAGCGCCAGCACCTGCGCCCGGCCGGCCCGGTGGAAGACGTCGTTGCGCGGGTAGCCGTACTCCAGCGTCGTGTACGAGGAGGGCACGGCCCGCTCCCACACCAGCGTCGAGTGCCGGTTCGCCGACAGCAGGTAGTCCCACTGGTCGGCGCCGCGCAGCAGCCCCGTGAAGTCCGCCGTCGGGGTGGCGGCCGGCCGGTCCTGGAGGTCGAGGCCGACCCGCTTGAGCGGCGTGCCGTGCTGGGTCTGCACCAGGATCTGGCCCGGCCGCTTGACCAGGGCCCGGTCGAAGTTGACGTTCGTCACCAGGTACGTCGCCCGGGCCAGGGCCGTCCAGTACGCCGCCGAGCCCGGCCGCAGCGCCACCGTCCGCCGGGGCAGCCCCGCCGCGTGCTCCGGGCCGCAGATCCACGCCGTCCGCATCCGGGGCGCCAGCTCCCGCAGCTTCGCCTCGATCGCCGCCGGGTTGCAGGCGTAGCCCCCGTGCCAGTACGCCGAGAAGACCGCCAGCTCCGGGCGGAGCGGCAGCAGCCGCTGCACCCGGTAGTGCAGCCGCAGCCGGGCCTCGTCCAGACCGCGCCCCAGCCCGGCGCCCCCGCGCCCGGCGGCCCGCGCGGCCCGGCGCAGCGCCGACAGCAGCCCGTACGCGCGCCGCGCGCCCAGCCGCATCAGCACGTGCCGGACCCGGTCGGTCCGCGACACCGCGGGCAGCGCGCCCCCGCCGCCCGCGGCCCGGTGGCGGCGCAGCAGGGCCGAGGCCCGGGCGAAGAACTCGGCCCGGCTCGCGCGCGGGAGGCGGCGCGGGTCGGCGTACAGGGCGCAGAGGTGCTCCGCCATCCGCCGGTGCACCGCCGGCCGCCAGCGCTCCAGCTCGGGGCGGCCGGAGAGGTAGCCGAAGACCCGGTCGTACTGGTCGAGGACGTCGAGGTGACGGCGGGTGGCGGTGGTCGGGAGCGAGCCGGTCCGGCGCTGGCGGGAGTGGACGCAGACCCGGTCCAGGACGGCGACGGACTCGGCGGCCAGCAGCGCCGGGTAGGTCCAGGAGGTGTCCTCGTAGAAGCCCGTCGGGAACTCCAGGCCCTCGCGCTCCACGTACTCGCGCCGGTACGCCTTGTTCCACACCACCATCGGCATGCCGAGCAGCGCCGGCCGGTCGGCGAGCCGGAAGCTGGCCGGGCCCTCCTGCGACAGGCGGCCCGCCGGGCGGGCGCGGACCGGCCCGCCCGTCCAGAAGGTCCGCGCGTGGTCGTAGACCAGGACGTCGGGCGAGCCGGCGGCCTTCAGCCGGTCGGTGACGGCCCGCAGGGCGCCCGGGGTGAGGGCGTCGTCCCCGTCGAGGAAGACCAGGTAGTCGCCGGCGGCCCGGGCCAGGCCCGCGTTGCGGGCCGGGCCGGGACCCAGGTTGTGCGCCAGGTGCACGGCGGTGACCCGCGGGTCCCGGGCCGCGTACGCGTCGATGATCGAACCGCAGGCGTCCGGGGACGCGTCGTCCACCGCGATCAGTTCCAGATCCGGGTACGACTGCGTCAGGACCGAGTCCAGGGCCTCCTGGAGGTACGCCTGGACCTGGTACGCGGGCACGATGACGCTGAACCGGGGCACGGCACATCCAGGGGTCGACGGGCGGGCGTACGGCCCGGAAACCCCCGGTGCGGCGATCGGGTTACGCGGGGTGCGGCATTCGGGTCACGGGGCGGTGAGCGTCGACGCCGCAGGTCGGCGCCGTGATCCGGTGCCGCCGGCCGTGCCGGGGAGGTCACTTGACGGCGCCGGCCATCACCCCCGTCACGAACTGCCTCTGGAAGGCGAAGAAGACGACGAGCGGCACCACCATCGACAGGAACGCGCCCGGGGCCAGTACGTCGATGTTGTTGCCGAACTGCCGCACCTGCTGCTGGAGCGCGACCGTCACCGGCGGGTGCGCCGAGTCCGCGAAGACCAGCGCGACGAGCATGTCGTTCCACACCCACAGGAACTGGAAGATGCCGAGCGAGGCGATGGCCGGCCCGCCCAGCGGCAGCACCACCCGCGCGAACAGCCGCAGTTCGCCCGCACCGTCCAACCGGGCCGCCTCCAGCAGCTCGCGCGGGATCTCCGCGAAGAAGTTGCGCAGCAGGAACACCGCGAAGGGCAGCCCGAAGGCGGTGTGGAACAGCACGACGCCCGCGGTCGTCTCGAACAGGCCGATGGAACCGAAGAGTTCGGACACCGGGATCAGCGCCACCTGCACCGGGACCACGAGCAGCCCCACGACGACGAGGAACAGCCAGTCCCGGCCGGGGAACTCCAGCCAGGCGAAGGCGTATCCGGCGAAGGAACCGAGGACCACCACGAGCAGCGTCGCCGGCACCGCGATGGCCACCGTGTTCAGCAGGGAGCCGGTGATCGTGTCGTTGGCCAGCAGCCGCTCGTAGTTGTCCACCGTCAGCCGGGACGGCGCCGTCAGCGCCTCCCACCAGCCGCCCTTGCTCAGATCGGTGGGGGACAGGAAGGAGGAGACGAGCAGCCCGAGGGTGGGCAGCAGCCAGAAGAGCGCCGCCGCGACCAGGAAGAGGCGCAGCGCCCCGCCCGAGAGCCGGGCCACCAGGCCGCGCGCGGCCACCCCGCCGGCCCCCGCCCGCCGCCGTACCGCGACCGGCGCGGGCCGTGCCGTGGCCGAGGCCCGCCCGGGACCCGCCCCCGCGACCCTCTCAGAGCCCTCCCCGGGAGACTTCCCGAGGGGGCCGCCCTGCGCCCGTCCGCCCTGCGCCCGTCCGCTCTGTGCCGGGCCGTCCTGTGCCGGGCCGCCCTGTGCGGGTACGGCCGAGGCGCGGGCGGGCGGACGGGGCGGTTCGTGGGCCGGCGGGCCGGGCGGCGCCGCCGGGTCCGGTGTCGGCTCGGTCCCGCTCATCGGGCCCCCTCCTTCCGCAGCCTGCGGATGTTCACCAGCATCACCGGAACCACCAGCACCAGCAGCAGCACCGCGATGGCGCTGCCGAGCCCCGGATCGGCGTCCGTCCCGAAGGACGTGCGGTACAGCTGGAGCGCCAGGACGTTCGCGTCGTCCTGGACCGCCCCCGGAGCGATCACGAACACCAGGTCGAAGATCTTCATCACGTTGATGACCAGCGTGACCAGCACCACCGCCAGCACCGGCCCCAGCAGCGGCACCGTGATCCGCCGGAACACCTGCCACTCGTTGGCCCCGTCCACCCGCGCCGCCTCCAGCAGCTCGCGCGGCACGGCCGCCAGTCCGGCCCCGATCAGCACCATCGCGAAGCCCGCCCACATCCACACGTACGCCCCGATGACCGCCGGGGTCACCAGCGCCGGGCCCAGCCACTGGACGCCCGCGTAGGCCTCCTGGAAGTTCGACGCGGGCAGCCGCAACCGCGCGCCGTCCGCGTTCGCGGGCAGCACGAAGACGCCGTCGGCTCCCGAGGTCGCCGACGCCACCACCCTGCCGTCCCGGACCGCCTCCACCCGCATACCGGAGAACGCCGACTCGGCCGGGTCCACCGCGTTCGTGCTGCCGCCCCCGCCCCGCGTGAAGTCCTGCCAGACGGTCCCGGTCACCCGGTCCGGCGCCGCGGTAGCCGCCTTCGCCGTACGGGTCCCCGCCGGCAGGGCCTCGGGGGCCACGCCGACCAGCGGCAGCAGCACCGGGGTGCCCGCCCGCACCGGATCACGGGTCACGAACGCGCCCCCGCCCGCGTCCACCAGCGGAGAGTCCCGGCCCGGACGCGCCTTGGGGAAGGCCGAGGACTGCGCGAAGGTGTCGTGCACCCCGACCCAGACCGCGTTGGCGACGCCCCGGTCGGGATCGTGGTCGTACACCAGCCGGAAGATGATGCCCGCCGCCAGCATCGAGATGGCCATCGGCATGAAGACCAGCAGCTTGAACGCCGTTCCCCAGCGCACCCGTTCGGTGAGCACCGCGAAGATCAGACCGAGGGCGGTGGCCGTCGTCGGTGCCAGCACCACCCACACCGCGGTGTTCTTCAGCGCGGTGCGGATGGTCGCGTCGCTCAGGATCTCCCGGTAGTTGTCGCCGCCGACGAACGCGGATCCGGAGCGGTCGAAGAAGCTGCGGTAGACCGAGTAGCCGATCGGGTGCACGACGAGCGCGCCGAGCAGCACCAGCGCCGGCAGCAGGAACGCCGCCGCGACCAGACGCCGGCGCCGCGCCTCGGCGGACCGGGCCGTCCCGCGCGGGGCGGTGGGGGTGACCGTGGCCGCCACCGGATCAGTTCCCGTACGCCTTGGCCGCGTCGGCCTCCAGTTTCGCCTGCGCCCCCGCCACGTCCGACGGGTTCGCCAGGAAGTCCTGGAGCGCCTTCCACTCGCCCGCGCCCGGCGTCCCGCCGAAGGCCGCCGGAGCCTGGTCCGACATGTCGAAGCGGAAGTCGTCACCCGCCGCGATCAGCGCCTTCGCGATGCCCCGCTGGATGTCGTTGGGGTAGGCCGCCGGATCCACCGCCTTGTTCGGCGAGACGAAACCGCCCGCCCGGGCCTGGATCTCGGCCGCGTCCGGCGAGGCCAGGAAGGTCAGCAGCGCCTGCGCGCCCTTCGACGGCTTCAGCGCCACCGCCACGTCACCGCCCGAGACCACCGGAGCCTTCGCGCCGACGGCCGGGAAGGGGAACACCAGCGCGTCGGTGCCCACCTTCGCCTCCGTCTGCGCGATGTTCACCGCCACGAAGTCGCCCTCGAAGACCATCGCGGCCGCCGGCCGGTCCCCGCCCGTGAAGGTCTGCGTCACCGACTTGGGGAACTCGGTGGACAGGGCCCCGCTCGCCCCGCCCGCCAGGAAGTCCTTGCGCCCGAACAGCTCGCCCAGGGTGGTCAGCGCCTGCTTGACGCTGTCGTCCGTCCACTTGATCCGGTGCTTCGCCAACTGGTCGTACTTCTCCGGGCCCGCCTGGGAGAGGTAGACGTTCTCGAACCAGTCGGTGAGGGTCCACCCGTCCGCGCCGGCCACCGACACCGCGGGCGTCCCGGAGGCGGACAGCGTGTCGGCCGCCGTCACCAGCTCCTTCCAGGTCGACGGCGGCTTGACGCCCGCCGCCTCGAAGGCCTTCGCGTTGTACCAGATCAGCGACTTGTTGGCGGCCTTGTAGTACACCCCGTACTGGGTGCCCTCGACCGCGCCCAGCGCCTTCCAGCCCGCCGAGTAGTTCTTGTCGAGCTGGGCCTGCGCCTCGGGGCCCACCGGCTGCGCCCACTTGTTCTGCACCGCCGAGACCAGCGCGCCGACCTGCGGGAGCAGCGCCACGTCCGGCGGAGCGCCGCCCGCGATCTTCGAACCGAGGAAGGTGACGATCGGGTCCTGCGCCGGGACGAACGTGACGGCCGCCCCCGTCCGCTTCTCGAACTCCTTGAGGACCTTGGTGAAGTTCTCCTGCTCCGGGCCCGTCCAGACCGCCGCGACCTCCAGCCTCTCGCCGGTCAGCCGCGGCAGTTCCACCCGCGGTGCGGCCTGGCCCGTGCCGCCCTGGGGAGGGTCCTTCTCGTCGCCGCCGCCCCCGCACGCGGTGAGCGCCAGCGCGCCCGCCGCGGCCAGCGCCGCCCAGCCCGACGTCGTACGGCTCGTTCCGCGCCTGTGCATGGTGCTGCCCCCGATGCCCGTGGTGTGTCCCGGACCACAAGGTCTACGCCGACCCGCCCGCCCCCGCAATACCGCGTCGCGGGGCCGGAGTCGGCCGTCAGGGGGCCGGCGGGAACAGCACGGGCGTGGCGGAGACCAGGTGCGAGGCCCGGTCCAGGGCACTGGCCAGCAGCGCGAGGTCGGTCGGCCCGTTGCCCAGCTCGCGCACCGGACGCCGGGCCGGCGGATCGCCCATCCGCTCCCACTCCACCGGCACCACAGTGGGCCTCAGGGTCGCCGTCCGGGGAATGCGCCCGGTGACCCGGCCCGCCTGGAACGGGACCGTCCGCCCGTCCGCGTACCGCAACAGCCCGCGGCCCGGCCCCGGTTGGTCCGGCGCGTCGAGCTCCACCCGCAGTGTCGTGAGCCGGGCCAGCCCCGTCTCGGCCGTGCGGTCGGGGCGGGCGCTGGTGGCCACCAGGTGCACGCCGAGCCGGGCCCCCTCACGGGCCACCGCCTCCAGCGCGCGGACCACCGATCCGGCGGCCGGGCGGCCCGTACTGCCGAGGCCCGGCGCCACCAGCGCGTCGAGGTCGTCCACCAGCACCACCAGCCGCGGCAGCGGACTCGGGCCGGGCGGCCCGTTCCGCAGGGCGGCGGCGCGCAGCCGCAACGTGCCCGTGCGCGGCGGGTCCGCCTCCCCGTGCACCTCGCCGGGGGACGGCCGGCGGGGGGAGACCAGCCGGCCCGAGACCTCGCGGCGGGCGTGCCACTCGGCGAACGGCACCCCCTCCAGCAGCTCCGAACGCCGCTTCAGCTCCGCGCCCAGCGCCTGCGCGAACTCCCGCATGCGCAACGGATCCGAGGCCACCAGGTGCGCCGCCGCGTGCGGCAGCTCGGTACAGGGCAGCAGCCCGTCACCGCGCTCCCCGCCGGCCCCGTCGAGCAGGACCAGGCCCAGCAGGTCGGGCCGGGCGGCCGCGGCCAGCGAGGCGGCCACCGAACGCAGCAGCTCGGTGCGCCCGCTCCCGGCCGGCCCCTCGATCAGCAGGTGCGGGCCGTCGTGGACCAGCTCGGCCCCGACGGGACCGCGCCGCCCGCCGCCCAGCACGACCTCGACCAGGCCGCCCTGGCCCTGGCCCAGGTCGGTGGCCTCGGCCCAACGGGCCATCAGCGAGGCCGGGGTGGCCCGCGCCAGCCCCAGCTCGTCCAGCAGCCGCGCGGTCGCGGGCAGGGTGGCCGAGGCCGGACGGTAGGAGTCGGCGGCCGCGGCCGCGCCCGCACCGTCGGCGCGCAGCGGGGCCAGGGCGCGGGCGAACCGCTCGGCCCAGGCGGCGGAGACGGCGTCGACGGTGGCGGTGTCGCCGGTCGGCGCCGGTCTGCCGCCGTCGACCGCGAAGGTCCGTACGGCCGTGGCCACGTCGCCGCTGAGCAGGGCCACGGCCCCGCAGTCACGGAACGCGGGGGTGGCCGAGCAGGCCGCCTCGAAGGTCTCGGTGACCGGTGAGGCGGCCGTGGCGGGCGGGGCCTCGGCGAGCGCGAGCACGTGGATGCCGGCGGCCGGGCCGTGCGAGGCCAGCCGGCCGGTGACGTCCCGCAGCCCGCCCGCGCCCGGATCGCCGTCCAGGACGAGGACCGTGTACGGCCCGGCGTAGGCGCGGGCGGCCTCCCGGACCCGCTCGGGGTCGGCGGCGGCCCAGTGCGCACCGAGCGGGCCGTCGTCCAGCCGCCGGGTCAGCTCGCCGGTCCGGGCGAGGGCCTGGTCGCGGTCGTAGGCGAGGAGCAGGCGGCAGTCCTGGCCGTGCGCGGGGCGCACGTGCGGCAGCCAGCCCAGCCAGCCCCAGTCGCGCCGCCGCTCGGCGAGCGGCCGCGCCCGGTCGGTGGCGACGAGCACGATCTCCAGCTGCCCCGGGGCGTGCAGGGCGGCCAGCTGCGCCACCACGCTGCGCGCCACGCCGGCCAGCCGGGCCCGCGGCCCGGCGAGGCCCAGCCCGCCGACGCCGCGCAGGGCCACCCGGCTGCCCGCGCCGAGTCCGACCTCCAGCACCGCGCGGTGGCCGGGGGTGCGGGACCACAGCCGCTCGGTGGGACCGAGCGCGGCCAGCAGCAGCGCGGCCGGGTCGTCGGGGTCGGGTGCGGCGCAGACGACGGCCGAGGCCTCCGGCCCGGCCGGTTCCCCGGCGTCCTCCTCGCCCCGAACCCACTTGCGGGCCCAGGCCCCCAGACCGCGCCGCCGTCCGGCCGCGCCCGCGGCGGTCCCGGAGCCGTCGCGGGCGGAGGCCGGCGCTCCGGCCTCCCCGCGGACCCCGGCGGACCCGGACGGGTCGGCGTACCCGCCGTGCGAGGGCGGCGCCGCGTGCCCGCCGTGCGCCGAGGGCGGTGCGTACCCGCCGTGTGCGGAGGGCGCCGCGTATCCGCCGTGTGCGGGTGGCGCCGCGTATCCGCCGTGTGCGGACGGCTCGGCGTACCCGCCGTGCGCGGGCGCCCCGGTCCGGCCGTGGCCGCCGGCGGGCCCGGCCTGCGCCGGCTGTCCGTGCCCGGTTGCTCCGGGGTGCCCGGCCGCGGCGGCCGGTGCGCGGAGGGGGGAGTCCGCCGACCGGGCCGCCGGTAGGGAGGCCGGGGCCGGGCCGTCGGACGGGCCGCCCGGCCGGGGAAGGTGCGACGCGGTCGGGGACACGGCGCGGCCCGGTACGGCGAGGTGGCCCTCCAGGTCGGGCGTCACCGGGAGCGGGGCCGCGCCCGTGGCCGCCAGGCGCAGGGTGGACTCGCCGACCCGCAGCAGGGCGCCGGGCGGCAGGGCGATCTGCTGGGGGCCCACCGGGGCGCCGTCCAGGGTGGTGCCGTTCGTCGAGGTCAGGTCGGCCACCGCCACCCGCCCGTCCCGCAGCACCGACACCGCGCAGTGCAGCCGGGACACGTCGGGATCGTCCAGCGGGACGTCGGCGTCGGCGGAGCGGCCCACCCGGATCAGGCCGCTGTGCAGCAGGTGCACCCCGCCCGCGTCGGGCCCGGCCACCACGTGCAGCTGGGGCGCGGCGAGGTCCTCTTCGGGGAGCACGTCCGGCACCGGCGCGTTCAGCGCCAGGACCGCCCCGTCCACCAGCGGCGGCTCGCCCAGCACCCGCCGCTGGAGGTCCAGCCGCTCGGCGCCGGCGTACAGCACCACCGTGCCCCCGGTGTCGGGCCCGCCGACGGTCGCCGCGAGCCCGGAGGCGACGGCGGCCAGCGCGGTGCCCAGGGGAGCGGTGACGAGCACGTCACAGCTCGCGGGGGCGGTCTGGTGGCCGCTGCGCGACCCAAGGACGGTCAGCCGGATCTGCATCGCCGTCAGCGGTCCCTTCTGCGCGGTGCGCGGTGCGTGCGCCCGGCAGGGGAAGGGCGGGACTGGCCGCCCGATCGCCCCCGCCCGGCACGGACGCGTCGTCCGGTCAGGTCTGCCGGAAGGGCGGGGCTCCCGTCCCGAGCCGTTCCGTACGGGTGCATCCTCGCACCTGTCACCGACAACACGCCCGGCACCCGGCAACAAATGATCTTGAACGATCACCGCCCGGTCGGGGCCGTGGCCGGATATCGACGGGGAGCCGGGGAAAGCCGGGGAAAATCGCCTCCGGCATACCCCGCAAACATCACCCTTCGTACATATGTACGGCAACCAACCTCCGTCGGCCCGCGTCTTCCCTGGGGACACCCCCTAGAGTGGGCCGGAAAAAACTTCGACGGACGACGCCGGCGGGAACGCCGGCACGACGACAGCAGGGAGCGCGAGACGTGCGGCCAGTCGGCAGCAAGTACCTGCTCGAGGAGCCGCTCGGGCGCGGCGCCACGGGCACCGTCTGGCGCGCCCGCCAGCGGGAGGCCGCCGGCGCGGAGGCGGCGGTCGCCGGCCACCCCGGCGAGACCGTGGCCATCAAGGTCCTCAAGGAGGAGCTGGCCCACGACCCGGACATCGTCATGCGCTTCCTGCGCGAGCGCTCGGTCCTGCTGCGGCTCACCCACCCCAACATCGTCCGCACCCGCGACCTCGTCGTCGAGGGCGACCTGCTCGCCCTGGTCATGGACCTGATCGAGGGCCCGGACCTGCACCGGTACCTCCGTGAGAACGGCCCCTTCACCCCCGTCGCCGCGAGCCTGCTGACCGCCCAGATCGCGGACGCGCTCGCGGCCAGCCACGCCGACGGCGTGGTCCATCGGGACCTGAAACCCGCCAACGTGCTGCTCGACGAGCGCGGCGGCCAGATGAAGCCGATGCTGACCGACTTCGGCATCGCCCGCCTGGCCGACTCCCCGGGCCTGACCCGCACCCACGAGTTCGTCGGGACCCCGGCCTACGTCGCCCCCGAGTCGGCCGAGGGTCGCCCGCAGACCTCCGCGGTGGACATCTACGGCGCGGGCATCCTGCTCTACGAACTGCTCACCGGCCGCCCGCCGTTCGCCGGCGGCACCGCCCTCGAAGTCCTCCACCGCCACCTCAGCGAGGAGCCCCAGCGCCCCTCGACCCTGCCCGAGCCGCTGTGGACCGTCATCGAGCGGTGCCTGCGCAAGGAGCCGACCGAGCGCCCCAGCGCCGAGAGCCTGGCCCGCGGCCTGCGCGTGGTCGCCGCGGGCATCGGCGTGCACTCCGCGCCCTCCGAGGTGGAGGCGGCGCTCGGCGTCGGCGCGCTGCTCGCGCCCGACCCCTCGCCCGCGCCGGTCCCCGTCACCCCCGGGGCCGCGGACCCCACCCAGGTGCTGCCCGGCGGTGCCGGCACGCCCCTGGGCGGGTACGACCCGAACGGCATGACCAGCGTCCTCCCGCCCGTCGGGGCCGCCGACGCCACCTCCGTACTGCCGCACACGGGCGGTCCGGGGGGCGCCCCGGGCGCCGACCCGACCTCCGTCATGCCCCCGGTGCAGCGGCCGGACCAGCCGCACCCGTGGGAGTCGCAGATGCGCGCCGCCCGCGACCGCAACGAGCAGACCCAGATGCAGTACCTCGACCCCGCCGAGGACCCGCTGCGCCGCCGGCCGCAGCGGCAGGCGCCGCCGCCCCCGCAGCAGCGGCCCCAGGGGCAACAGCCCCCGCAGCAGTACCGGCAGGCGCCCCCGCCCCAGCAGTACCAGCAGCCGCCGCAGCACCAGCAGTACGCCCCCCCGCCGCCGCAGCACTACCAGCCGCAGCAGCAACAGCAGCGCCAGCCGCAGCAGTACCAGCCGCCGCAGCAGCCCCAGCAGCAGCCCCAGCAGCAGCCCCAGTACCGCCAGCCGCAGGGTCCGCCGCAGCAGCAGCCCCCGCAGGGCCCGCCGCCGCAGCAGCGCCCCCCGCGCGAACCCCGGCGCCGCAGCGCCAACCCGGTGCACATCCCCGGACTCGGCTGCCTCAAGGGCTGCCTGGTCATGATCCTGCTGTTCTTCGTGGCGGGCTGGCTGGTCTGGGAGCTGACCCCGCTCCAGGAGTGGGTCGGCACCGGCCGCGGCTGGTGGGACCAGCTGTGGACCTGGGGCACCGAGGCCGCCGACTGGATCGGGTCCGTCGGTGGCGGCGGCGGTGGCACCGGGGGCCCCTCCCAGCCCTGAAGCGGGGTCCCGTAGCGCCGAGTTCGTGGATTTGTCGACTTCTGCGGGGTGATTTCGCCCGCAGAAGTGAAGGTCGCCGCGAATCGGGCCCCCTACTGGCCGTCAAGGCCGACCCGGCCGCGTAGCTTTGGTGCGTAGGCCAGCCGCTGAGGGAGCAGTCGTGGCACGGAAGATCGGCAGCCGGTACACCGCGCACCAGATTCTGGGGCGCGGCAGCGCGGGCACGGTGTGGCTGGGCGAGGGGCCTGACGGGCCCGTCGCCGTCAAACTGCTGCGCGAGGACCTCGCGTCCGACCAGGAGCTGGTCGGACGGTTCGTCCAGGAGCGCAGCGCGCTGCTCGGCCTGGAGCACCCCCACGTCGTCTCCGTCCGCGACCTCGTCGTCGACGGCAACGACCTCGCCCTCGTCATGGACCTCGTCCGGGGCACGGACCTGCGCACCCGGCTGGACCGCGAGCGGCGGCTCGCCCCCGAGGCGGCCGTGGCGATCGTCGCGGACGTGGCCGACGCGCTGGCCGCGGCCCACGCGGCCGGGGTCGTGCACCGGGACGTCAAGCCCGAGAACGTGCTGCTCGACATGCAGGGCCCGCTGGGCCCGGGCGGGGCGCACCCGGCGCTGCTGACCGACTTCGGCGTGGCCAAGCTGATCGACTCCCCGCGCCGGGTCTCCGGGGGCCGGACCACCGCCCCGAGCACCCGCATCATCGGCACCCCCGACTACCTGGCCCCCGAGATCGTCGAGGGCCTGCCCCCGCGGGCCGCCGTCGACATCTACGCGCTGGCCACGGTCCTGTACGAGCTGCTGGCCGGGTTCACCCCCTTCGGCGGCGGGCACCCGGGCGCGGTGCTGCGCCGGCACGTCACCGAGACGGTGGTCCCGCTGCCCGGGATCCCCGAGGAGCTGTGGCAGCTGGTCGTGCAGTGCCTGGCCAAGGCCCCGGCGTCGCGGCTGCGGGCCTCGGAGCTGTCGGCCCGTCTGCGGGACCTGCTGCCGATGCTGGCCGGAATCCCGCCGCTCGACGTGGACGAGCCGGACGACGCCGAACCGGAGCCCGGCCCGGCCCAGGAGCCGGCCGCCGAGCCGGTGCGCCGCCGGGGCGTGGTCCCGCTGGTGCCCGGCTCGGCCACCGACTCCAACCGGGACACGCACACCTCGATGCGGGTGCCGGGGCCGGACGAGCTGGCGGGCGGCGCACTGGGCACCGCCCGGGTGCCGCGCCCGGCCGGCGGCCACCGGCCTGGCTCGGCCCGCCACCGCGCCGAGGCGGCGCGCAAGCGCCGGCTCGTGCTGTCCGCGTCGGCGCTGGCGCTGGCGGCGGCGGTGGGCGTGGGCACGTGGTTCGCCGTCTCGGGCGGCGAGGAGGCCGCGCCGCCGCAGGACGGCAAGCACTCCACCGGCCCGCGCACCCCGTAGCGGCGGGCCGGACCGCGTCCTACGCCGCCAGCAGCTCCGGGTGCCAGCGCCGGGCCACCCGGGGGTGGGCGCGGACCCAGCCCTTGAGCTCGTTGCGGCCGTACTGCGCGTGCAGCGGGTTGCGGGCGTCGTGCGCGATCCCGGGCGCCGAGCGCAGGTAGTCGCCCGGGACCGTCTCCACGACCGCGTCCAGCCGCGGGTTGTAGAAGAACGGCACCGAGTAGCGCTCCACCGACCCCCTCGGGCTGACCACCCGGTGGTCCGTCGCCGTCAGGTACCCCTCGGTCGCTATCTCCAGCAGCTCTCCCAGGTTCACCACGAACGCCCCGGGCAGCGGCGGCACGTCCACGAAGGCACCGTCCCGGACCACCTGGAGGCCGCCCACCGCGTCCTGCAGCAGCAGCGTCAGGAAGCCGTAGTCCTTGTGCGCGCCCACGCCCTGGTCCGCGCCGGTGGGGGCGGACCCGGGGTAGCGGATCAGCTTGGTGTGCAGGTGGGGGCGGTCCGCGAAGGCCGCGTCGAAGAAGTCGGGCGGGGCGCCGATGGAGGCCAGCAGCTCCCGCAGCAGGCGGTGGGCCACCGCGGCGAGCCGCGTCTGCCACTCCAGGACCGCCGTGCGCAGTTCGGGGAGCGCGGCGGGCCACTGGTTGGGGCCCTCCAGCCAGAGGTACGCCGGATCGCCCGGCTCCGGCGTGCGCGCGGGGCGCTCGGCGCCCACGTCCAGCTGGTCGCGCCAGTCGGACGCCCCGCCCGTCAGCTCGTGGCCGATGCGGGTGTAGCCGCGGAAGTGGGGGGAGTTCAGATTGCTCACGGCCAGCCGGTCGGCTTCCGGGAGCGCGAAGAAGGCCCTGGTCAGTTCGAGGATGCGGGCGGTCTCGGCGGTGGTGACGCCGTGTCCGGTCAGGTGCAGGAACCCGCTGTCCCGGGCGGCGGCGTGCAGCCGCTCCAGGAAGGAGGCCCGCAGGGCCGGGTCGTCGGCCTCGGAGAGGTCCAGGACGGGAAGGGAGTGCGCGGACGGCATGACGGCTCCGTTTCGGATGTCACGGGGTCCTGGTCCCCGGGGGTGGCGGGGGCCGCGGAGAGAGGGGAGGGCCGCCGGCAGGGGTGGCGCCGGGGCCGCCGGTCCGCGGACAGGACCGAAGTCGGATCGGGGTGGATCAGGCTCGGGGGCGGTCCGGCGGCCGACAGCTCGTGGTCGTGACGCGCATGTGGTCCACATGGCGGCGCTTGACGAGGAGGACGGTCATGCCGTGAGCGTACGCCCGTGCGACCCGCCCCCGGTACGGGTGATCCGGCCTGCCCGGACGGCCTCCTCCGCGGACCGGCTACGCTGGACCCGTGGCAGTCGTCGATGTTTCCGAAGAGCTGAAGTCCCTCTCCTCGACCATGGGGTCGATCGAGGCCGTCCTGGACCTCGACAAGCTGAGGGCAGATATCGCCGTGCTGGAGGAGCAGGCCGCCGCGCCGTCCCTGTGGGACGACCCGGAAGCCGCCCAGAAGATCACGAGCAAGCTGTCCCACCTCCAGGCCGAGGTCCGCAAGACCGAGACCCTGCGCGGGCGCATCGACGACCTCGCGGTCCTCTTCGAGCTGGCCCAGGAGATGGACGACGCGGACACCCTCGCCGAGGCCGAGACCGAGCTCGTCTCCGTCCGCAAGGCCCTGGACGAGATGGAGGTCCGCACCCTCCTGTCCGGCGAGTACGCCGAGCGCGAGGCGCTGGTCAACATCCGTGCCGAGGCCGGCGGCGTCGACGCCTCCGACTTCGCCGAGCGCCTCCAGCGCATGTACCTGCGCTGGGCCGAGCGCCACGGCTACGCCACCGAGATCTACGAGACCTCGTACGCGGAGGAGGCCGGCATCAAGTCGACCACCTTCGTCGTCAAGGCGCCCTACGCCTACGGCACCCTCTCGGTCGAGCAGGGCACGCACCGCCTGGTGCGCATCTCCCCCTTCGACAACCAGGGCCGCCGCCAGACCTCCTTCGCGGGCGTCGAGGTGCTCCCCGTCGTCGAGTCCAGCGACCACGTCGACATCGACGAGGGCGAGCTGCGCATCGACGTCTACCGCGCCTCCGGCCCCGGCGGCCAGGGCGTCAACACCACCGACTCGGCCGTGCGCATCACGCACATCCCGACCGGCATCGTCGTCTCCTGCCAGAACGAGCGCTCGCAGATCCAGAACAAGGCCAGCGCCATGAACGTCCTCCAGGCCAAGCTGCTGGAGCGGCGCCGCCAGGAGGAGCAGGCCAGGATGGACGCCCTCAAGGACGGCGGCAGCTCCTGGGGCAACCAGATGCGCTCGTACGTCCTGCACCCGTACCAGATGGTCAAGGACCTGCGCACGGAGTTCGAGGTCGGCAACCCGCAGGCGGTCCTCGACGGCGAGATCGACGGATTCCTGGAGGCCGGCATCCGCTGGCGCAAGCAGCAGGAGCAGACCGCGTAGCTCCCCGCACGCACACGGAAGGGCCCGGACACCAGGGGTGTCCGGGCCCTTGCGTTGCGCGCGGCCGCCGGGCCGCGCCGTGCTCGTCACGCCTACGCGGCGTGCTGCGCCACCAGGGCCAGGGCGGCCACCAGGACCACCATCAGGGCGATGAGCGCCACGGGGTTCAGGCCGGAGAAGGGGCCCTCCTGCTGGAGGCGCTCCCGGTTCGCCCGGCACACAGGGCAGCGGCCCTGGCTGACGGGTGCCGCGCAGTTCGCGCACACGAGCCGGTCATATGTCATGCGCTCCTCCTCTCATCCCCTCGTACAACGCCACGGGGAACCGGACCGTTCCCCCTCCCACTGTGCCAGCTCCGCCGGCATTCGGCGCGGCCCCTCCGGGCAATCGCGGTCCGCACCCGCCCCCGCCAGGGGATAAAGCGGACAAGTCCGGAGGCCGGGTCCCCACCCCGCGCCCGGTCGCGTATGGTCACGCTCACCTACTCCCGGCGACCGTGGTGCACCCGTGATCCGATTCGACAGTGTCTCCAAGTCCTACCCGAAGCAGAACCGCCCCGCACTCAGAGATGTGTCCCTGGACATCGCCAAGGGCGAGTTCGTCTTCCTCGTCGGCTCCTCCGGCTCCGGCAAGTCCACCTTCCTGCGGCTGATCCTGCGCGAGGAGCGGGCGAGCCACGGCCAGGTGCACGTCCTGGGCAAGGACCTCGCCAAGCTCTCCAACTGGAAGGTCCCGCAGATGCGGCGCCAGCTGGGGACCGTCTTCCAGGACTTCCGCCTCCTCCCGAACAAGACGGTGGCCGAGAACGTGGCCTTCGCCCAGGAGGTCATCGGCAAGCCCCGGGGCGAGATCCGCAAGGCCGTCCCGCAGGTCCTGGAGCTCGTCGGCCTCGGCGGCAAGGAGGCCCGGATGCCCGGCGAGCTGTCCGGCGGCGAGCAGCAGCGCGTGGCCATCGCCCGCGCCTTCGTCAACCGGCCGGCCCTGCTGATCGCGGACGAGCCCACCGGCAACCTCGACCCGCAGACCTCCGTCGGCATCATGAAGCTGCTGGACCGGATCAACCGGACCGGCACCACCGTGATCATGGCGACGCACGACCAGCAGATCGTCGACCAGATGCGCAAGCGCGTCATCGAACTCGAACAGGGCCGTCTCGTACGCGACCAGTCGCGCGGCGTCTACGGCTACCAGCACTGAAAGGACGCCATGCGCGCCCAGTTCGTCATGTCGGAGATCGGCGTCGGCCTCCGTCGCAATCTCACCATGACCTTCGCGGTCATCATCTCCGTGGCCCTGTCGCTGGCCCTGTTCGGAGGCTCCCTGCTCATGCGCGAGCAGGTGAGCAGCATGAAGGGCTACTGGTACGACAAGGCCAACGTCTCGATCTACCTCTGCAACAAGCAGGACGCGGCCGAGGCCAGCGAGCCCGCCGCCAAGCCGGACGGCTCGGCCTCCCAGGCCTCCGGCGTCGCCACCTGCCGCAAGGGCGCGGTGACGGCCGAGCAGAAGAAGCAGATCGAGACCGAGCTCAAGCAGATGGACCTGGTCAAGTCCGTCGCCTACGAGTCGGCCGACGAGGCCTACAAGCACTACCAGGAGCAGTACGGCCACACCGCGCTGGCCTCCTCGATCACCCCGGACCAGATGCAGGAGTCCTACCGGGTCAAGCTGAAGAACCCGGAGAAGTACAAGGTGGTCACCTCCGCCTTCGCCGGCCGCGACGGCATCTACACCGTCGACGACCAGCGCAAGGAGATCGACGACCTCTTCCGCATCCTCAACTACCTGAACTTCGCCGCCCTCGGCATCATGCTGGTCATGCTGGTCGTGGCGCTGCTGCTGATCGTCAACACCGTGCGCGTCTCGGCGTTCAGCCGCAGGCGGGAGACCGGCATCATGCGGCTCGTGGGCGCCTCCAGCTTCTACATCCAGGTCCCCTTCATCATGGAGGCGGCCGTCGCCGGCCTGATCGGCGCGCTCTTCGCCTGCGCCATGCTGGTCTCCGGCCAGTACTTCGTGATCGACCACGGCGTCGGCCTGCGCGACAAGATCCAGCTCATCGACTTCATGGGCTGGAGCTCGGTCCTCGGCAAGCTCCCGTACGTCCTGTTCATCGGACTGCTGATGCCCTCCATGGCGGCCTTCGTCGCCCTGCGCAAGTACCTGAAGGTGTGACGAGCGCCCCGTGAGCCGTACGGTCAACCCTCCGTGACGGCGCGGGGCTTGTCCTAGACTCGGCGCCATGCAGGGTCTGCCCGCCTTCTGTCTCCGGCCCCGCGACACGCGTCGCGGGGCCGTCCTGACGTTGGCCTTCCTCGCGGCCGTCACCACCGCCGCGAGCACCGGCTGCTGGGACCGCGAGGAGGCCGCGGAGCCGGCCGCCCCGGTCGCCCGCGGCGGCGGCCCCGGCCCGGCGGCCGCGCGCGCGAGCGGCACCGCCGACCGGGAGGCCGTGGCCCGGGCCGTCGCCGAGGCCGTCGCCGAAGGGAAGTCCGGGAAGAAGGCCGCCCAGGAGGTCGTCAGCCGCAGCGGCGACCGCTGGGGCACCGTCTACGACCGCGGCGAGTACGCGGCCTTCGCCGAGGGCCTCGACGGCCGCTGGACCGGCGTCGGCCTGTGGGCGCGGCGCGAGCCGGACGGCGCGATCGACGTGGACCGGGTCGAGCCCGGCGGCCCCGCCGCCCGGGCCGGGCTGCGCGCCGGGGACCGGCTGCTGAGCGTCGACGGGCACGGCGTGACCGGCCTGGCCGTGCCGGACGTCGTCTCCCTGCTGCGCGGCGCCTCCGGCACCCCCGTCGTCCTGGGCCTGAGCCGGGCCGGCGCCGATCTCACCGAGACCGTGCGCCGCGAGGAGCTGCGCACCGAGCCGGTGACGGCGGTCCGGCGCCCGGACGGCACCACCGTCGTCAAGGTGGCCTCCTTCACCCGCGGCTCCGGCGAGCTGGTCAGGGCCGCCGTCCGCGCGGCCCCGCCGGGCGCGGGCATCCTGCTGGACCTGCGCGGCAACCCGGGCGGGCTGGTCGCCGAGGCGGTCGCCGCGGCCTCCGCCTTCCTCGACGGCGGGCTGGTGGCGACGTACGACGTACGGGGCGAGCAGCGCGCCCTGTACGCGGCCCCGGGCGGCGACACGGCCCGGCCGCTGGTGGCCCTGGTCGACGGCGGCACGATGAGCGCCGCCGAGCTGCTGACGGGGGCCCTCCAGGACCGCGGCCGGGCGGTGGCGGTGGGCAGCCGCACCTTCGGCAAGGGTTCGGTGCAGATGCCGACCGCGCTCCCGGACGGTTCGGTGGCCGAGCTGACCGTGGGCACGTACCGCACTCCGGCGGGCCGCAGCCTCGACGGCACCGGCATCACCCCGGACCTGGCGGCGGGCGACGGGGCCGAGGAACGGGCCGCGGCGGTAATGGGTGGCCTCGGGGTGGGTCCGTAGTGCGAAAATGACCGCACTATGGCTAAGGAAAAAGGGCGCAAGCTGATCGCGCAGAACAAGAAGGCGCGGCACGACTACACGATCGTCGACACCTACGAGTGCGGGATCGTGCTCACCGGGACCGAGGTCAAGTCCCTGCGCCAGGGGCGGGCCTCGCTGGTCGACGGGTTCGTGACGATGGAGAGCCGCGAGGCGTGGCTCTACAACGTGCACGTGCCGGAGTACAGCCAGGGCACCTGGACCAACCACAGCGCCCGGCGCAAGCGCAAGCTCCTCATGCACCGCGAGGAGATCGACAAGCTGGAGTCGAAGGCGTCGGAGTCGGGCCACACGATCGTGCCGCTGTCCCTGTACTTCAAGGACGGCCGGGCGAAGGTGGAGATCGCGCTGGCGAAGGGCAAGAAGGAGTACGACAAGCGGCAGACCCTCCGCGAGAAGCAGGACACCCGCGAGACCAACCGCGCCATCTCGGCGATCCGGCGCAAGCAGCGGGGTACGGTTTAATCTCCTGGCACGCGGTGGTCCACTTCGCGTACCATGGCGTCAGCACCACGCGCTGAACGGTGGAGCTGCTCGAAGCAGTACACAACTGAACAGCGTGTCAAGCATGGGGATGATCGGTTTCGACAGCGGATGTCGATGCAGGGGAAGCGAGCCGAGGAAGCGGCAATGATCTCGCTAACCACATGTCGCAAACAATAATCGCCAACTCCAAGAGCGATAACTCCCGCTTCACCCTCGCTGCCTAATAACAGTGAGCTGAAGCCTCTGTGAGGAGCGTCAGCCCGGAAGTGGTCCCGGTCCGGATCCTGGCGTCAACTAGGGATCTAAACCTCTAACCCCGGTCACGGGGGCTGGAGGGAAACCAAACAGTGACTGAGCCCGTCGGAGACTTGTCCGTGTGATCTCCGGGGCTGAGAAAAGCGCAGCGGACTGCGCTCGGAGAAGCCCTGCTTCTGCACCGTTGGACGCGGGTTCGATTCCCGCCATCTCCACCACCCCATGTGGGCACAGGCCCCGCGGCCTCGACGCTGCGGGGCCTTTGTCATGCCCGGACGCGCGCGGCCGCCGCGGCGGGCAGGGACAGGGCCGCGGCGGCGGCCGGGAGCAGGTACGCCGTGGTCGTGCCCAGGTGGTCGACCGCGAGGCCGGCGGTGGCCGAGCCGGCGGCGATGCCCGTCATGATCGCGGTCACCGCGAGGGTCATCCCCTCGTTGAGGCGGCCCCCGGGGGTGAGCGCGTGGACCCGGGACATCGCGGTGACCATCGTCGGGGCCGTGGCCATGCCGGCCAGCAGCAGGGCCCCCGCGAGGGCGGCCAGCGAGCCCGTCGCGGCCGCCGCCCAGGGCAGCGCCATGCACGCGGCCATGGCCGACAGGCACAGGGGCAGGCCGCGCGGGCGCAGGGTGCCGTAGACCAGCCCGGCCGCGCAGGCGCCGGCCGCCTGGAGGGCCAGGACCGGGCCGGAGGCGGCGCCCAGGCCGTACGCGTCGAGGTGGGCGATGGAGGTGACCTCCATCGAGCCGAAGACCGCGCCCAGGGCCAGGAAGAGGAGCAGCAGCGGCCCCAGCGCGCGCAGCGGGGAGCGGGAGCCGCGCGGGGGCACCGCGGACGGCGGGGGCTCCGTGGCGCGCTGCGCGGCGAAGACGAGTATTCCGGTCAGGAGCAGGACCGCGGCGGTGAGGGTGCCCGCCTCGGGGAAGACGGCGGTGCACAGGAGGGCCGCCAGGACCGGGCCGAGCATGAAGCACAGCTCGTCGGCGGCCTGCTCGAAGGACATCGCCGTGTGGTGCGCGGCGGGGGAGCCGTGCAGCAGGTGGGTCCAGCGGGCCCGGGACATGCCGCCGGTGTTGGGGGTGGTGGCGGTGGCCGCGTACGAGGCGAAGAGGGTCCAGGCGGGCGCACCGGAGCGCACGCACGCGACGAGGGACAGGGAGCCGAGGACGGCGATCGCCGCGGCCGGTACGGCGATCCGGGCCTGGCCGTACCGGTCGACCAGCCGGGCCGTCCAGGGCGCCACCAGAGCCGTGGCGGCCACGCCGGTGGCGGTGACAGCGCCGGCCAGGGCGTACGAACCGCGCTGCCCGGCGATCATCATCACCGCGCTGATCCCGAACATGCCCATGGGGAGCCGGGCGAGCAGGTTCCCCGCCGTGAAGGCCCGGGTGCCGGGGAGCGCGAACAGCCGGCGGTAGGGGCCGTGCGGGCGGGCCCGGCGGCCGGGCGCCGGGGCGGCGATGACCAGGGTGCCGCCGGTCACCGCCATCCGGGGCATCGTCCGGGGCGTGGTGGTGCCGTGCGTGGTGCCGCACGTGATGGCGGGGGTGGGGGCGGTGGGCATGGGAACAGCCTCGGGCCGGGTCCCGGCCGCGGTCCAACACCTGTGCGCGGGCCATTGACCGCTCCCTGTTGTTAGTCTCCGCGGGTGATGCCCCGTGATGTGGACCCCCGCCTGCTCCGCGGGTTCGTCGCCGCCGCCGAAGAGCTGCACTTCACCCGCGCCGCCGCCCGCCTCTACGTGGCCCAGCAGGCCCTCAGCCGGGACGTGCGCCGCCTGGAACGGGCCCTGGACGCGAGCCTGTTCGTCCGGACCACCCGGCAGGTCGCGCTGACCCCCGAGGGGGAGCTCCTGCTGCCGCTGGCCCGGCGGGTGCTGCGCGCGCACGAGGAGCTCGCCTCCGCCTTCGGCGCCGGGGCCGGGCCGCGCGTGCTCCTCGTCGACGTCAACACCGACGGGCCCGGCACCGGGCGCACCGTCCTGGAGCGCGCCCGCGACCTCGCCCCGGACTGCGAGCTGATGGCCCGCTTCGAGAGCGGGCTCACCCACGCCGCCGCCGAGATCACGGCCGGCCGGCTGGACGTCTCCTTCGGGTACGCCGACGGCCTCGACCCGGCGCAGGCCGCCCGCCTCGACCGGTGCCCGGTCCGGTACGAGCCGCTGGCCGTGCTGCTGCCGCGGGGCCACCGGCTGGCCGGGTGCGGGGCCGTACCGCTGGACGGGCTGGCAGGGGAGGCGGTGTACGCGGGCGCCGGGAACCCGCGGACCCGGGAGTGGACCGGGCTGGCCAGCGAGCTGTTCGCCGGCCGGGGGATCGCGGTGGCGCCACCCGCGCCGGTCGCGATGGGCAAGGAGGAGTTCGGGCGGGTGATGGCCAAGACCCGCAACCCGGTGCTGGTCTCGGTGGACTTCCCCGACATGCCGGGCAGCGTGAAGCGGCCGCTGACCGGGCCCGTCCCGCTGTCGCCGCTGTCCATGGTGTGGCGCAGAGGCTTCGAGCACCCCGGCCTGGACGCCCTGCGCACGGCCGCCGCGGCCCTGGCCGCCGAGCACGGGTGGCTCACCGCGCCGCCCGGCGGCTGGATTCCCGAGTCCTGCCGCCGGACCGGTGCCTGGGCCGCCGGGTCCCGGGGCGGCGCCGACGGCGCTGGCGGCGCGATCCCGGAGGTGCCCGGCCGGTGACGGGCGGGTGGTGACGGGCGGCCGGTGGGCGGCGGGCCACCCCGGCCCGGCGGTCCCGCGGCCGACGCGGGCGCGCTCGCGCGGCCGGGCGGTATACCTTCGCCGCCCCGCCGGTCCGGAGGCCGGGTGGCGGCAACGCCCCGGCCGCGCGGCGGTTAACGGGCCCGAAACGCGGCGGAACCGGGCCGGACACGCCGTGTTGGCAGGCTCTGCCCCTCCGGCTCGGGCTCCGGATCCCCCTGCCGCCGCCCGCGCCACCGGACCCCGGGCGAGGCAGGTCACATGCGCGACGACAGGCAGCACCACGGCCCCGGGCCCCTCGCGGGCTTCACCGTCGCGGTCACCGCCGCGCGGGCCGACGAGCTGATCGCCCTGCTGCGCGGCCGCGGGGCCGCCGTGGTGCACGCCCCCGCGCCGCGGACCGCACCCCCCGCCGAGGACGCCGAACTGCGCGCCGCCACCCAGCGGTTGATCCGCCGGCCCCCCGACACGGCCGTCGTCACCGGCGGCGCCGGATGGCGTGCCTGGACCGGCGCCGCCGACGCGTGGGGGATCGGCGCCGCGCTGCGCGAGCGGCTGCGGCACGCCGAACTGCTCGCGCACGGACCGGAGGCCGGGGCCGCCGTCCGGGCGGCCGGACTCGCCGCGCGGCCGTTCCCGCAGGCGCCGTCGCCCGCCGCGCTGCGGGACCGGCTGGTGGCGGCCGGGATGGCCGGGCGCCGGGTCGCGCTCCTGCTGCACGGTGATCCGCCGCCCGGCCTGCCCGAGGCCCTGCGGGCCGCCGGGGCCGAGGTGGTGGCCGTACCGGTCCACCGGTGGCCGGCCCCGGCCGGCCTCGCGCCGTTCGACCGGCTGCTCGACGCGGTGGCCGCCGGCGGGGTGGACGCGCTCGCCCTCACCTCGCCGTCGGCGGCGGCCGCCCTGCCGGCGCGGGCCGCGGAGCGCGGGATGAGGGAGGCCGTGCTGGCCGCGCTGCGCGGCGGCGTGCTCGCCGCCTGCACGGGTCCCGGGACGGCGCCGGCGCTGCGGGCGCACGGACTGGACCCGGCGGAGCCGCAGCGGCCCGGGGCGGGCCCGCTGGTGGGACTCCTGTGCCGGGAACTGCCCGGCCGGGCACGGGTGCTGCCGGTGGCCGGGCGCCGCCTGGAGGTGCGCGGCCACGCTGTGCTCCTCGACGCCGAACTGCGCCCCGTGCAGCCGGCCCCCATGGCCCTGCTGCGCGCGCTGGCCCGGCGGCCGGGCCGGGTCGTCTCGCGGGCCGACCTGCTGCGGGCACTGCCGGGGGCCGGGCGGGACGAGCACGCGGTGGAGAGCGCGGTGGCCCGGCTGCGGGCGGCGCTGGGGGCGCCGGAGCTGATCCGGACCGTCGTCAAACGCGGGTACGGGCTGTCGCTGGACGCGGGCGCGGCCGGGGACCCCCCGCGGCCGGACCCGGTCCGGGCGCCGGGCCGGGGTGTCGGCTAGCGTGCCCGGATGATCATTGACGGAGTGGGGATGCGCGGGCTGGAGCCCGGGGACGCCGCCGGACTGGCCCACGCGCTGGCCCGCAACCGGGCGTACATGGCCCCCTTCGAGCCGTACCGGTCCGCCCGCTTCTACACCGAGGCGGGCCAGCGGGACCGCGTCGAGGGCATGCTCGCCGACCGCGACGCGGGCCGCGCCCGCCCGTACGTGCTCGTCGAGGCGGCCACGGGCCGGCCCGTCGGGGCGATCAACCTCGGCGCGATCACGCTCGGCCCGCTGTGCAGCGGCGGCATCGGCTACTGGGTCGCCGAGGCCTGGAACGGCAGGGGACTGGCCACCGCCGCGCTGGAGGAGGTCTGCCGGATCGCCCGCGACGACGTCGGCCTGCACCGGGTCGAGGCGGGGACGCTCGTCGACAACCTGGCCTCGCAGCGGGTCCTGGCCAAGGCCGGCTTCGAGCAGTACGGGCTCGCCCCGAACTACCTCCACGTCAACGGCGCCTGGCGCGACCACCGCCTCTTCCAGCGGCTGCTGCACGCGGACCCGCCGCCGCCCGCCGACTGATCCCGGCGCGGCGCGGGGGGTTCCGCCGCGCCCGGCCCGCGGGCACTCTGGGAGCGGCGGCGGGCGGGGTTCCGGCGAGCGAGGCGGTGACGGCATGTGGTTCGACTCCGGGAGGATCTGCCTGGACCTGGCGGCCACCTCCGCACCCCGCGAGGGGCTCCGCGACGGCGACGGGCTGCGGCTGTGGCTCGCCGGCGCCGGACTGGTGCCCGACCGGACGCCGCTGGCCCGGGTGGACCCCGACTGGGCGGCCGCCTTCCGGGCGCTGCGCGGGGACGTGGAGGCGCTGGTACGGGCGGAACTGGACGGAGCCGATCCGCGGGAGCCGGCGCTCTCCCGGGTCAACGCGCTGGCCGCCGGACCACCCCCGGGACTCTGCGCGGTGCGGGACCACGAAGGCCGGCTCGTACGGGAGTTGTGCGGCGGCGTCGACTGCGGGGCGCTGCTCGCCGCCGTGGCCCGGGACGCCGTCGAGCTGCTGACCGACCCCGGCGACCGGGACCGGCTGCGGATCTGCGCGGGCGCGGGCTGCACCCGCGTCTACCTGGACACCTCCCGCGGCCGCCGGCGCCGCTGGTGCTCCAGCGAGCGGTGCGGCAACCGGGAGCGCGTCGCCCGGCACCGCCGGCGGGCCCTGGCGGCCGGGGCCGGATAGCCGGCGGCCGCCCGGGGAGCCGTCCCGAAGGTCCGGTTCCGGAACGGGCATGCGGACAGGGCCCGGATTCGCGTACGGTTGACGGTCGCCCATGCACGTCAGAAGGGGGCCTTGGTGGCCGCGCAGAATGCCGCTGTCGACAGCACGGCGGATTCCGTCCGCGATCGGGAGATCGCGGTCGAGCAGACGCATCTCGACCGGGTGTACCGACGCCTAGAGGAGAAGATCCACGAGGCCGAGTTCCTGATGAACGACGCCGCCAAGCGGGGCCAGGTCGGCACGCCCGGCGCCCTCGCCGAGCGCGACGCGCAGGTCTTCCGGGCCGGTATCCACCTGAACCGGTTGAACAACGAGTTCGAGGACTTCCTCTTCGGCCGTGTCGACCTGGTGCTCGGCAAGGACGGTGAGCGCGGGCCGGACGGCGCGTACACCTCCGTCGAGCCGGCCGAGGACGCGATCCGCGAGGACCTCACGGCCGACATCGCCGAGACTCTGCACATCGGCCGCATCGGGGTCCTCGACTCCGACTACGCGCCGCTGGTCATCGACTGGCGCGCGCCGGCCGCCGCGCCGTTCTACCGTTCCACGCCCAAGGAGCCCGGCCGCGTGGTGCGCCGCCGCGTCATCCGCTCCAAGGGCCGCAAGGTGCTCGGCGTCGAGGACGACCTGATGCGCCCGGAGATCACCGCCTCGCTGGACGGGCGGGAGCTGCCCGTCATCGGCGACGGCGCCCTGATGGCCGCCCTCGGGCGGGCCCGTACGCACTCCATGCGGGACATCGTCTCCTCCATCCAGGCCGAACAGGACCTGGTCATCCGCGCCCCCGCCGCGTCCGTGGCCGAGGTCGCGGGCGGGCCGGGCACCGGCAAGACGGCCGTCGCCCTGCACCGCGCCGCCTACCTGCTCTACCAGGACCGGCGCCGCTACTCCGGCGGCATCCTGATCGTCTCCCCGACCCCGCTGCTGGTCGCGTACACCGAGGGCGTGCTGCCCTCCCTCGGCGAGGAGGGACAGGTCGCCATCCGGGCGCTCGGCTCCCTGGTCGACGGCGCCGAGGCGACCACGTACGACGAACCGGCCGTGGCCCGGATCAAGGGCTCCTCGCGGATGCTCAAGGTGCTCCGCAAGGCCGTCCGCGGGGCCCTGGAGCTCGGCGGCCCCGCCGGCGCGGCCCCCGACCGGCTGCGGGTGGTCGCCTTCGGGCGCCGCCAGGAGCTGGAGGCGCCCGAACTCGACCGCATCCGGCAGAACGTGCTCTCCGGCACCGCCCCCGTCAACCTGTTGCGCCCGCGCGCCCGCAAGCTGCTGCTGGACGCGCTCTACGCGAAGTCCGGCGGCTCCGGGCGGCACAGCGACCCGGAGCTGGCCGCCGAGCTGCGCTCCGCCTTCGACGAGGACATCTCCACCGAGGACGCGTTCACCGGCTTCCTCGACGCCTGGTGGCCCGAGCTGACCCCGCGCGCCGTGCTCGCCGCGATGGCCGACGAGCGCCGCCTCGGCCGCTGGTCGCGCCGGGACCTGAACCCGCGCGAGGTCCGCCGGCTGGCCCGCTCGCTGCGCCGCACCGGCCCCGACGGCAAGGGTCCGCTGTCGGTGCACGACGTGGCGCTGCTGGACGAGCTGCACCTGCTGCTCGGCGCTCCGGCCCGGCCCAGGCGGCGGCGGGAGATGGATCCGCTGGACCAGCTGAGCGGGCTGGAGGAGCTGATGCCGACCCGCGAGGAGACGCAGTGGGAGCGGGCCGAGCGGCTCGCGGCGGAGCGCACCGAGTACGCGCACGTCATCGTCGACGAGGCCCAGGACCTGACGCCGATGCAGTGGCGGATGGTGGGCCGCCGCGGCCGGCACGGCACCTGGACGGTCGTCGGCGACCCGGCGCAGTCCTCCTGGACCGACCAGGAGGAGGCCGCCGCCGCGCGCGACGAGGCGCTGGGCTCGCGGCCGCGCCGGCGGTTCACGCTCACCGTGAACTACCGCAACCCGGCCGAGGTCGCCGAAGTGGCCTCCCGGGTGCTGCGCCTGGCCATGCCCGGCATGGAGCCGCCGACGGCGGTGCGCTCGACCGGTCTGCGGCCGCGATTCACGGCGGCGGCGGGGGACCTGGGCGCGGCGGTCCGCGCGGAGGCCCGGCGGCTGCTGGAGCAGGTGGACGGCACGGTCGGCGTGGTCGTGGCCATGGACCGGCGCGCGGAGGCCGCGGGCTGGCTCGCGGACCTGGGCGAGCGGGCGGTGGCGCTGGGCAGCCTGGAGGCCAAGGGCCTGGAGTACGACGCCACGGTGGTGGTCTCGCCCGCGGAGATCGCGGACGAGTCCCCGGCGGGCCTGCGGGTGCTGTACGTGGCGCTGACGCGTGCGACGCAGCAGCTCACCGTGGTCGCGACCGAGCGGGACGAGCCGGACGCGGACGGGGTGCCGGCGCTGCTGCTGCCGTAGCCGTACGGCCGGATGGTCGGCAGCCGTGAGCGTGGTCCCGCAAGAGGCGCCCGGGAGGGGGATCATTTCGGGCGATCCTTTGTTAGCCTGGTGTACGGCACCGACTCGATCCAAGCCCCCGGGCCCAACCTTCGTCGCCTAGAGCGACCACTTGCCGCGAGGCGAGCATGGCGGGTCGGTGTCGTAAGCGTCGCACCGTCAGAGGTGCAAACAGGTCCGCGCCCCCCACTCCGTGGGGGGCGCGGACCTGTTTCGTATTAACCCACCATTCCGCCGGCCCCGGTTATCTCGTATGGTGGAAGTGTCTTTCCGAAATTTGTGGCTGGTTACCTTGTACCGGCTGGTAGGTGGGACGATCGGACAACACAGGTCCAGCCACGCCTGCCGTGCGGCCCTGTGTGTACAGCGAACCAGGGACAGAAGAGGAACACGGCCATGGCAACGGCGCCCAGCGTCTCGTATTCGATGACGGTCCGCCTGGAAGTGCCCGCGAGCGGAACCGCGGTCTCCCAGCTCACCACCGCCGTGGAGTCCTCCGGAGGCTCGGTCACCGGCCTCGACGTGACCGCTTCCGGCCACGAGAAGCTCCGTATCGACGTCACCATCGCCGCGACCTCCACCGCGCACGCCGACGAGATCGTCGAGAAGCTGCGGGGCATCGAGGGCGTCAGCCTCGGCAAGGTCTCCGACCGCACCTTCCTGATGCACCTCGGCGGCAAGATCGAGATGGCGTCCAAGCACCCCATCCGCAACCGTGACGACCTCTCGATGATCTACACCCCGGGCGTGGCCCGCGTGTGCATGGCCATCGCGGAGAACCCCGAGGACGCCCGGCGCCTGACCATCAAGCGCAACTCCGTCGCAGTCGTGACGGACGGCTCCGCCGTGCTGGGCCTGGGCAACATCGGCCCGATGGCCGCGCTGCCCGTCATGGAGGGCAAGGCCGCCCTCTTCAAGCGCTTCGCCGGCATCGACGCGTGGCCGATCTGCCTCGACACCCAGGACAGCGACGAGATCGTGGCGATCGTCAAGGCCATCGCCCCGGGCTTCGCCGGCATCAACCTGGAGGACATCTCCGCGCCGCGCTGCTTCGAGATCGAGGCCCGCCTGCGCGAGGCCCTCGACATCCCCGTCTTCCACGACGACCAGCACGGCACGGCGATCGTCGTGCTCGCCGCCCTCACCAATGCACTGCGCGTCGTGGGCAAGGCAGTTGGCGACGTCAAGGTCGTCATGTCGGGCGCCGGCGCGGCCGGTACGGCCATCCTCAAGCTGCTCCTCGCGGCCGGGGTGAAGAACGCCGTCAGCGCCGACATCCACGGCGTCGTGCACGCGGGCCGCCCCGACCTCGTCGACGCGGCCGCGGACTCCCCGCTGCGCTGGATCGCCGACAACACCAACCCCGAGGGCTACACGGGCACGCTGAAGGAGGCCGTGGTCGGCGCGGACGTCTTCATCGGCGTCTCGGCCCCGAACGTGCTCTCCGGCGAGGACGTCGCCGCCATGGCCGAGGGCGCCATCGTGTTCGCGCTCGCGAACCCGGACCCCGAGGTGGACCCGGCCGTCGCCCGCCAGACCGCCGCCGTCGTCGCCACCGGCCGCTCGGACTTCCCGAACCAGATCAACAACGTGCTGGTCTTCCCCGGCGTCTTCCGCGGCCTGCTCGACGCCCAGTCGCGCACGGTCAACACCGACATGATGCTGGCCGCCGCCGCCGCGCTGGCCGACGTGGTCGGCGAGGACGAGCTGAACGCGAACTACATCATCCCCTCCGTCTTCAACGACAAGGTCGCCGGAGCCGTGGCCGGAGCCGTCCGCAAGGCCGCCTCGGGGGCGTGACGGCCGCTGTGACCGCCCTCACGGGCCACCGCTTCCGGCGCGTCGCGAGATGCGGGCCCGGCGGGGCGCCTCTAGGGTTGCGGGGATGCCCGCGTGGTCCGCGGTCCGCATCCACCGAGGGCGGACGGAGCGTCACCGCGGCGTGACTGTGGCGCTTTTCGTGTGACCCCGGCGGGTGCCGGATTGGCTTTCCCGCCGCTGGTGGGGGCAGGATGCGTAACCGGGCGAGAGGGTCTGACGTTCAGACCCGGGTCCGGGGACTGTCCGAGGGCCCTGGCAGCATCGGCTTCGATCTCACGCCTCTAAGGCAAGTTGAACACGGGAGTACAACATGAACCGCAGTGAGCTGGTGGCCGCTCTGTCCGAGCGCGCCGAGGTGACCCGCAAGGACGCCGACGCCGTTCTGGCCGCGCTCGCCGAGACCGTTGGCGAGATCGTCGCCAAGGGCGACGAGAAGGTCACGATCCCCGGCTTCCTGACCTTCGAGCGCACCCACCGTGCCGCTCGCACCGCGCGCAACCCGCAGACCGGCGACCCCATCCAGATCCCGGCCGGCTACAGCGTGAAGGTCTCCGCGGGCTCCAAGCTCAAGGAAGCCGCCAAGGGCAAGTAGCACCGCCCTTGTGCCGAGGGCCGCGCAGGCCCCCGGGACGGCAGTAGTACGTAGAACGCCGAAGGGCGGCCACCCCGGGAGGGTGAGCCGCCCTTCGGCCTGTCCGGGGGCGGTCCGGCCGGTTTCCGCCCCGCCGGGAGCGGCCCCGCCCCCGGCAGGGCGCCCTCCGGGGGCGCTCCGCGGCCCGCGGGCCGCCCGTGGCCGGTTCCGGGCCCCGGGGCCGCGGGGGAGCCCGCCGGGCTCCCGGACGGGCTCCCGGGCCCCGTGCGCGCCGCCGCGTCCGGCCGGCCCCCCCGGGGCACGACGGAGCCCGCCGGCCCCGTGCGGGGGCCGGCGGGCTCCGTCGTGCGGCCGGGAGCGGCTCAGACCAGGTCGCCGCCGGGCAGCTCGACCTTCGCGCCGAGCTCCACGAGCTTCTCCATGAAGTTCTCGTAGCCGCGGTTGATCAGGTCGATGCCGTGGACCCGCGAGGTGCCCTCGGCCGCCAGCGCCGCGATCAGGTACGAGAAGCCGCCGCGCAGGTCGGGGATGACCAGGTCGGCGCCCTGCAGCTTGGTGGGGCCGGAGACCACCGCCGAGTGCAGGAAGTTGCGCTGGCCGAAGCGGCAGGCCGAGCCGCCCAGGCACTCGCGGTACAGCTGGATGTGCGCACCCATCTGGTTGAGCGCGGAGGTGAAGCCCAGGCGGGACTCGTAGACCGTCTCGTGGACGATCGAGAGGCCGGAGGCCTGCGTCAGCGCCACGACCAGCGGCTGCTGCCAGTCGGTCTGGAAGCCGGGGTGCACGTCCGTCTCCAGCGCGATGGCCTTGAGCGGGCCGCCCGGGTGCCAGAAGCGGATGCCCTCGTCGTCGATCTCGAAGGCGCCGCCGACGCGGCGGTAGGTGTTCAGGAAGGTCATCATCGAGCGCTGCTGGGCGCCGCGCACGTAGATGTTGCCGCCGGTCGCCAGGGCCGCCGAAGCCCAGGAGGCGGCCTCCAGGCGGTCCGGCAGCGCCTTGTGGTTGTAGCCGCTCAGACGGTCCACACCGGTGATCCGGATGGTCCGGTCGGTGTCGACGGAGATGATCGCGCCCATCTTCTGCAGGACGCAGATGAGGTCCTCGATCTCCGGCTCGACCGCCGCGTTGCTCAGCTCGGTGACGCCCTCGGCCAGGACGGCCGTCAGCAGCACCTGTTCGGTCGAACCGACCGAGGGGTAGGGCAGACGGATCTTGGTGCCGCGCAGGCGCTGCGGCGCCTCCAGGTACTGGCCGCCCTCGCGCTTCTCGATGGTCGCGCCGAACTGGCGGAGCACGTCGAAGTGGAAGTCGATCGGCCGGCCGCCGATGTCGCAGCCGCCCAGGCCCGGGATGAAGGCGTGGCCGAGCCGGTGCAGCAGCGGGCCGCAGAAGAGGATCGGGATGCGCGACGAGCCCGCGTGGGCGTCGATGTCGGCGACGTTCGCGCTCTCGACGTGCGTCGGGTCGAGCACCAGCTCGCCCGGCTCCTCGCCGGGACGCACCGTCACCCCGTGCAGCTGGAGCAGCCCGCGCACGACCCGCACGTCACGGATGTCGGGAACGTTGCGCAGCCTGCTGGGTTCGCTGCCGAGCAGCGCGGCGACCATGGCCTTGGGCACGAGGTTCTTCGCACCGCGGACACGGATCTCGCCCTCGAGCGGCGTGCCGCCGTGGACAAGCAGTACATCGTCACTGACTGTGCCGGTCATGAATCTCGCGTTCCGGGAGGGGTGGGCAGGGGGCCAGGGAAAAGAGTAAGGGCCTCCACCCCCGTGTTCGCATGGCTGACGCGCCCGTAGGACTGTCATGAATTCGGCACAACACCCTCCGTATCCACCCCATGGCGGAGTGTCGCGTTCCGCCCCGGCCCGGCGCACGCCCCCCGTCCTGCCGCCGGGCGCCCTGAGCTGCGCGTGATCGGATCTCGCCGCCCGCGTCCCCCGCGGCGCGAATGTGCGAGACCATGTCGGCATGACCGAGGTGTCCTCCCTCACAGGGCGGTTGCTCGTGGCCACCCCCGCCCTCGCGGACCCGAATTTCGACCGCGCGGTGGTGCTGCTGCTCGACCACGACGAGCAGGGCTCCCTCGGCGTCGTCCTCAACCGGCCGACGCCCGTGGGCGTCGGCGACGTCCTGCTGTCCTGGGCGCCGCTGGCCGGTGATCCCGGCGTGGTCTTCCAGGGCGGGCCGGTGGCGCTGGACTCGGCGCTGGGGGTGGCGGTCATTCCGGGTGAGGAGGGCCCGCTCGGCTGGCGCCGGGTGCACGGGGCCATCGGGCTGGTCGACCTGGAGGCGCCGCCCGAACTGCTCGCCGCCGCCCTCGGATCGCTGCGCATCTTCGCCGGCTACTCCGGATGGGGGCCCGGCCAGCTGGAGCGGGAACTGGGCGAGGGGGCCTGGTACGTGGTCGATTCGGAGCCCGGCGACGTCTCCTTCCCCGACCCGGAGCGGCTCTGGCGGGCGGTGCTGCGCCGCCAGCGCGGCGAGCTCGCCATGGTCGCCACCTATCCGGACGACCCGTCGCTGAACTGACCCGGGCGGCGTTCAGTACCCTGGGTTGCATGAGCACTCTTGAGCCCGAGCGCGGGACTGGCACGGGGACCCTCGTAGAGCCGACGCCGCAGGTGTCGCACGGTGACGGCGACCACGAGCGCTTCGCCCACTACGTCCAGAAGGACAAGATCATGGCGAGCGCGCTCGACGGGACCCCCGTCGTCGCGCTCTGCGGCAAGGTCTGGGTACCGGGCCGGGACCCGAAGAAGTACCCGGTCTGCCCCATGTGCAAGGAGATCTACGAGTCCATGGGCCCCGGTGGGGACAAGGACAAGGGCGGCAAGGACAAGTAGTCCGCCCGTAGCGGCAGTACCGAAGGCCCCCGGGGTGCGCTCAGGCGTACCCCGGGGGCCTTCGGCGTACTAGGGTCTGCGCAACGAGCACTCTGTGGAACGGGCGTTGCGCAGGGTGCAACTGGCTGCTGCGAAGGGCTGACGCATGGACCTGATCCCCCTACCCAGGGTCGCCGTGTTCCACGAGGAGGGCCGCCGCTACGCCTTCGGGCCCGAACCGGTCCTGACCGCCGGGCCGGGCGCCGAGGGCGTGGCCCGCTGGCTGCGCCGCGAACTCGGCGCGGCCACCGGCTGGAACCTCCCGGACGGCGGAGGCGCGGGCGGGCGCGGAGCGCGCGGTGACATACGGCTGGCCGTCGACCCCGCGGTCGGCGCCGGCGCGGGCGGCGGCGCCGAGGGGCCCGCGGCGGAGGCGTACCGGCTCGACGTCGGCGCGGACGGCGTCGAGCTGACCGGAGCGAGCGCGGCCGGACTGTTCCGGGGCGCCCAGACGCTGCGTCAGCTGCTCGGGCCCGACGCGTACCGCAGGGCGCCGGTGGCGGGAGGGGAGTGGAGCCTGCCGTACGCCGGGATCGTGGACGCCCCCCGGTTCGGGTGGCGCGGGCTGATGCTCGACGTCGCCCGGCACTTCATGCCCAAGGACGGGGTGCTGCGCTACATCGACCTGCTCGCCGCGCACAAGCTGAACGTGCTGCACCTGCACCTGACGGACGACCAGGGCTGGCGGATCGAGATCAAGCGCCACCCGCGGCTGACCGGGGTCGGCGCGTGGCGGGCGCGCTCCCGCTGGGGCCACCGGGCCTCGCCGCTGTGGGACGACACCCCGCACGGCGGCTTCTACACCCAGGACGACATCCGCGAGATCGTCGCCTACGCCGCCGAACGGCACGTCCGGGTGGTCCCCGAGATCGACGTGCCCGGGCACGCGCAGGCCGCCATCGCCGCCTACCCGGAGCTGGGCAACACGGACGTGGTGGACACCGCGGCCCTGGGGGTGTGGGACGACTGGGGGGTCAACCCGAACGTGCTCGCCCCGACCGAGGCCGTGCTGCGCTTCTACGAGGGCGTGTTCGAGGAGGTGCTGGAGCTGTTCCCGGCCGAGGTCTCGCCCTTCGTGCACGTGGGCGGGGACGAGTGCCCCAAGGAGCAGTGGAAGGCCTCCGGAGTGGCGCAGGCCCGGATCGCCGAGCTGGGCGTGGACGGGGAGGACGGCCTCCAGTCCTGGTTCATCCGGCACTTCGACGGCTGGCTCGCGCAGCGCGGCCGGCGGCTCATCGGCTGGGACGAGATCCTGGAGGGCGGTCTGGCCCCGGGCGCTGCCGTGTCCTCGTGGCGCGGGTACGGGGGCGGGATCGCCGCCGCCGAGGCCGGCCACGACGTGGTGATGTGCCCCGAGCAGCAGGTGTACCTGGACCACCGTCAGGCGGCGGGCGAGGACGAGCCGGTGCCCATCGGGTACGTGCGCTCGCTGGAGGACGTGTACCGCTTCGAGCCGGTGCCGCCGGCCCTGTCCGCGGAGGCCGCGGCCCACGTGCTCGGCGCGCAGGCCAACGTGTGGACCGAGGTGATGGAGCACCAGGGCCGGGTCGACTACCAGGTGTTCCCGCGACTGGCCGCCTTCGCCGAAGCGGTGTGGTCGTGGCAGCCGGCCCCGGCCGAGCGGGACTTCGCCCGCTTCGAGGAACGCCTGGCGGCGCACTACGGGCGGCTGGACGCGCTCGGGGTCGAGTACCGGCCACCGGGCGGCCCGTTGCCCTGGCAGCGCAGGCCCGGCCTGCTCGGACGTCCGATCGAGGGCACGCCCCCGAACGTGTGACGGCCTGAACCGGAACTCTTCCTCGATTTAGGTGTATACGGGGAAAAACGGGCGTCCGGCGGGGTCGGGCGGAAGGCGGCCCCGGCCGCCCGACCCTCGCGCCGGGCGGCCCGGAAGATGTGCCAGAGTTGCCACGTCCCGGCGGTGAGGACGTACCGTACGGCGGACAGGCGTGAGCGCCGGGACGGGGACATCGGGAAGGGGCAGCTGGGTTGACCACGCACGCACCGCACGTACCGCACGCATGGGATTCGGCTCAGGGGTCCCAGGGGCCTCGGGCGGCGCAGTCCGTGACGCTGCCGGCCTCGCTCGACGAGGCCGTCGCGGCTCTCACGGCCATGCCCGCCGCCGTGCCCGTCGCCGGCGGCACCGACCTGATGGCCGCCGTCAACGCCGGGCAGCTGCGGCCCGCCGCGCTCGTCGGGCTGGGCCGGATCAACGAGATCCGCGGCTGGCAGTACCAGGACGGCCACGCGCTGCTCGGCGCCGGCCTCACCCACGCCCGGATGGGACGGCCGGATTTCGCCGCTCTGATCCCCGCCCTGGCCGCCGCCGCCCGCGCCGCCGGACCCCCGCAGATCCGCAACGCCGGCACCCTCGGCGGGAACATCGCCACCGCCGCGCCCACCGGTGACGCCCTCCCGGTGCTGGCCGCGCTGGAGGCCGTACTCGTCATCGTCGGCCCGGAGGGATCGCGCGAGATCCCCGTCTCGTACCTGCTCGCCGGCCGCGAGATGCTGCGGCCCGGCGAGCTGATCGGCTTCGTGCGGGTGCCGCTGCTGCACGCGCCGCAGGTGTTCCTCAAGGCCACGGGACGGACCGGGCCGGGGCGCGCGGTGGCGTCCGTCGGCCTGGTCCTGGACCCCGCGCGCCGGGGCGTGCGCTGCGCGATCGGGGCGGTCGCCCCGATGCCGCTGCGCCCGCTGGAGGCCGAGCAGTGGGTGGCCTCGCTGATCGACTGGGACGCCGGACGGAGCCTGGCCCCCGAGGCGCTGGAGGCCTTCGGCGAGTACGTCGCGGCCGCCTGCGTGCCCGACCAGGGCGAACCGGTGGCTCCCGGAGTACTGCATCTGCGGCGGACGGTGGCCGTGCTGGCACGCAGGGCCCTGGGGAGGGCACTGACCTCATGAGTGGGAACGGGAACGGGTACGTGAGCGGAGCGACTGGGGACCCCGGCGACGCGGGTTCCGCGAGCCCCGAATGGGGCTGGGAGCCGGTGCCGCACGGCGGCGAGTACGACTCGGACGCGACGGCCTTCGTGAAGCTGCCGCAGGACATGCTGGACGCGCTCGGCACCGGGGAGCCGCTCGCGGCGCCCGGGCACGGGTACGTGCCGCCGCCGATGATCGTGCCGCTCGGCTCGGTCACCACCGACCCCTCCGCCACGGGCACCTGGGCGCTTCCGGTGCAGTGGCCGGAGGCCGCCGGCTCGGTGCCCGCCGCACCGGCGCCCGGCACCGCCTCGGGCCGGGTGTCGGGCCAGGGCCCGGCCCCGGTGGGCGGGCCGATTCCGGCCACGATCCCGCTCCCGGCCTCGGTGGCGGCCGCGTACGCGCAGCCGGGCCGGGAAGCGGAGCAGGAACCGGAACCGGAACCGCGTCGGGAGGCGCAGCACGCGCCGCGGCAGGACGTCCGGCCGGAGTACGGGCAGGAGTTCGGGCCGGAGTTCGGACAGGAGTACGGGCAGGGCTACACGGCGGGCGAGGGCGCGCACCCCGGGCACGGCGGGTACGAGGGCCACGACCCGTACGCCGGGCAGGAGGGTTACGCGGGGCAGGAGGAGTACGCGGGCCAGGAGGGGTACGCGGACCACGACCCGTACGCCGGCCAGGGCGCGCAGTCCGGCCACGACCCCCGCCAGTCCGGCCACGACCCCGGCCAGGGCTACGACGCGCAGGGCGGTCAGGGCTTCCACGGCGGGCAGGACCTGCACGGCGGTCAGCGGGACCCGCATGGCGGCCAGGACGCGCACCCGGGGCGGGACGGGCGTTCGGGGACGGGCGAGACCGCCGAGTGGCGGTTCCCCGACCCGGGTACGGACACCGGCACCGGGCAGTGGGCGCTGCCCGACGCGGTCCACCGGGCCGACGGGTCCGAGCTGCCCGAACCGTCCGTCCGCTCGGGCGAGTTCCGGCCGGCCGGGCTGGGCGCCGACTGGAGCCAGGCCCCCGCGACGCTGCCGGGCGGCGCCGCCGCGCCCTGGGCGAACCACCCCGACTTCGAGGGCGCGCGCGGCAACGCCGGGCAGCAGCCCTCCGGCGACCCCGCCGCGGACAGCGGCGTACTGCCCGGCACCGATGCCGCGGTGGCGGCGGCCGCGGCCGCCGCCGGACAGGTCCCCGCCGGCCCCGGCACGGGCGCGCTGCGCCGCGGGCCGCGCGTCCTGGGCGGCCCGGGGGTGGGCACCCCGCTCCCGGAGGGCGAGCCGGTCCACCCCGCCCCGCACGACATCGAGGCCGCGCACGGCACGGCGGCCCCGGGCGGGCTCGACCTGTTCGGGGGCGTGCGGACCGAGGCCGAGGCGGCCCCCGAACCCGAGCACCCCGCCCGGGACGCGGACGGCGACGGGCACGCTTTCGCCGCCTTCGGCCACGCGCCCGAGCAGCACCCGCGACCGGAGCCCGGCCCCGCGGCGGCCGGAGCCGGGCAGACGCCGGAGCCCGCGGAGGGCGCCGGGGACGAGGCGTTCGCGGGGGCCACGGACGAGGCGTCGGCGGGGGCCGGGGCGGTGGCCGAGCAGGAACCGGCCGCGGCACCGGAGCCGGAGCCCGAGCCCGAGCCGGGCCGTGGGGCGGAGTCCGGGCCGGAGTCCGGCGCCGGATCCGACGCCGTCCCCGGGACTGCGCCGGTCGTGGCGTCGGACGGGGTCGCGCCGGAGGGTGCGGACGCAGGGGGCGCCGGGGCCGCGCCCGTGCCGGACGCGGACACCGCCGACCGTGCCGTGGCACCCCCGGAGGAGGGCGACGCGGTCGGTCTCCCGGGCGCGGGGGCGGCGTACGAAGAAGAGACCGATACCGAACCCGTCGCCCAGAACGAGCATCCGGCGGCCTCCTACGTCCTGCGCGTCAACGGCGCCGACCGGCCCGTCACCGGCGCCTGGATCGGCGAGTCCCTCCTCTACGTGCTGCGCGAACGCCTCGGCCTGGCCGGCGCCAAGGACGGCTGCTCGCAGGGCGAGTGCGGCGCCTGCGCCGTACAGGTCGACGGCCGGCTCGTCGCCTCCTGCCTGGTGCCCGCCGCGACGGCCGCCGGCAGCGAGGTGCGCACCGTCGAGGGACTCGCGACGGACGGGGAACTCTCGGACGTGCAGCAGGCGTTGTGCAGGTCGGGTGCGGTGCAGTGCGGGTTCTGCGTACCGGGCATGGCCATGACCATCCACGACCTGCTGGAGGGCAACCACGCCCCCAGCGAGCTGGAGACCCGGCAGGCGCTCTGCGGCAACCTGTGCCGCTGCTCCGGCTACGCGGGGGTCATCGGCGCCGTCCGCGAGGTCGTGGCCGAGCGGGCGGCGGCGGGCGCCGAGCCCCCGGCCGCGCCGGCCGGCCCGGCCGCTCCGGCGTCCTCGGAGACGGGCGCGCCCGGATCGGGCGCGGCGGATCACGGCGCGCCGGACCGCGGTGCGGCCGATCACGGCGCGCCGGACCACGGTGCGTCCGATCACGGTGCGTCGGCGGCGCGCATTCCGCACCAGGCACCGCCCGGCGAGGGCGGGTTCCACGGCGCGCACGGCGCCCACGGCCACGGCATCCACCACGGAGGCACGGAGTGAGCGGGCAGGACGCGGCGACGGCGACGACGACGGCGGCCAACGCCACGGTGACGGCCCCGTCGGCCGCCGAGCCGCCGGAGCAGCAGGTTCCGCGCGGCATCGGCGCCTCCGTCCCGGCCGCCGACACCCGGGCCAAGGCCGAGGGCACCTTCCCGTACGCGGCCGACCTGTGGGCCGAGGGCCTCCTGTGGGCCGCCGTCCTGCGCTCCCCGCACGCCCACGCCCGCATCCTGTCCGTCGACACCTCGGCCGCCGCCGCCATGCCCGGCGTGCGCGCCGTCGTCACCCACGCCGACGTCCCCGGCGCCACCACGCACGGGCGCACCGTCGCCGACCGGCCGGTCTTCGCGCACGACGTCGTCCGCCACCACGGCGAGGCCATCGCGGCCGTCGCCGCCGACCACCCCGACACGGCCCGGCTCGCCGCCGCCGCCATCGCCGTCGAGTACGAGCTCCTCGACGCCGTCACCGACCCCGAGCAGTCCTTCGGCGCCCCGGCCCTGCACCCCGACGGCAACCTGATCCGGCACATCCCGCTCCGCTACGGCGACCCGGAGGCGACCGGCGAGGTCGTCGTCGAGGGCCTGTACCGGATCGGCCGCCAGGACCCGGCGCCCATCGGCGCGGAGGCCGGGCTGGCCGTACCGCGTCCCGACGGCGGGGTGGAGCTGTACACCGCCTCCACCGACCCGCACACCGACCGCGACCTGGCCGCCGCCTGCTTCGGCCTGGAACCGGACCGGGTGCGGGTGGTGGTCACCGGGGTCCCGGGCGCGACCGCGGACCGCGAGGACGCCGCGTTCCAGCTGCCGCTCGGCCTGCTCGCCCTGCGCACCGGCTGCCCCGTGAAGCTGGCCGCCACCCGCGAGGAGTCCTTCCTCGGGCACACCCACCGCCACCCGACCCTGCTGCGCTACCGCCACCACGCGGACGCCGAGGGCCGCCTGGTCAAGGTCGAGGCGCAGATCCTGATGGACGCGGGCGCGTACGCCGACTCGTCCGCGGAGTCGCTGGCCGCGGCGGTGGCCTTCGCCTGCGGCCCGTACGTCGTCCCGCACGCCTTCGTCGAGGGCTGGGCGGTGCGCACGAACAACCCGCCGTCGGGGCACGTGCGGGGCGAGGGCGCGATGCAGGTGTGCGCCGCGTACGAGGGGCAGATGGACAAGCTCGCGGCGGCCCTCGGCGTCGACGGCGCAGAACTGCGCATGCGCAACGTACTGGCCACCGGCGACCTGCTGCCCACCGGCCAGACGGTGACCTGCCCGGCTCCGGTGGCGGAACTGCTGCGCGCGGTACGGGACTTCGAGCTGCCGTCGCTGCCGAAGGACACGCCCGAGGAGGAGTGGCTGCTGCCCGGCGGCCCGGAGGGCGCGGGCGAGCCGGGCGCGGTGCGGCGCGGGGTCGGGTACGGGGTGGGCATGGTGCACATGCTCGGCGCGGAGGGCACGGACGAGGTGTCCACGGCCACCGTCAAGGTGGTCGACGGCGCGGCCACCGTCATCTGCTCGGCCGTCGACACCGGCCAGGGCTTCGCGACGCTGGCCCGGCAGATCGTCCAGGAGGTCCTGGGCGTCGAGGACGTGGCGACGGCCCCGGTCGACACCGACCAGCCGCCGGCCGGCCCGGCGGCGCACGGCCGGCACACCTGGGTGTCGGGCGGCGCGGTGGAGCGGGCGGCGAAGATGGTCCGCACCCAGCTCCTCCAGCCGATGGCGCACAAGCTGGGCATGTCCACCGAGCTCCTCCAGATCACCGAGGGCCGGATCACGTCGTACGACGGGGCGTTCTCCATGACGGTGGCGGAGGCGATAGAGGGCAAGGAGCTCTGGGCCACGGCCCAGTGCCGCCCCCACCCGACGGAGCCGCTGGACGGCGACGGCCAGGGCGACGCGTTCGTGGGCCTGGCCTTCTGCGCGATCCGCGCGGTGGTGGACGTGGACATCGAACTGGGCTCGGTGCGCGTGGTGGAACTGGCCGTCGCGCAGGACGTCGGCCGGGTGCTCAACCCCCGCCAGCTGGAGGCCCGCATCGAGGCCGGCGTCACTCAGGGCGTGGGGGCCGCGCTGACCGAGAACCTCCGCACCGTCGCCGGCCTGGTCCGCCACCCGGACCTGACGGGCTACGCCCTGCCCACCTCCCTGGACGCCCCGGCGGTGCGCATCGTCAAGCTCGTCGAGGAACGCGACGTGGTGGCCCCCTTCGGCGCGAAGGCGGCGAGCGCGGTCCCGGTGGTGACGACCCCGGCGGCGGTGGCCTCGGCGGTCCGTGCGGCGACGGGTCGCCCGGTGAACAGGCTCCCGATCCGCCCCTCGGCGGCGGTCGCGACCCCCAACTCGTGACCCCACCACCGGCATTGCACGTGCAACCCCGGGGTTGGGGGCTGTGGGTGCCGGTCGCTAGAGTGCTCGGAGCGAGTGTTTACGCGCGCGTGCGAAGGCGTGCGAACGGGGACGGGGAGCCGGGGAGGCCATCGTGGCAGAGGAGAACGGGACGGGTGTGTTCGGCGCGGGCCCCTCGGGGGGTCTCGCGGACGCGATCAGGGCCCAGGCGGACGCGCAGTCGAGGGCCGCGGCGCTGAGGATCGAGCACGACTCGCTGACGGAGTACAAGGGCATGGTGGATGCCCTGCTGGAGGAGCTCAGCGGTTCGGACGCCGACCACAAGAAGCTGGCGGACGGCACGCTGACGCAGGCGGCGCTGGGGCGCGGCTTCCCGGAGGCCGACGCGATCTACACGTCGTACTCGACGGTCATCACGGAGCTGGAGGGCCTCTCCAAGGGACTGGCGGGCCAGATCGAGGGCCTGGGCATCGCCGTGCTGTCGGCGGGCAACGGCTTCGCGGACGTGGACGAGGAGACGAGGCGCCGCATGGCCGCCATCGCCAAGGAGGCGCGGGCGCAGTACGTGCCGGAGCGGGACCCGTACGTGGAGGAGCAGCGCAAGAGCGCGGCGGGGGGCACGGTCTGATGGCCACCGACTTCGAAGGACACACGCACCAGCAGCTCAAGGCGATGAGCGACGCGCTGAAGCCGGAGACGGTCAAGGCGCGGGCGGAGCAGCTGAAGAAGGCCTCCGAGGACATCGCCAAGATCGCGGAGAAGCTCAAGAAGCACCGTGTGACGGGCTGGGAGGGCGAATCCGCCACGGCCTTCCAGGAATGGGTGGGCCGCGCGGGCAACGCGACGCTGCGGCTGAGCGAGTACAGCGAGCAGGGCTCGCACTGGATGACGCAGGCCGTCCAGAAGATGGTCGAGGCGCAGGGCATGCCCGCGTACGACACGGACGCGGCGGCCAACCTGGAGGCGGCGCGCAAGTACCACAACGACCCGGACGCGGCGGCGCTCGGGTCGGAGGCGCGGTCGAAGCTGAACTCGGAGCTGACCGAGGCCAAGAAGCGGATGAAGGCGCTGGCCGAGGCGTACGAACTGTCGTCGCAGCAGATGAACAAGGCGGAGATCCCGACGTTCCCGCCGCCGCCGGCGGCTTTCGTACCGCGTGGGATCCACGACATCTCCGACATCTCCCGGAGCGGCGACGCCACGAACGGTGGGACCAGCAACCGCCGCGGCGTGGAGGACACTTACTCCCCGCCGTCGAGCCGCGACGGAGTGGAAGACGTCCCGAACGCACCGCGCTCGGCTTCCGCCCACCCGCCGCAGTCCGACGGGCAGCTCCCGTCGGTGCAGGCGATCCCGGACCGGGAGGTGAGCGTGGACCTGGACAACGTCGCGACCCTCCCGGCCACCACCCTGCCCCAGACGGCGAACCCGCCCGTCACCTCGCTGCCCGGCGGTCCTGGTGGCGGCGTGAACCCGGTGGGCGTCGTTCCGCCGCTCACCCTCCCGCCGGTCGGCGGCGTGAAGGGGCCCGGGCCCGGCGGTATCGGCCCCGTGGGCGGAACGCTTCCGGTGACAGCCGGTCCCGGTGGGCCGGGTGCCAGGGCCGGGCACGTCGGAAGCCTGCCCGGGATGGCGCCGCGGGACTCCGGCATCACGGGCGGCCGGCCCGTGGCGTCCGGTGGCCCCCATGCCGGCATCCCGCGCGGCACGGTCATCGGCGCCGAGGGCGCGCACGCCGCCCAGGGAGCCCGCGGTATGGGCATGGGCGGAGGCATGGGCGGAGGCATGGGTGGCCCCCACGGCGCCCCGGCCGGCTCTGTGGCGGGACGGCGCCTGGCCATGGAGGCCGGCGGCGTGGTCGGAGGCCGTCCGGCCGGACCGGTGGGTCGTCCGGTGGCGGGCGGGCAGCCGTTCACGCAGGGAGGTTCGGGTCTCGTCCGCAGCCCTGCGGGGGGAGCCGGGGCAGGTGCGATGGGCCACGGGGGAGCGGGAGCGCGTACCCCCGGCAAGCGACGCGAGGACCGGGGCGGCGAACGCCCCGACTACCTCGCCGAGGACGAAGAGACCTGGCTGGGCAGCCGTCGCGTTGTCCCGCCGGTGATCGACTGAGCAGAACGGACAGAGCACCGGATGCGCATGCGCAAGGCGACCTCGGCCCTGGTGGGTCTGCTGCTGGCCGGGGTCGCCGCGACCCCGGCCCACGCGGACACGATTCGTTCGCAGCAGTGGCACCTCGATGCCATGAAGGCCGACGACATGTGGAAGACGAGCACGGGCAAGGGCATCACCGTCGCGGTGATCGACACCGGTGTGAACGTCATTCCGGAACTCGAAGGACAGGTTCTCTCCGGCGCTGCCTTCCCGAAGGGCGACGGCGGCGACGGGCGCGATGACTACGACGGCCACGGCACCAGCATGGCTGCGATCATTGCCGGTACCGGAAAACACCCCAGCGGTGACGGTGCCTACGGCTTGGCCCCGGGTGCCAAGATTCTCCCGATCCGGGTGCCTGACATGTTGGAGGAGTCGACCACTCCGGCGATGGTCGCAGCCATCAGGTACGCGGCGGACTCCGACGCAAAGATCATCAGTATCTCCCAGGCCCTGTACACACCGCCGGAAGCCGACCGGGATCGGGCAGAAGCGGTGAAGTACGCGCTGGCCAAGGGGAAGGTGATCTTCGCAGGCGTCGGCAATGACGGAGACTCCACCAACAAGGTGCTCTACCCCGCCGCGACTCCCGGTGTCGTAGGAGTCGGCGCCGTGGACGCGGACGGAAAGGCGACCCCTGAGTCCCAGCACGGCCCGCAGGTAGACCTGTCGGCCCCCGGTGTCGACATCGTGACCGCCTGCAAGGGGAAAACAGGGGTGTGCAAGGCCCACGGCACCAGTGATGCGACGGCCCTCGCCTCCGCGTCCGCCGCCCTCCTCTGGGCCGTCCACCCGGACTGGACCAACAACCAGATCCTGCGCGTCCTGCTCAACACCGCAGGCAAGCCCACCGACGGCGCCGAGCGCAACGACTACGTCGGGTACGGCGTCGTCCGCCCCCGGGTCGCGTTGCCGACCCCCGGCGACCCCGGCCCCGCCGACGTGTTCCCCCTGCCCGACCTGGCCGCAGCGGCAGCCGCCCCCGGGGGGTCTCCCTCGGAGGCTCCGGGGGGTGCGACTCCGGGGGCGGCGGCGTCCGCAGCGGCCCCGCTGGCGTCGGACGGGGGTTCGGGCGGTGGGGTGCTGCCCTGGGTCGGGCTCGGGCTGGGGGCGTGCCTGCTGATCGGCGGGGCGGTCACGGCGGTCGTCGTACGCCGTCGCCCCCACCACGGCTGACGGCACCCGCCCGGCCTCCCCGGATCCGGGCCAGCCTCGCTCCCGCTCCGCTCCGCTCCGTTGCGTTCCGTTCTGTTCCGTTTCGACGAGGGAGTTCACGCGATGTCGTTCGACGAGGAATGGTCGGCGGCGCGCGCCACGGCCACCGCCAGCGTCGCCATGCGCCTCAACCAGCTGGCCCCCGAACCCGGCGGGGGTGGTGGTAGCGGCGCTGGCGGCGACCTCGAACTCAACCAGGACCACATCGGCGCCATCGGCTCCGAGGCGTACAAGCTGCACTCCCGCCTCCTCACCGACGGTCGGCACGCCGCGACCGCCACGATCGAGGCGGCGGGCGCCCTCACCCGGGAGGGCTTCGCGAGCGGGGCGGCCCTGTCCACGGCGCAGACCACGTGGGAGAGCCAGGTGAAGACGCTGCTGGCGGCCTGCGCCAACGTCTCCAACGCCCTGAACTACTCGCTCTCCGCGCATGCCAAGGACGAGCAGCAGCTCCGGGCCGACCTCACCGCGTCCGCACTCACCACTCACCTCACGTAGGCGCCCGCATGCTGACGTACGAGAACGTGATCAACGCCCCCGTCGACAAGCTGCGGACGGCCGCCGCCGACTGGCAGGCGATGGCCGGAAAGCTCGACGAGCTGGCCGAGGCGGCGCGGGGCGGCATGAAGGCGAAGTCCGACAAGGCCCAGTGGAGCGGGGTCACCGCGGGCGTGGGGCGGCCCTTCGTCGACAAGACGGCCAAGGAGTTCGAGGACGCCGCCGAGGAGGCCAAGGGCGTCCACAAGGCGCTGACCGAAGGGCTCGCGGTCTTCACGTCGTCCAGGGAGCAGCTGAAGAGGATCGCCGCCGAGGAAGCCCCGGCGGCCGGCTTCCAGGTCGACGCGACCGGCCGGGTGAGCGCCGTCCCGCCGGCGACCGAGGGGGAGCGGAACGCGGCGCGCCACGACCCCGACCACCAGCGGTCCTTACGGGAGAACCGCGGGCTGTGGCAGCAGAAGATCGACGACATCATCGACACCTGCGACGACGTCGACCGTTCCCTGGCCCGCCTGCTCGGCGCCAACGTCACCGACGCCCACGACTTCGGCGGGCCCCGGTACGGCAGTCTCGACGCCGAGCAGGCGGGCCGCGCCGCCGACCTGGCGAAGAAGGGCCGCGACCTCGGCCACGACGAGCTCGTGGAGCTCAACGAACTGTTGGCCGACAACGCGAAGGTGCCGGAGTTCTCGAAGAACTTCTACGAGGCGCTCGGGCCCAGGGGCGCGCTCGAATTCTTCGGGTACATGTCGACGGACACGTACGACTACGCCCAGCTCGACGAGCAGCGGCTCAAGGACGTCCGGGAACTCCAGAAGAACCTGGGCATGAACCTGGCCACCGCCACGAACTCCACGACCCAGCCCCACCTCCCCGACAGCTACGCGCAGGAGCTGCGCAGGCTCGGCACCCAGCACATCCCGATCGCGAAGTACGACCAGAACCCGCCGTACGGCTACCAGCTGCTCGGCGGCATCATGCGCTACGGCACCTACGACCCCGGGTTCCTGGTCCCCATCGCCGAGCACGCCACCCAGATCCACGCCAAGGACCCGGACTTCTTCAACGGCACCCGCCACCTCAACGGGTACGGGAAGAACCTCTTCAACCCGTCCGGGGTCAACGGCGCCGGCTACGACCCGGTGGTGTCCTTCCTGGAGGCGATGGGGCACAGCCCCGACGCGGCGAAGCAGTTCTTCGACCCCGACCGCACGCCGCACGCGTACCAGCGGGACGGCACGGAGAAGTCCGGCCCGGCCGACCTCGGCAAGGGCGGGGACAAGAAGCCGATCACGAGCTACCTCGACTTCTTCGGCAACGAGAAGTACGACTTCACGATCGACATGGAGGGGACCAACCCCGACGACCTGAAGAAGGTCCAGCAGTACATGCCGGACGCCCTGGGCCACGCCCTGGAGGCGGCGACGCTCGGCCACGCGTGGGACGACCCGACGCCGAAGCTCGTCCGGGACGACACGTCGGCGAGCATCATGCAGGAGGTCGTCGGCATGTACGGCGGGAGCGCGGAGCTGCTCAAGAACCAGGAGTCGATGGCGGACAGCCTGGGACGGATGGGAGCGGGCTACATCGACGATCTGAACCACGGCTTGAACGAGAACCACCGGGACAGCGTGTTCGCGCGGGCCGGCGAGGGCCATGCGGAGTTCGAGCGGTATGACGCCCGGAAGTTCCTGAGCAGCCTGGGCCAGCATCCCGACTCCTACCTCACGATGTCGCGGGCGGAATCCGTCTTCCAGTCCTCGATGCTGGAGTCCCAGGTGGGTCCGGACGGCAAGCTCAACCAGAGCGGCCTCATGGAAACCGCCCGCACCGGTGGTGAGTTCCAGGGGATTCTTGACGAGTCGCGAGGCAAGCAGATCGACGCGAACGCCGAGAAGTGGATCAAGGACTACGACAAGGCCCTGGAAAAGCGTTCCGGATGGGTGGAGTTCGGTACGACGGCGGCCATCGCGGCCGGTGTCGCCTTCGCGCCGGCTACCGCGGTGGCGGCCGGAGCGGCAGCCGTGATCGTGCCGCTCGCCGTCGATACGGGCTCGGGGGCCCTGGAACAGATGGCCGGCGGGCTCATCCAGGACTGGTCCGATGCCGAGTCGGAACGCAAGAAGGACCAGGTGGAGGGCAGGGCCCACGAGGACAAGCAGGCCGTCTACCAGAACGGTGAAGAGCTGGCCCGCTCGCCTGTGAAGCACTTCCTGCGGCAACATCCGCCGAGCTCGGAAGATCCGTTCGACGAGGTGCTGAAGCAGTCCGTACTCACCGGCTACAACCACGGCTGGGGTCTTGAGCAGCACACGGGCAACGAGCCCGTGACCGAGAAGTAGGGGGCGCGGATGCGTGCAGGGAGGTCGGCGGGCGGCATCGGCCCTCGCCGCGTTGTGCGGATCGCCGCCTTCTTGGTGGGCGGGATGCTGCTCGTGGGCTGTAGTGGCGGAGCGGAGCCAGCCGGGCCGCCGGAGCAGGCGGAGGTGTCCGCGGGCGGGGCGTGCCCCGAGGGGATGCTGAACCCCGATGCGGTGAGCGGTGTCGAACGGGTGACCGGCACGAACCGGTTCCAGCGGCCGGACGCGGGCGAGAATCCGGGCGTCACATGGGTGGCCGGCGTGCTGGCCCGCGGCTACGCCAAGGACCGGGGGTCGCTGGGTGGAAGGGCGTGCGAGGTCACACCGTCGGACGAGAAGAACCGGAGGCGGGTCTCGGTGAGCTTCGAGATCCAGGGCGTGCTGCAGCGGACCGGCGAGCAGAGCGAGAGCGGAAAGGGCTACTACTGGGAGTACGCCCTGGGCCGCAACGCCCTGGCCCTGTCGGACAGGGCGAAGCTCTTCTTCGACTGTGCGAGCGCCCGCCTGGCGGGGGCCGACACGGCCGTTCCGGTCGCGGCGAGCGTGACGGTGTCGCACGGATCCGACGGGGACGATCCGCGGCTGCGCGAGGCCAACCTCGCCGTCGTGCACTCCGCTGCTCGCGCCTTGGCCGCGGAGCTGGGCTGCAAGGACGGCGGAGGTCTGCCGGAGAAGCTGACGGTCCAGGAGAAGTCGGCACGGACCAGGTAGCGCCCCCCGCCCCCCGCCCCGTGCCGGCCGACCGGCACGCAGGGTCGTCCAGGCCGTGTCCGGGGTGGTCCGGTCCGGGGAATGGCGAAGGCCGTCCGGGGGAGCGCCTGCCCCGGACGGCCCGCTGCGAAGCCGTGACCGGAATCGAACCGGCGTAACTCGCTTTGCAGGCGAGTCCCTCAACCACTCGGGCACACGGCTGGGTGGTGGTGATGTGCACGACCGTACGAGGGTGCGCGGGGGTGGGGGAAGGGGTTCGGGGGGCGTGCAATGCGACTGCCATGCCGCGTTCACAGTTCACAGTTCGCGGCTCCTGGCTCCTGGCTCCTGGCTCCCGGGTCGCGGCTCCCGGCTCTCGGTTCGCCTTTCGGCGGTTGGGGTCCGCGGGGGCGGGGGTTCGTGTGCTGGTGGGTCCGTCAGGTGCTACGGATGAGGTGTGTGCCGCGGACGCCGCCCGACTCCAAGGCCCGGTGGTGGGCCCACGCGATGGCGGAGAGCGGGCGGACGGTGTCCACCACGGGGCGGAGGATCCCGGCGTCGACCAGGCGGGCCAGTGCGAAACGGAACCTGGAACGGAACCGAGGGCGGAGTCGGGTCGGGCGCCGCTGCCCGCGTCGGCGCCGCTGGAGCTGCGCCGCCTCCCCATTGCGCCCTAGGTCCTCCGGCCGATACGGAATGCGACCAATTGACAGGGTCGAAAGAGGGCTACGCACCTTACTCTGGGGCGATGAGTGCCCTCGAACCCCGCGTGCCCCAGCTCGACGTCCCGGCCCCGCTCCCGCCGCCGGGCGGCGTCATGGGTCCCGCCTACCGGGCGCTCAGCGTCGGGATCATCTCCGTCGTCTTCCTTATCGCCTTCGAGGCCACCGCCGTCGGCACGGCCATGCCCGTCGCCGCCCGCGAGCTGGACGGGATCGGGCTCTACGCCTTCGCCTTCTCGGCCTACTTCACGACCAGCCTCTTCGGCATGGTCCTGTCCGGGCAGTGGGCCGACCGGCAGGGACCGCTGCGGCCCCTGGCGGTCGGCATCGGTGCCTTCGCCGCCGGGCTGGCGCTGTCCGGGACGGCCGGCGCCATGTGGGTGTTCGTGCTCGGGCGGGCGGTGCAGGGCTTCGGCGGCGGCCTGGTGATCGTCGCGCTCTACGTGGTGGTCAGCCGGGCCTACGAGGAGCGGCTGCGCCCCGCGATCATGGCGGCGTTCGCCGCGAGCTGGGTGGTGCCGTCCATCGTGGGGCCGCTGGCCTCCGGGACCGTGACCGAACACCTGGGCTGGCGCTGGGTGTTCCTCGGGATGCCGGTGCTCGTCGTCGTCCCGCTGATCGTCGCCCTCCCCGCCATCCGCCGCACCGCCTCCGGGCCCGTCGACACCGGCGCCCCCGCCGCCGCCTTCGACCGGCGGCGCATCCGCCTCGCGCTGATGATCTCGACGGGAGCGGGACTGCTCCAGTACGCCGCCCAGGACCTGCGGTGGCTGTCGCTGCTCCCGGCCGCCGCGGGCGCCGCGCTGATGGTGCCCGCGGTGCTCGGGCTGCTGCCGCGCGGCACGTACCGGGCGCGGCGCGGTCTGCCGTCGGTGGTGCTGCTGCGCGGGGTCGCGGCCGGGTCGTTCATCGCGGCGGAGAGTTTCGTGCCGCTGATGCTCGTCACGCAGCGGGGGCTGAGCCCGACGCTCGCCGGGTTCTCGCTCGCGCTGGGCGGGGTGACCTGGGCGGGCGGTTCCTGGCTGCAGTCGAAGGCGCGGATGGAGCCCTACCGGGAGCGGTTGATCGTGGGCGGGATGGTGCTGGTGGCGCTGGCGATCGCGGCCGCGCCGGCCGTGCTGGTCCCGTCCGTGCCGGTGTGGACGCTGGCCCTGGCGTGGGCCGTCGGCTGCCTCGGGATGGGGCTGGTGATCGGTTCCACGAGCGTGCTGCTGCTCAAGCTGTCGGCGCCGGAGGAGGCGGGCAACAACTCCGCCGCCCTGCAGATCTCGGACGGGCTGGCGAACGTGGTGCTGCTGGCCGCCGGCGGCGCCGCCTTCGCCGCGCTCGGCGGGGGAGCGGTGGGCGCCGCGCACGCGGTCGCGGACGGCGCGGCCGGAGCCTCGCACCCCGGGGCGTTCGTCGTGGTCTTCCTGCCGATGGCGTGCGTCGCGCTCGTCGGGGCGTGGGTGGCGACGCGCCTGCACGCCGAACCTGCCGCCCGGCCCGTCCGGCCCGCCGCCTGAGCGCCCCCGGCGGGTGCCGGGCCGGCCGGAAGAGCAGGGGCCGGCCGGAAGAGCAGGGGCCGGGCGAAAAGCAGGGCCCCGGGGGGCGGGCGGGCCCGTAGGGTCGCGGGATGGACGAGCTGATCATCGCACTGGGCGCCGCCGAGCGGGCGGCGCTGGCCGACCTGGCCGACGCCACCGCGAGCACCCCGCAGGAGGTCGCCCTGGCGGCCGTACGGGCCCACCTGGCCGCCGAGCGCGCGCGGACCGGCGCCGTCGCCGGCCGGCTCGCGGAGCAGCACGCCGACCTCCTGCGACGGCTCGGCGCATGAGCGCCCGCGACACCGCGCCGGTCTCCGCCCCCGTCCGCCACCTCACGCTCGTCGAGGTGCTCGACCTGGCGGAGCACGCCTGCCTCGCCCAGGGGCAGCCCGTCGAGCTGCGGGAGCCCGGGCTGCTGGAGTCCGCCGTGCACCGGCCGCGGGCCCGGATGTTCGGGACGCCGGCCTGGGCGGACCCGTACGAGCAGGCCGCCGCGCTGCTGCACGGCATCGCCGCCAACCACCCCCTGGTCGACGGCAACAAGCGCACCGCTTGGCTGGCCGCCGCGACCTTCCTCGCCCTGAACGGGGTCGACCTCGGGCCCGTCGACCAGCGCGCCGCCTACGACCTGGTCGTCGACGTGGCCGCCGGGGCCGAGCCGGAGCCCGCCCGGATCGCGGAACGGCTGCGCCGGATGTGACGCTCGCCGCACCGCCCGAGGTCACGGGCCCGTCCCTCCGCGCGGGGCGGGCCCGGGCCGGTAGGGTGGCCCGGTTGTCCTACGTACGACTGCCCGTACCAGTACGCGAGTACGCCGAGAGCACGAACCGGAGACCGTGACTACTACCGCCTCCCACCACCTCTCACCCGCCTTCCCCGGCCGCGCCCCGTGGGGCACCGCCAGCGCGCTGCGCGCCTGGCAGCAGGGGGCGCTGGACCGCTACATCCAGACGCAGCCGCGGGACTTCCTCGCGGTCGCGACGCCCGGCGCCGGGAAGACCACCTTCGCGCTGACCATGGCCTCCTGGCTGCTGCACCACCACGTCGTCCAGCAGGTGACCGTGGTCGCGCCGACCGAGCACCTGAAGAAGCAGTGGGCGGAGGCGGCCGCCCGGATAGGGATCCGCCTCGACCCCGAGTACTCCGCGGGACCGCTGAGCAAGGACTACCACGGCGTCGCCGTCACCTATGCCGGTGTCGGCGTCCGCCCGATGCTGCACCGCAACCGCTGCGAGCAGCGCAAGACCCTGGTGATCCTCGACGAGATCCACCACGCGGGCGACTCGAAGTCCTGGGGCGAGGCCTGCCTGGAGGCCTTCGACCCGGCGACCCGCCGCCTGGCGCTGACCGGCACCCCCTTCCGGTCCGACACCAACCCGATCCCCTTCGTCACGTACGAGGAGGGCAACGACGGCATCCGGCGCTCCTCCGCCGACTACACCTACGGCTACGGCAACGCGCTGACCGACGGCGTCGTGCGGCCGGTCATCTTCCTCTCCTACAGCGGCAACATGCGCTGGCGCACCAAGGCGGGCGACGAGATCGCCGCGCGCCTGGGCGAACCGATGACCAAGGACGCCGTCTCGCAGGCCTGGCGCACCGCGCTGGACCCGCGCGGCGACTGGATGCCGAACGTGCTGCGCGCCGCCGACCGGCGCCTGACCGAGGTCCGCAAGGGCATCCCGGACGCGGGCGGCCTGGTCATCGCCTCCGACCAGGACTCGGCGCGCGCCTACGCCAAGCTGCTGCGCGAGATCACCGGCAGCAAGGCGACCGTCGTGCTGTCCGACGACACCGGGGCGTCGAAGCGGATCGACGAGTTCAGTGTGGACGGCAGCCGCTGGATGGTCGCGGTCCGCATGGTGTCCGAGGGGGTCGACGTGCCGCGGCTGGCGGTCGGCGTCTACGCGACGACGATCTCCACCCCGCTGTTCTTCGCGCAGGCCGTCGGACGTTTCGTGCGTTCGCGCAGGCGCGGCGAGACCGCGTCGGTGTTCCTTCCCACCATCCCCTACCTGCTCGGCTTCGCCAACGAGATGGAGGTCGAGCGCGACCACGTGCTCGACAAGCCGAAGAAGCAGGGCGAGGAGGACCCGTACGCCGAGTCCGAGAAGGAGATGGACGAGGCGAACCGGCAGGAGGACGAGGACACCGGCGAGGAGGAGCAGATGTCCTTCGAGGCGCTGGAGTCCGACGCCGTCTTCGACCGGGTCCTCTACGACGGTGCCGAGTTCGGCATGCAGGCCCACCCGGGCAGCGAGGAGGAGCAGGACTACCTCGGCATCCCCGGGCTGCTGGAGCCGGACCAGGTGCAGATGCTGCTCCAGAAGCGGCAGTCCCGGCAGATCGCCCACAGCCGCCGCAAGCCGGACGCCGACGCGGACCTGCTGGAGCTCCCGGCCGACCGGCGGCCCGTGGTCTCCCACAAGGAGCTGCTGGAGCTGCGCAAGTCGCTGAACACGATGGTCGGCGCCTACGTCCACCAGAGCGGCAAGCCGCACGGGGTGATCCACACGGAGCTGCGCCGGGTGTGCGGCGGTCCGCCGAGCGCGGAGGCGACGGCGGGTCAGCTGCGGGAGCGGATCAAGAAGGTCCAGGAGTGGGCCACCCGCATGCGGTGAGCCGTTCGTACAGGGTCGGGGCCGGGGTCCGTGCGGAGGTTCGCACGGACCCCGGCCCGGTCGAACGCCCCCTGGACGGGCGGGAGGTAGGGGTGCGGGGGCCGGCAGCAGGTCACGAAACGACACCGGGATCGATCAGTAATCGGCATAAAGAGGTAAGAGGCGCCCGGATTCTGGACGAGCCCTTCCGCTGAGCGAACCTGCTCGCTACTGTCCCCGCATCGAACGCACCGTGGCAGCGCCGCCGCGGGAGCGCAGCCGGTGCCATGGCCGCTACCGGCGGCCTCTCCGTGCGCCGCCGCGGGACCGGCGGCGCGCCACCCCGAGAGTCACCGCCGCCCACCGAAAGAGGGAGAGGCGTCGTGACCGCGGAAACCTCCCAGACTCTCGACAGAGGGCTCAGAGTCCTGAAACTGCTCGCCGACACCGACCACGGTCTGACCGTCACCGAGCTCTCCAACCGCCTCGGTGTCAACCGCACCGTGGTCTACCGGCTCCTCGCCACCCTCGAACAGCACGCCCTGGTCCGCCGCGACCTCGGCGGGCGGGCCCGCGTCGGCCTCGGGGTGCTGCGACTGGGCCGGCAGGTGCACCCGCTCGTACGCGAGGCGGCCCTGCCCGCGCTGCGGTCCCTCGCCGAGGACATAGGCGCCACCGCGCACCTGACCCTCGTCGACGGCACCGAGGCGCTGGCCGTGGCGGTCGTCGAGCCGACCTGGACGGACTACCACGTGGCCTACCGGCCCGGCTTCCGGCACCCGCTGGACCGCGGGGCCGCCGGACGGGCCATCCTGGCCGCCCGCCAGGGCTCGCTGATCGAGCCCGGGTACACCCTGACCCACGGCGAGCTCGAAGCGGGCGCCAGCGGGGCCGCCGCGCCGCTCGTGGGGATCACCGGGCTGGAGGGCAGCGTCGGCGTCGTGATGCTGGCCGACGCGGTGCCGGAGCGCGTGGGCCCCCGGGTGGTCGACGCGGCCCGCGAGGTCGCGGACGCCCTGCGCTAGGTCGTCTGGCAGGCCGCCCGACGGCTGCCCCCGGATCCGTCCCGCGGGCCCGTGCCCCGGCCGGGGCACGGGCCCGCGGGGCGGCCGGGGCGGCCGGGGCGGCCGGGGCGGCCGGGGCGGCCGGGGCGGCCGGGGCGGCCGGGGCGGCCGGGGCGGGTGGGCCGATAGATTGGGCGGGTGCTCTCTCGTCTCTCACGTCTGCCGCTTCCCGCCGCCCTGGCCGTGTGCGCCGTGCCCGTCGTCGGGCTCCTCGCCGTCGCCGCCTTCGCGCCGCTGCCCTTCGTGATCGCCCAGCCCGGACTCACGGCCGACGTGCTCGGCGACCGGGACGGCAAGGCCGTCATCGCCGTCGACGGCGCACCGACCCGCGCGACCAGGGGCCAACTGCGCATGACCACCATCCAGGCCACCGGACCGTCCACCACGGTGACCCTGCCGCACCTCGTCGACAACTGGTTCGACACCACCCGCGCGGTCATGCCGAAATCGTCCGTCTACTCCTCGGGCGGAACCGACAAGGAGATCGAAGCGCACAATCTGGAGGAAATGGCCAAGTCGCAGTCGACCGCCACCGACGCCGCCCTCGGCTTCCTCCACAAGAACCCCGAGGACGTGCGCGTCCGGCTGAACCTCGCCGACGTCGGCGGCCCGAGCGCCGGACTGCTCTTCTCCCTCGGCATCGTCGACAAGCTCGACGGCGACGGCAGCGGCGGCGACCTCACCGGCGGCCGCACCATCGCCGGCACCGGCACCATCAGCGCCGGCGGCCGGGTCGGCCCGGTCGGCGGGGTGGCCCTCAAGACGCAGGCCGCGCGGCGCGACGGGGCGACCGTGTTCCTCGTACCGAAGGACGAGTGCTCCGACGCCCGGTCCGAACTCCCCGCGGGCCTGCGCCTCATCCCCGTCGGCACGCTCACCGACGCGGTGGAGTCGCTGCGGTCGCTGGACCGGGGAGGGGCCGTTCCGTCCTGCTGACGGCCGGCGGCCCGGCGGCGTCCAGCCCGCGCCAGGCCGGGAAGACCAGCGGGGCCAGCGTCGTCAGCAGGTACGCCCCGCCGAACAGCAGCAGCGCCACGGTCGCCCCGAACCCCTCGACCAGCAGCCCCGCCGCCAGCCCGCCCAGCGGCATGGTCAGCTCGCAGCCCGCCGTGGTCACCCCGGACACCCGGCTGCGCAGCTCCTGCGGCACCTGCTCGTAGATCACCGTGGTCAGGATCGGGTTGAGCATCCCCGCCCCCAGCCCGGCCAGCGCCATCGTCACCGCCAGCGGCAGCGTCGTGTCCGTGCAGGCGGCCACCACGTACCGGGTCGCGCCGGAGGCCAGGAAGGCCGCGGCGAAGACCGCCCGGCGCGGGAAGCGCTCGCCCCACGCCCCGTACAGCAGGGCGCCCAGCAGGGCGGAGCCGCCGAAGAGGGAGATCATCAGGCCGAGCGAGCCGGCCCCGCCGAGCTCCTCGGTGCCGTGCACGGGCAGCAGGACCGAGGACCAGCCCTGGTCGAGGCCGTTGGTCATCATCACCATCAGCGTGATGCCCGTCAGCAGCCGCGAACGGGCCAGGAAGGCCCAGCCCTCGGCCATCTCCGCCCGGTACGCGGCGAACGAGGCCTCCGCCCCGCCGCGCTGCGGCTCGGCCGCCGGGACCCCGCGCAGGAACGCCGACACCAGCAGCGCCGAGGCCCCGAAGGTCGCCGCGTCCAGCAGCAGTACGGTCTCGGCGCCGAACGCCGCGATGAGCAGCCCGGCCACCGCCGCCCCGATCATCCGGGCACCGCGGGAGACGGCGTCGTAGAGGCCGGCCGCCCGGGTCAGACCGGTGCCGGCGTGCTCGGCGAGGTCGGGCAGCAGCACGTAGCGGGCGGTCAGCCCCGGGGTGTGCACGAGACCGCCGACGGCCATCAGCGCGCACAGCATCCAGAACTCCAGCAGGCCCGCGTAGTGCAGCAGCGGGATCGCGCCCACCGCGACACCGCAGATCAGGTCGGAGGCGGCCGAGACGCGGCGGCGGCCGATGCGGTCGATGAACGGGCCGCCGACGAGCGCGGCCACGACGACGGGCAGGGTCGCGCAGAAGGCGACGACCCCGGCCCGGGCGGGGCTGCCCGTGGTCTGCAGCACGAACCACGGGACGCCGATGAGGGTCAGCGAACTCCCGGCTATGGAGATGGTGTTGGCGGCCAGGACGGCGGCGAAGGGCCGCCGGTTCACGCGGTGCGCCGCTGGACGCGGGCGGGCGTGTGGGCCGGGCGCGTCAGGCGCACGCCGGCCGCGATCAGGGCCTGGCCGAGCCGGTCGCGCAGGGCGGGCGCGGCAGGGGCTGCCGCCCGGGCGAGCCGCTCGGCCGCGGCCTCGGCGGCCAGCTCGACGGCGCGGCCGGCGTGCGTCCGGGCATGGCTGTAGGCGTGCACGGCGGAACTCCTTCGGGGGCTGCGGAACGGGTGGGAGGGGGCGGGTCGCGGCAGGAGCCGAAGGGGAACGCCTAGGGCGCGTCGCGGGCGCCGGTGCGGCGCGGGAAGGCGTGGGTGTGGACGCGGACCGACTCCGCGCCCTCGGCGGCCGGCAGGTCGCGGTACTCGTTCACCAACGCGTGCATCCGCCGGACCAGTTCGAGGCTCTGGGCGGGCGTCAGCCGCAGGGTGAAGTCGCTGAGGTCCGCACCGCGCCGCCACTCCTGTGACCAGCTGTGGGCGTCGCCGAGCCAGGTGCCCATCTCCTGCGTGTGGATCGTCGCGATCTCGTGCAGGAAGAGGTCCGCCGCCCCCCGGGTCGCGGGGTCGTCGTCGTAGGCCAGCGTCTCGTCGAAGGCCGTGCCGTCGTGCACGGCGCGCCACCACCGCTCGCGGCCCTTGCCGTGCCCGGGCGCGTCCTCGACGAAGCCGTGGGCGGCCAGCTGGCGCAGGTGGTAGCTGGTGGCACCGCTGGACTCGCCGAGCCGTCCGGCCAGTTGGGAGGCCGTGGCCGGGCCGTCGTGGCGCAGGGTGGCCAGCATCCGCATGCGCAGCGGATGGGCCAGGCCGCGCAGGGAGCGGGCGTCGAGCAGGTGGACCTGCGGCTGTCGGGGGTCCGGGGTCTGCGGGGTGTCGGGCATGCCTCGACGATAGAGTTGCAAAGGTTCCTGTGCAAGGGTTTCTTTGCAACATCTTCTTTGGATCGTCTTCTTCGGAGCATCTTCTGCGGGAGGTCTTCTCCGGAACCCTCCCCGGGACGTCCGGCCGGACCCCGGGGCCTGCGGGGCCGGCCCGCGACCGCTCAGCCCTCCTTGATGAAGCCCTCCTTCAACAGCCAGTCCTTCGCCACCTGGTGCGGGTCCTGCCCCTCCACGTCCACCTTGGCGTTCAGCTCCTGCGCCACGCCGGTCGTCAGCTTCGCCGTCACCGGGTCCAGCAGCTTCGCGATGACCGGGTACTTCGCGAACGTCTTGGCGTTGATCGCCGGGGCCGCGTTGTAGTTCGGGAAGAAGCGCTTGTCGTCCTCCATCACGTCCAGGTCCATCGCCCTGATCCGGCCGTCCGTCGTGAACGCCTCGCCCAGCAGGCAGGAGTCGGACTTCGAGACCTGCGTGTAGATGATCCCGGCATCCATCTTCCGGATGTTGCCCGCCGGGATCCTCATCCCGTACGCCTTCTCCATGCCGGGCAGCCCGTCCTCCCGCGAGGCGAACTCGTTCTCCACGCACAGCGTCACCGCCGACGGGTCCCTGCGGGCCAGCTCCGCCACGTCCGACAGGGTCTTCAGCCCGTACTTGGCGTTGTTCTTCCTGCTGATGGCCAGCGTGTAGGTGTTGTTGAGGGAGGCCGGCGGCAGCCACACCACGCCGTTGCGCACGTCCGCGTCGCGCACCGCCCGCCACTGCTCCCGCGGGTCGTCGATCGGCTCGGTGTTGCCCAGGTACGTGATCCACGCGGTGCCCGTGTACTCGTACATCGCGTCCGCGTCGCCCTTGCGGACCGCCTCGCGCGCGCTGATCGAGCCGGGCAGGTTGGTGCGGTCCAGGACCTCCGCACCGGCCGCCTCGAAGACCAGCCCGATGATCTGGCCGAGCACGATGTTCTCGCTGAAGTTCTTCGAGGCGACCGTGAGCGAGGCGCCCTTGAGCGGTTCGCCCCGCCCCACCGAGCCCGGTACGACGTCGTCCACCATCGGGGACCCGCTCTTGAGCCCGCAGCCCGCCAGGGCCAGGGCGAGCGCCGCCAGCGCGGCCACCCCGCGCGGCGCGCCCGCCCTCCCGCGTGTGCCGAAGGTGCCCATCTACGCCTCCAGCCCGCGCGGGGTCAAGGCCGTCTCCGCCAGCGTGGCCAGCCAGTCCACGAACAGGGCCAGCACCACCGTCAGCACCGACCCCACGATCAGGACCGGCATCCGCTGGGTCTGGATGCCCGAGGTGATCAGGTCGCCCAGGCCGCCGCCCCCGCCGAAGGTGGCCAGGGTCGCGGTGCCGACGTTCAGGACCAGGGCCGTCCGTACGCCCGCCAGGATCAGCGGGACGGCCAGCGGCAGTTCGACCTTCCGCAGCACGCCCGCCGCCGACATCCCGATCCCGCGCGCGGCCTCCACCAGCTGCGGGTCGATGGCCCGCAGCCCGGCCACGGTGTTGGACAGCACGGGCAGCACGGCGTACGCGACCATGCCGATGACGGCGGTCGAGGGGCCGATGCCGAGCCAGATCACCAGCAGGGCCAGCAGGCCGATGGCCGGCGCGGCCTGCCCGATGTTGGCGACGGCGGTCACCAGCGGCGCCGCCCGGCGCAGCCCGCGACGGGTCAGGGCGATGCCGAGCGGGATCGCGATGACCAGCACCCAGAAGGTGGAGACGGCGGTGAGCCCGATGTGCTGGCGCAGCCGGAGCATCACGTTGCCGCCGCCCAGCGAGTTCCGTTCGATCGCGTCCAGCGGGATGTTCGTGATCCACAGGTACAGGGCCAGCACCACCAAGGCCAGGGCGGCCGGCGGAAGCACCAGCATGCGCCAGGTGATCCGCCGGGCCGGCCGGGCCGCGGCGCCGGGACCGCCGGGCGCCTGCGGCCCGTCCGTCGCGCCGGGCCCCTCCGCGAGCTCGTCGCGGAACGAGAGGCCCTTGACCTCGTGCTCGCCGGGCGGCCGTTCACCGGGGGAGCGCTGCGGGTGGGCGGTGGTCATGAGCGGCCCCCACCGCCCTCCAGCTCCTCCTCGGTGCGGTGGTGGCGCAGCTCCTCCAGGTCGTGCCGGTGTTCGGCGGCCGCCAGCCGGTCCGCCTCCAGCATCTCGTGCACCGAGTTCATCAGGGTCTCCATGTCCACCACGCCGATGTACTCGCCGCGCCGCCCGGTGACCGCGACCCGGCCCCCGCTGTCGGTCAGCACCGCCTCCAGGGCGTCGTGCAGGGTGGCGTCCCGGGTCACGGTGTCGTGCACGAGCTGGCCGGCGCGGGCCAGCGAGCCCTTGGCGCGCATCAGGTCGCCGCGCCGCAGCCACTTGTACGGGCGGCCGCGCCGGTCCAGCATCAGCAGCTCGTTGGTGGCGCCGCCGCGCAGGGTGGTGAAGATCCGCTGGAGCGGGTCGTCCACCGAGACGGTCGGGAAGTCGGCGATCTCCACGTCCCGCACGCGGGTCAGGTTGAGCCGTTTGAGGGCCGCGCCCGCGCCGACGAAACCGGAGACGAAGTCGTCGGTCGGGTTGGTGAGGATGGCCTCGGGGGTGTCGAACTGGGCGATGTGCGAGCGCTCGCGCAGCACCGCGATCCGGTCGCCCAGCTTGATGGCCTCGTCGAAGTCGTGGGTGACGAAGACGATCGTCTTGTGCAGCTCGTGCTGGAGGCGGATCAGCTCGTCCTGGAGGTGGTCGCGGGTGATCGGGTCGACCGCCCCGAAGGGCTCGTCCATCAGCAGGACGGGCGGGTCGGCGGCCAGCGCCCGGGCCACCCCGACGCGCTGCTGCTGGCCGCCGGAGAGCTGGCGGGGGTAGCGGCCGTGGAACTCGCGCGGATCGAGCCCGACCAGGTCGAGCATCTCCTCGACCCGGTCCTTGACCCCCGCCTTGGACCAGCCCGTCATCTTCGGCACGAGGGCGATGTTCTCGGCGACCGTCATGTGCGGGAACAGCCCCGAGGACTGGATCGCGTAGCCGATCTTGCGGCGCAGCTTGACCGGGTCCATGTCGGTGACGTCCTCGTCGCCGATCCGGATGCGGCCGGAGCTGGGCTCGATCAGCCGGTTGATCATCTTCAGGGTGGTGGACTTGCCGCAGCCCGAGGGGCCGACGAAGACGACCGTCTCGCCCGCCCGGATCTCCATCGAGACGTCGTCGACGGCGGGGTTCGGATTGCCCGGGTAGCGCTTGGAGAGGTTCTCCAGCCGGATGGTCGCGCCGGAGGTGCTGCTCGCGGCCGGGACGCCGGCCTGCTCGGGGGCTCCGCCGCTCGCGGGGCCGGTGGGCTCAGGCACGGATTCCCCTCGGGATGGTCAGACGGCCGAGCAGGACGTACGCGGCATCGAAGAGCAGGGCGAGGACGACGATCCCGATGGTCCCCGCCAGGACCTGGTTGAGGGCGTTGGCGCTGCCCAGTGAGGCGATCCCGCGGAAGATCTCGTTCCCGAGGCCCGGGCCGGAGGCGTACGCGGCGATCGCGGCGATGCCCATCAGCATCTGCGTGGAGACGCGGATGCCGGTCAGGATCGGCGGCCAGGCCAGCGGCAGCTCCACCTTCAGCAGCCGGGCCGCACGGGACATCCCGATGCCCTTGGCCGCGTCGACCAGCGACGGGTCCACCCCGCGCAGCCCCACGATGGAGTTCCGGACGATCGGCAGCAGCCCGTACAGGGTCAGGGCGATCACGGTCGGTGGCACTCCGAGCCCGACCAGCGGGATCAGCAGGCCGATCAGGGCCAGCGAGGGGACCGTCAGGATGGTGGCGGTGGAGGTGATCGCGAAGTTGCCGCCCCAGCCGCTGCGGTAGCTGAGCAGGCCGATCGCGATGCCGAGCACGGTCGCGACGACCATGCACTGGAAGACGGCGCTGGCGTGCTGGAAGGCGTCGGTGAGGAGCTGTTCGTGACGGCTGGACAGATAGCGCCAGAAGCTCACGCCGTGTCACCTCGTCCCGTGCCGGGCCGCCAGGGTCAGCGACTGTCGTCCTCGGCCGCTTGTTCGACCAGGGGGATGATCCGCAAGGGCACGGGGTTCTCCATGACGATCGCCGTGGAGGCCCGCACGATGCCATCAAAACCGACGACCCGGTCGATCACCCGCTGGAGATCGGCGTTGGAACGGGCCACGAGCCGGCACAGCATGTCCCCGTGACCCGTCGTCGTGTGCAGCTCCAGCACCTCCGGCACCCCGTCCAAGTGGGCCCGTACGTCCACCCCTTGGCCCTGTTTGATCTCCAGCGTGGCGAAGGCGGTCACCGGGTAGCCGAGGGCCGTCGGATCCACCTGCGGCCCGAACCCGCGGATGACTCCGTTCGACTGAAGCCGGTCCAGCCGGGCCTGCACGGTGCCGCGCGCCACGCCGAGCCGCCGCGAGGCCTCCAGCACCCCGATCCGGGGCTCGCGGGCGAGCAGGACGATGAGCCGGCCGTCGAGGTCGTCGATGCCCATGGATGCCTCCGGGGTCCGCGAGGGTGGTCATAGTGCACAGATGTTTCAGTCATCCTGCGACGGCACTGGACAGGATGTACAGCGGAAACGGAAACTATTGCGCAGCTTGTGGATCGGCGGGACTCTGCGCTCATGACTGAGACCCTCGACACCACCCCGCACACCGCGCGTGAGGCCGACCCCTTCCCGGTGAAGGGCATGGACGCGGTCGTCTTCGCCGTGGGCAATGCCAAGCAGGCCGCGCACTACTACTCGACCGCCTTCGGCATGAAGCTCGTGGCCTACTGCGGACCGGAGAACGGCGTCCGCGAGACCGCCAGCTACGTCCTGACCAACGGCTCGGCCCGCTTCGTCCTGACCTCGGTCATCAAGGAGGCGACCGACCGCGGCCGCTCCCTCGCGCGGCACGTCGCCGAGCACGGCGACGGCGTGGTCGACCTCGCCATCGAGGTCCCCGACGCCCGGGCCGCCTACGCGTACGCCGTCGAGCACGGCGCGCGCGGCCTGGACGAGCCGCACGAGGTCAAGGACGAGCACGGCACGGTCGTGCTCGCCGCCATCGCCACGTACGGCGAGACCCGCCACACGCTGGTCGAGCGCCGCGACTACACCGGCCCCTACCTGCCGGGCTTCGTCGCCGTCGACCCGCTGGTCGAGCCGCCGGCCAAGCGGACCTTCCAGGCGATCGACCACTGCGTCGGCAACGTCGAGCTGGGCCGCATGAACGAGTGGGTGGCGTTCTACAACAAGGTCATGGGCTTCACGAACATGAAGGAGTTCGTGGGCGACGACATCGCGACCGAGTACTCGGCGCTGATGTCGAAGGTGGTCGCGGACGGCACCCTGAAGGTGAAGTTCCCGATCAACGAGCCGGCGATCGCGAAGAAGAAGTCGCAGATCGACGAGTACCTGGAGTTCTACGGCGGCGCGGGCGTCCAGCACATCGCGCTGGCCACGAACGACATCGTCGCGAGCGTGCGCGCCATGCGCGCGGCGGGCGTGCGCTTCCTCGACACCCCGGACTCGTACTACGACACGCTCGGCGAGTGGGCGGGCGAGACGCGGGTGCCGGTGGAGACCCTGCGCGAGCTGAAGATCCTCGTCGACCGCGACGAGGACGGCTACCTGCTGCAGATCTTCACCAAGCCGGTGCAGGACCGGCCGACGGTCTTCTTCGAGATGATCGAGCGGCACGGCTCGATGGGCTTCGGCAAGGGCAACTTCAAGGCGCTGTTCGAGGCGATCGAGCGGGAGCAGGAGAAGCGCGGCAACCTCTAGCCGCAGCCGCAGCCGCAGCCGCAGCCGCAGCCGCAGCCGCAGCCGCCGCCGCCGCCGGCGGCGGGCCGGGCCCTGTCCTGCGGCCCGGCCGCCCTCCGGGCCGCACGGCACCCGCCGGGCCGCCGCAGCCGCAGCCGCAACCTCTAGCCGCAGCCGCAGCCGCAGCCGCAGCCGCAGCCGCAGCCGGCGGGCCGGGCCCTGTCCTGCGGCCCGGCCGCCCTCCGGGCCGCACGGCACCCGCCGGGCCGCCGCAGCCGCCGCCGCCGGCGCCGGCGGGCCGGGCCCTGACCCGCGGCCCCGCCGCCCTCCGGGCCGCACCGGCACCCGCCGGTGCGGCCCGTCGTGCGTACGGGCGTCCGGGCCCGGCCCTGCCCTGCCCTGGCCATGCCCTTGGCCCCGCCCCGGTCCGTGCCCGGGCGCGCCGCCGTCGCGGGGGCTCCGCCCCGGGGCCCCCGCGCCTCGATCGCCGGCGGGGCTCGGGGTGGGGGTCAGCGGGACGGGGAGGGCTTCGGTTTGGTCGGGGGGGCCGGCTTCGGCTTCTTCGGGGGGTTCGGTTTCGGGAGTTCCGGGGCGACCCACGGCCTGGTCGGCAGGAGGTTCTCCGGGCCACCCGGCCCCGGCTGGCCGATCGCCGCCAGGGCCTCCTTGGCCAGCGGCGCCCGCAGCGGCGAGAACCGCGGATTGGTCCGCATGGCCTCCTCCAGGTGCCGCCGCACCGCCGCCTCGTCCCCCAGGCCCCGCTCGATCATGGCCCGGTGGTAGGCGAAGTCCGCGCTCCGCAGCCCCGGCTCCGTGGCCTTCTTCGCGTACTCCAGCGCCGCCGTGTCCTCGCCCGACCGGTGCAGCGCCCACCCCAGCGCGTCGGCGACCTGCATGTTCTTGTGCCGGGCCCACTCCTGCGACAGCCGCCGCACCGCCGCCGCCGGATCACCGTGGTCCGCCTCGTACAGGCCCAGCACCACGTCGTCGTCCACCCCGTGCACGTCGTCCCGGGCGGCCAGCGCGCCCAGCATGTCGTACGGCACGCGCGCCTCCTGGTCCCGGCCCAGCGCCTCCAGCAGCTCGCCCAGCTCCAGCGCCAGCTGCGGCACCGGCGTGCGCCCCAGCGCCAGCCGGTAGTCCCGCACCGCCTCCCCGCCGCGCCCCAGTCCGGCCAGCGCCTTCGCCCGGCCGCCCAGCGCCTGCGCCTGACCCGGGTCCGTCCGCAGCGAGGCCTCGAACTGCCGCAGGGACTCCGCGGTGTCCCCCCGCTCCCACGCCAGCTCCCCGAGCCGGTACAGCGCGTACGCCTTCTCCGCCGGAGCCTTCGCCGCGCCCGCCGCGTGCTCCATCGCCATGGTCGCGTCCTCGCGCCAGCCGCGGTCCCGGTAGACCTGTGAGGCCCTCGTGTAGCCGACCAGGCCCGGCTGGAGCTCCAGCAGCCGGTCCATCGCCTGCTGCGCCGCCTTGTAGTCGCCCAGCCCCGCGTACGCGTCCACCAGCACCGGGTACGCCGACCACCGCTTCGGCGCCTGCGCCCGCAGCAGCTCGCCCCACTTCTTCCCGGTCCCGTAGTCCCGCCGGGCATTGGCCAGCGCGCCCATGCCCGTCATCGCGTCCAGGTTGCCCTTCTCCGCCGGACGGACCTCCAGCGACCGCTTCAGCGCCTTCTCCGCCTTCGGGAACCAGCCCGTGTCCGCGGTGCGCCGCGCCTGCTCCAGGTAGGCGGCCCCGAGCACCGCCCACGAGGCGTCGTCCTTCGGATGCGCCGCGACCCACTTCTCGCGGTCCGCGACCAGCGCCGACAGGTCCACCGCCGCCGCCGGCGCGCCCATCCCGACCGCCGACGCGGCCCGCTCGCTCGGCCCGGGCGGACGGGCGTCGTCAGCGGTGCGGGCCGGCCGGATCAGCAGGGCCCCGGCGATCAGGACCACGGCGACCGCGGCCGCCACGAGCGTCTTGCGGCCGGTGAAGGTCACGGGGGGCGCCGGCTGCTGCGATTCCACGTCCATACGGTCCATGTGCTCACTGTGCGTCAATATGAAGAGCTCTCCGAGGTGTCCGAAGAGGGGCGCGGGCGTGTTCACACCGATGGCCCCGAGTGCCACGCTGGCACCATGGACGCCGATCTCTCCGCACAGCTCACCGCACGCCTGCTGGCAGGGCTCCCGGCCGAGGCCCTGCTCACCGACCCCCAGGTCACCGCCTCCTACGCCTCCGACATGGCGGGCTTCTGCGCGGCCGGCACCCCGGCCGCCGTGGTCCTGCCCCGCACCGTCGAACAGGTGCGGCACGTGATGCGCACCGCCACCGCCCTACGGGTCCCCGTGGTCCCGCAGGGCGCCCGCACGGGCCTGTCCGGCGCCGCCAACGCCTCCGACGGCTGCATCGTCCTGTCCCTGGTGAAGATGGACCGCATCCTGGAGGTCTCCGCCGTCGACCGGATCGCCGTCGTCGAGCCCGGCGTCGTCAACGCCGTGCTCTCGCGGGCCGTCGCCGAGCTCGGCCTGTACTACCCGCCCGACCCCTCCAGCTGGGAGCAGTGCACCATCGGCGGCAACATCGGCACCGCCTCCGGCGGCCTGTGCTGCGTCAAGTACGGGGTCACCGCCGAGTACGTCCTCGGCCTCGACGTGGTCCTGGCCGACGGACGGCTGCTGACCACCGGCCGCCGCACCGCCAAGGGCGTCGCCGGCTACGACCTCACCCGGCTCTTCGTGGGCTCCGAGGGCAGCCTCGGCGTCGTCGTCCGGGCCGTCCTCGCACTGCGCCCGGCTCCGCCCCGCCAGCTGGCGCTGGCCGCCGAGTTCCCCTCCGCCGCGGCCGCCTGCGCGGCCGTCTGCGCCGTCATGGAGGCCGGGCTGACCCCCTCGCTGCTGGAGCTGATGGACCGGACGACCGTCCGCGCCGTCAACGCCCTCGGCAAGATGGGCCTGCCCGAGTCCACCGAGGCCCTGCTGCTCGCCGCCTTCGACACCCCGCACGCCGCCGAGGAGCTCGCGGCGGTGGCGGAGCTGTGCACGGCCGCCGGAGCCACCGCCGTGGTCCCCGCCGACGACGAGGCCGAGTCCGAACTGCTGCTCCAGGCACGGCGGATGTCGCTGACCGCCCTCGACGCGCTGCGCCCGGCCACGATGATCGACGACGTGTGCGTACCGCGCTCGCGGCTCGCCGAGATGCTCGACGGCACGGCCGCCATCGCCCGCGCGTACGAGCTGCTCATCGGGGTCTGCGCGCACGCGGGCGACGGCAACACCCACCCCGTGGTCTGCTTCGACCCGGCCGACGAGGACGAGACGCGCCGGGCCCGCGAGTCCTTCGACGCGATCATGGCGCTCGGGCTGTCCCTCGGCGGGACGATCACCGGCGAACACGGCGTGGGCGTACTGAAGAAGGAGTGGCTGGCCCGCGAACTGGGCCCGGTCGGGCTGGAGATGCAGCGCGCGGTCAAGCACGCCTTCGACCCGCTCGGGCTGTTGAACCCGGGCAAGCTGTTCTGACCCGCCACCGGGCCCCGCGCCGGACCGGCTCCGCGTCCGCACCCGTAGCCGCGTCCGCACCCGCGTCCGTAGATGCGCCCGCGTCCGGGCGCCGGGGCTCACAGCTCGCCGTCCGCCGACTCGTCCGAGGGCCACGGGTCGCGCAGCCACAGCTCGTCCGCCGGGGTGGGGGCGAGCAGCAGCTCCAGCGCGGCGTCCAGGCCGAGCCGTCCGGCCTCGGTGCCGGGCGGCACGGTCCGCAGCGTGCTCTCCAGCCAGGCCGACACCAGGGGGGCCGGGGCCTCCAGCAGGGCGTCGCCGTCCGGGGAGCTGAGGGCGAGGCAGAGCACGGCCCGGTTGTCGATCTTCGTGGGCCAGATCCGGACGTCGCCGTGGCCGCAGGGCCGGAACACCCCCTCCACCAGCAGCTCGCGGGCGAAGGTCCAGTTGACCGGGGCGCTGGAGCCGGTGTGGAAGGTGATGTGGACGGCGTACGGGTCCTCGGTGAGGTAGCGCAGGCGTGCGGGGACGGCGACGCTGCGCTCGGGTGACACGACCAGCTTCAGTTCCAGCTCGCGCTCGATGACGGGGTGCTGCATGGCGGCCTCACTCACTTCGGTGCCCCGCACGCGAGGGGTGCGCGCCGGGCGGCGGTGCGCGGGGCCGGATCGCGCCCCGCACCCGGAGAGAGTCGCGGGGCGCCCGGATGTGACGCGGGTTCGGGCCGAAGGAAAAGTTTGGCCTGATGTTTTCGAATGACCGAAAACAGTCGTATGCGCAAGAGTTCGCCCGAAGGCTTGCATTCTTCCGTTACCGGACCTGCCGGACGGCGGTTCTTGGCTATGGTCCTTCCTTTGGACAAGCCTCAAGCCACGATCGGAGTTGGGGACATTGACGGCCTCCCCTGGTGACGGCGAGCAAGCGGCCCGCGAGGGCTACTACCCCGATCCGTCCATCCCCGGGTACGTCCGGTACTGGAACGGCGCCGCCTGGGTTCCCGGTACGAGCCGACCCGCCCCGGCCCAGGCCGCCCCGCCCGCCCCCGCTCCGATGGAGGAGACCGGGCCGGTCTTCCTCGACGAGACCTCCGCGACCGAGGCGCTGCCGGAGTCGGGCGTGTGGCAGGCCGACCCCCTCCACCAGGGCGGCTTCGGCGGCCCGCGCGACCACCGGGTGTCCTGGGGCAGCCCGGCCGATCCGGCGGAGCCCGCCACCGGACACGCGCCCCGGCGCGCGGCCGCACCCGGCGCGGAGCACGCGACGGCCCGCGCAGCCGACCACGAGGGCGCGCACGGGGCCGGCCACGAGGGCGCGCGCGGGGCCGGGTACGGGGCCGGGTACGGCGACGGCCACGGAACCGGCCCCGGGGCCGCCCGCCCGGCCGCGCACGCGGAGGGGTACGACGGCGGGTACGGAACCGGAATCGGAACCGGAACCGGAACCGGGGCCGGGCCCGAGGCCGCCCGCCCCGCCGCGCACGCGGCCGCCGCCCGCCCGGCCGGGACCCCGGTCGGGCGGGCCCGGCCCGAGTCGCCGGACGGGCCGGGCGCCGCCGGGATCTCCCTGGCCCGCAGGCCGTTCGGCGCGCCGGCCCCGGCACCCGCCGCCGTATCCGCCTCCGCCGCCCTGGCGGCCCCGGCCGCCCGGCTCCCCTCGCACGCCCCCGCGGGCATCCTCTCGGCCCGCTCCCCGGCCGCCGCCCCCACCGCCCTCGCCGCCCCCGCCGCTCCCGCACCCGCCCCCGCCGTCCCGGCCCCGGCCGCCCCGCAGGCTCCCGCGCCGGAGTGGCCCGACGCCCCGGGCGGCGCCTCCGGAGCGCGCGGCACCGGCCTCACCTCCTCCTGGCCCGAGGCGGCCCCCCGCACCCCGGCCGACGCCCCGGCCCCGGCCGCTCCCGCAGCCCCCGCCCCGGAGGCCGCCGGGGCCTCGGCGCCGGGGTGGGAGCCGCGCGCCGGCGGCGCCCGTCCGGCGCCGACCCGGCCCGTGCCCGCGGCCCGTACCGCGACGCCCCGCGCCGTGTTCGAGCAGATGGCCGACCGGGCCGTGCGCCCCGCCGGGCTGCCGCGCCGGATCGCGGCCCGCGCCCTGGACTCGCTGGTCCTCGGAGCCGTCGCGGTCGCGGTCGCGCTGCCCCGGCTGCCCGCCGCCACCGCCCACCTCCAGTCCAAGATCGACACGGCCCGGGCGGGCGGCCGCACCACCACCGTCTGGCTGCTCGACGGGACGATCGCCGGCCAGCTCGGCCCGGCGCTCGGCGCCGTACTGTTCTTCGGCCTCTTCTACGAGGTCCTGCCCACCGCCCGCTGGGGCCGTACGCCCGGCAAGAAGCTGCTCGGCGTCCGCGTGCTCGCCACCGCCACGCTGCGCCCGCCCACCGTCGGCGCGGCCCTGCGCCGCTGGCTGGTGTACGGGCTGCTGGGCCTGCCGGGAAGCCTCTGGTGCCTCGTGGACCGCCCGCGCCGCCGGGCCTGGCACGACAGGGCGGCCGGGACGTACGTGGCCCGCTGAGCGCCCCGGAGCGGGCCGTCGCCCGAACGGACGCGGCCCCGTTGCGGGGGCCCCGGAGCCGGGTTCGACTCGGGCCATGAGTACCGACCAGCCGCCGCCGGGCCAGCCGCCCGAGGACGACCCGTTCCTCAAGAAGCCGCAGGAACCGACGCCCCCGTCGGGCGGTTCGCCGTACGGCTCGCCGCCTCCCGGGGACGGCGGCCACCCGCCGCCCCCGCCCCCCGGAGGCCCGGGCGGCGGCTATCCGCCCCCGCCGCCCCCGTACGGCGGCGGGGACCCGTACGGCGGCAGCGGCGGCTACGGCATGCCCGATCCGCTGGCCGGTATGCCGCCGCTCGCGGACTTCGGCAGGCGGCTCGCGGCCCGCGTCATCGACGTGATCATCGTCGCGGTACCGCTGTTCCTCATCCAGCTGGCGTTCGGCACCAACCGCTACACCGTCGACACGAGCCGCGGCGAGGACGTCTCCGAGGTCGTCACCAAGTCGTACAGCGGCAGCGGCCTCGTCATGACCCTGATCTCGATCCTGCTGTACGTCGGCTACGACTGGTGGTTCACCAGGAAGAACGGCCAGACCCTCGGCAAGAAGGCGATGGGCCTGCGCGTCGCGATGCTCAACGACGGCAGCGTCCCCCCGTCCAACGCGTCCCTGAGCCGCGCCGCGGTGCTGTGGCTGCCCACGCTGATCTGCTGCTTCTGCCTGTGGCCGATCGCGCTGGTGATCTCGATCCTCGTCGACAAGCCCTACCGGCAGGCCCTGCACGACAAGGTCGCCAAGACGGTGGTCGTCAAGGTCACGACCTGACCCCACCCGACCCACCCGAACCACGCGTGCCGCCGCGACGGCACGGCGAAGCGGCAGCGCCACGCGGGCGGCCTCCCTCCGGGGAGGCCGCCCGCGCCGCATCGCGCACCGGAGCCGCGGGGCCGCGGGGCCGACCGGGGCGTGGCCGCAACGGCCTAGTGGTGCACCGGGTGTTCGGCGCCGGCCTTCCTGGGCTCGGGCACCCGCGCCCCGGCGGGGGCCGCGGCGGCCCCGGCGCGGGCCGCGGGGCGGCCACGGCGCCCGGGGGCGGGCACGGTGAGGGCGACGAGCAGACCGAGCGCGAGGGCGGCCGCGGAGATGACCGCGACCCCGAGTCCCGTGCTGGTCTGCGAGAGCAGCAGCATGGCGAGGGTCGACACGACGACGGTGGCGGATCCGTAGGCGAGCTGTGCGGCAGTCGGACGCGGCATGGCGATATCCGTCCTCAGGGAGGGGAGGGGGAGTCGGCTCAACTGGGTCGCGCGTCAAGTGACTCTACGACCGTGGATGCCCGGACGGAACGGCCGGTAAGCGTGACCTAACCCACGGTGCCGGAGCACGGGGGGCGCACGGGTTCATTTTCCGGACGGCCCGCTGAGATGAACCGGCCAGCAAACCGGCGAGAACCGGACAGAAGTGCGACCGGGAGACACCCTTCGCCCCGTATGGAAGCGGAACGTCCGAATAGCGGAACTCATCGCCCGCATAGTGCAGTTGTAACGAACAAGTCAAGGTCTGTCTTTTCTCGCGTCTCTCCGGTCAAATGTCGTCACTTGAGACGCGCGCCGCGCGGAACCCCCCGCTCCTATGGAGACGTTCCGACCTATGTTGCGGCCGCGGGAGGGGAACGACATCAAGTGACCAGCAACTCCGTCAGACGACGCGCCCTGCGCGCTGCCGCCGTCACCGTGACGATGGCCGCCTGTGCGACCAGTGCCACCTTCTTCAGCGTCACCGCCGCCCAGGCGGACCCGACTCCGGTCGGGGCCCCCGCGGCCGAGCACCAGGACCCGACCGCTCCGTCCAAGGAGCAGGTCAAGCACGACCTGGAGGGCCCCTACAGCAAGCAGCAGTCGCAGCAGCGCGAAGCGGCCCTGAACCAGGTGCTGAGCGGCAAGAAGGACGTCGAGCAGCGCGGCGCCTCCAAGGTCGTCAAGCTCGACGACAAGAAGTACGTCGAGCTCGGCCGCGAGAAGACCGACAAGATCTTCACGATCCTCGTCGAGTTCGGCGACCAGGTCGACAACACGACCATGTACGACCCGGACGGCCCGGGCCCGAAGCCCGAGGCCCCCAAGTACGGCGGCACCCCCGGTCCGCTGCACAACACGATCGCCCAGCCGGACCGCGCGCAGGACAACAGCACGGCCTGGCGCAAGGACTTCAGCCGCAGCTACTTCCAGGACCTGTACTTCGGTACGGGCAAGGGCAAGGACTCGCTGAAGACCTACTACGAGAAGACCTCCTCGGGCCGCTACTCGGTCGAGGGCGAGGTCGCCGACTGGGTCAAGGTCCCGTACAACGAGGCCCGCTACGGCTCCAACTACTGCGGCCAGACCAACTGCTCCAACGTCTGGGACACCGTCAAGGACGGCGTCACGGCGTGGACCGCGGCCCAGAAGAAGGCCGGGAAGACCGACGCGCAGATCAAGGCGCAGCTGTCCCAGTACGACCAGTGGGACCGCTACGACTTCGACGGCGACGGCAACTTCAACGAGCCCGACGGCTACATCGACCACTTCCAGATCGTCCACGCGGGCGAGGACGAGTCGGCCGGCGGCGGCGTGCAGGGCACCAACGCGCTGTGGGCCCACCGCTGGTACGCCTACGGCACCCAGGCAGGCAAGACCGGCCCGGACAACAACAAGGCCGGCGGCACCCAGATCGGCGACACCGGCATCTGGGTCGGCGACTACACGATGCAGCCGGAGAACGGCGGCCTCGGCGTCTTCGCGCACGAGTACGGCCACGACCTCGGCCTGCCCGACCTCTACGACACCTCCGGTGGCGGCGAGAACGGCGTCGGCTTCTGGTCCCTGATGTCGGCCGGCTCCTGGCTCGGCAAGGGCAAGGACTCCATAGGCGACCTCCCGGGCGACATGACCGCCTGGGACAAGCTCCAGCTGGGCTGGCTGAACTACGACAAGGCCAAGGCCGCGACGAAGTCCACCCACACGCTGGGCGTCTCCGCGTACAACACCAAGGACAAGCAGGCGCTGGTCGTCGAGCTGCCCAAGAAGAAGGTCCAGACCGACGTCGTCGCTCCCGCCGAGGGCTCCTCGCAGTGGTGGAGCAACATGGGTGACGACCTCAAGAACACCCTCACCCGGTCGGTCGACCTGACGGGCAAGAAGTCCGCCGCCCTGTCCCTCAAGGGCTGGTGGGACATCGAGGCCGAGTACGACTTCCTCTACACCGAGGTGTCCACCGACGGCGGCACCTCCTGGACGCCGCTCGCCGGCACCGCCGACGGCGCGGCCCTCCCGGTCGACGCCTCCGGCAGCCCGTCGCTGACCGGTGCCTCGGGCGCCTGGAAGTCGCTGAACTTCCCGCTCGACGCCTACGCGGGCAAGAAGGTCGACCTCCGCTTCCGTTACCAGACGGACGGCGGCGCGGGCGGCAAGGGCTTCACCGCCGACGCCCTCGCGATCACCGCGGACGGCTCCACCCTGTTCACCGACGGCGCCGAGAACGGCGACAACGGCTGGACCGGCAAGGGCTTCTCCCGCATCGGCGCGAACTTCACCAAGGAGTACGCGCAGTACTACCTGGCCGAGAACCGCCGCTACGTGTCGTACGACTCCACCCTCAAGGTGGGCCCGTACAACTTCGGCTTCTCCAACACCCGTCCGGACTGGGTCGAGCACTACCCGTACCAGGACGGTCTGCTGATCTGGCAGTGGGACACCTCCCAGAAGGACAACAACACCAGCCAGCACCCGGGCCAGGGCCTGATCCTGCCGATCGACGCCAACGCCAAGCCCATGAAGTGGGCCGACGGCACGCTGCTGCGGAACAAGATCCAGCCGTACGACGCGACCTTCAGCGCCTACTCGACGGACGCGTTCACGCTGCACAAGAACGGCGAGTCGCTCTTCGTCAAGCCGAAGCCCACGAACCTGGTCTTCGACGACCGCAAGGGCAAGTACTACTACGACGAGAACCCGACCGGCTCCGTGAAGGTCACTGACACCAACACGAAGATCAAGATCGTCAAGGAGACCTACGATGGCCTCCAGATGAAGATCGAGGTCGGACCCTCCGGTAAGTAGTCCGGTAAAACCGCAGGTCAAAGCGTGATCGGCCGTCGCCCTCTAGCGGGCGGCGGCCGATCGCGTTTAGATGCGTGAGCCGAGTCTTCTTATTGACGGGGGAGCTGAAGATCATGCCGGGTGGCGGTTTCGTCAGATTGCCGGGCGGCAGCGTGGTGGTCGCGCTCACGCTGCCGAGACCCTCCGGAGAGGGTGGGAACGTCCGCGTGCTGGTGCACGCCGCGAACCGGGCCCGCGCCCTGACCAGGCTGCGGAACCTCGGAATGCGGGCCGTGTACCTCCGGGGCAACGCACAGCCCCCGACCCCCGACGAGGTGACGGCCGTCCTCCACCATCCGGACGGCCTCCTGTGGCGCGGCGCGCCCGACGTGGCCGCCGAGCTCTGGCACCCGATACGGGCCCTGCTGGGGCGGTAGGGCCGGGGCCGCCCGGACGGGCGGCGGGTGTCCCGCCCGGGGCCTCAGAGCGCGTCGGGCCCGTCGGGGGCGACCCGCCGGGCCCCGCCGCCGACCAGCCGGACCCCGGCCTCCCGGAGCTCTTCCAGGGCCCGTGCGGTGGTGTGCGGGGCGACGGCGGCCGTCAGGTCGAGCAGGACGCGGGTGGTGAAGCCGGCGCGGGCGGCGTCGAGGGCGGTGGCCTTCACGCAGTGGTCGGTGGCGATGCCGACCACGTCCACCTCGGTGACCTCCCGCTCGCGCAGCCACTCGGCCAGGCGGGCCCCGTTCTCGTCGGCGCCCTCGAAGCCGCTGTAGGCCGCCTCGTACGCGCCCTTGTCGAAGACGGCGGCGATGGCCCCGGACGCGACGGCGGGGGCGAAGTTCGGGTGGAAGCCGACGCCCTCGGTGCCGGCGACGCAGTGGACCGGCCAGGAGGTCTCGTAGTCCGGCTCGGCCGGCGGGTGCGCGAAGTGGGCGCCCGGGTCGACGTGGTGGTCGCGGGTCGCCACCACGTGCCGGTAGCCGGGCGTGGCCTGGCCTATCAGCTCGGTGACGGCCGCGGCGACGTCGGCCCCGCCGGCGACCGCGAGGCTGCCGCCTTCGCAGAAGTCGTTCTGGACGTCGACGACGATCAGTGCGCGGTGCATGGCGCGTGCCCTTCGGTTCGTTGTGGTGGAGCGGGGTCGGGGCCCGCGGAGGCTCTTCCCCCACCCCGCCCCTGCCCGAAACCGGGCGCCCTGCCCCGCTCCCGCCCCACGGGTTTCACCGGAGGCGGGAGCGGCCGCGGCCGCTCAGACGTACTCGGTGGGGATCACGGCCTCGCCGCGCGAGAGCTGCGTCGCCGACAGCGGGAGCCCCGCCAGGGCCGCGCGGTGGCGGTCGCGGGCCGCCTCCAGCGGCTCGCGGGTCACCACCTCGCCCGCCTTCACGAGCAGGGTCGCCAGCTGGTCGCCGGCCAGCGCGGCCGGCACCGGGCCCAGGCCCACGACCTCCGCCTCGGCGACCCCGTCGGCGTCCCGGCGGCGGGCCGCCCACTTGCGGCCGCCGAGCGAGGTCTTGCCGCCCGAGGACTTCTTCGCCACCGGCACCAGCGCCGCCTTCGGGTCCGCCGAGGCCGCCCGCGCCACCAGCTTGTAGACCATCGAGCACGTGGGGTGCCCGCTGCCCGTCACCAGCTGCGTGCCCACGCCGTACGCGTCGACCGGGGCCGCCGCCAGCGAGGCGATGGCGTACTCGTCCAGGTCCGAGGTGACCACGATCCGCGTCCCGGTCGCCCCCAGCTCGTCGAGCTGCTGGCGCACCCGGTGGGCCACCAGCAGCAGGTCGCCGGAGTCGATGCGCACCGCGCCCAGCCCCGTCCCCGCGACCTCCACGGCGGTGCGGACCGCCTCCGCCACGTCGTAGGTGTCCACCAGCAGCGTGGTCCCGCCGCCGAGCGAGGCCACCTGTGCGGTGAACGCGTCCCGCTCGCTGTCGTGGACCAGGGTGAAGGCGTGCGCGCTGGTGCCGACCGTCGGGATGCCGTACCGGAAGCCGGCCGCCAGGTCCGAGGTGGAGGCGAAACCGCCCACGTACGCGGCGCGGGCCGCGGCCACCGCCGCCAGCTCGTGGGTGCGCCGGGCGCCCATCTCGATCAGCGGGCGACCGCCGGCGGCCGAGGACATCCGGGAGGCGGCCGCGGCGATGGCCGAGTCGTGGTTGAGGATCGACAGGACCACGGTCTCCAGCAGCACGCACTCGGCGAAGCTGCCCTCCACGCGCAGGACCGGGGAGCCGGGGAAGTAGACCTCGCCCTCCGGGTAGCCCCAGATGTCGCCGGAGAAGCGGTACGAGGCCAGCCACTCCAGCGTCCGTGCGTCGACGACGGCCCGCTCGCGCAGGAACTCCAGCACGGCGCCGTCGAAGCGGAAGTTCTCGACCGCGTCCAGCACCCGGCCGGTGCCGCCGACCACGCCGTAGCGGCGCCCCTCGGGCAGCCGCCGGGTGAAGACCTCGAAGACCGAGCGGCGGTCGGCGGTGCCGTTGGCCAGCGCGGCCTGCAGCATCGTGAGCTCGTAATGGTCCGTGAAGAGCGCTGTCGACGGCACGTCCACCGGCAGGCCCAGGTCCGCAGGGTTCATGTCAGGGATGCTAGCGCACATTTCGTCAGAGTGACGAGATCTAGGCCCCGTTTGTGCGACGGGCCCTCCGCAGTGGCAGCATGGGACGAGTGAGTGTTGCTCCCATTGAGATCGAACGCACCGAATCGGCCGAAGAGACCTTCGCGGTCCCCGAACCCGACGTCCCCTGGGTGACCCTGGTGCACAACGACCCGGTCAACCTCATGAGCTACGTGGCCTACGTGTTCCAGGCGTACTTCGGCTACCCCAAGGACAAGGCGCACCGGCTGATGCTCGACGTCCACCACAAGGGGCGGGCGGTCGTCTCCAGCGGCACCCGCGAGGAAATGGAGCGCGACGTGCAGGCCATGCACGGCTACGGCCTGTGGGCGACGCTGACGCAGGACCGCGGCTGATGGGCGGCACGTTCGAAGCCCTGGGGGACGGCGGCGGCGCCGCCATCGCGCTCGACGAGGTCGAGGTCTCCATCCTGCGCTCGCTCGCGGTCCAGCTGCTGGAGCTGATCGGGCCCGGCGCCCCCGAGCCCGACGCGGACGCCGACCCGCTGGCCGCGCTGTTCGCGGAGGGCCCCTCCGAGCCCCCGTCCGACCCGGCGCTGGCCCGCCTCTTCCCCGACGCCTACGGCGCCCCCGACGGGGAAGGGGACGCGGGCGTGGACCCGGCCGAGCTGACGGCGCGGTCGGCGGAATTCCGCCGCTTCACCGAGAACGACCTGCGCACCCGCAAGCGCGAGGACGCGCTGGCCGTCGTCCGCAGTCTGGACGGGCTCGCCCCGGCCGGCGACGGGGCCGTGGTGCTGGAGCTGACCGGGGAGCTGCCGCTGCGCTGGCTCGGCGCGCTCAACGACCTGCGCCTGACCATCGCCGCCCGCCTCGACATCACCGAGGACGACGAGGGCGCGGTGCTCTTCCGGCTGCCGGACGACGATCCGCGCAAGCCGATGGTGATGGCGTACCTCTGGCTCGGCGGTCTCCAGGAGACCCTCATCGAGACCCTCTGAGACCCGCGGCGCCCCGGACGTTCGCTCAGCGGACGCTCAAATCCGGATAACGATCAGATCACCGCGATGCGGTGATCTGATTGCTTTTTCCCCTGATGTCCTGAATTTCCTGTGGGCTGCGCCACACCCGGTTCCCTCGATCACCCGTAAGCCCGTGATAAATCTTCACGACCGCCGACGGGACGCCACCCATGTCCCGCGGCCTGCTCCGACCGGCTGACCGCCGGAGTGCAACTCCATCCGTATCCGGGGGGATCGAGGACCCGATCCGCAGCCAGTCGAGGCGCGGACCGGCGTGGAGAAAGGCGCACCAGACATGACCTCTGTGCAGGTCGAGCAGCACGGCAAGAAGCCCGGCGAGGGCGGCGAGGGCCAGGGCGGCGAGGGTTACCACCGCGCGCTCGGAGCCCGCCAGATCCAGATGATCGCGATCGGCGGTGCCATCGGCACCGGCCTGTTCCTGGGTGCGGGCAAGGCCATCTCCAAGGCCGGCCCGAGCCTGATCCTGGCCTACGCCATCGCGGGCCTGGTCATCTTCTTCATCATGCGGGCCCTGGGCGAACTGCTCATGTACCGCCCCGTCTCCGGCTCCTTCTCGGACTACGCCCGCCAGTTCCTGGGCCCGTTCTGGGGCTACGCGACCGGCTGGACGTACTGGCTGTTCTGGGTGGTCACCGGCATCACCGAGGTCACCGCGGCCGCGAAGTACATGGCGTACTGGACGCACGACGGCTTCCCGCAATGGGCCTACGCCCTGATCTTCACGGTCATCCTCTACGGCGCCAACCTGATCTCCGTGAAGCTCTTCGGCGAGCTGGAGTTCTGGTTCTCCATGGTCAAGGTCACCGCCATCGTCGGCATGATCCTGATCTGCGCCGGCATCCTCACCATCGGCTTCTCCGACGCCGCCGCGACCGCCTCCGTCTCCAACCTGTGGAACGACGGCGGCTTCTTCCCCAAGGGCATCGGCGGCACGCTGATGACCCTCCAGATCGTCATGTTCGCCTTCCTCGCCGTCGAGCTGGTCGGCGTCACCGCCGGCGAGTCCAAGGACCCCGAGAAGACCCTGCCCAAGGCCATCAACACCGTGCCGTGGCGCATCGCCGTCTTCTACGTCGGCGCCCTGATCATGATCCTGTCGGTCGTCCCGTGGTCCCACTTCCAGCCCGGCGTCTCGCCCTTCGTCGCCGCCTTCGAGCGCATGGGCCTGGGCGTCGGCGCCGCGATCGTCAACTTCGTCGTGCTGACCGCCGCCCTGTCCTCCTGCAACTCGGGCATGTACTCCACCGGCCGCATGCTGCGCGACCTCGCCCTCAACGGCCAGGGCCCGAAGGTCTTCACCAAGCTCACCAGGAGCGGCACCCCGCTCGTCGGCACCACCTTCTCCGCCGCGCTGATGCTGGTGGGCGTCTGGATCAACTACGTCGCCCCGGGCAAGGCCTTCGACTACGTCGTCTCCTTCGCCACCATCTCCGGCATGTGGGCCTGGATCATGATCCTGGTCTGCCAGATCAAGTACCGGGCCAAGGCCGACCGCGGCGAACTGCCCGGCTCCCCCTTCCGGGCCCCCGGAGCGCCGTGGACCAGCTGGTTCTCGCTGCTCTTCATCGGCATGGTCATCGTGATGATGGGCGTCGACAAGGACTCCCGGGTCTCGCTCTACTGCGCCCCGCTGTGGGGCCTGGTCCTCGGCGCCTCCTACCTGGTCCTCAAGCGCCGCAACCCGGAGGGCGCCGCCTTCAACAAGGCCGCCTGACCGCCGGCCGCACCCGGCTCCCGGCCGCCCGCCGCGGCCGGGACCCGCACCCCGCCGGCCGGGCCGCTCCGACGGCGTGTCCACCATTCGGGCCCTCCCGTACCACACCTCGGTACGGGAGGGCCCGTCTGCTTATCCTGTCGCTCATGCTGACCCTCACCCAGGCCCTGTACGACCGGATCGTCGAGCACGCCCGCCGGGACCACCCCGACGAGGCCTGCGGCGTGGTGGCCGGCCCGGCGGGCACCGACCGCCCGGAGCGGTTCGTCCCGATGCTGAACGCGGCCCGCTCGCCCACGTTCTACGAGTTCGACTCGAAGGACCTGCTGAAGCTCTACCGCGACCTGGACGACCGGGACGAGGAGCCGGTGATCGTCTACCACTCGCACACCGCCACCGAGGCCTACCCCTCGCGCACGGACGTCACCTACGCGAACGAGCCCGGCGCCCACTACGTGCTCGTCTCCACGGCCGACGCGGACGGCCTCGGGGAGTTCCAGTTCCGCTCGTACCGCATCGTCGAGGGTGTGATCACGGAGGAGGAAGTGCAGGTCGTGACAGATTACTGACCAGTATGTGAGCGGTAGGGGTCCACGATGCGGGATCACACTCCAAACGGGGGAGCGGGAATCGTTAACATGACCGCATGGTTTCCCCCGACGTGAGCATCGAGACGCCCGGCAGACTGCTGCTCGTGGCGCGGCTGCACGTCGACCTGTGCCGCCTCGCCAGCGCCATCTGTCCCGCTGCCTGAGCACCACAGCCCCGCCCGCGCGGGCACCCCGCGCGCGATCCAGCCCGCACGTCACGCACGTCACCCCGTACGACCCGCACGCCCTCACGCGATCAAGCGATCGCGCCGAGACGACACAGGAGCCCGCCATGGCCATCGAGGTCCGCATCCCCACCATCCTCCGCACCTACACCGACGGCGAGAAGGCCGTCTCCGGCGAGGGCGGCACCCTGGCGGAGCTCTTCTCCGACCTGGAGACCCGCCACAAGGGCATCCAGGAGCGCATCGTCGACGAGGCCAAGGGCGGCGAGCTGCGCCGCTTCGTGAACGTCTACCTCAACGACGAGGACGTCCGCTTCCTCGCCGGCATCTCCACCGAGCTCAAGGACGGCGACAGCGTCACCATCCTCCCGGCCGTGGCCGGCGGATCGAAGTAATGCGCTACGACTCCCCGCTCGCCGCGGTCGGCAACACGCCGCTCGTCCGGCTGCCCCGGCTCTCGCCCTCCGCCGACGTACGGATCTGGGCGAAGCTGGAGGACCGCAACCCGACCGGCTCGATCAAGGACCGCCCCGCGCTCCACATGGTCGAGCAGGCCGAGAAGGACGGCCGCCTGGTCCCCGGCTGCACGATCCTGGAGCCCACCTCCGGCAACACGGGCATCTCGCTCGCCATGGCCGCGAAGCTCAAGGGCTACCGGATCGTGTGCGTCATGCCGGAGAACACCTCACAGGAGCGGCGCGACCTGCTGGGCATGTGGGGAGCCGAGATCATCCCGTCCCCGGCCGCGGGTGGGTCCAACACCGCGGTCCGGGTCGCCAAGGAGCTCGCGGAGCAGCACCCCGACTGGGTGATGCTCTACCAGTACGGCAACCCGGACAACGCGGGCGCCCACTACGCCACCACGGGCCCGGAGATCCTCGCCGACCTCCCGTCGATCACCCACTTCGTGGCCGGCCTCGGCACGACCGGCACCCTGATGGGCGTCGGCCGCTACCTGCGCGAGCACGTCGAGGGCGTGCGCATCGTCGCCGCCGAGCCGCGCTACGACGACCTGGTCTACGGACTGCGCAACCTGGACGAGGGCTTCGTCCCCGAGCTCTACGACGCATCCGTGCTGACCACCCGCTACTCGGTCGGCTCGGCCGACGCCGTGACCCGTACCCGGGAACTGCTCCAGCAGGAGGGCATCTTCGCGGGCGTCTCGACCGGCGCGGCCCTGCACGCGGCGATCGGGGTCGGCCGCAAGGCGGTGGCCGCGGGCGAGAGCGCGGACATCGTGTTCGTCGTCGCCGACGGCGGGTGGAAGTACCTGTCGACGGGCGTGTACACGGCCGCGACCACGCACGAGGCGATCGAGGCCCTCCAGGGCCAGCTCTGGGCCTAGGCCGTCTCTTTCGGATCTTGCCGGGCCCGCGACGCCTGGCACCGTGCCTGGCCGCACTGCCGAGGCGACCACGTACGTCCAGTACGCGAGCGCCCCGGCAGCACGCCCGGGCACGGCACCAGACGCCGCGGGCTCGGCCGACAAGATCCGAAAGAGACGACCTAGGCCGGGCGGCCGGTGATCCCGCCCCGGACCGGGGGCCGGATCACCGGCCGCCGTCCCCGCCGAGTCCCAGCCCCCTGACCTCGTCCCACACCGTCGGGTCCAGCGTGCCCAGCCGGCCGCGGAACTCCCACAGGGACACCTCCTGCGGCCGGTCCGCCTCCAGGTAACCCACCCGGCCCTGCGCCGTGCCCACGGTTCCCGGCGGCAGCGGGATCACCCCGGCCCGCCGGTCGTCGTACCTCCCCGTGATCCACGCGACCCGCGCCCGGCCGTCCCGTACCCGCCCCGCCGCCAGCACCAGGCACGTCCGGCCGTCGGCCAGCGACCACACCTCGCCCGCCCCGGGCCGCGGCGGCGGGCCGGACCCGTGCGCGGGCGGGGCCCGGCGGGGGAGCCGCGGCCGGTCCCCGGCGACCAGCACCACCAGCGCCACGGCCACGACCGCGGCCACGGCGGGCCACCAGGACGTGTCCATGTTCCGACCGTAGCCCCGCGGGGGTGCCCCGGCACGGCAGGACGGCAACCCCGGCGCCCCGCGTCGCTCCCCCGGGTGACAGCGCAGGTGATTCCCCCCACAACGGCCTGCCGCGGAGGAGCGACCGGTCGTTTCGCGCCTTACGCTCGACCCACGCACGGCCCGCATTCCGTCCACGGACCGTCCACGGAGGTTCACGCTCCATGAAGCTCACCGTCGTCGGCTGTTCGGGCTCGTTCCCGTCCGCGGAATCGGCCTGTTCGAGCTACCTCGTCGAGGCCGACGGCTTCCGGCTGCTCCTCGACATGGGCAACGGCGCCCTCGGCGAACTCCAGCGCCACACCGGTCTCTACGACCTCGACGCGATCTTCCTGAGCCACCTGCACGCCGACCACTGCATCGACATGTGCGCCTATTTCGTGGCCCGCTTCTACCGGCACGAGGGCGGCCGCTGCGGCACCATCCCCGTCTACGGCCCCGAGGGCACCGAGAAGCGCCTGACCACCGCCTACGACGACGTGCCCGACGAGCGCTCGATGAGCGAGGTCTTCGACTTCCGCACCCTGAAGCCGGGCAGCTTCGAGATCGGCCCGTTCCGGATCCGCACCGAGAAGGTCTGCCACCCGGTGGAGTCCTACGGCATCCGCGTCGAGCACGGCGGCCGTTCGCTCGTGTACTCCGGCGACACCGGCACCTGCGCCGAGCTGGGCCGGCTCGCCGAGGGCGCCGACCTCTTCCTGTGCGAGGCCTCCTTCACCCACGGCAAGGAGGACATCCCCGACCTGCACCTCAACGGCCGCGAGGCCGGCGAGTACGCCCGCGACGGCAAGGTCGGCCGGCTCGTCCTGACCCACATCCCGCCGTGGACCGACGCCGAGCAGAACCTCGCCGACGCCCGCGCGGCCTACGACGGCCGCGTCGACCTGGCCCACACGGGCGCCGTCTACGAGCTCTGACCGCCCGCCGGGGTCCGTCCCGCCCCCGCGTACGGACGTCAGGACCGCGCCTGCCGGCCGCCCAGCGCCATCCGGTTCCAGGTGTGGCGCCGGCCGCGGATCGCCACCGAGTACGCGTACATGACCTCCGGGTCGCACACGCCGGGGATGTAGGAGTCCCCGAAGTGGTGCGCGTCGAAGCCCGCCTCCTTGGCGTTGAGGGCGAGTTGCGGCACCACGTCGGCGTGGGAGCCCTCCTGGCTGGTGCCGATCGCGCCCATCACGATCGCGCCCGCGTCCTGGACGGCGGCCACCGCCTCGGCGGCCAGCTCCCGGGTCACCCCGGGCAGGGTTCCGGGCAGCGGCATGACCACGCCGTCGGCGCCCGCGTCGACCAGCGCCGTCAGCCGTGCCGCGGTGACCCGTTCGGGGTGTCCGGCGTGGTGCATCTTGCCCGACCACAGGGCCGTGTCGGGGTCGAGGCCGGCGCGCAGTTCCGCGGTGACCCGGGCCATCGCCTCGTACGAACCGCCCGTGCCCGGGTTCGCGGTGATGCACAGCAGCGCGGCGCCCATGTCGACCAGCCGCTTGGCGTGCTCGGGCTTCGCCCGGCGTATCTCGGGCACGTCGCCGGGCTCCAGGTTCACCCCGACGGGCCGCCCGATCACCCGGGCCAGCTCGGTGAAGGAGGTGAACTCGCCGAGGCCCGGCAGCCGCAGCCGCTCGCCGTCCCAGGCCCGCTCGATGAGGTTCAGTACGACGACGTCCGCTCCGAAGGCGGCGACGAGCTCGGCGTTGTGCACCCCGCGCCCGTCCGGGTGGGGGGACAGGGCGGCGCGTTCGGCGAAGACCTCGGCGACCATCGTCCGCCCTTCGGCGGCGGCCACGGCCCGGGTCAGGGCGCGGCCGCGCAGGGCGGCGAGCCGGTCGCGATCGAGGTCGAGGATGCGGGGCTGCTCGTTGTCGGTCATGGTTCCACGCTAGGGAACGCGGACAGGCCGAAGCCCCTGCCTTTCGGAAGGAAAGGCAGGGGCTTCGGTCCTGAATCGCCGCGGGGCGGCAGGCTGCGGGCGGGGCCTACTTGGCCTCGGCCTTGGCCAGCTCGGCGAGCTCCTCGTCGGACTCGCGGCCCGGGGTGGGCAGGTTGAACTTGGTGATGGCGAAGCGGAAGACGAAGTAGTAGACCACCGCGAAGCAGAGGCCGACTCCGGCCAGGCCCCACGGGTTGTCCGCGATGCCGAGGTTGAGGAGGAAGTCGACGGCGCCGGCGGAGAAGCCGAACCCGTCGCGCATCCCCAGGGCCCAGGTGAGGGCCAGGGAGACACCGGTGAGGACCGCGTGGATCGCGTAGAGCACCGGGGCGATGAACATGAAGGTGAACTCGATCGGCTCGGTCACACCGGTGACGAACGCGGTGGCGGCGAGCGAGAACATCATGCCGCCGACGACCTTGCGGCGCTCGGGGCGGGCGCAGTGGACGATCGCGAGGCAGGCCGCCGGGAGGGCGAACATCATGATCGGGAAGAAGCCGGTCATGAACTGTCCGGCGGTCGGGTCGCCGGCGAGGAAGCGGGCTATGTCGCCGTGGACGGCGCCGGTGGCGGTGTCGAACGAGCCGGCCTGGAACCACGGGAAGGAGTTCAGCAGGTGGTGCATGCCGATCGGGATCAGCGCACGGTTGGCGACACCGAAGATGCCCGCGCCGACGGAGCCGGAGCCGACGAGCCACTCACCGAAGTTGTGCAGACCGGTGCCGAGGACCGGCCAGATCAGACCGAAGACGATGCCGGTGACCAGACCCGCGAGGGCCGAGAGGATCGGGACGAGGCGGCGGCCGCCGAAGAAGCCCGCCCAGTCGGGCAGCTTGGTCCGGTAGAACTTCTGGTACAGCAGGGCCGTGATGATGCCCATCACGACACCGCCGAGGACACCGGCGTTGACCGGGGCGTCCAGCATGACGATCTTGCCGGCGTCGACCTTGGCGACCTTGGGCAGGTTGCTGTCGGTGAAGGTCGCCAGGACCTTCTGGAAGACCAGGTAACCGGTCACGGCCGCCAGCGCGGTCGAGCCGTCCGACTTCTTGGCGAAGCCGATCGCGATGCCGACGGCGAACAGCAGCGCCATGTTGTCGAGGATCGCGCCACCACCGGCGGCCATGTAACCGGCGATCTTGACGACGAACGTCGGGAAGACGTCCTTGTCGCCGAGCATGTCGCCCGCGCCCAGGCGGAGCAGGAGAGCGCCGGCAGGCAGCACGGCAACGGGAAGCATGAGGCTCCGGCCGATGCGCTGCATGACGGCCATCACGCCAGCGCCCTTCTTCTTTTCCGCAGCGGTCGCTGTGGACATGTGGTTCCTCCAGTGGGCAAGGCGCCGCCAGGGGACAGAAAATGGGGATGGCGACGTCTCAGAAAGGTGGACCGCGGTCCCTGACGGGCCCTCGTGGTCTACACCAATAGGTGGTGTAGACCAGTTGTAACACGGTGAGGGTTAGATAAGGAACCTTCGTTTTCCTGTGGCCTGCGCCACACCCCGGCCGCGGCGGCCGTACGACCGCGACCACGGACCTCCGGACATGGCCGAGGCCCCCGGATCAAGGGATCCGAGGGCCTGGAAGTCGGGGCCGAAAGGCCCGGCGCGGCAGGGCCGCGCCTTCATAACGGCTTGGCTACGCCTTGGTGTTCTCCCCCTCCATCGCCTCGATCTCCTCGTCCGACTCCCGGCCCGGGGTCGGGATGTCGAACTTCGTGATGGCGAAGCGGAAGACCGCGTAGTAGACGAGGGCGAAGACCAGCCCGATCGGGATGATCATCCACGGCTTGGTCGCCAGGCTCCAGTTGATGAGGTAGTCGATCAGGCCGGCCGAGAAGCTGAACCCGTCGTGCACGCCCAGCGCCCAGGTCACCGCCATCGAGACGCCGGTCAGCACCGCGTGGATCGCGTACAGCAGCGGGGCGACGAAGAGGAACGAGTACTCCAGCGGCTCCGTGATGCCCGTGACGAAGGACGTCAGGCCGACCGACAGCATCAGGCCGCCGACCTCCTTGCGGCGCGCCGGCTTCGCGCAGTGGGTGATCGCCAGCGCCGCCGCCGGAAGCGCGAACATCATGATCGGGAAGAAGCCGGACAGGAACTGCCCCGCCGCCGGGTCGCCCGCCAGGAACATCGGGATGTCACCGTGCACCACCTGGCCGTCCGGCTTGGTGAAGCTGCCGAACTGGAACCACACCGGCACGTTCAGGAACTGGTGCAGGCCGATCACCAGCAGCGCCCGGTTCGCGAGCCCGAAGATGCCGGCGCCCCACGAGCCCAGACCCACCAGCCAGTCCGAGAAGCTCTGCAGCGCGTCGCCGATCGGCGGCCAGACCCACAGGCAGACCACGGCGAACGCGATCGCGACGAAGGTCATGATGATCGGGACCAGCCGCCGGCCGTTGAAGAAGCCGAGCCAGTCCACCAGCTTCACCCGGTGGTAGCGCTTCCAGAACCAGGCCGCCAGCAGGCCCATCACGATGCCGCCGAAGACCCCCGGGTTCTGGAACGTGTACTCGGCGAGGGTCTGGTCCGGTCCCAGGCAGCCGCCCCCGACGTCCCGGGTCCCGGTCGGGCAGGGCTGGGGGAAGACGCGCAGCACGCCCCGGTAGACGAGGAAGCCGACCACCGCCGCCAGCGCCGTCGAACCGTCCGCCTTCTTGGCCATGCCGATGGCCACGCCGACGCAGAACAGCAGCGGCAGGCCCAGGTCGGCGTTGAGCAGCGAGCCGCCCGCGGCCGCCATCACCCTGGCCACGTCGGTCCAGCCCAGGCCGTCCTTGCCGAAGACGTCGTCCTGTCCGAGACGGTTGAGGATGCCTGCCGCGGGGAGCACGGCGATCGGCAGCTGCAGGCTGCGGCCCATCTTCTGCAGGCCCTGGAACAACCCGTTCCACCACATCGGCCGCGACTCTGCTGCTGCGCTGCTCGCGCTCATTCGGCGTCCTCCCTGACCGGCCCGTTTTTGGCAGCCGCAACACTTGCGGCACACTGGTGTAGACCAGTTGTGGGCAGGTTGCTGCTGATCGTCATCATTCGGCAGGGACCGCTCACGCGCTCGCGAAGATGCGCCAACCGTGGGTTACCGTGACAACGCGGACCGCAGTGGCGGGCACCCGTGACTGACTGGCCGCCGAGACTCGTTCTTCGTAGAACTCAGGGAGAAACACATGGCCACCAAGGCTGAGAAGATCGTCGCCGGGCTCGGCGGGATCGACAACATCGAAGAGGTCGAGGGCTGCATCACCCGCCTCCGCACCGAGGTCAAGGACCCCGCCCTGGTCGACGAGGTCGCGCTGAAGGCCGCCGGCGCCCACGGCGTCGTCAAGATGGGCACCGCGATCCAGGTCGTCATCGGCACCGACGCCGACCCGATCGCCGCCGACATCGAAGACATGATGTGATCCAGGCTCCCTAGCCGGACCCGCAGCACCCGCACCACCACCGACGACCCCGTACCGGACCCCTCCGGACGGGGTCCTCGCGTTCCCCCGCAGCCATTAGGCTCGGACCCATGTCTCGCATCGACGGCCGTACGCCCGAACAGCTCCGCCCGGTCACCATCGAACGCGGATGGAGCAAGCACGCCGAGGGCTCCGTCCTCATCTCCTTCGGAGACACCAAGGTCTTCTGCACCGCCTCCTTCACCGAAGGCGTCCCGCGCTGGCGCAAGGGCAGCGGCGAGGGCTGGGTCACCTCCGAGTACTCGATGCTGCCCCGCTCCACCAACACCCGCGGCGACCGCGAATCCGTCCGCGGCAAGATCGGCGGCCGCACCCACGAGATCTCCCGACTCATCGGCCGCTCGCTGCGCGCCGTCATCGACTACAAGGCCCTCGGCGAGAACACCATCGTCCTGGACTGCGACGTCCTCCAGGCCGACGGCGGCACCCGCACCGCAGCCATCACCGGCGCGTACGTCGCCCTCGCGGACGCCGTCGCCTGGGGCCAGAAGAAGAAGCTGGTCAAGGCCGGCCGCAAGCCGCTCACCGGCACCGTCGCCGCCGTCAGCGTCGGCATCGTCGACGGCGAGCCGCTCCTCGACCTCTGCTACGAGGAGGACGTGCGGGCCGAGACCGACATGAACGTGGTGTGCACCGGCGACGGCCGCTTCGTCGAGGTCCAGGGCACCGCCGAGGGCGAGCCCTTCGACCGCAAGGAGCTCAACGCCCTCCTCGACCTCGCGGCCGGCGGCTGCGCGGACCTGGAAGCCATCCAGCTGGGCGCCCTCGAACTCTAGGGCGCACGGCAACCGCCGGGCCCGGCCCGGCGTCTGTGCAGGTACGGGCGCACGGTGTCACCACCGTGCGCCCGGTCACGTATCCGAGCTCTTGGGGGGACCCGCAGTGAAGCCGCTCCAGCCGAAGCACCGCATAGCCGCCGTCGCCGTCGCCGCGGCCCTCGTCCTGCCCGCCCTCACCGCGTGCGACGCCATCTCCACGGCCATGGACTGCGCCAACACGGCCGTGGCCATCACGGACGGTGCGAACGACCTCCAGCAGGCCGTGTCCCAGGCCGGCAACAGCCCCCAGGACGCCCGGAACGCGCTCGACCAGATCGACGCCAACCTGAAGAAGATCGGCGACCAGACGGACAACGCCGACCTGGGCAAGGCCATCGACTCGATGGAGGCCGCCGTGAAGAGCGTCCGCACCTCGGTCGAGAGCGGCAACACCGCGCCCGACATCCAGCCGGTCGCGGACGCGGCGAGCGAACTCTCGAAGGTCTGCACCCCCGGCTGACCCCGCACCCCCGGCCGGACCGGGGCGTTCCGCAGGTCGCGATAATGGCGGACATGACCTCCACGCCCAGCCGCCTCATCCTCGCCACCCGCAACGCGGGCAAAGTCACCGAACTCCGCGCGATCCTGTCCGACGCCGGCCTGCCGCACGAGCTGGTCGGCGCGGACGCCTACCCCGAGATCCCGGACGTGAAGGAAACCGGCGTCACCTTCGCCGAGAACGCGCTGCTCAAGGCCCATGCCCTGGCGCAGGCCACCGGCCTGCCGGCCGTCGCCGACGACTCCGGCCTGTGCGTGGACGTCCTCAACGGCGCCCCCGGCATCTTCTCCGCCCGCTGGGCCGGTTCCCACGGCGACGACGCCGCGAACCTCGCGCTCCTGCTGGCCCAGCTCGGCGACATCCCCGACGGCCACCGCGGCGCCCACTTCTTCTGCGCGGCGGCCCTGGCCCTCCCGGACGGCACCGAACGCGTCGTCGAAGGCCGCCTCCTGGGCACCCTGCGCCACACCCCGGCCGGCACGGGCGGCTTCGGCTACGACCCGGTCCTCCAGCCCCTGGGCGAGTCCCGCACCTGCGCGGAACTCTCCGCGGCGGAGAAGAACGCCATCTCCCACCGGGGTCTGGCCTTCCGTGCCCTGGTCCCGGTGGTCCGCGAACTGCTGGGCTGACGCCGAACGCACCGAAGGACCGGCTCCGCGAGCGGTGAGCCGGTCCTTCGCCATACGTGCGGTTGGGGGGACTCGAACCCCCACGGGTTTTACCCCACTGAGACCTAAACCCAGCGTGACTGCCAATTCCACCACAACCGCGACAGTTGGCCCGTTCCGAACATCAAGCCTGCTGGGCCGCTGACATTCTACGGGGGCGAGGGTCGGCGCTGCGACAGGATGCGTCGGTCTCCTGCGGCATCACGTGTCCGTGCGGGAGCGGCGGTTCGGGGCGGACGTGGCGCGGATCCTCCCCGGGCCCCTCCCTCCTCCGCCCCTCGCGCCGCCCGCCCCCTCGCGGCCGCGCGTGCGGCACCCGCACTCGTACGGAGCAACGGGGCGCAGGAGGCTCGGTCACGGGGGATCGCGCGGGACGGGCGCGGCGGCCCGGACCGTTCGGGTGCGGGCCGCCGCGCCCGGGGACGGGGGGACGGGTCAGATGCCGAGGTCCTTGATGATCTTGGCTACGTGGCCCGTGGCCTTCACGTTGTAGAAGGCGTGCTCGACCTTGCCCTCCTCGTCCACGACCACGGTGGAGCGGATGACCCCGGTCACCGTCTTGCCGTACAGCTTCTTCTCGCCGTACGCGCCGTACGCGGTCAGCGTCTCCTTGTCCGGGTCGCCGACCAGCGTGACCTTGAGGTTCTCCTTCTCGCGGAACTTCGCGAGCTTCTCCGGCTTGTCGGGGGAGACGCCGATGACGTCGTAGCCCGCCGTCGCCAGCGCGTCCAGGTTGTCCGTGAAATCGCAGGCCTGCTTGGTGCAGCCCGGCGTCAGGGCGGCCGGGTAGAAGTAGACGATCACCTTGCGGCCCTTGTGGTCGGCGAGCGAGACCTCGGTGCCGTCCGCGTCGGGCAGGGTGAAGGCGGGGGCGGTGTCGCCCGGCTGGAGTCGCTCGCTCATGTCAACACTCTCCTCGGGAGGGGATCGGTACGGCATGAGCCTAAGCTGGCGGAGCTGACAGACTGTCCCTGACCTACACGATCACGACCGATCACGACGACGACGGAGGCAGCGCGGTGCCGGAAGCCAGGACCCCCGCACAGATCGAGGCGGACATCGTCCGCCGTCGCGACCAGCTCGCCGAGACGCTCGACGAGATCGGCGTGCGCCTGCACCCGAAGACGATCGTCGGGGACGCGAAGGCCAAGGTCGCCTCGACCGTCGACCAGACGGCGGGCCGCGCCTTCGTCGCGGTGAACCGGGTGGTCACGGACGTCAAGGACGGCCTGCGCCACGAGGACGGCTCCCCGCGCGTGGAGCGGATCGTGCCGGTCGCGCTCCTCGCGGTCGGGCTCGTCGGCCTGCTCGTGGTGTCGGCGCGCCGCAAGCGCTGACCACCCGCCGAGGTACGGGGCGGACACGGGCAGGTAGGTTCGGGGCGTGAGCGACAACACCACCGACGACAAGCTGCCCATCCGCATGCTGCACGACCGCGTGCTCGTGAAGTCCGACCTGCCGGAGGGCGAGCGCCGCTCGGGCGGCGGCATCCTGATCCCGGCGACGGCCGCGGTCGGCAAGCGCCTGGCCTGGGCCGAGGTCGTCGCGGTCGGGCAGAACGTGCGCAGCGTCGAGCCGGGTGACCGGGTGCTCTACGACCCGGAGGACCGGGCCGAGGTCGAGGTGCGCGGGGCGACGTACGTGCTGATGCGCGAGCGGGACCTGCACGCCGTGGCCGCGGAGCGGCTGGAGGGGGCGAAGGACTCCACCGGGCTGTACCTCTGACGCCCCGGACGCCTCCGATGCCCTGGACGTCTCCGATGCCCTGGACGTCTCCGGGCCGGTGACCGGTGTCACCGGCCCTTCGCGCTGTCCTTTGCTACGGTGGAGGGACCCCGACGAGACGCGCCGTACCGGGTTGACGACAAGACGACGCACCCCCGTTCGCTCATCGTCCCGGAGGTGCCGTCATGGCCTGGATCCTGTTGCTCGTCGCCGGTCTGCTCGAAGTCGGCTGGTCGATCGGCATGAAGTTCACCGAAGGCTTCACCCGGCTGTGGCCCAGCGTGTTCACCGGCGCGGGCATCGTCGCCAGCATGGTGCTGCTGTCCTACGCGGCCAAGACCCTGCCGATCGGTACGGCGTACGGCGTGTGGGTGGGCATCGGCGCGGCCGGTGCGGCCGTGCTCGGCATGGCGGTGCTGGGCGAGCCCGTGACCGCCGCCCGGATCTTCTTCATCTGCCTGCTGCTGGTGGCCGTCGTGGGCCTGAAGGCCACCTCCGGTCACTGACCGGCCGGCCCGGGGGCCCCGGGCCGGACCCGGGCCCCGCCGCGCCGCGGCGGGGCCCGCGCTCATTCCACGAACGCGGACGGCGGTCGCCGCAGGCCTTCGGTGCCGCCGCCCGCGTCGGTGCCCTGGCCGCCCGTGGTGGCGCCGCCCCGGTCGCCCTCGCCGGTGCCGCCGTTGTCCTGGCCGCCCTGGGTCCGACCGCCCTGCGTCCCGCCGCCGTCGTCCTGGCCGCCGTTGCCGCCGCCCCCGTTGCCGCCGCCCCCGTTGTCCTGGCCCCCGTTGCTCCGGCCGCCCTGGCTCTGGCCGCCGCCGTCCTGGCCGCCCTGGGTCCTGCCGCTGGTGGACGGGCTGGGCGGGCGGGGCGGGGTCGGCCTGGTGGAGCGCCCCGGGGTCGGAGAGGTGTCGCCGGGGGTCTCCTGCGGGGACTGCGGGCGGGAGGGCGGGAGCGGCGGCGGGAGCTGGGCCGCGCCCGGCTGGAGGTCGAGGTCGAAGTCGACGGGGTCGGTGTCCTCCAGGGCGGCCTTGGTGTAGGCGGCCCAGATGCGGGCGGGGTAGCCGCCGCCGCTGATGCGGGCCTCGCCGAGCGCCCCGTACAGGGACTGCAGGGTGCCGGTGTCGGGGTCCTGGCCCATCATCGACACCACCGTGACCAGGTCCGGGGTGTACGCGGCGAACCAGGCGGAGCGGTCCAGCTCGCCGGTGCCGGTCTTGCCCGCGGCCGGGTGGCCGGCGGCGAGTGCCGCGGTGCCGGTGCCGTTGTCGACGACGCTGACGAGCATCGAGGTGGTGGTGTCGGCGGCTTCGCGGTCGACGGCCTGGACCGGCTCGCGGTCGGGCAGCGCGAGGGTCTCGCCGCCCTTGGTGACCTTCTCCACGAGGGTGTAGGGGGTGCGGCGGCCGTGGTCGGCGAGGGTCGCGTAGGCCTGGGTCATGTCGAGGACGCTGGCCTGCAGGGTGCCGAGGGCCATGGCCGGGCCCGGGTCGAAGTTGGGGGTGTCCTCGGGGATGCCGAGGTCGAGGGCGGTCTGCTTGACCTTGGCGGTGCCGACGTCGACGACCATCTGGGCGAAGACGGCGTTCACGGAGAGGTCGGTGGCCGTGTTGACGGTGATGTTGCCGTAGGAGACCTGGCCCTCGTTCTCGGGGGCGTAGGGGACGCGGGCGCCGACGACGCGGCGCTTGTTGTCGCCGTTGTAGACCGTGTTCGGGGTGATCCGCCGGCCGTCCTGGGTGCGGGAGCCGTTCTCGACGGCGGCCGCGAAGACGAACGGTTTGAAGGTGGAGGCGACCTGGTAGTCGTGGCGGGTCGCGTTGTTGACGTACTGCCGGGTGTAGTCGATGCCGCCGTACAGGGCGACGACCTTGCCGGTGGCGGGGTCGATGGAGGCGCCGCCGGCGCGCACGAGGCGGTCGGCCTTGCGCTTCTGCGGGTCGAGCTTGTCGGCCATCTGTGTTTCGACGGCCCGGACGAAGGCGTTCTCGCGGCGCTTGTCGATGGTGCTGGTGATGCGGTAGCCGCCTTCGGCGAGCGTCTTGTCGTCGAGGACCTTGTGGTCGACGAGGTAGTCCTTGACGGCTTCGACGAGGTAGCCGCGCTGCCCGGAGAGCCCGGCGGCGGCGCGGACCTTGCCGGGCTCGGGGAAGGAGGTGGCCGCGCGGGCGGACGCGGACAGCCAGCCCTTCTTGACCATGCCGTCGAGGACGTAGTTCCAGCGGGCGAGCGCGCGGGGGCGGGCCTGGGGGTGGGAGACGACGTCGAAGGCGCTGGGGGAGTTGAGGAGGGTGGCGAGGTAGGCGCCCTCGGCGGTGGTGAGCCGGCCGACGTCCTTGCCGTAGTAGGCCTGGGAGGCGGCCTGGATGCCGTAGGCGTTGCGCCCGAAGTAACTGGTGTTCAGGTACCCCTCCAGGATGTATTCCTTCGACTTCTCACGACCGAGTTTGATCGCGATGAAGAACTCCTTGGCCTTGCGCTTGATCGTCTGTTCCTGGCCCAGGTAGTAGTTCTTGACGTACTGCTGGGTGATGGTCGATCCGGACTGGGTGCCCTTGCCGGTCGCGGTGTTCCAGGCGGCGCGGAGCATCGCCTTGGGGTCCACCGCCCGTTCGGAGTGGAAGTCCCGGTCCTCGGCGGCGAGTACGGCCTCCTGGACGGTCGGCGGGACCTGGGAGAGCGGCACGTTGACCCGGTTGACCTCGCCGTCGCGGGCGAGCAGCGAGCCGTCGGAGTACAGGTAGAGGTTGGACTGCGCGGTCGCGGCGGAGTTGGCCGGCGGGATGTCGACCAGGACGTAGCCGGCGACGAGGGCGCCGCCGAGCAGCACCGCGAGGAGCACGACGGCGCTCAGCAGCATCCGCCAGGTGGGGAGGATCCGGCGCCAACCGGTCCGCTTGCGCCGCGGCCGACGGCCGGGACTGCCGGCCCTACCGGGACCGGGCGGGCCGGGTGGGCCGGGTGGGCCCGGGTCCCCGGCCCGCGGTGCTCCGGGGGGAGTGTCGGGATCGCGAGGGGTCCAGCCCGGCGGTGGTGACGGGTCGCTCATCTCCAGGGCTCCTCGGCGCCGTGCGAAATATCCACTTCTGTACCTCATGGTGTCTACCCGATGGCCGCAGGTTCCGCTCCGTACGGCCGTAAATCGGTCGCATGGATCGCCCCTCCGCACTAAGCTCCCGCGCTTTGGCCGACGTAGGAACGACGGGGGAAACGGAGGGATACGGTGCGTCAGGGAGTGCTTCTCTACCCGGCGGTCGCGGCCGGCGGATTCAGGCGCTACGCGACCTACGGGACGGCGACGGCGGCGGGTGTGTTCACGAACACCGTGTTCGGTTTCATCGTCGCGTACACGTACATCGCGCTCTGGGACGAGCGGCCCGGACTCGGCGGCTACGACCAGGCGCAGGCGCTGACCTTCGTATGGGTGAGCCAGTCGCTGCTCGCCGCCGGGGCGCTCATCGGGGGCGGCTTCCAGGAGGAGCTCCAGGAGCGCGTCCGCACGGGGGACATCGCCGTCGACCTGTACCGGCCCGCCGACCTCCAGCTGTGGTGGCTCGCGGCCGACCTCGGCCGGGCCGGCTTCCAGCTGCTGGGGCGCGGGGTGGTCCCGCTGGTCGCCGGGGCGCTCGCCTTCCCGCTGGCGCTGCCCGCCGACGCGGTGCGCTGGCTGCTGTTCCTGGTGTCCGTGGTGCTGGCGCTGGTGGTGAGCTTCGCGGTGCGCTACCTGCTGGGGCTGGCCGCGTTCTGGCTGATGGACGGGTCCGGCGTGAACATGATGGCCACCGTGGTCAGCATCCTCTTCTCGGGGATGCTGCTGCCGCTCACCGTCTTCCCCGGCGGCTTCGGCGAGGTGGTGCGGCTCCTGCCGTGGTCGGCGATGCTCCAGGTCCCGATGGACGTGCTGCTGGGCGTGCACGCGGGGGCCGGGTCGGCCGCCGCGGCGCTGGGGTTCCAGGCCGCGTGGGCGGCCGTCCTGCTGGCCGCTGGCCGGCTGGTGCAGTCGGCCGCGACGCGGAGGGTGGTGGTCCAGGGTGGCTGAGGCCGTACTGGAGCGGGAACCGGCAGTCCGGGAGGCGGTGCGGCGCGGCCGCGTGCGGGAGGGGCTGCGCGGCTACGGGCTGATCGTGGCGATGTGGATCCGGTCGACCATGGCCTACCGGACCTCCTTCGCCCTGGCGACGCTGGGGAACGCGGCGATCACGCTGCTCGACTTCGTGGCGATCTGGATCATGTTCTCGCACGTGAGCGTCCTCGGCGGGTTCACGCTGCCCGAGATCGCCCTGCTGTACGGGTCGTGCTCGGCCTCCCTGGGCCTGGCCGACCTGCTGATGGGCAACACCGACCGGATCGGCGCCCGCGTCCGCGACGGTTCGCTCGACACCATGCTGGTGCGCCCGGTGCCGGTGCTCGCGCAGGTCGCGGCGGACCGGTTCGCGCTGCGCCGGCTCGGGCGGGTCGGGCAGGGGCTGGGGGTGCTGGGCTGGGCGCTGTCCTCCCTGGACGTGGCGTGGACCCCGGGCAAGGTGCTGCTCGTCCCGGTGATGGTGGTGGCGGGGGCCGCGATCTTCGCGGCCGTGATGGTGGTCGGCGCGGCCTTCCAGTTCGTCGCCGGCGACGCGGCCGAGGTGCAGAACGCGTTCACGTACGGGGGCTGCACGATGCTCAAGTACCCGCCGACCGTGTTCGCCGCGGACCTGCTGCGCGGGGTGACCTTCGTCGTGCCGCTGGCCTTCGTCAACTGGCTGCCCGCGCTGTACCTGCTGGGGCGGCCCGACCCGCTGGGGCTGCCCGGGTGGGCGGCGTTCGCGAGCCCGCTGGTGGCGTTCGCCGTGTTCCTGCCCGCGTCGCTGGCGTGGCGCGCGGGAGTCCGTTCGTACCGAAGCACGGGGAGTTGACGTGGCCGATGCGCTGATCTCGCTGGACGGGGTCGAGAAGGTCTTCGACGTACGGCGCCGGGTGGGGCTGATGCGCAGGGAGAAACGCCAGGTCAGGGCGGTGGACGGGATCTCCTTCGAGGTGGCCCGCGGCGAGGTGGTCGGCTACATCGGCCCCAACGGTGCCGGGAAGTCGACCACGATCAAGATGCTGACCGGCATCCTGACCCCGTCCGGCGGCCGGCTGCGCGTGGCGGGCATCGACCCGGCGCGGGAGCGGCTGCGGCTGGCGCACCGGATCGGGGTGGTCTTCGGGCAGCGCACGACGCTGTGGTGGGACCTGCCGCTGAAGGACTCGTACGGGCTGATGCGGCGGATGTACCGGATCCCGGCGGCCCGCTACGCGCAGAACCTGGAGCGGTGCGTGGACCGGCTGGACCTGGCCGAGCTCCTCGACGTACCGGTGCGCCAGCTGTCGCTGGGGCAGCGGATGCGCGGGGACATCGCGGCGGCGCTGCTGCACGATCCGGACGTGCTGTACCTGGACGAGCCGACGATCGGGCTCGACGTGGTGAGCAAGGCGAAGGTGCGGGGCTTCCTGCGGCAGTTGAACCGGGAGCTCGGCACGACCGTGCTGCTGACCACCCACGACCTCCAGGACATCGAGCAGCTGTGCGAGCGGGTGATGGTGATCGACCACGGCCGGCTGATGTACGACGGCCGGCTGGACGGGCTGCACGCCGCGGGGCCGGCGGGGGAGAGCGAGCGGACGCTGGTGGTGGACCTGGAGCGGGAGAGCGAGCCGATCCGGGTGCCGGGCGCGCGGGTGGTGCGCGTGGAGGGGCCCCGGCAGTGGCTGGCGTTCCCGGCGGGGGCGTCGGCGGCGCCGCTGGTGGCGGCGGTGGCGGCGCGGTACCCGCTGGTGGACCTGTCGGTACGGGAGCCGGACATCGAGGACGTGATCGCGCGGATGTACGCGGGGCGCGGCTGAGGGCGGGGCCGGGTGAGGGGGCGTGGTCAGGGCCGGGTCAGGGCCGGGTCAGGGAAAAGCCCGGGGAAAGCCCGGGGAAAGCCGGGGGTGCGGGGGCGCCCCGGGCCATACACCTCCCGCGGATCAGTGCATAGGCTGCTCCACATGAGTGACGAGCGGGCACAGAAGCCGTTGCCGGAGCTGAGGGCGTCCGACGCCGACCGGGACCGGGTGGTGGAACGTCTGCGCGACGCCGTCGCCGAGGGCCGGCTCGACATGGAGGAATTCGAGGAGCGGCTGGAGGCGGCGTACACGTCCCGCACGTACGGGGAGCTGGAACCGCTCACGCGCGACCTGCCCGCGGTCCCCGGCGTGCCGGGGGGCGTCGTCGCGCCGTACTCCGGTGCGGCCCCGTCCCCCGCGGCGGCCTCGTCCTGGGCGTCGCGGATCGGCGGGACGGCGGGCTCGGGCGTGGCGGTGGCCGTCATGTCGGGCTTCGAGCGCAAGGGGCGGTGGACGGTACCGGCCCGCTTCGACGCGGTGGCGTTCTGGGGCGGCGGGGAGCTCGACCTGCGCGAGGCGGACTTCGCCCAGCGCGAGGTCGTGATCAACTGCATCGCGATCATGGGCGGCATCCAGATCACGGTGCCGCCGGGTGTGGAGGTCGACGTCCGGGGCATCGGCATCATGGGCGCCTTCGACCAGAGCAACCCCGGTCCCGCCGAACCGGGCGCCCCGCGGGTGGTGGTGAACGGCCTGGCGTTCTGGGGCGGCGTGGAGGTCAAGGTCAAGCGCCCCAAGAACCTCCCGCCGGGCCCGACCTCCCTGCGCAAGGAACTCTGAGGGAACACCGGGGCCCCCCGGGGGGCCCGTCGGCGGAGCGAACCGGCGTGCCGGGAACTCCTCGGGCCTCCCGGGAGTCGGATGCTATGCAGACGAACCGGCGCCCCGGGGGAAGGCAGGAGCACGTGAACGACCGCACCACCGCCGGAGGCTCCGCCCCGCCGCCGCCGACCGGGCTGCCCCCGGGCGGCCCTCCGCCCGACGGCCCCCCGCCCCACGGCGCTCCGGCGGGCGGTCCCGCGGGGGCCGCGCCGGCGCCGCCCGTCCGCGGGGCCTTCGTGTTCAGCGCGGCCGACGAGGAGCGCCGCCGCGGTGTCCGCCGGATGAAGACCACCGCGACGGGCCTGCTGCTGTTGGTCGCACTGGTCTACGTACTGGCCAAGTACGCCCAGCACGCCTGGGGTGCGGGCGGCTGGGCGGGCTACGTCGCCGCCGCGGCCGAGGCCGGCATGGTCGGCGCGCTCGCCGACTGGTTCGCGGTCACCGCCCTCTTCCGGCGGCCGCTGGGCCTGCCCATCCCGCACACCGCGATCATCCCGACCAAGAAGGACCAGCTCGGGGTCTCCCTCGGAGAGTTCGTCGGCGAGAACTTCCTCTCCTCCGACGTGGTCCGGGCCCGCCTGCGGGCCCTCGGCATCGGCGGCCGGCTCGGAGCCTGGCTGGCCGAGCCCGAGCACGCCGACCGGGTCACGGCCGAGCTGGCGACGGCGCTGCGCGGGGCCCTGACCGTCCTGCGCGACTCCGACGTGCAGGCCGTCGTCGGCGAGGCCATCACGCGGCGGGCGGAGGCCGCGGAGATCGCCCCGGGCATCGGCAAGACCCTGGAACGGGTCGTCGCCGACGGCGGCCACCACCGGGCCGTCGACCTCATCTGCGCGCGGGCCCACGACTGGCTCGTCACGCACGGGGAGTCGGTGATGGACGCGGTCCAGGGCGGGGCTCCCGGCTGGACCCCGCGGTTCGTGGACCGCAAGATCGGCGACCGCGTGTACAAGGAGCTGCTCCGTTTCGTCACCGAGATGCGGGACATGCCGCAGCACCCGGCGCGCGGGGCGGTGGACCGCTTCCTGACCGACTTCGCGGCCGACCTCCAGTCGGACACCGAGACGCGGGCGCGCATGGAACGGCTCAAGTCCGAGCTGCTGGCGCGGGGCGAGGTGCAGGACGTGATCGCCTCCGCGTGGACGGCGGTCCGCTCGATGATCATGTCGGCGGCGGAGGACGAGCAGAGCGAGCTGCGCCTGCGGGTCCGCTCCTCGCTGATGACGCTAGGGGCGCGGCTGGCCACCGACGGCCGGCTCCAGGGCAAGCTGGAGGGCTGGATCGAGGGCGCGATGGTGTACGTGGTCACCACCTACCGCACCGAGATCACCTCGCTGATCACGGACACGGTGGCGGGCTGGGACGCCGAGCACACCTCCCGCAAGATCGAGGCCCACATCGGCCGCGACCTCCAGTTCATCCGCATCAACGGCACGGTCGTCGGCGCCCTGGCGGGCCTGCTGATCTACACGGTGTCGCAGGCGTTCGGCGCGTAGCGCGCCCGGGCCGTACGGGACGCCGGAGGCGGGTCACCGGTCACCGGAGGCCGGCGCGCGGGGCGCGGCCTGCGGGGCGTTGGGCGTCGGCCGTGGGGCGCCGGGCCGGTGCCGTGCGGGGCCACGGCCCGGCGCGGCGTCCCGTACGGGTCAGGCGCGGTCGGCGGTGGCCCAGGCGGCCGCCGCGACGACGGCCGCCGCCCCGACGACGGCCGGCCAGGCTCCTACCTTCCTGGCCGGCGGGTGCGCCCCGGCAAACCCGGCCAGGTACAGCGCCCCCAGCCCGGCCGCGGCGCGCACCCCGCCCCGCCGGTGCCGTTCCCGCCCGGCCGCGAGCCCGGCGGCCCCGAGCACCACTCCGCCCAGGGGTCGCTTCCCGGTCCACCGCGCGACGGCGTACCCGCCGACGAGACCGGTGGCCGCCACGGCCGAACTCGGTACCCGAGCCCTCTCGAACTCGCCGGTCGTCCTGTCCGACGGGCGGTCGTGCGAACCGCTCCGCACGAACGAGGCCAACGCGGCGGCTACCGCGACCGGCCGGGCGTCCACCGGCCGCCCACCACCGCCACCAGCACGATCACCGCCCCGCCGATCACGGTGCGGGGGACCGCGTCCCGTACGGCGCGCGGCAGCAGCGCCAAGGCGCCCAGCGCGAGGAGGAAGGCGAGCGCGCACCGGCCCACGGTCCGAAGCAGTCTGTCCACGGCTGCTCAACGCGGCCGCCGGGTTTCCCGACACGGAGGGCGGGGAGGGGATTTGTCGCACACTCGCCGCATCCGTGCGATGCCCGTCCGGGCAACGCGCAGCGAATAAATTCACTCTCCCACCCCAAAAGGGGAAAATCCCCACCCCTGCCCCCTCCCTTTCCCACCCCCCTCACCCCTGACCCAGGAGCCGGAACAACGTGATCTGCTACGGACAGGCCGTCCTCGACCTCGCGGACGAACTGGTCGACACCTACGCCGACGTCTTCTCCGGTCCGCCGTGGAACGAGGGCGAAGAAACCATTCGCCAGTTCGCGGCCCGCCTCCCCGCCGACGCCCGGCGCCGCGGGTTCCGCACCGCGTTCGCCCAGTGCGCGACCGGCATCGACGGCTTCGCCACGGGCTGGATCACACCGGCGACCTTCCCCAAGGACCGCGCGTACGCCCAGGTCGCGGCCCAGCTCGGCCCGGCCCGGGTACGGAAGCTGCTGACCGGCGCCCTGGAGATAGACGAGCTCGCGGTACGCCCCCACGCGCGCGGCCGCGGCACCGGCCGGGCCCTGCTCACCGAGATCACCGCCGACGCCCCGGACCGGCGGGCCTGGCTGCTCACCTCCCGACTGGCCGCCGACACGGTGGCGACCTACCGCCGCCTCGGCTGGCACGAGGTGTCCGCCCGCCCCGGCACCGAGACCGGGGTGATCGTCTTCCTGTCCCCGGAGCACCCCGACCACTGACGGGCGTACGCCGCCGCCGCGCCGGGCATATCGGCGCCATGATCACTCCGAACCACCGCACCCCGACCTCACGGCCCCCCGGCCCGGACGCCCCCACCACCCGCCCGACCCCGGCCGACGCGCCCTCCACCACCCGTACGGGCACGACCGGCCCCCGCCGCGCCACCACCCGCCCGCCCGGCACCCGCACCGGCCCGACCCCGAGCCCGGCCGACGCGCCCTCCACCACCCGTACGGGCACGACCGGCCCACCCCCGCACGGCACGGCCACCGGCACCCGCAGCGCGTCCACCCGCGGGTCCGGCCCCCGCGCCCACCGGCCCGGTAGCCGCCAGCTCGGCCTGGCCACGCGCCACCAGCTCACGGCGGCCGGGGTCCCCACGGGCACGGTCACCTCCCGCACCCGCCCCGGCGGCCCCTGGCAGCGCCTGCTGCCCCGCGTCTACCTCCTCCAGACCGGCCCCCCGGACCCGCGCCAACGCGCCCTCGCCGCCGTCCTGTACGCCGCCCCGCCGGACGCCGACCCGCTCTCCGGCGACACGGCCGCCCTCACCGGCGGCGCCGCCCTCGCCCTCCTCGGGGTCCGCGAGGCCCCGCACACCCCGGCGGACGTCCTGATCCGCGCCCCGCGCCGGCTCGCCGCCACCGGCTGGGCCCGCCCGCTGCCGACCTCCCGCTGGCCGCGGACCATCACGGTCGCCGGCATCCCCTGCACCCGCCCCGTCCGGGCGGCCGCCGACTAGGCCTCCCGCGGCGACCAGCCGCCGGACCGTGTTCGCTCGGTGCTGGCCCACGTCGTCCAGGCCGGCTGGTGCCACCCGCACGACCTGCACGCCGAACTCCGCGCGGCCCGGCTCCTGCGCCGCCCGGCGGTCCGCGCGGCCGCGGAAGAACTGCTCGCCGGGGTCCGCTCGGTCGCCGAGGCCCGGGCCCGCGACGCCCTCACCGCGTCCGACCTGCCGGCCCCGCTGTGGAACGCCCGCCTGCACACCCCGGACGGCGCCTTCCTCGCCACCCCGGACGCCTACTGGCCCGAGGCGGGCGTGGCCCTGGAGATCGACTCGGCGGAGTACCACTACACGCGCGACGCCTGGCAGGCGACCCTCCGTCGCCGCCTGCGCCTGGAGGCCCACGGAGTCCTGGTGGTCAGCGCCACCCCGTCGATGATCCGCGACACCCCGCACGACGTCCTCGCGGCCCTCCGCGCCCTCCTGGCCCTGGCCACCGCCCGCCCCGCCCCGCCCACGGCCCGAGCCCGCGGCCACCGACAGCTCACGCTGCCGTTCTGAACGAGGCGCCCGCACGCCGGGTGCCGGGCCAGAATGGGGGTGTGGAGAAACTGGCGACGACGGCCGAGGTCCGTACCCGGATGAGCCGTCAGAAGAGCCGTGACACGGCGGTGGAGTTGGCGCTGCGCAAGGCCCTGCACGCCACGGGAGCGCGGTACCGCGTCCACCGCCGGCCGGTGAAGGGCGTACGGCGGGAGGCCGACATCGTCTTCGGCCCCACCCGGGTCGCCGTCTTCGTCGACGGATGCTTCTGGCACGGTTGCCCGCTCCACGCGACGTGGCCCAAGAACAACTCGGAGTTCTGGCGCGCGAAGATCGAGGGGAACCGGCGCAGGGACGCCGACACCGACGCGCGGCTGGCCGCGGCGGGCTGGTCGACCGTACGCGTCTGGGAGCACGAGGACGCCGACGAGGCGGCCGTGCGGGTCCTGGCCGTGGTGGCGGCCCGCAGGGCGAAGCCCCGCCCGGCCGCCGACCCGCACTGAGGGTCGCGCTCCCGGCTCCGGACACGGGGCGCATGCGGCCGCCCGGGCCGGGTCGGAGCGATCCGCGACCCAGCGGCGGCGGCCGGCCGTCCGCTACTTGTCGCCGTGGCACTCCGCGTACGGCTTGCCCGAGGTGCACCAGCAGGTGGCTGTCGGGGTCGGGGGCCAGGTGGTGGCCTTGCCGCGGGCCGCCAGGGTGGTGGCGTACTCCGCCAGCAGGGACGGGGACGCCGGGGAGGTCTTCTCCGAGGCGGCGAAGGCCTCGTACGACGGGACGCTCGCCGTGACGATGCCGAGGTTCGTGGTGCCCGAGGCGGCCAGGGCGCGCAGGGAGGCCTCGATGGCGGCCAGGTGGGTCTCGTGGGAGGTGTACTCCGCGGCGAGGGTGGGGTAGCTGGTCAGGAGCTCGGCGAGTTCGCGCTGCGGCCAGTGGAGGATCGCGACCGGGAACGGACGGGAGAGGGCCGCGCGGCGGTCGCCCAGTTCCGCGCGGAGGCGGGCGATCTCGGCGCGCAGCTCGGCCGGGTCGTCGGAGCCCAGGGCCCAGATGCGCTTGGGGTCGTGGAGTTCGTCGAGCGGGATCGGGCCGATGTGCCGGGTGTCGGCGACCATGTCCCAGTCGTCGTGGGGCCGGGCCAGGAGGCGGCGGACGCGGTGGCGGCCGGTGAGCAGGGCCGTGGTGGCCGGGGTGAGCGGGTCGTCGTCGGTGATGAGGAGCGAGGCGGCCTCGGTGAAGCAGTCGTGGGACGCTTCCAGCTCGTCGTGGGTCTCCAGGGTCTCGGCGATGACCTCCCACGGCGCCGGGTCCTTCGGGGACGCGGCGCGGATGCCCGAGATCAGGGCGCGGGCCTCGGCCTCGTGGCCGTACTCCCAGAGGTTGGCGGCCTGGAGGGCCTTGATCAGCTGGGGGTTGCCCGGTGCTTCGGACAGGAGTTGGTCGTACAGGGCGCTCGCCCGGTCGCGTGCGTCGCCCAGTTCGAGGTGGGCCGCGGCCTGGAGGAGCAAGGGCTCCTGGTCCTCGGGGTAGCGGGTCGCCGTGCGGATGAGGCGCTCGGCTTCGGCGATGTGCTCGGCAGGCGTGTCGGGGCGCATGGTTCACACCGTACTGCCGCTGGTCAGTTGGCGGGGCAGGACTTAGGGTGCCGCCCGTGCGAGATCACATACCGGTGGTGGTCCAGGGGCGCGGGCGGCGGGCACGGGGTGCGCGCCGGAACGCGTTCGCGCGGGCGCTGTGGGTGGGCGCCGAGGTGATCACCACCCTGGGCGTGGTGGTGGCGTTGCTGGTGGTGCACCAGGTGTGGTGGACCAACCGGCAGGCCCTCGTCGGCGCGCACGAGCAGGTGCGTGCGCTGGAGCGGGCCTGGGGCGAGCCGGCGACGGACCCCGGTCCGGGGTCCGGTCCGGAGCCCGGGGCCGAGGGGGCCGACGGTACCGCGCCGCCGTCCGTCGGGTCCGCCGAGCCCCCTCCGTCCGGTTCGACCGCTTCCTCCGGTTCCGGTTCCTCCGGGGGTGCCGCCCGGGCCTCCCGGCCGCCGGCCGGGGAGCAGGCGTACGCCGTCCTGCGCATCCCGCGCCTCGGCCTGTCCGTGCCCGTCGCCCGGGGCGTCGACAAGCGGACCGTGCTCGACAAGGGGTACGCCGGCCAGTACCCGGGGACGGCGCGGCCCGGGGAGCAGGGCAACTTCGCGCTCGCCGGGCACCGCAACACCCACGGCGAGCCGTTCCGCCACATCAACCGGCTGCGGCCGGGCGACGAGATCCAGGTGGACGTGCGCGGCCGGCGCTCGACCTATGTCGTCGACCGGACCCTCGCCGAGACCACCGAGCGGGACACCGGCGTGATCGCGCCGGTACCGCGCAGTCTGGTCAAACCGGGCTACGGGTACACCGCGCCGGGCGCGTACATCACGCTCACCACCTGCACGCCCGAATACACCTCGACCTACCGGCTCGTGGTGTGGGGGACGCTCAAGTCCCCGTCGGCCTAGGGTGGAACGGAGAGTCATATCTGGATGAAGCGTCCGAACCTGCTGTGGCTCGGTGTGCTGTTCGTGCCGTTCGTGCCGTTCGTACTGTTCTGCGTGGTTCTGCCGCTGGTGAACCGGGTGGAGCCGCGCATCGCCGGAGTCCCCTTCCTGCTCGTCTGGTTGGCCGTCGCCACCCTGGTGACCCCGCTCGCCGTGTGGCTGGCCCGGCGCGGTGACCGGCGGTGAGCGCGGCGGCCGTGGCGACCACCGCTTCGCCGCGTTCATGGCGGCGACCGTCGCCCTCGGCCTGCTCGCGGTGCGCGGGCGCGGCGGGGGCGGCGGCGGGCTCGCCGAGTGGTCGGTGGGCGGGCGTTCGCTGGGCCCGGTGTTCATCTGGGTCCTGATGGCGGGCGAGGGCTACACCAGCTTCAGCTACCTGGGGGCGGCGGGCTGGAGCTACGACTACGGCGCACCCGTCCTGTACGTGGTCGCGTACATGTCCTGCGGTTACGCGGTCGGCTACGTCGTCGGGCCCCTGCTGTGGGACTACGCCCGCCGGCACGGCCTCGTCGGCATCACCGACATGGTGGCCCACCGCTACGGCCGGCCCTGGCTCGGCGCCGCGGTCGCGGTGCTGGCCACGGTGTTCCTGCTGCCCTACATCCAGCTCCAGATCACCGGGATGGGCGTGGACGATAGACCCTGGGTAATCGGCGAGTAGCCAGTCAGGGCAAGGGAAAGCCCCGCTCGGCATGTGACCGAACGGGGCTTTCTGATGCCTGTACCGGACCCCTACGGCCAGACCGGCTCACCCGGCATCGGACCGTGCGGGACGGTCGCAGCGTGGTCGGGGCAGGCCCGCAGAGTCGTTCCGGGGCCGCTCGTGCTCTCGATACAGCGGACCGGTACGGGGGCCGTGGTGCGGCGGTGGCATTTCACACAGACCGCTACGTTGCCGAGTGGGGGCGGGGTCGTCAGTCCGTCGACAGTCACGCTGCCACCCCTGCCGTGCGTCGCGAGAAGTCGGGTCCCGCAGCGCTGTGCCAGTAGTCGACTCCGATAGCGGCGAAGCCTGCCGCGTAGCGCCGTTCCGGCAGATTGCTGCCGACCTGGCCGCGGAGATCGAGCGGGGCGAGCTGGCCCCTGGTCGTCCGCTCCCGTCCGAGAGAGAGCTGACGGAGCGGTACGGGGTCGCGCGCAATACGGCGCGTTAGGCAGCAGAGCCCGCCCGCTCCGGACTCGGAACGAGCGGGGCCCGCGAGGCTTGCCTATTCCTCGCCCAGTGAACCGCTCCACTGTCCGCGTGACAGGTGGACTACGCCGTCTGGGGTTACGCGCGCGTGCGCTCCGTACAGGGGCAGCGCGCCTTCCATGTTGAGCCTTCCCCGGATGCGTTCGAGCGCATCCCACAGTCGGCGAGGACCACCCTGGTGGACGGTCGGGGGATCGGTCCATTCCCCGATTGCGCGTGCCCATGACCCATCAGCATGGATCAGCAGGAGCGTTCTTCGCCTGTCGTGAGTGGAGTACCGGGATTGCACGCCCGGGGTCGTGATCTCCAACATGGATCGCACTTCCCATGCGTTGGCCACGTCCATCACGGGATAGCGGCCCGTGCCGGTCTCGTCCCCCGCCTGGTCGCTCGCCACTGCGAACAACTCCGACAGCGCTGGTGGGTAGTCGTGGCCGCTCCGGGTGAGCATGAATTCGGCCCCACCCCGTTCGATGCACCCGACCAGTTCCCCGGTCTTGTGCTTCCAGCCGGTGAGGATGAGAGACGTACCGGCGAGGGTGGTCACCAGTCGTCCGCCCTCATGGAGTGCGCCGAGAACCGTACGCAGTCCCGTTCCCGGCCGTATGGCCACAGTGCAGACGATCCGGTCGTAGTGGCCCGGAATCTCTGCCGTGGCGTCCACAGCGTGGAACGTCGGGCGGAGCCCCATCCGTGCGAGCCGTTCGGATGCTGCTTCGGTGAGGTACGGGTCCACGTCGATGCTCGTCACGTGCTGGTCGCCGAGCCGGCGGGCGGCGTATGCGGCCAACCCTCCCGCACCTGTGCCTAGGTCGAGCGTGGCGAGTCCCGGCCCGAGTCGCCCGTGACGCAGCATCCGAACGACCAGGCTGGGCAGTGTGGAAGACGATGTGGCCATGCCGTCCGCGTACTCCCCGGGTGTGCCGTGGTCGGCGTGCCGGGCCCCAACCCGGGTGACCACAGACGTATCCGAGTAGGCCACCCGCGCCCATGCTTCCGGGTCACTGGCACCGTCCCGCAGAACCCACAGTTCTGCCCGATCGTCATACTCCCACCATCGGGGGACCAGTTCGTGCCGGGGAGTGTGCGCCACGGGGGCGAGCCATCGCGAATCGGGATCGGTTACCGAGTCGGCCAACTGCGCCGCGCGTCTTGTCCAGTCCATGGCGACCTTTCTAGTACGCCGGGTCACACGCGGTGGTGTTCGCGGGGTCACAGTCGCTCGAATCCTGCGACGCGCACGACGTAGGCCGGACGGAACGGAAGTGACTGGAGAGCGCGGCCCACCTGGGCCCGTCAAGGAGCTTGAACAACCGGTCCTCGCGCACGTTGCCCGCCGGGAAATCACGCGACAGTACGCAGCCGGCGAGGTCACCGTTCGGAAGAACTGCCGCTCGGCCCTGCGTGCACCGTCCGCACATTTCGTCCAGCGTCGGCACGCACCCACTCTTTTCCGCGGCCCGTCCCACGGCACGCACCCGGTCGGTGTTGATTCGGGTCACGCCCATGGACAGCAGCTCTGCGCGCGCCTGGGCGACGCGCTGCCCCGGGAGAACGTCCACGATGCCCGCGCGCACGGCCACCCCGCGGCGGACAGCTTCCCGGATGTTGGTCCGGGTGGCGACGTAGCTTCCGGGGCGCGTGGTGATCGTGTCGTGCTCGGTGGGGTCGTCGCTGTAGTAGCTGGTCCCGATGGTCACCCCGTCCCGTAGGAACACGTCCCAGTAGTGGGGCAACACCTTGAACATGTTGCTGTAGACCTCCACGCGGAGATTCAGCGAGAGAGCGAGTTCCGCGAGGGCGATCCACTGCGGGTGTGTCGTCGGCTCTCCGCCGATCAGTTGCACCTGCGGGATGCCGAGCCGGGCCGCGTCAATGATGACTTCGCGCCAGTCCGCGTACGTCATGTCACCTTGCTTGGCATGCGGGCTGGACTCCGTCAGACAGTGCTCACAAGCAAGCTGACACGTGCCAGTGATTTCCAGTTCGAGCGAGTCGAGACCCCCGGTGGGCCGGGGGAGCGGAGGTACGAACAACGTAGTCATGGTTCCCTCTCTGACGTGTCGTGGCGGGTCGGGTGGTGCCCCGCCCCCGCCGAGGGCTGCCGCAGGGGCCAACGGCTCCGGCTCGACAGGGGCGGGAGTTCAGAAGAACGGCCACTCGGCGCCGTGCTCTTCCTCGTAGAGCACGGGGGCGATGGCCGCGAGCATGTCCCGGTCGGGGTCGGAGAGTTCCCATGTGTGTCCGCCCTTGTGGCCAAGGTGATGACAACAGGCGTCGCCACCAGGGCCGGGGTCGTTCACGGGGCAGTCAGGCACCCACCGCATTCCGGCGGGCTCGGCGCCGTCTGCCCACCACACCCATAGGCACAGTCCGCGTGCGTTGTCGTGCACCATCTCTGCGTGTAACCCCGCGTGGGTTTCCAGGGTGCACCGCAGGGTGATGCTGGGTGACGCGCCTACCTGGTAGGTGTCGTCCTGCGCCGCGAGCGCATTCAAGAGCGCTACCAGCTCCGATGACCGCGCCTCGCACTGCGCGCCGCACACGTACCGCCCGAGCGTCACACCCACCCCCGAGCGACGATGACCGCCACGGTGGCGATCCAGATCACCGCGCCGAGGGTGACCGCCACAGTGCCTCGCCGGCTGGTGCGGGTGTGCACCTGGTCGCGCTGCTCGTCGGCGCTCACTGGACGCACTCCACGATCGCGGTGTCGGTGAACGTCCGCTCGAACACGTCGTGCCGAGTGCTTCCGCAGTGCCCCAGACACGCTAGGTCGCACTCCTCCAGCGTCAGCCCCGAACGCGCTTCCCACTCGCAGCCCACCTTGAGACAGCGGGCGCCTACGGTCGGATCGGTACCGGGATGGCGCCGGATGCGGTGGTCCACGAACCGCCAGATTCGCCGTTTCACGTCACCCGCTCTTCGTTCTCGCACAGCAGGATCCGCAGCGCTCCAGCAACCGTTACCGCGCGTGCCGCGAACGCGTCCTCATCGGCTCGCCGCTGCACGATCGCTGAGTCAAGGGCCGTACGGAACTGAACTCGGGCCGCGGGGCCGGACGCGATGCTGTGCAGCTCGGCGAGGGCTAGGCATATCGGGACGGACGGGGAGACTCTGAGCGCACGCACCGCCGCTCCTCTCTGTAGCAAGACCACTACCGGGGGGTTTCAGGTTGGCCTAGGGTCTGTCATCTATCAACTGTCCGAACCCTGACTGAAAGTTGGCGGGGCGCACATGAACCGGAACGAGTTATCTCCCGACGCGAGCCCCCGGGCAGCGTTCGGCGCGCGTCTACGCAGCTTGCGGGACGCGCACTCCTGGACTCTCGATGACCTGAGCGCACGGATCGAATATTCGGCCTCGCATATTTCGGGGGTTGAAAATGCCAAGCGTGAACCAACTATCAAATTTGCGGAACGCGCTGATCGGGCCTTCGGCCTGACCGGGACCCGCGAGACCCTGGCGAGCGACGTGTTCCGGATCAGGGGCGGATCACTACTTGAGGGCTTCTCCGAGTACGTCACTTGCGAGGCCCGGGCGGCAGAGGTCCGTCTTTTTGAGACGGGCGTCATCCCGGGCTTGCTCCAGACTGAGGAGTACGCGAACGCTCTGGCACAGAGTGCGGTGCAGCGGGGCATCATCACTCCTGAGCAGGCACGCGAGCGCGTCGCCGTGGTAGCGGATCGGCAAAATGTCCTCCGCAGAACGCCGCCCCCACTTGTGATGGCAGTGCTTGATGAGAGCTGCGTTCGCCGTCCGATCGGCACTGATGCGCAGTGGGATGCCCAGCTAGCCCGACTGCTGGAGTTCGCTGAGCAACCGGGGACCGTGCTGCAGCTTGCGCCGTTCACGATGGGAGTGCGCCGAACCTTTGACCTGCCCCTCTACGTGCTGACGATGCCCGATCGGTCGATCGTGGCCTACGCCGAGTCCGCCACCCGCGGACATCTCCAGCGCGACGGCAGGGTCGTTGCGGCCATACTGGGGACCTACTATCAGTTGCAGGCCGAAGCGCTACCCCAAGCAGCGTCCGCGGCCACGATCAACGCGTTGCGAAAGGGCACACCGTGACGAGCACGACCGAATCCCCCCGCTGGTTCACGTCCTCTTACAGCAACAACGGCGGCGCGTGCGTCCAGGTCGCCACTAACCTCGTTTCCGCGCGCGGCGTGGTCCCTGTCCGGGACTCTAAGGCGCCCGAGGGCCCGGTACTGGAGTTCACGGCAGGGGCGTTCGCAGCGTTCGTGTCCGGGGTCCGGTCCGACACGGCCGTTTGACGTCACCGCGCACGGCACGACCAGGCCCCGCCACGCACGTTCACTCGGAGCGGCGGGGCCTCGCTGTATCACGCGGCCAGAGACCTGATCGTCAGGTGCGCCGCCGCCCGGTCGGGGCGGACTCCAACCTGGCGCTGTTCAAGCTGGTCGTGGACTCGCTGCCGGCCTGGGCGGTGGGGGTGGTCGGCGTGGCCGCCGCGTTGTCGTCGATCGTGCCGATGGCGGTGTTCATGCTGGTCATCGGGACGATGTGGGGGCGCAGCGTGTTCCCGCTCGCGCCGCGCTGGAGCTCGGGCGAGCGGCAGAAACGCGCCTCGCAGGCCGTGGTGGTGATCAGCGGCTCGGTGGCGCTGGTGATGACGTACGTCGCCCCGAACACGCTGGTCCGGCTGTCGCTCGTGTCGTACGAGGGGATGGCGCAACTGCTGCTGCTGCTGCTGGGGCTGGTGTGGCGGCGACTGACCATGGTCGGCGCGCTCTGCGGGCTGGTGGCGGGGGTCGGGCTGGTCTGCGCCCTCGCCTTCACCGGGAACGATCCGGTGTGGGGGGTGAACGCGGGGATGGTCGCCCTCGTGGTGAACCTCGCCGTCGCGCTGGCGGTGAGCCTGGCCGGGCCCCGGGAGGCGCCGGACGGGCGGCCGGACGAGGAGGTCCTGGCGCGCGATCCGCTGCCGGGGGAGGGCTCCGTACCCGTTGTCGGCGCGTCCGGTTAGGATCGGTCGCAGTCCCGCCGGCCGACTGTCCGGCGGACGACGGATCGGCGGACCCCTTACGGGGGTTCGCGCGGGAGCGGACGGAAGGGGGGCTCACATGGCTCGCACCCCCGTGCCCGCGCAGGCCCGTGTCACCGCCGGCCGTTCCGCTGCGGATCGGGTCCCTTCGGGCCTCGTCCCCTCGGCCCGCCTGCGGTCCGTCCGCGCCGTCGCGCTGCTGCTTCCCCTGGTGCTCGTGCTGCTCGGGGGAGTCCTCGGGCTGTTCGCCGGGGAGAGCGGGCTCGGGGCCGTGGTGGTGGCCCTCGCCGCCACCGTCGCCGTGGGGGCCGAGGCCCTCGCGGCCGCCGCCCGACTGGTACGGCCCGTGCCACCGCACCGCATACGCACCGCGATCCGGGACCGCGAGCAGCGCACGGCGTTCCTGCCGCAGCGCGATCCCGACGCCTCGGGCCGGTCGCGGCCGAGGGCGCCCGGCCGTCTCGTCCCGACGGCCGCGTAGGGGCGCGCAGTAACGCATCACCACCCTCTTCACCCCTCTTCGCCCTTCCCCCTCGGTCGGTTCCCACCGACCGCGCGCTGCTGCCGCCCCTCGCGGCTCGTCACGCCGAAATGCGGTTCCCTGCATCCCTTTCGACGTCCGACGAGACCCTCCGGAGCGCCCACGTGTCCGTTTTCACCCATCTTGTGGCCGAGCTCGGCCGGCTGTTGCAGCCGATGCTCGCCGGTTCCGCGACCGCTGCCGCGATCGTGCTGTTCACCGTGCTCGTCCGGCTCGCCCTGCACCCGCTGAGCCGTGCCGCCTTCCGGGGAGCCACCCCGGTGGCGGGGATCCTGCCCACCCTCCTGCAACTGCCGGTGTTCTTCGTGATGTACCGGGCCTTCTCCTCGGCGGAGGTCGGCGGCTCGGCCAACGAGCTCCTCGGACACCGGCTGTTCGCCGCGCCGCTCGGGGCCGACTGGACCGAGGCGTTGGGCGAGGGCGGGCTGCTCGGGGCGCAGGGGCTGGTGTTCCTCGGGCTGTTCGCGGCCATCGCGGCGGTGGCCGCGTGGAGCGCCGTACGCGGCCGGCGCGCTGCGGCGTCCGCGCCGCTGGGCACCCCTCCGGTGCCCGCGGGCCGGAGCGTGGAGCCGAAGGGCGGGGCCGGCGCGCGGGCGGGGAAGGCCGGGAGGCCGTCGGGTGCGGCCGGGCGGCCGGGCGGCAAGCCCGTCGAGTTGACCGCCGAGCAGCAGGAGGCCGTGCGCAAGCTGGGCGGTGTGCTGCCGCTGCTCTCCTTCGGCACGCTGATCACGGCCGCCGTGGTGCCGCTGGCCGCCGGGCTGTACCTGCTGACCAGCACCTCGTGGGCCGTGGCCGAGCGGGCCTGGCTCCAGCACCGCAAGGAGCGGGCGGGCCGCGCCGAGCGTGCCGGGAGCGGTGCGCCGCTGGCCGCCGAGGCGGCCGTGCGTTCCACCCTGTGAACAGGGTCTTGCGGATTGGGTCGACTTCTTGGAGGATCAACCAATCCTCCGATGGCCGCAACCCATCGGCCGGTCCGGGCGCGCGCCCGGACCGACCACCCACGACCACGGGAGAATGCCCATGAAGCTGCTGCGTGTCGGACCCGTCGGGTCGGAGCGCCCCGCGCTGCTCGACCAGGACGGGACCCTGCGTGACCTGTCCGGCCTGGTCACGGATGTGGACGGTGCACTCCTGGCCGACGACGCCGTGCTGTCCCGCGTACGGGACGCGGCCGGATCGGGGGAGCTCCCGGTCCTGGACCCGGAGGGGCTGCGCATCGGTGCGCCCCTCGGTCGCATCGGCAAGGTCGTGGGCATCGGGCTGAACTACTTCGGGCACGCGGCCGAGGTCGGCGCGGAGCCGCCGGCCGAGCCGATCCTCTTCCTCAAGGCCCCCGACACCGTGGGCGGTCCCGACGACACCGTGCTGATCCCGCGCGGCAGCGTGAAGACGGACTGGGAGGCGGAGCTCGGCGTCGTCATCGGCGCCACCGCCCGCTACCTGGCCTCCGCCGAAGAGGGCCTCGCGCACGTCGCCGGCTACGCGCTGGTCAACGACGTCTCCGAGCGCGAGTTCCAGATCGAGCGCGGCGGCACCTGGGACAAGGGCAAGAACTGCGAGACCTTCACCCCGGTCGGCCCCTGGCTGGTCACGGCCGACGAGGTCGCCGACCCGCAGGCCCTGGCCGTGAAGCTGTGGGTGAACGGCGAGCTCCGGCAGGACGGCGACACCGCGGACCAGATCTTCCCGGTGGGCGAGGTCGTGCGGTACGTGAGCCAGTTCATGACCCTGTACCCGGGTGACCTCATCGTCACCGGTACGCCGGCGGGCGTGGCCATGGGCCAGCCCGAGCCGAAGCCGTACCTGCGGGCCGGTGACGTCGTCGAGCTGGAGATCGAGGGCCTCGGCCGCCAGCGCCAGGAGTTCAAGGGCGCGTAGACCCGGCCGCGCGGGCCGTCCCCCCGTCCGGGGACGGCCCGCGCGACCGGCTTTCCCCGGGCCGTCCGGACCATCGCCCGCCGGGCCGCGCCGTCCGGACGGGCCGCCGTGCCGCCGGGTGGTGCCCTACCGCTCCGCGGCCGCCGGGACCTCCACCGCCACGCCCTCGCGCGAGGAGGTCCGCGCCGCCTCCAGGACGTCGAGGCAGGCCGCGGCCTCGTACGCGGTGACCGGGGCGGAGCCGCCCTCGCGCAGGGCCGCGGCCACCGCCGCGTAGTACGCCGGGTAGTCGCCCGGCAGCGTCGGCACCGGCGTCCCGCCGCCGGTCAGCGGGGACTCGCCGGAGCCCAGCCGGCCCCAGAGGTGCTCGGGTTCCTCGCCCCACGGCGCGCCCGTGCCCGGCCGCAGCCCCTCGCGCAGGGCGGCCTCCTGCGGGTCCAGGCCGTACTTCACGTAGCCCGCGGTCGAGCCCAGGACGCGCATGCGCGGGCCGAGTTGGGCGGCCGTCGCGCTGACGTAGAGGTGCGAGCGGACGCCGCTCGCATGGGTGAGGGCGATGAAGGTGTCGTCGTCGGCGCGGGCGCCGGAGCGGCGGACGTCGGCCTCGGCGTAGACGCGGACCGCCGGACCGAACAGCACCAGGGCCTGGTCCACCACGTGGCTGCCGAGGTCGTACAGCAGCCCGCCGATCTCCTCCGGCGCCCCCGACTCGCGCCAGCCGCCCTTGAGCTGCGGGCGCCAGCGTTCGTAGCGGGACTCGAACCGCTGCACCTCGCCGAGCTCTCCGTCCGCGACGAGACGGCGCACGGTCAGGAAGTCGTTGTCCCAGCGGCGGTTCTGGAAGACCGACAGGAACGTCCCGGTCCGCTCGGCGAGGTCGCCGAGCGCGCGGGCCTCGGCGGCGGTGGCCGCCAGCGGCTTGTCCACGACGACGGGGAGGCCGGCTTCGAGGGCGGTGGTGGCCAGCGCGACGTGCGTCTTGTTGGGCGTGGCGATCACCACGAGGTCGAGGGCCGGAGCGTCCCCGCGGTCCCACAGTTCGTCGGCGGACGCGGCGATCCGCACCTCCGGGTAGGCCGCGCGGGCCTGCGCCTGCCGCTCGGGGTCGGAGGTCACGACCGTGTCGAGGACGAGGCCTCCGGTGGCGGTGACGAGGGGCGCGTGAAAGACGGAACCGGCGAGTCCGTAGCCGATGAGGCCGACGCGGAGGGGACCGGTGGGAGCGGCGGTGGCGTTCATGGCTCCACTTTGGCAACAGTGTTGCCAAAGTGCAAGGAAGGTGGACAATGGCCAGGTGAACAGGGGTACGGACGGGCGTGCGGACGGTGCCGAGGGCAGGACGGCGGCCTACGGGCGCGCGGGTGTGCGCGGCGGGGCGAACCTCCCGGCGCTGCGCGGCCACAACGAGGCGCTGCTGCTGGACCTGGTGCGCGGGGCCGGGCCGACGGGCCTGGGCCGCGCCGAGCTCGCCGCCCGTACCGGGCTCACCCCGCAGGCCGTCAGCAAGATCGCGGCGCGGCTCGCGGCGGAGGGGCTGCTCGCGGACGCCGGCCGCGCCGCGTCCACCGGAGGCAAACCGCGCACCCTGCTCCGGCTGGCCCCGCAGGCGCGCCACGCGCTCGGGGTGCACCTGGACCGGGACGAACTGCGGGCCGTACGGGTCGACCTGGCGGGTGCGGTCCTCGCCCGGACCGGCGGCCCGCTGGACTTCGGCGCCGGTCCGGAGGCGGCGGCCGGGGCGGTCGTACGGGCGGTCGTGCGGCTGGCGGACCCGTCCGGGCCGCCGCTGCTGGGCGTCGGCGTGGCCGCCCCGGGACCGCTGGACCACCGGACCGGGGTGCTGGGCCGGGTGACGGGCTTTCCGGGCTGGGAGGGGTACCCGTTGCGGGAGGTGCTGGAGCGGCGGCTGGGCCTGCCCGTGGTCCTGGACAAGGACACGAACGCCGGGGCGGCCCTGGCCGGTCCGGCCCGGCCGGCGGCCTCGGCAGGGGAGGCCGGTGCACGGGAGGCCTCGGCACGGGAGTTCTCCGCACGCGAGGCCGGTGCACGGGAGCTCATCGCACGGGCGGCCGGCGATCCCGTCGGCCCTGCCGGTCCCGCGGCGGCGCCGGCGCCGTTCGCCGCGACGGGGCCCGCCGACTCCGTGTACCTCCACGTCGGTACCGGGCTCGGGGCCGGGCTCCGGCTGGGCGGGCGGATCCACCGGGGGGTGCGCTCGGCCGCGGGGGAGTTCGGCCACCAGGTGCTCCGCCTGGACGGGCCGCCCTGCCGGTGCGGGGCCCGGGGCTGCGCGGAGGTGCTCTGCCTGGACGCGGTGGCCCGGGGCGACCTGCCCGGCGCCGCGCGGATCCTGGGCGAGGGCGCGGCCAACCTGGTCGCGCTGCTGGACGTGGACCACGTCCTGCTCGGCGGCCGGGTCGTCGCGTCGGCCCCGGAGGTCTTCGTGGCGGGCGTCCGCGCGGTCCTGGAGGCCCGCTCCCTGACCCCGGACCCGCCCGCGGTCGCCCCGGCCCCGGGCGAAGTGGCGCAGGGTGCGGCGGAACTCTGCCTGGCCCCCTTCTTCGGCCGCGCCTGAACAGGGGCCGCCCCGCCCGGCCCGGCCGCCCCGCCCCTGCTGCCCTGCCCCGCCCACCCGGCCCTGCCCCTGCCCGGGCCGCGCCGTGACCCCGTGCGCCGATCGGGCGTAAACCGGGGTGGTGCGCGCGTGGCTCTCCGCAGGGGGTCGCGCGGGCGTGACAGGGTGCGGGCAGGCCGGGGTGATCGTCACCTCGTCCGATCATCGTCCCGTCCGGCGAGCAAGCGAAGGTCTTCCATGCGACTGCGCAAAGCCCTTGCCCTCACCGCCGTCCTCTGCGCCGCCCTGGCCACCGCCGCGCCCCCCGCCGGCGCCGATGTCGGGACCGGCGGCGGCGCCCGCCCCGCGCCCGCGCTCCCGTCCCGGGCCAAGGCCACCTGCGGGGACGGGAAGAGCCCCGCGTTCCCGATCGGGGCGCGGATCAGGGGCGGCCCGGCCGTGTACCGCACCGGCGGCGACCCGCAGAGCTGGTACCTGGACCTGACCAACTCCACCGGCTCCGTGTGCACGGCCATCCACCCCGTCGTCGTCCTCACCGACACGGCCCGCGCCCTGCGCCCCGCGCACCTGCGGATGGACTTCGCCGCCTCCGGCGGCCCCTTCCCCGTCAGCCTGGAGCACACCGACCGCGACGAGATCATCGCCGTCTTCGACGGCGGCGACGCCTTCCCCGGCTTCACCGTCGCCTCCGGCGGCACCCTCACCGTCAAGGTCTCCCTCGCCTTCGCCCCCGACGCCCCCACCGGCGAGGTCGTCGCCGACGCCGCCCTGGTCCAGCGCAAGGGCGACGACGGGGACTGGGTCGGCGAGGCCGGCGGCTACCGCTTCACCGTCGAAGGCCCGGAGGACGGCGCCGAAGCGGGCTCCCTCGCGCACACCGGGCCCCGCGACCGGGCCTACGGGCTCGGCGTCGGCGCCGCGGCCGCCCTCGCCGCCGGCGGCGGACTGCTGCTGGGCGCCCGGCGGCTGCGCACCCGGGACGGCCGCCCCAGGGACGCCTCCGCGCAGTAGTCCCGCCCCGCCCCGGCCGTCCGCCCGCGCCCCCGCGCCGTCCCGTCGCCGTCCGTACACCCGGCCCGCATAGAGTCCCTCCGTGGAAGAACAGACCCAGCGCCACCGGCCCGGATCGCCCGTCCGCTCCGGCATCCCCGAGCACGGGCGCATCCCCAAGTACTACGCCGTGAAGGCCCGCATCGCCGAGCTCCTCGACGAGCTCGGCGAGGGGGGCCCGCTGCCCACCGAGCGGGACCTCGCGGAGCGGTACGAGGTCTCCCGCGAGACCGTCCGCCAAGCCCTCCGGGAGCTGCTGCTGGAGGGCCGGCTGCGCCGCTCCGGCCGCGGGACCGTCGTCGCCGGCCCGAAGCTGGAGCAGCCGCTCTCCCTGGCCAGCTACACCGAGGGCGTCCGCCGTCAGGGCCGTCGGCCCGGCCGCCACCTGATCGGGCTGGAGCAGTTCCCCTGCCCGCCCGAACTCGCCCCGGGCATCGGTGCGCAGGCCGGCGAACCCGTCTGGCACCTGGAGCGCGTCCTGCTGGCCGACGACGAGCGCGTCGGCCTGGAGAGCACCTACATCAGGGTCGCCCGCGCCCCCCGCCTGGACAGCGATTTCCAGCCGGACTCCTCCTTCTACGGCTACCTCCGCGACAGCCTCGGCATCGCCTTCGGGGAGGCCGACGAGAAGCTGGAGACGGTCCTCGCGACGCCCCGCGAGGCCCTCCTGGTCGGGACCCCGCCCGCGCTGCCCATGCTGCTCATCCACCGCTTCTCGCGGGACCGCGAAGGCAGCCCGCTGGAGCGGGTGCGTTCCCTCTACCGTGGGGACCGGTTCAGCTTCACGACCCGCCTGCGGCCCGAATAGTCCGAACGAAATCCCTCACAGCGCCTCGAAAGGGGCGTCGCGATGTCACGAGAAGATAACGGGTCTAGTCCAAACGTTGAGGCCTGTTCACCGGCCCGTAGCCCGGCCGCTCCCCGCGGGCCACGGGACGCGACCACCTTGGTCGGCGTGAGAGTCATAGTCGTCGGAGGCGGCGTGGTCGGCACCATGCACGCCTGGCAAGCAGTCCAACGCGGCCACGAGGTCGTCCAGATCGAGCGCGAGGCGGAGGCCCGCGGAGCGTCCCTGCGCAATTTCGGCCAGATCTGGGTCAGCGGGCGGGCCGGGGGCGAGGAGCTCGACACCGCCCTGCGGGCCCGCGAGCTCTGGGAGCGCATCGGCGCGGAGGTGCCCGGCCTGGGCTTCCGGGCCATCGGCTCCCTCACCCCCGTCCGCACCGCCCGCGAACACGCGGTCGCCCGGGCGGCCGTGGCCCGGCCCGACGCCGCCGCCCGCGGCTACGCGCTGGTCACCGCCGCGGAGGCACGGGCGCTCAACCCGGCCCTGCGCGGCGACTTCGAGGCCGCCCTGTGGTGCGAGCGGGACGCGGCCGTCGAACCGCGCACCGCCCAGCTCCACCTCCGCGAGGCCCTGCGCGCCACGGGCCGCTACACCTTCCTCCCCGGCCGCGAGGTCCGCGCGGCGGCCGGCCCCGGCGCGGTCCGCGACGACCACGGCGACGTCCACCGCGGCGACGCGGTCGTCCTCGCCACCGGAGCCTGGCTGTCCGGCCTGGTCCGCGAGCTGGCCCCCGACCTGCCCGTACGGCGCGTACGCCTCCAGATGATGCAGACCGCGCCGCTCGGCGAGGAACTGACCACCTCGGTCGCGGACGCCGACAGCTTCCGCTACTACCCGGCCTACGCCTCGCCCGCCCTCGACGAACTGAACGCCGGACAGGACCAGGCGCCCGTCGCGGCCGCGCACGCCATGCAGCTGCTGATGGTGCAGCGCAGCGACGGCGGGCTGACCATCGGCGACACCCACGAGTACGAGCACCCCTTCGCCTTCGACACCCTCGAAGACCCCTACGAGCACCTCACCGGGGTCGCCGAATCCTTCCTGGGGCGGCCGCTGCCGAAGGTCCGGCGCCGCTGGGCGGGCGTGTACGCGCAGTGCACCGACACCACCCGCGTCGTCCACCGCCAGCAGGTGGCCGACGGCATCTGGCTGGTGACCGGCCCCGGCGGGCGCGGCATGACCTGCTCGCCCGCCATAGCCGAGACCACCGCGAACGAACTGGGCTGGTGAGCCGGATGACCGACACGACGGGCAGGACCGACATGACGCACCCCCACCCGAACCCGCACCCGAACACCGCGCGGGCCACGCAGCGCGCGCAGGCCACCGGGACGGCCACCGCCCCGCCCGCCCGCCCCGCCGGCCCCCGCACGCTGGTCGTGCTCGACATGGCCGGTACCACCGTCGCCGACGGCGGCCTCGTCGAGCGGGCCTTCGAGCGCGCCGCCGAACACCTGGGCGTGCGGCCGGGCACGCCCGACCACGCCGAGAAGCTCCGCTACGTCCGCGACACGATGGGCGAGTCGAAGATCTCCGTCTTCCGCCACCTCTTCGGCAGCGAGGAGCTGGCCCACCGCGCCAACTCCGCCTTCGAGACCGCGTACGCCGACCTGGTCGACGGCGGCCTCGTCACCCCGCTCCCCGGCGCCCGCGAGACCATCGAACGGCTCCGCGCCGACGGCCGCACCGTCGTCCTGACCACCGGCTTCGCCCGGGTCACCCAGGACGCGATCCTCGACGCCCTCGGCTGGCGGGACCTCGCCGACCTCACCCTCTGCCCGGCCGACGCGGGCGGCCGCGGCCGCCCCCACCCGGACATGGTGCTGGCCGCCTTCCTGCGCACCGGAGCCGCGGTGGACGTGCGCGACGTCGTGGTCGCCGGGGACACCGCCTTCGACATGCTCAGCGGCCGACGGGCCGGCGCCGGCCTCGTCGCGGGCGTCCTCACCGGCGCCCACGACCGCGCCGCGCTCCTGGACCACGGCGCGACCCACGTCCTGGACTCGGTCGCCGGGCTCCCGGCCCTGCTCGCGGAGCCGGTGTGAGCGGCATCCGGTTCGACGGGGTCCGCGTCTCCTACGGCGACCACACCGTCCTGGACTCCCTCGACCTGACCGTCGAGCCAGGCGAGGTGATGGCCCTGCTGGGCCCGTCCGGCTCGGGCAAGACGACGGCGCTGCGCGCGGTCGCCGGCTTCGTCCGGCCCGCCGCGGGCCGGGTGCTGATCGGCGGCCGGGACGTCACCGCGCTCCCGCCGCACCAGCGCGGCATCGGCATGGTGGTGCAGCAGTACGCGCTCTTCCCGCACCTGCGGGTGGCGCAGAACGTGGCCTTCGGCCTCAAGGCCCGCAAGGCCCCCAGGGCGGAGGTCCCCGGCCGGGTCGCCGAGGCCCTGGAGATGACCGGGATGGCGGCCTACGCCGACCGCTACCCCCGCGAGCTCTCCGGCGGCCAGCAGCAGCGCGTGGCCATCGCCCGCGCGCTGGCCATCCGGCCCGGAGTGCTCCTGCTCGACGAGCCGCTGTCCGCGCTCGACGCGCAGCTGCGCTCGGGGATGCTCGCCGAACTGGCGCGGCTCCACCGCGAACTGCCCGAGGTCACCATCCTGTACGTCACCCACGACCAGGTGGAGGCGCTCACCCTCGCCGACCGGATCGCGGTCATGGACCGGGCCCGGCTCCAGGACTGCGGCACCCCGCAGCAGCTGTACCGGTCCCCGCGCACCGAGTTCACCGCCTCGTTCGTCGGCAACGCGAACCTGCTGCCGGTCACCGTCGCGGACACCGGCGCCGTCTTCGAGGGCCGCCCGCTGGCCCTCGACCGGGGCCGCGCGGTGCCGGGGGCGAGCGCGACCCTGTGCGTACGCCCCCACCTGCTCGGACTCGGGGACGGGCCGAACGCGCTGAGCGGCACGATCGCCGAGGTCCAGTGGCGCGGCTCCACGCACCGGCTGTACGTGGACGTCGACGGGCACCGGGTCAAGGCCGACCTGCCCGAACTGCGCGAGACCCCGGCCCTGGGCGACCGGGTCACCCTGCACTTCGAGCCGCGCGACGCGGTGCTGCTGTCCGCGGGGGTCGGCGATGGCTGACGCCGCCCGCCCCCCGGCCCCGCCCGCCGCGCCGGCCGTACCGCACCCGGCCGCCCCGCACGCCATCGTCCCGGCCCCGCACCCGCGGCGCCCGGACCCCGCGCCGGGACCCCCGGACGCCGCCCGTCGCGGACCCCGGCCGCCGCGGCGCGCCCGGGGGGTGGCCGCGCACTGGTGGGCGCTGCCGCCCGTCGCCGTGCTCGCCCTGGTGTTCCTCTATCCGCTCGCGCTCGTCGTCCGGCAGTCCCTCACCCCCGACAACGGCGGCGGTCCCCTCGACGCCTACGCCTCCGTCTTCGCCTCCCGCGCGTTCCGCGAGGCGCTCGGGACCACCGTGTGGCTGGCGGTCGGCGCCACCGCCGGCTGCCTCGTCCTCGGGTTCGTCCTCGCCCTGATCATCGCGTTCGTACCCTTCCCCGGGGCCCGGGCCGTCGCCAAGTTCATCGACGTCTTCCTCTCCTTCCCCTCCTTCCTCGTCACCCTCGCCCTCCTCTTCGTCTACGGCACCGTCGGCATGGCCAACGGCCTGTGGACCGACCTCACCGGCGCCGCCGACGGCCCCTTCCACTTCCTCGCCACCCCCTGGGGAGTGCTCCTCGCCGAGATCACCTACTTCACGCCCTTCGTGATGCGCCCCCTGCTCGCTGCCTTCTCCCAACTGGACACCGCCCAGCTGGAAGTCGCGTCGAGCCTCGGCGCCCGCCCCGCCCGGATCGTGCGCCGGGTGATCCTGCCCGAGGCCCTGCCGGCCCTCGCCGCGGGCGGCGGCCTCGTCCTGGTCATGTGCCTCAACGAGTTCGGCATCGTCCTGTTCACCGGCGCCAAGGGCGTCACGACCCTGCCGATGCTGGTCTACGGCAAGGCCATCCTCGAATCCGACTACCCGGCCGCCTGCGTGGTCGCCGTCGTCAACATCGCGATATCCGTCGGCCTGTTCGGCCTCTACCGGGTGGTGAGCAAGCGTGCTGGTGCATAACAGGACCGGCCGCTGGGCCGCCTGGGCCCTCTTCGCCCTCCTCTTCCTGCCCCTCTTCGCCCTGCCCCTGCTCGTCGTGGTCGCGGCCTCCTTCGCCACCCACTGGTCCGGGGCCCTCCCCTCCGGCCCGACCACCGGGAACTACGCGGCCGCCGTACAGGGCGAGTCCCTCCGGGCCCTGACCACCTCCCTGGTCACCGCCGTGACCGCCAGCCTGCTCGCGCTCACCGTCGGCACCTGGGCCGCGCTGGCCGCCGCCGCCCTCGGCAAGCGCGGCAGGCGCACCCTGGACGCGCTGTTCGTGCTGCCCGTCGCCGTGCCCTCGGTGGTCGTCGGCCTCGCCGTGCTCGTCGCGTTCAGCAGGCCGCCGGTGCTCCTCAACGGCACCGGGTCGATCGTGGTGCTGGCCCACACCGTCCTGGTCACCGCCTTCGCCTACCAGTCGGTCTCGGCCGCGATCGTCCGGCTCGACCCGGCGTACGAACAGGCGGCGGCCTCCCTGGGCGGCCGCCCCGCGTACGTGCTCTGGCGGGTCAGGCTGCCCCTCCTGCTGCCGTCCCTCACGGCCGCCGCCGGGCTCTGCTTCGCCCTGTCCATGGGCGAGCTCAGCGCGACGATGATGCTCTACCCGCCGGACTGGATGCCCCTGCCCGTCCGCGTGTTCACCGCCACCGACCGCGGTTCGCTCTTCAGCGGCTCCGCCGTCGCCGTGGTCCTGATGACCGCCACCCTGATCGTCCTGCTGGCCGTCTCGCGCATCCGCACCAAGGCCACCTACCGCTGACCGCGGCGACGCCCCCACCGCCGCCGCGCTCCGCACACCCCCCGCTGAACCACTGCCGACTCCCTTTCCCCGTAAGGAAGTTCCATGCCCAGCAACCGCAACAGCCGCCACCGCCTGCTCCTGCGCACCGCCGCCGTCACCGGCGGACTCGCCCTCGCCTCCACCCTCACCGCCTGCGGCGGCGCCTCCTCGGCCGACTCCCGGGCCGGCGAGAAGGTCGTCACCGTCTACAGCGCCGACGGCCTCAAGAGCGACAAGGGCGACGGCTGGTACGACACGGTCTTCGCCGCGTTCACGAAGAAGACCGGCATCGAGGTCAAGTACGTCGAGGGCGGCTCGGGCGAGATGGTCCAGCGCGCGCTGCGCGAGAAGACCAACACGCAGGCCGACGTCCTGGTCACCCTGCCCCCGTTCATCCAGCAGGCCGGCGGCAAGGGGCTCCTCCAGGCGTACCGGCCGCAGGGCTCCGACCAGGTCTCCGGCGCGAACAAGGCCGCCGACGGCACCTGGACCTCCGTCGTGAACAACTACTTCGGCTTCGTCTACAACAAGAAGGAGCTCGCCGAGGCCCCCAAGACCTGGGAGGAGCTGCTGGACGCCAAGTACAAGGGCCGGCTCCAGTACTCCACCCCGGGCGTCGCGGGCGACGGAACCGCCGTCCTCGTCAAGTCGATGCACGACTTCGGCGGCAAGGAACCGGCGATGGAGTACCTGAAGAAGCTCCAGGCCAACAACGTCGGCCCGTCCTCCTCCACCAGCAAGCTCGCGCCCAAGACCGACAAGGGCGAGCTCCTCGTGGCCAACGGCGACGTCCAGATGAACTTCGCGCAGTCCAAGTCCATGCCCAACCTGGGCATCTGGTTCCCGGCCAAGGACGGCGGGAAGCCCACCACCTTCGCCCTCCCGTACGCCGCCGGCCTGGTCGACAAGGCCCCGCACACCGCCAACGGCCGGAAGCTCCTCGACTTCCTGCTCTCCGAGGATTCCCAGAAGCTGGTCAGCGAGGTCGGCGGCGGCTTCCCGGCCCGCACCGACGTCAAGCCGACCGACGCCAACGCCGTCGAACTCACCAGGATCATGGCGGGAGTCGAGGTCTTCGAGCCCGACTGGGCCGACATCGACCAGAACCTCACGGGCTACGTGGACGCGTGGAAGTCGGCAACCGGAAGCTGATCCGTCACGTCCCGGCCACCCGCGGCCGGGAGAGTGGCACCTGCGCAGCGACGCCCCGCACGGTGTCGTTTAGGTAACGGGTCTGGACCGAAGACCGCACCGGTCCGGGCCCGGCACCCACCCCGCACCACCCGTCGCGCCATCCCCACGAATACTCCCGGAGGAGTACGTGTCCCCTGCTGTCCCGTCCGGACGCACCCTCGCCGTGGCCGCCACCGCCACCGCCCTGCTCGCCACCGCCCTCGGCGTGCACACCGCCGTCGCCGAGGAGTCCGCGGCCACCGTCGACAAGGTCCTCGTGATCGGCATCGACGGCGCGGTCCTCGACCGCGTCAAGGCCGCCAACGCCCCCAACCTCAACGGCCTGATGGCCCAGGGCCTCACCGCCCGCAGCACCCTCTACGCCAACCCGATGGCCGCCACCTCCTCGGGCCCCGGCTGGTCGACCATCGCCACCGGCGTCTGGCCCGACAAGCACGGGGTGAAGGACAACTCCTTCACCGGCAAGAACTACACGGCCTACCCGGACTTCCTGACCCGCATCGAGAACGCCAAGCCGGCGCTCAACACCTACGCGGCCGCCGACTGGGAGCCCATCACCTCCACCGACCAGAACGGCCCGATCTTCTCCGCCAAGGTCGACAAGCGGCTCTCCCTCAAGGGCGACCGCGACGGCTACGGCAGCGAGGACCCGAAGATCGCCGCCGCGGCCGCCGCGGAACTGCGCGACCAGAACCCGGACGCCGCCTTCGTCTACCTCGGCGAGATCGACCACGCCGGCCACACCTCCGGCGCCGCCAGCCAGGAGTACCTGAACGCGATCGGCCGCGTGGACACCCTCGTCGGCCGGCTGCTGACGGCCGTCCAGAGCCGCCCGACCTACGCCCAGGAGAACTGGAAGGTCCTGGTCACCACCGACCACGGCCACACCGACGGCGGCGGCCACGGCGGCTCCACCATCCAGGAGCGCGGCACCTTCGTCCTCGCCCGAGGCGCGGGCATCCCGGCCGGTTCCGTCCGCGACGACGTACGCCTCGTCGATGTGGCCGCCACCGCCCTCGCCCAGGTCGGCGTCGCCACCGCCGGCATCGACGGCGTCCCGCTGAACGCCCCCGACAACGACCCCTTCGACACCCTGCGCCCGGTGCTCCGGGCCCGCGCGGACGAGACCGGCATCCCGGCCGCCACCAAGGGGTTCACCCACACCCCGCCCGCGGGCTGGACCGTGGACAACTCCAGGATGGGCACCGGCGGCGTCACCGAGTGGGCGGGCTGGGCCTTCGCCACCGACGAGTTCTGGAGCCAGTCGCAGCGCGACCAGTGGCGCGAGCTCAACGTCCGCTCCCGCGACGTCTTCGCGGTCGCCGACTCCGACGAGTGGGACGACAAGAGCCACACCGGCACCTTCGACTCCACCCTGGTCACCCCCAAGTGGGCGGTCAGCGGCGGCAGCACGAAGAACCTCACCTTCCAGACCCACTACCGCCACGAGGCCGGCCAGAGCGCCCAGGTCCTGGTCTCGTACAACGGCGGCACCCCGGCCGTGGTGAAGACCTACACCGCCGACGCCGTCGCCAAGGCCGAGTCCCTCGCCCTCCAGGTCCCGGCCGGAGCCACCGACGTCCAGGTCCGCTTCCGCTACAGCGGCAACAACAACTGGTACTGGACCGTCGACGACGTCCGCCTCGGCTGACCCGCCGCGCCGGCCCGGACGGCCCGCCCGCCCGGCGGGCCGTCCGGGCCGTGGACGGCCTCCGCGTCCGGGCCCCGACCCGGATAAGGTGGTTCAGACCAGAGGCCCCCGAGGTCAGAGGCCCCGCAGAGCGGAGAACAGTCCCGTGGCAGAGCGCAAGCCGATCGAATCCTGGCTCACCGACATGGACGGGGTCCTCATCCACGAGGGCACCCCGATCCCCGGCGCGGACGCCTTCATCAAGCGGCTGCGGGATTCGGGCAAGCCCTTCCTGGTGCTGACCAACAACTCCATCTACACCCCGCGCGACCTCCAGGCCCGCCTCAGCCGCATGGGCCTGCACGTCCCCGTCGAGAACATCTGGACCTCCGCCCTCGCCACCGCGAAGTTCCTCGACGCCCAGCGCCCGGGCGGCACCGCGTACGTCATCGGCGAGGCGGGGCTGACCACCGCCCTGCACGACATCGGCTACATCCTCACCGACCACGAGCCCGACTACGTGGTCCTGGGCGAGACCCGCACGTACAGCTTCGAGGCCATGACCAAGGCCGTCCGCCTGATCAACGCGGGCGCCCGCTTCATCTGCACCAACCCCGACGAGACCGGCCCCTCCACCGAGGGCCCGCTCCCGGCCACCGGCGCCGTCGCCGCGCTCATCACCAAGGCGACCGGCAAGAAGCCGTACTTCGCCGGCAAGCCCAACCCGCTGATGATGCGGACCGGGCTGAACGCCATCGGCGCGCACTCCGAGACCAGCGCGATGATCGGCGACCGGATGGACACCGACGTGCTCGCCGGGCTGGAGGCGGGCATGCAGACCTTCCTCGTCCTCACCGGCCTGACCTCGGTCGCCGACACCGAGAAGTTCCCCTACCGGCCCACCAGGACCGTCGACTCGATCGCCGACCTGGTCGACCTGGTCTAGGGCGTACGGGCGGGGTCCACGGCCGGCCCGGACGGCTGACACGTACGGCGCCGCTCCGGGTGCGGGGCGGCGCGCCGCACGGGAACCTCCTTGAAGAGGAGGTTCACCATGCGCAGCATGTCCATCGCTCTCCGTGTCACCGGTGCGGCCGCCGTCCTGACGGCGTTCACCGCGGTGACCGCGCCCACCGCCCTCGCGGGCGAAGAGGACCGCGGCGGCCGCGGGAGCATCTCGGTCGATCCGAACCCGGCCCACCCCGGAGCGCAGGTCAAGCTGCGCGTCCACGGCTGCGAGAACAACCGCGGCGCGGCCAAGTCGCCCGTCTTCGCGGCCGACGTCGACCTGTACGGCCGCGACGGCGGCCGCAGCCCGCTCTACGGCGAGGCGGTGATCAGCTCGTACGCCTCGCCCGGCCGGCACTCCATCCGGGTGTTCTGCGACGGCGACGAGCGGGCCACCGGCTCCATCGAGATCACCCACCACCGCCCCAGCCATCACGCCTCGCCGGTCTGGCCGGTCCACGCGGGCGGCGGCGGGATGTCCGCCGAGCTCGCCGAGACCACCCGGCTGGCCGCGGCCGCCAAGAAGGACCACGGTTCCGGGGGCGGCCCGGGCATGCCGCACACCGTGATCGGCGCCCTGCTCGCCGCCGCGGCCACCCTGGCCGTCGCGGGCCGCGCGCTGGCCCTGCGGCGGCGCCGAAGCGGCGAATGAGCGAGCCCCGGAGGGCCGGCGGCAGCCGGCTGCTGACCTTCGCCGCCTGGTCGGTGCTGGTCCTCGGCCTGTGGCTGTGGGGCCGCCAGCTCACCGGGGTCCCGGCCCCGCCGACCGGCCCGGCCGGCGGGGCGCCGGCCCCGGGGATGCCGGCGGCGCACGCCCCGCTGCCCGGGGCCTCGCCGCAGCGGCTCGACGTCCCCTCCATAGGCATCCAGGCCCCGGTGATCTCCCGCGGCCTGGACGACGACGGCGCCATCGAACCGCCCCCGTACGCGAGCCCGGGCACGGTCGGATGGTGGGGCGCGGGCACCCAGCCGGGTTCGGCCGGGACCGCGCTGATGGTGGGACACGTGGACACCAAGGCGAAGCCGGCGGTGTTCTTCGGCCTCGGCTCGGCGCAGCCGGGCGAGAAGGTGCGGGTGGTGCGCGCGGACGGCTCGGTCGCCGAGTTCACCATCGAGGACGTTCGGGTCTACGAGCGCGCGGGCTTCGACCCGCACAAGGCGTACGGCCAGCGGGTCGCGGGCCGGGCCGAGCTGCGGCTGGTCACCTGCGGCGGTTCGTACGACAAGGCGGCCAAGCAGTACACGGCCAACGTGGTGGTCTCCGCCTACCTGACCGGCGCGGGCGTCCGCCCGGGCACGGCCGCCTAGGCCGTCGCCCTCGGATCGTGCCGGGCCCCGCGTCCGTACGGATGACCGCGGACGACCCCGCACGCGGTGACGACAGAAGCCCCGCACGGCTTTCGCCGTGCGGGGCTTCCGGTGTCTGTGCGCCGCCAGGGACTCGAACCCCGGACCCGCTGATTAAGAGTCAGCTGCTCTAACCAACTGAGCTAGCGGCGCTTGGTGACAGGGAAAACTCTACCCCACCCCCACAGGTGCTCGTGACCAGCCACGCCCGCCTTGTCCGATTAACCCATGTTTAAGGGTTTTGTCGTGCACGATATGTCTTGGCCGTACGCATCTGATGCCCCGCCAGATACGGGACGGATCGACCAGTGGACGAGTAGGGGAGTGGACGGAACCGCATGACGATGCAGCCTCCGGCACGTGTGCAGATGCCGATGCCCGTTTTCCAGGAGTACGAGCCCGCGGGCGACTGCGCGTGCAAGGGCTGCGCCCAACGCCGCCGCTCCCTCGCCCGCGCGCGGGCCATAGCGCCCCGGGACGGCGGACACCCCTCCGCGCGCGGCGCCCGCCGGGCGCTGGTCCTGGCCACCGCCGCCGGAGTGGTTCTGAGCGGCGGCGGGGTCGCGGCGGCGCGCACCACCCCGCCCCCCGGCCCGGTCTCCCACGACGAGCCGGGCTCGCCGCAGGGCCGGCCGGCCCCGCTGCACGGGCCCAAGGGCGGCCCGGTCGGCAAGCCCGGAGCACCGGGCGCGCCGAGCGCGGCGAAGCGGATCGACCGGTCGACGATCATCAACCGGGCGAAGCTGTGGCTGGACGCGAAGGTCCCGTACAGCATGTCCGAGTACTGGACCGACGGATACCGGCAGGACTGCTCGGGCTACGTCTCGATGGCGTGGAACCTCGGCACCAACGAGTGGACCGGCAGCCTGCACACCTTCGCCACCCGGATCACCAAGGACGAACTGCTGCCGGGCGACATGCTGCTCTTCCACAACCCGGCCGACCCCAACAAGGGCTCGCACGTCACACTCTTCGGCGGCTGGGCGGACGAGAGCCGCACGCACTACATCGCCTACGAACAGACGAAACCGGCCACGCGCAAGCAGGTCACGCCCTACGGCTACTGGAACAACGCGGCGAAGTACCTGCCGTACCGGTTCAACGGGGTCACCGGCGGGATCGTCCCGGAGGGCCAAGGGCCGGACGGCAAACCGGCCACCCCGGTCGCGAAGGCCTTCCCGGGGGCGGCGACGTTCGGCCCGGGCCGCACCGGCGACCACATCGAACAGCTGGGCCGGATGCTGATCGACCGCGGCGCCCTGCGCTTCTACCCGCAGGGCGCGTCCCGCCGGTGGACGGACGCCGACCGGCTGGCCACCCAGGCCTTCCAACGGGCCCAGGGCTGGACGGGGGCCGACGCGGACGGCACGCCGGGCGCGCACACCTGGCGGCTGCTGGTCGAGCGCCAGGGCAAGGACATCCCGCCGGTGCCGGAGACGGCGGGGCCGGGCGGCGTCCGGGCGTACCCGGGGGCGGCCGTCTTCCGCCCCGGCTCCGCCCACGACGCCGTCACGGCACTCGGCCGCATGCTGCTGGCCAAGGGCTTCGGCACGTACTACACATCCGGCCCCGGCCCCCGCTGGGGCGAGGCCGACCGCCGGGCCGTCGAGGCGTTCCAGCGCGCGCAGGGCTGGCGCGGCGCCGCGGCCGACGGCTACCCGGGACCGGAAACCTGGCGCCGGCTGTTCGCATGACGGAGGCAACGATGTACCCCACCCGCACCACCTCGACCACGGGCACCCTCCACCTCCCCCCGGCACCCCCGCGCCCCGCGCGACCGGCACCGGCCGCCCCCCACCCGACCGCCACCCCGGCCCCGGCGCCGACCGGGCCCACGGCTTCGACCCCACCCCCGGAGCCCGCCCGGACATCCGCCCCGCCCCTCCCGGCCCCGGGCCGGACCACGGCACCGGCGCCGGATTCCGCTCCGGTCTTCGGCACGGGGCCCGACCCGGCTCCCGCAGTGGCCCTTCCGCTCCCGGGCCGGGCCACGGCGCCGGATTCCGCCACGGCGCCCGACCCGGTTCCCGCAGTGGCCCTTCCGCTCCCGGGCCGGGCCACGGCGCCGGATTCCGCCACGGTCCTCGGCACGGGGCCCGACCCGGCTCCCGCAGTGGCCCTTCCGCTCCCGGGCCGGGCCACGGCGCCGGATTCCGCCACGGCGCCCGACCCGGTTCCCGTCCCGGCGGTCCCCAGCCGGGCCGCGGCTCCGGCTGCCGGTCACGCCCAGGCGCCCGCCCCGGCCCCGGTCCCGGGCTGGATGGCGGCTCCGGCGCCGGTTCCGGCTTCGGCCACGCACCACACCACGGCCGTGTCGCAGGCCCCGGCCCACCGCACGGCCCCGGCCGAGGAGGCCGTCCCGTACCCGGTCGCGGCCCACCTCGCCGTCCCGGCCGGGGAGGCCGCAGGCCCGGCGCCGGCGCAGGTCCCGGTGCCGTTCCCGGCTCCGGCGGAGCACCAGGCGCAGGTCGCCCCGGTTCCGGCGTACGCCGGTCCGGCCGAGGCCGAGCCGCACGCCCGCGCCGACGCGGCCGTCCCGGTCCTGCCGCACACCCGCCCGACCCCGGCGGCCGAGGTGCCCGCGCCGGAGCCCGCGCGGGCCCCCTACGGCGAGGCCGCGGCGCCGGCCCCCGGGCCGCTTCCGTACGGTGCGTCCCCCGCGTACGCCCGCCCGGTCGAGGCCCCGGCCGTCGCCGCGCCCCGCGAGGCCCCGCCCACCGGGGGCCCGGGGCCGGACCACCCGGCACCCCGGTACGCCGAGGCCCCGGAGGGCGGGGCGAGCCCGTACGGCGACGTACCCGCCGCCCGCGTGCAACCCGAGGCGGAGACCGAGCCCGAGACCGGTACCGGCACCGAGCCCGAGCTCCGGAACGAGCCCGCCCCCGCCCCGGACCCCGCGCACCGGACCCCCGCGCACTCCGGGGTGCCCGGGCCCGGGGCGGCCGAGATCGTGGCCTTGGCCGTGACCCGCGGGCTGCGCCGGGAGGCGGCCGAGGACGACGACACCCAGGACATCCCCCGCGTCGCACCGCTGCGCGGCAGCGCCGTCACCGAGGTGCCGGCGCACCTGCCGTTCCGCGGCGGACCGATGCCGTCCGCCCCGGCGCCCCGCCCCGCCCCCGCCCGCCCCGCAGCCGTGCGGCGACCCGCTCCCGGGCGCCGCGTCCCCCGGGGCGACGACCGGCTGCGGGAGCACCGGGGGCCCGTGCTGCCCGGCTGGATCGGCGTGCTCGTCGGCGGTCTCGCCCTGGCCGGCTGCTCGGCGGTGCTCTGGCGGGCCGGCGCCGTCCCCGCCCCGCTCGCGGCGGCGTTCGGCGCGACCCCGCGCCCCTACGAGGGGCTGCGCGCCACCCACTGGCCCCCGCTCGCCTTCCTCGGCGTCGTCGCCCTGCTCGCCCTCGGCGGGCTCGGCCGGGCCCGGGCCGGGCACGCCTGGGTGCTCACGCTCTTCGGCCGCTACCGCGGCACGGTCCGCCGGACCGGCCTGACCTGGGTCAGCCCGCTCCTGCTGCGCCGGCGGGTCGACGTACGGCTGCGGCACTGGCGCAGCGAGCCCATGCCCGCCGTGGACTCCGGCGGCCTCGCCCTCCAGGTCGTCGTCCAGGTGGTCTGGCAGGTCAAGGACACCGCCCGGGCCACCCTCGCCGTGGCCGACCACACCGCGTACCTCGCCGAACAGGTCGAGTCGGCCATGGCGCGCGTGCTGTCCCAGCTCCCGGCCGACGCGTTCCACGAGGACGCGCCGACCCTGCGCGACGCGGAGGCCGTGGGCGACGCGCTGACCCGGCTGCTGGCGGCGGAGACCGAGGCCGTCGGGATCGAGGTGTTCTCGGCGCAGCCGACCCGGATCGAGTACGCCGCCGAGGTCGCCGAGGCCATGCGCCGCCGCCGGGTGGCCGCGATCGACGCCAAGCACCGCGACACCGTGCTGACGTCGGTGGTGGACGCGGTGGACGACACCGTCCACCGGCTGACCTCGCGCGGGATCGTGGAGCTCGACGACTACGAGCGCAAGGCCCTGGTGAAGGACCTCACGGTCGCGTTCTACACCGGCCGCGCGGAGTAGCGGCGGCGGCCACCGCGGCGCCGCGGGAACGGGTGGTCCGGGCCGACCGGACCACCCGTTCTTCCGTTGGTATGGACACGGCCAACTCTCGTCAATAATCTGGTACTTGGTCTAGACCTAAATCCGAACGGCGAGCCCCACACCCGCCGGCCCCGGCACCAACGCCATCGCCGAGGCCGGCAGCACCGCCCTGCGTGCGCACGCTCTCGCCGAACTCCCCCCATGTTCAAGGAGCATCATGCGTCACTCCCGCATGCCCGGACGGGCCGGCGCCGCCGCGCTCGGACTCGGCCTCGTCGCCGGCATCACCCTGCTCAGCGCCCCGAGCGCGAGCAGCCACGGCTACACCGACACCCCCATCAGCCGCCAGAAGCTCTGTGCCAACAAGACCGTGTCCGACTGCGGTGCCATCCAGTGGGAGCCCCAGAGCGTCGAGGGCTTCAAGGGCTTCCCGGCCGCCGGCCCCGCCGACGGCAAGATCTGCGCCGGCGGCAACAGCCAGTTCGCCGAGCTCGACAACCAGCGCGGCGGCACCTGGCCCACCACCAAGGTGACCAGCGGGCAGAGCTACTCCTTCCGCTGGCAGTTCACCGCCAACCACTCCACCACCGACTTCAAGTACTACGCGACGAAGAACGGCTGGGACCCCACCAAGCCCCTCACCCGCGCCGCGCTCGACCCCCAGCCCTTCCTGACCGTCGCCTACAACGGCGCCCGGCCCTCCCAGACCACCGTCCACCAGGGCACCCTGCCGGCCGGAAAGTCCGGCCGCCACATGATCCTCGCGGTCTGGACCGTCAACGACACCCCGATGGCGTTCTACTCCTGCTCGGACGTTCAGTTCTGACGTAACGTCAGCTAACCTCCGGCGGCATGCGGACGACGACTGCACCGGGGACCGTCGCGGAGCTCGTGGCGCGCCAATGGGGCGACCACCGGCCCGGGCTGAAACACGAGGACGGGGTCCTCACCCGGCACCGGACCGCCCAGGAGGCCGCCGCGCGTGCCGCGCTCCTCGTCGACCTCATGCCGCCGGGGGCCGAACCGCACCTGGGGGTGCTGCTCGACAACACCCCCGAGTTCCCGTTCTGGCTCGGCGCGGCGGCCCTCGCGGGGGCCGCCGTCGCCGGGATCAACCCCACCCGGCGCGGCCCCGAGCTGGCCCGCGACATCCTGCACACCGACTGCCGTCTGCTGATCACCGAGCCCGCCCACCTGCCGCTGCTGCGCGGCCTCGACCTGCCCGGCGTACGCGTCCTGGTCACCGGCACCGAGGAGTACGCGGCGCTGCTGGCCCCCTACGCGGCCGCCGAGCCCGGCGACGCGACCCTGGGCGCCCCCGGCCCCGGCTCCCGGCTGCTCCTCTACTTCACCTCCGGCTCCACCGGCGCCCCCAAGGCCGCCATCTGCACCCAGGGCCGGCTCGCCGCCGCCGGGGCCGCCCTGGCCCGCCGGTTCTCGGTCACCCCCGACGACGTGCACTACGTCTGCATGCCCCTCTTCCACGGCAACGCCGTCATCGCCGACTGGCTCCCGGCCCTCGCCGGCGACGCCGCGGTCGCCCTGCGCCGGCGCTTCTCCGCCTCGGCCTTCCTGGACGACGTACGGACCCACGGCGCGACGTACTTCACCTACGTCGGCCGGGCCGTGCAGTACCTCCTGGCCACCGAGCCCCGCCCCGACGACCGCGAGCACCCGCTCCGGCTCGGCTTCGGCACCGAGGCCGGGGCGGCGGACGCGGCCCGCTTCACCGAGCGGTTCGGGGTCCCGCTGGTCGAGGGGTACGGGGCCACCGAGGGCGGCGCCTCCGTCCAGCGCACCCCGGACACCCCGCCGGCCGCACTGGGCCGGGCGGGCGCGGGTGACGACCTGGCGGTGATCGATTCGGAGACCGGCCGCACCTGCCCGCCGGCCGTCTTCGACGACCGGGGCCGGCTGCTGAACGCGGACCGGGCGATCGGCGAGCTGGTCAACCGGGGCCGCAGCCTCTTCGAGGGCTACTGGCGCAACCCGGACGCGGAGGCCGCCCGCACCCGCGACGGCTGGTACTGGACCGGCGACCTCTTCTACCGCGACGCGCAGGGCTTCCTCTACTTCGCGGGGCGCACGGACGACCGGCTGCGGGTCGACAGCGAGAACCTGGCCGCGGCGGTCATCGAGAACATCCTGGCCCGCTGGGCCGACGCGGCGGCCGTCGCCGTCTACGCGGTCCCGGACGAGGTGGCGGGGGACCAGGTGATGGCGGCCCTCGCCCTGCGCGACGGCGCGGTCTTCGACCCCGCGGCCTTCGCGGCGTTCCTGGCCGCCCAGCCTGACCTGGGGACGAAGATGCCCCCGCGCTACGTCCGGATCGTTCCGGCCATGCCGGTCACCGCCACGAACAAGGTCCACCGGGTCGCCCTGCGCCGGGCCGGCTTCCGCTGCCCGGACCCGGTCTGGCACCGCGCCCCCGGCGGCGCGTACCGCCCGCTGACCGGAGCGGACCTCGCGAACCTCCTCGCGGCCTACGCCGCCCACGACCGCACCGACCTGCCGGCCCGCTGAACCGGCGCTCCGGCCGGCCCGCGGACCTGCACGGGCAGTGGTTTCGAGCACCCCGCGGGACCGGGTAGTATTTTCTCTGTCGGCAGGCGCCGCTAGCTCAGTTGGTTAGAGCAGCTGACTCTTAATCAGCGGGTCCGGGGTTCGAGTCCCTGGCGGCGCACCTGTCCTTCGGGCGGTTTCCGGTTCACCGGGAACCGCCCGAAGTGTTTTCCGGCCACGGCAGCCCCGGCCGCCGAGGTCGCGCCATCCACGGCCCGCCCCGCCCCGCTCTGCTCCGTCTCAGAGGGTGAGCGACAGCAGCAGCGGTGCGGCCTTGCGGTTCAGGGCCTCCGCCGCGGCGCGCAGCCGGTGGGCGTGCTCGACCGGCATCGACAGGGCCAGGCAGCCCACCGAGGCCCCCGCCGTGATCGGGACCGCCGCGCAGACGGTGCCCACCGCGTACTCCTGGAGGTCCAGCACCGGCACGGTGGCCGGCTGGGCGTCCAGCTGGGAGAAGAGGACCCGCTCGCTCACGATCGTCTTCGACGTCAGCCGGGCGGTCTTGTGCCGCGCGAGGTGGTCGCGCCGCCCGTCCTGGTCGAGCTGCGTCAGCAGGCACTTGCCGACCGCGCTGGCGTGCGCGGCGGAGCGGAAGTCGACCCACTCGTGCACCTTCGGGGTGCGGGGGCTGTCCGCGAACTGCGTGATCCGGACCTCTCCGTCCACGTACCTGCTGATGTAGACGGCCGCGCCGACCGAGTCCCGCAGCCGGTCGAGGGTGTCCTGCAGCTTGTCCGCCAGGGCCTGCTCGCGGTCGGCGCCGGAGCCGAGCAGGACCAGGGAGTCGCCGATCGCGTAGGCGCCGTCGGCCACCTGCAGCACGTAGCCCTCCCGGCGCAGCATGAGCAGCATCGGCGTGAGGTGCACCGCGGGCAGGCCGGTCTCGCGCGCGATCTGCGCGCCGGTCACGCCACCGGCGTGCCGCGCGATCGCTTCGAGTACGCGCAGGGCGTACTGCACCGAGTGGAACGGCGCGGTCGGCTCGGGCTTCAGCGCCACGGTTTCCCCCTAGCAGGTAGCTACCGCTTGCCGTCCCACGATAGCCACGAAGGGGCCCGTACGGAGCGGCTGTTGAAGAGATTGATGGCTCAATCAAGTCGGTCCGTCCCGATCCACTCCTTCGGCATATGCCAAGGTCATGCACCCTGCCCCTCGGGAATGCCGGGAATGCCCGGCGGTCGCGCGGGGTTCTCCCCTCGGTACGTCTGTCGTACGGATGTCGTACGGACGTGAATCGAGACGGGAGCGACGATGAGTGACACCGGGGACGCCGGCCGGCAGGGCCGCGACGAGGGTCCTGACGGGCCCGGCGACGGGATCCGCGACGAGATCCGCGGCTCCGCGCGGGGCCGGGCCCCCGTGCCCCTGTCGGTGCTGGACCTCGTCACCGTGGGCGCCGGCAGCACCGCCGGCGAGGCCCTGCGGACCAGCGTGGAGATCGCCCGGCTCGCCGAGTCCCGCGGCTACCACCGCCACTGGGTGGCCGAACACCACTCCATGCCCGGCGTCGCCAGCTCCTCCCCGGCCGTGATCCTGGCCCACCTCGCCGCGCACACCTCCCGCATCCGGCTCGGATCGGGCGGCGTCATGCTGCCCAACCACGCCCCCCTCGCCGTCGCCGAGCAGTTCGGCACCCTGGAGGCGCTCGCCCCCGGCCGGATCGACCTCGGCCTGGGCCGCGCCCCCGGCACCGACCAGCGCACCGCGGCCGCCCTGCGCGGGCCCGCACGCCTGGACGAGGCCGCCGACGAGTTCCCCCGCAGCCTCGGAGAGCTCATCCGCTTCCTCGACGACGACTTCCCCGACGGGCACCCCTACGCCCGCGTGCACGCCGTACCGGGACCGGTGCAGGGGCCCGCCGGGCGGCCGCCGATCTGGCTGCTCGGCTCCTCCGGCTTCAGCGCCCGCCTCGCCGGCCAGCTCGGCCTGCCCTTCGCCTACGCCCACCACTTCTCGGCCGCCGGCACCCTGCCCGCCCTCGACCTCTACCGGCAGAGCTTCCGGCCCTCGGCCGTCCTGGACGCCCCGTACGCGGTCATCGGTGTCGCGGCGCTCGCCGCCGACACCGAGCGGGAGGCCCGTGCCCAGGTGCTCACCGGCGCCCTGTCCATGCTGCGGCTGCGCAGCGGGCGCCCCGGTCTGATCCCCACGCCCGAGGAGGCGGAGGCGTACGCCTACTCCCCGCTGGAGCGGGAGTTCGTCGACGGCCGGCTCGCCGACATCGTGTACGGGACCGCGGACGAGGTCCGCTCCGGACTCGACGACCTGGCCAAGCGGACCGGCGCGGACGAACTGATGCTCACCGCCAACGCCCACGGCGGAGACGTCCGGTTGCGCTCGTACGGGCTGGTCGCAGATGCGTACGGGCTGCCGGTCGGGGCTCCGCGGGCGGGTTGAGACCGCGGAACGGGAGTTCGGCTGGTTTGTTGCCGAAACCTTGCCGCGGGGTGTCTCAAGGCAGCCTTAAACCGCTCGTCACCCTAGGTGGCGAGCGGTTTCTGATGTGCTCTCAAGTCTCTGACGTGTGGATTTGTGCTGGGAGTGGTCTAGTCCTTCTTTGGTCCAAACCATTGACTCGGACCTCCGGTGATCGCTATCACTTCTCCCACCTGAACTTCTTGCTCTTCCCTCCCACCCCCCGGAGGCAGTTCATGCACATCCGTAAACCCCTCATCGCCGCCGCCGCCACGGCGGCGCTGGCAGCCGGAGCACTGGCCTCCTTCGCGGGGCTCGGCACCGCGCAGGCCGCGGACGCCTCGACCTCCGCCGCGGCCGGCGGTGTCCGCATCGCCTACTACGACCAGTGGAGCGTGTACGGGAACGCCTTTTACCCCAAGCACCTCGACACCCGCGGCATAGCGGGCAAGCTGGACGTCATCAATTACTCGTTCGGCAACATCCACCCCACCAACCTCACCTGTTTCGAGGCGAACAAGGCGGCGGGCGACGACAACAACCCCAACGCCGGTGACGGCGCGGGCGACTCGTACGCCGACTACCAGAAGTCCTTCAGCGCGGCCGACAGCGTCAGCGGCGTCGCGGACAAGTGGGACCAGCCGATCGTGGGCGTCTTCAACCAGTTCAAGCAGCTGAAGGCCAAGTACCCCCACCTGAAGATCAACATCTCGCTGGGCGGCTGGACGTACTCCAAGTACTTCAGCGACGCGGCCAAGACCGACGCCTCCCGCAAGAAGCTCGTCTCCTCCTGCATCGACCAGTACATCAAGGGCAACCTGCCGGTCGAGGGCGGCTACGGCGGCCAGGGCGTCGCGGCCGGCATCTTCGACGGCATCGACATCGACTGGGAGTACCCGGGCTCGTCGGGCGGCCACCTCGGCAACCACTACGCCCCCGAGGACAAGCAGAACTTCACCCTCCTGCTGAAGGAGTTCCGCACCCAGCTCGACGCCTACGGCGCGGCCAACGGCGGCAAGAAGTACCTGCTGACCTCGGCCCTCCCGGCCGGCCAGGACAAGATCAAGTACATCGAGACGGACAAGATCGGCGCGTACCTCGACTACGCGAACATCATGACGTACGACATGCACGGCGCCTGGGACAGCGACGGTCCGACGTACCACCAGTCGCCGCTGTACTCGCCGGCGGGCGACCCGACCGACGTGATCGCGCCGGGCACCCAGAAGTACAGCATCGACAACGCCATCGACTCCTGGATCGACGGCAACCCGGCCTACGGGATCACGGGCGGCTTCCCCGCCAACAAGCTGACCCTGGGCTACGAGTTCTACTACCGCGGCTGGAAGGGCGTCCCCGCCGGGACCGCCAACGGCCTCGCGCAGTCCGCGACCGGGGCCTCCGCGGCCCGGCCCACCAGCCAGCAGACCGGCATCGCGAACTACAAGGAGCTCGGCGGGCTCGTCGACAACCCGGCGAACACCTTCTGGGACGACCAGGCCAAGGCCTCGTACTTCTACAAGGACGGCGAGTTCTTCACCGGCCTGAACCAGAAGTCGATCCAGGCCCGGGTCGACTACGGCAAGCAGCGCGGCCTGGCCGGGGCGATGATGTACTCGCTCCTCGGCCTGGACAACAACACCACGCTGCTGAACCAGATCTCGGACGCCCTCGGCGGCACCACGGTCCCGCCGACCACGCCGCCGACCACACCCCCGACGACGCCTCCCACCACGCCGCCCACGACGCCTCCGACCACGCCTCCGACGACCCCGCCGACCACCGGCTGCGGTTCCGTCCCGGCCTACGTCGCGGGCAGCGTCTACACCGGCGGCACGGAGGTCTCGTACAACGGGCGCAAGTGGAAGGCCCAGTGGTGGACCCAGAACGAAGCCCCCGGGACCACCGGTGCGTGGGGCGTCTGGAAGGACCTCGGCGCCTGCTGATCTCCCCCCACCCCGCGCCGAGCGGCACCCCGCCCCGCACCCGGACCACCGGGTGCGGGGCGGCGGTGTTCCGGCGCCCCGCGCGTCAGCGGGCGGCGGGCGACTGCCCGTCGTCGCCGGACCCCGGGGCCCGGCCCGCCTGGTCGGGCGTCCTGGCGTGGTCGTCGGCGCCCGGCCGGGTGCCGATCATCTCGGCGATCCGCTCCGGGGCCACCGCCCGCGAGTACAGCCAGCCCTGGCCGGTGTCGCAGCCGACGCGGCGCAGCCGGGCCGCCTGGCCCGCCGTCTCCACGCACTCGGCGGTCACCGTCAGCCCGAGCCGGTGCGCGAGCTGGACCAGGGCCTCCACGATGGTCTCGTCGGCCGGGTTCGGATGCCGGCCCTCCTCGTAGCGGAAGCCCCGCACGAAGGAGCCGTCCAGCTTCAGGACCGAGACCGGCAGGCGGCTCAGGTAGGCCAGGTTCGAGTACCCGGTGCCGAAGTCGTCGATCGCGATCCGCACCCCCATGTCGCTCAGCGCCTGCAGCGCCTGCAGGGGCCGGCCCGCCGAACCCATCACGGCCGACTCGGTCAGCTCCAGCTGGAGCAGCTGCGGCGCCAGGCCCGTCTCGGCCAGGATCTCCGCGACGTCGCCCACCAGGTCGGAGTCCCACACCTGGCGCACCGCCACGTTCACGGACACGAAGACCGGTGCGTCACCGGGCTGTTCGAGCTGCCAGCGCCGTGCCTGCCGGCAGGCCGTCCGCAGCACCCACTGCCCCAACTGCACGATGGAGCCGTCCTCTTCGGCGATGCCGATGAACCGATTCGGCGTCAGCGTGCCGAACTGCGGGTGGTTCCAGCGCACCAGCGCCTCGACCCCGCGCACCACCCCGCTCTCCAGGTCCACCAGCGGCTGGTACTCCAGCTCGAACTCGCCCTGCTCCACCGCCGGCCGCAGCGTCGATGACAGGGCCTGACGCGTCATGCGGTGCGCGTTGCGCTCGGGGTCGAAGAGGGTCCAGCGGGCCTTGCCGTCCGCCTTCGCCCAGTACAGCGTCGTGTCGGCGGCCTGCATCAGGCCGGTCGCCGAGGTGCCGGCGGTGGTCCGCTCCACCACGCCGATGGACGCGGAGACCGACAGCCGCTGCCCGGCCAGGTCGAACGGCTCCTGCACGGCGGCCAGCACGCTGCGCGCCAGGTCCGCGAGCTGCTCGGTGCCGGTGGAGTCCTCGACCAGCAGCGCGAACTCGTCACCGCCGAGCCGCGCCACCAGATGGCCGCCCCTGCGCCCGTAGCCGGACTGGTCGGCACACTGCGTCAGCCGGGCCGCGACCGCGGTCAGCAGCCGGTCCCCGACCCGGTGGCCGAGGGTGTCGTTGACGGCCTTGAAGCCGTCGAGGTCCAGGTAGCACAGCCCGATCCGCCCGGTACCGCCCCCGTGTTCGTACGAGGAGGCCTCCAGGGCGGCGGAGAGGCGCTCGAAGAACAGGGCCCGGTTGGGCAGCCGGGTCACCGGGTCGTGCATCTGGAGGTGGCGCAGCCGGGCCTGGAGGTCGCGCCGGTCGCTGATGTCGGCGACGGAGAGCAGCACGTTGCCGGTGCCGGGTACGGGTCCCAGCGTGACCTCGGTCCACAGCGAGTGCCCGTCGGGGTGCTTCAGCCGCCGGGTGCAGCGCAGCCGGGCCTGCCGCCCGCGGAGCACCTCCTGGTACGCGGCCCAGGTCCGGGCCTCGGCGGCCAGGTCCACCAGGTCGGCGGCGCACCGGTGGGCGAGGGCGTGCGGCTCGGTGCCCAGCAGGCCGGCGAAGGCCGGGTTCGCGGTGACGACGAGGCCGTCCCGGTCGACGACGGCCATGGCGAGGTGCGCCGCGTTGAAGGCGGCCTGGTAGTCGCGCGACTCGGACCGGGCGCGGAGCGACCCGTCCGCGGCGGCCGGGACGGCGGGGGCCGGCGCCTGCGCCGACGGCGCTGCCGGCACCGCCGGGTGACGCTCCGTGACGGCCGATCGGATGCTGTCGGCCGCCGAACCGGTTCCCTCTGGGGTTCCGCTCACCGTTGGCTCCCGCAGTGCTCGTGAGTGTCCGTGCAGGAAAGTGTGCCGATCATAGAGGCTGACGGGAGGCCCTATCCAGCGGCGCCGCCGGGCGGCGCGGGGCGGTTCTGCGTGATGACGCGTCGTCGGCCGCGGCCCGGGTGAACGTTTCTGAGTGGTAGTGAGCGCACGGTGCTCCTCATTGATCGTCTGTGACATTCCGTAGCCACGCTCCGAACGGCCGGTGTCACCGGCTTGCCGCACCGCTCACTCGTGTGGGGCAGCGGAACAGGGCGTTGATCTGACAATCACCTCAAGGTGGACGAGATGGGATCAATCCACCACCGGAGGTCGATGTGCCGCGACAGCAGACACCCGGGGGAGTGGACCGCTCCCGCATGCGCAGTGCCGGAGCGGCACTCACCTCGCTGACGGCGCTCGCCGCCATGTCGCTCGTCGCCGGGCCCGCCGTGGCCGTCCCCGGGACCGACCCCTGTGCGCTCACCCGCACGGCGGCCCACCACTCCCTCGGCCTGGACACCTGGAACGGCGCCTACCCGAAGCCCGAGCGCACCCTCCGCGCGGTCATGGTCTTCCTCTCCTTCCCGGACCACAGCCCGGCCCAGGCGCCCGCGGCCATCGCCGCCGACCACTTCCCGGCCACGAGCGAGTTCTTCGAGCGGGCCTCGTACGGCCGGTTCCGCCTGGAGCCGCACCCGGAGAAGCAGTGGACCCGGATGCCCCGGCCCTCCACCGCGTACGGGATACGGCGCGACTGGGCGCCGGAGGACCGGGCGGCCTACGTGCGGGACGCGGTCGCCACCGCCGACCCCCACGTCGACTTCTCCCGCTACGACGTCGTCTACTTCGTCGCCGACCCCGAGGCGCCCGGGGTGGACGCCGACGCCACGAAGGTCGTGAACTTCGACCGCCCGATCCGCGCGGACGGCACGGACCTGCGGCGGATCGTCACGGTCTTCGAGCGCCACCCGCCGGACCGCAACGTGTTGGCCCACGAGACGGGCCACGTCTTCGACCTCCCCGACCTCTACCACCGGCCGACGGACGGCAAGGGCGACTGGGACACGTACGTCGGGGACTGGGACGTCATGGGCAGCCAGTTCGGCATGGCCCCGGACCTCTTCGCGTGGCACAAGTGGAAGCTGGGCTGGCTGGACTCCGCCCAGGTGGACTGCGTGCAGTCGGGCTCCTCGATGCACACCCTGCAGCCCCTCTCCCAGGCCCCGCCGAGCGGCGGCACGGGCGGCACCCGGCTCGCCGTCGTCCGTACGGGCCCCGGCAGCGCCATCGCGATCGAGGCCCGCGGCTCCGCCGGCAACGACGGGGGCACCTGCACGGAAGGGGTGCTGGTCTACCGGGTCCGCAACGAGGCCGCCTCGGGCGGCGGCCCGATCGAGGTGCTCGACGGGCACCCGCGCACGGAGGCCTGCTGGGACCGCTCGGTGTACCCGCCACTGGCGGACGCGCCGCTGGAGGTCGGCGAGACGTACACGGTGCCCGGGGAGCGGATCACGATCGAGGTCGCGGACCGCACCCCGTCGGGCGCGTACACGGTGAAGATCACCACGTAGCGGTCCGGCTCCGCAGGAGCGCACGAAGAAGGCCCCCGCTCCGAGGAGCGGGGGCCTTCTTCCGTCTGTGCGCCGCCAGGGACTCGAACCCCGGACCCGCTGATTAAGAGTCAGCTGCTCTAACCAACTGAGCTAGCGGCGCCTGCTGACGTCGTAGACATTAGCATCCGGATCGGCGGAAGGAAAAATCGATACCCGCAGGTCCGTGAGCGGGTCGGTGCGCGGGTCCGGCCCGGGCCGGGGCGTGCGGGCGGCCCGGACGAAGGCCCACAGCAGCGCCTCCGGCCCCGGCAGCCACGGCGCCCGGGCATCGGGCGCCACCAGCCACCGGGAGGTCCCGGGCGCGGCGGCCAGCGGCGGCACGGTGACGGCGTCGCCTAGGCCGTGGCACAGCGGCGCCGGAGCGGCTCCGCAGCCGCCCCACTCCTCCCAGGCGAGCAGGGCGGGCAGCCGCTGGGCGGTGCCCGGGGCGGCGAAGAGCAGCAGCCGGCCACGGTGCACGGCGACCGGGCCGGAGCCGGGGCCCTCGGTCCACAGCAGGTCCAGGACGCGGCGACCGAGGACGAGCGGGACGTTGACGACGTCGAAGGCGGTTCCGCACGGCAGCGCGGCGGGCGAGGCGGGCCGGGCCTGCCACAGGGCGAGGGTGCGCTGCGGTCGGGCGGAGGCGGAGGCGAGCCAGGCGGCGCCCTGCGGGGTGACGTGAGTGGCGGGTGCGGTGCGCGTGTCGGGGGAGGGGCAGCCGGGAGCCGTCGTCATCGTCGTCATGCCCCAGGTCTACTGGCCGTAGCGTTCCGGTCTCCGGGAGTTACCGAAAACCGGGACAGGGCGGGGCGCGCTGGGGTATGTTGCGCCCCGCATATGCCAGATGCGCGGCCACGGTGCCGTACCGCCGTCCCGTACCGCCGCCCCTCCGGGGCTCGGTCGGCGGTCGTCCGGGCCGCGGCTCAGGGCCCCTCGGCGCCGGCCCCGCGCTGGAGGGACTCGCCGAACTCGATCATCTTGCGGGCGTAGTCCTCGGTCCATTCCGCCCGCTCCGCGATGGCCGCCGGCGCGAGCCGGTCGAACCGCCGCGGATCGGCCAGCTGGGCGGCGGCCATCGCCTGGAACTCCACCGCCCGCTCCTGGGCCGCCCGGAAGGCCAGCGTCAGCTCCGTCGCCCGGGCCAGCAGTTCGCGCGGGTCCTCGATCGACTCCAGATCGAAGAAGTGCTCCGGGTCCGTGGCGGCTTCCGAGGGCTCGAAGAGCAGCGGCGCGGGCCGCAGCCTCCGCTCGGTCCGCTCGGGCTCTGCCATGCGTGTCCTCCTGCTGCGCGTACGGAATGCTGCCGGGCCACCGTCCATTGTCCAACCCCGCGCAAGGGTGCACCGCAGTGGCCGCCGGCCGGTGGGAACGCCCGTACGCACGGCGGTGCCGGGGAGGATCCGGGCCGCTTCCGTGGCGGGGGAGTCGAGCGGGTGACCGACCGGCGCCGCCCCCGGGTCAGGCCGTGACGGCCCGCTCGGCGCGCAGCGCGGCCCGTTCCGCCACCTCGTCGAGCACCCCGGCCCGCTCCCGCGCGAGCGCCTCCGGCGGCCGGAAGCCCTCCGGGCCGATCAGGCCCGTCCGGTGACTACAGTGCCCCCATGAGCCCCTCCGGGCCCCGCTGGCCCACCGAGCCCGAACAGGACGCCCGGTACGCCTGGCGGCGGGTGTTTCCCAGCTGCGCACCCTGGCCGAGGTGGGCGAGGTCCTGCGCGCCCGCGCGGACGCGGCCCGCAAGCGCCAGGGAGTGCCGTCGACGTCGTGTCGCCCGCCCGGAGGCCGGACAGGACTTCGACGACACGACACGACACGACCCGGGCCGTCGCGGTCCGCTCGCGGGCGCGTCGCGTCCGGTCAGGGCCGCCAGGCGATCCGGTGCTCCGCCAGGTGGGCCAGGACCGAGTGGTTGGCCTCCCATCCGTCCGGGAACTTCACGGTCACGCCCAACTGCACCGGCTCCGTCGAGGGATGCTCGTCCAGCAGCTCCGCTATGCCCGCCCGGGCCACCACCACGCAGGCGTGCCGATGCCGGGACGCCAGGACGCACAACCGGCCCGTCTCCAGGTGGAACGCCGTCGCGTCCGGACGCCCCGACAGCGGGTGGAGCACCACCGTCAGGTCGTACTCGCGGCCCTGGAGCCGGTTCGCGGTGTCCACCGTGACCCCCGTGACCCCGAGCCCGGCCAGCGCCGTCCGGATCGCCGCCGCCTGGTCGCGGTGGGCCGTGCCCACCGCGATGCGGTCGGCGGTGAGCGGAGCCGGACCCGGCGACCGCTCGTCGGAGGTCACCGCCCCCCGGTCAAGGGTCCGCCGCACCACCGCGGCCACCGCCCGCACCGCCTCCGGGTCCGTGCGCGGGGTGCGCCGGGCCGGCAGCTCCAGCAGGCCCCAGCCCGACTCGGCGGCCTCGTCCAGCACCCGGTCCGGACCCGAACCGTCCGAGGGGACCCCGTACGCGAGCCGCCGCTCGCCCGGGCCCGTACCGCTGCGGAACTGGGTGTACGGGTAGAAGGCGCGGGAGACCAGCGGCGCGGCCGTCGCCGGCAGCCGCCAGGACACCGGCAGCCGGTGCTGCGGCAGCTGCGGATTGTGCGCCAGCAGCGTGCTCACCGCCGAGGCGGACGGATCGTAGGACAGGCCCGCCCACTGCTCCGCGCCCACCACGCTGAACGGGTCCAGCTGGCCCGGATCGCCCACGAACAGGGCCCGCTCGAACAGCCCGGCGACGGCGAGCAGCGCGTCGGAGCGCATCTGGTACGCCTCGTCGACGATCGCGTGCTCCCACGGCTCCGCGTCCTTGACATAGGCCCACTTCGCGGCCGTGGAGATGGTCACCGGCAGCCCGGCGAGCTCCCCCGGCTTCGCGGAGAGCGTGACCGAGGGCAGCTCGCGCAGCGCCGGATCGAACGCCTCGCCGTCGCTGCTGTGCAGCCGGCCCACCCGCAGCTCCGGGTCCTTCTCGGCGAGCCGCAGCACCAGGTCGTCCACCTGCGCGTTGGTCTGCGCCACCACCATCAGCCGCCGCCCGGCCGCGGCCAGCTCCCGGGCCGCCCGCACCACCAGCGTGGACTTGCCCGCGCCGGGCGGGGAATCGACCACCACGCCCCGCTCGGTCCCGTGCAGGGTGTCGTGCAGGATCGCGGCGGTCGCCCGCGCGGCCGCCGCGCCCGGGTCGAAGGCGGTCGTCACAGGAGGTCCTCGTCGGTCACGGCGTCGGGCGCGGGGGCGGTCGGGGAGGTCAGGTGGGCGGGCGGTCCGCCGTGCGTCCAGGGGGTCCGCTCCGGATCGGGCAGCTTCGGGCCGCCGCGCGCGTCGTGCTCGAACAGCGTCCAGCACACCCGGTCGCCCTTCTCCGGCACCGAGCCCGGCTCCGGGTCCCGGCCGCGGCCCATCTTGTCCAGCAGCCGCAGCACCAGGTGCCCGTCCTCGTCGAACCGGACGAACCGCGCCGACTGCGGCCGGCCGTCCAGCGAGCGGAACACCTTGGCGCCGCCCTCCTCCGAGAGCTGCGGCCGGTCCTCCGTGGCCACCGTCACCAGCGGGCGCGGACTCGGCCGCTTCGCCTCCGTCCACTCCATCACCACCTCGGTGACCTCGCCCGCGAACGCCTCGCCCGCCAGGCGCCGGCCCGCCATCACCAGCGGGTCGTCCAGCGCCTCCTGGGCGTCCAGCCGCACCTGCTCCGTCTCGCGCGTGGCCAGCTTCTGGGCGGCCGTCACCGCGTCGTCACGGCGCGGCTGCGGAGGCTCGCCCGCCCGCACCCGGTCCCGGTGGCCGGTGTACGACCAGCGGTCGCGGGTCCAGCGCTCCTCGGCCCGCTCACCGGCCGGCAGCTCCCGCAACAGCTCCACCGAGCGCCACACCGCGTCCCACGTCGGCCGCAGCTGGGCCTCGACCAGCCGCCGCACCTCCCGCTCGGCGCGCCCGGCCGCCTCCGGGCCGGCCGCGTCGCCCGCGGCCCGCGCCGCGCGGGCCGCGTCGAACCGGGCCATCGCCGGAGCCAGCAGCCGGTTGTCGAAGGCGGGGTCGGTGGCCGGCCCCGCGGGCGGGACCAGCAGCTGCCCGTCCCGGTCGCGGCCCAGCTCGGCGCGCAGGGCCGCCTCCGCGCCCGACTCGCCCGCCGGGGGCGCCACCCAGGCGAGCAGCGCGCCCAGGTGCTGGTCCTCCAGGGTGCTCTGGCCCGTGGCCCAGTGCCGGGACAGCAGGTCCGTCGCCGCGAGCAGCAGCGAGGAGCCCGGCACCCGGGAGCGCTCCCCGAGGTGCGTGAACCAGCGGCCCAGCAGCGGCACCCGCGCGGGCGCCGGGTAGGGGTTCTCCGGGTCCTCCTCGGCCGTGCGCCGGAAGCGCATCGAGCGCCCCAGCAGCCGTACGTACTCCACGCCCGCCCGGCTCGGCACGATCACCTGCGGTGCGTCCAGGCACAGTTCGGCCTCGACCTTCGTCTTGCGACCGGTCTCCGGATCCGTCTCGCCGCGCTCCACGAGCTCGACGGCGTCCGCGTACGCGTCCACGTACGGCAGCACCAGGTCCGCCAGGTCGGCCAGGAAGGACCAGCGCAGGTCGCGGTCGCGCGGCTGCGGGACCACCAACAGCGCCGGCTCCGCCGGATCGGTGCCCACCAGGGCGCCCAGCGGCGCCCCGGCCTCGCCCGCCGTCGTCAGCGGTACGAGGACCAGCGGGCGCGCGGACAGGTGCCGGTGCCGCACCGTGGCCAGCGCCCGGGCCCGGCCCGCCCGGACGGCCTCCAGCCGCGCGAGGGTGTCCAGGAGCGTCATCCGACCGGCTCCAGTGCCTCGGCGCGCAGCAGGGCCGCCCGGTACAGGGCCGCCGCCGTGGGGTCCTCGGCGGCGCCCGGCCCGGCGGCCGCCGCGAGGGCCCCCTCCACCGTGGTCAGCGCACCGAGCTCGCCCCGCACGGACCGCCCCAGGGCGGTCACCTCGTCGGCGGCGCGCGCCTTCTCCCGGCAGTGGAAGGCCAGTTCGCAGGCGGCCAGGCACTCGGGGGCGTAGGCGGCCTCGACCGCGGCCACCGCCGCGGCCCGCTCCTCGGCGGTCCGCTCGGGGCCGAAACCGAGCCCCGCGGGCAGCGCCGCGGCCAGCTCCTCGACGCGGGTCAGCCGCTCCAGCTGCCGGCGGGTCACGGCCCGCTCGCGGCGGACGTCCACCGGGGAGGCGGTGGGCAGGTTGGAGAAGTCCTTGGGGCAGACCAGCAGCACGGTGTGCCCGGCCCGCGCGCCCGGCAGCTTCCCTGCGGTCCTCTCCAGGGCGAGCACGTACACGGCTGCCTGGCGGGCGGCGGCGCCCACCTTCGCGGCGTCCGCCGCCCCGTCGATCATCGGGAACGACTTGATCTCCACGACGGTCCAGCGCCCGTCGGGATGGACCACCACGGCGTCCGGCTCCAGGTAGGCGGGGGTGCCCGCCACCTCCAGGGCCAGCATCGGATGGTCGAGCAGGGTCCACGCCCCGGCGGCCGTGGCTTCGCGCAGGGCCAGCGCGGTACGGGCCGCGCGGCCCTCGGGCCCGGCGGCGCTCAGGTCCGGGACGCGGGCGTCCGGCCCGGGTGCCTCGCCGCCCGGGTCCAGGTGCGCGTGGACCAGCCGCAGCAGCTCGGCCCCGCCGTCGCTCTTGACCTTGGCCTCGAAGGAGTTCCCGCGGACGATCGCGAACTGCGACTGCCCGAACGGGGCGGGGGAGCCGAGCGCCTCCGCCAGGACGGTCTTGTCCACGCCGGCGCCGTCGAGCAGCGCGCGTCTGCCGCACCCCGGGTTGGCGGCCAGGGCCGCCAGCGCCCGGGCGTCGAGCGGACGGGGCGGCACGGCGGGGCCGCGCAGATCGGCGAGCCGCTGCCGCAGACCGGTCGGCTGCGAAGCCTGCTGCGCGCTGCTCTGCGGAGGGACGCTGGGCGGGTAGGAGCTCACCCGCGGAAGTGTCCCATCCGCCACTGACAATCGCGCACTTACCGCGGAATGCGGCCGGTGGGCGAGGGGCCCGTTCCGCTCGGGGACCGGGGTGGGCGGCCCGGTGTTCACGTGATGGATGATGGACGGACGACGGAACCATCGTAAAAACGTACGAACTCTCACGTACCGGGAGAACTCACATGGCCCCCCGCATCCTGCTGGCCCGCCACGGCCAGACGGCGTGGTCCCAGCTCGGCAAGCACACCGGACGCACGGACGTGCCCCTGCTGGAGGAGGGGAAGCGGGGCGCGAAGCTCCTCGGCGAGCGGCTCTCCCGCGACCCGTGGGCGAGCCTGCGCGGCCTGGAGGTGCGCACCAGCCCCCTCGTGCGCGCGAGCGAGAGCTGCGACCTGGCCGGCTTCGGGGCGCAGGCCGATCCCTGGGACTCCCTGATGGAGTGGGACTACGGCGACTACGAGGGCATGACCCCGGCCGAGATCCAGGCGGTCCGCCCCGGCTGGCTCATCTGGCGCGACGGGGTGCCGGGCGGCGAGTCCGTCGCCGACGTCGCCGCCCGCGCCGACGAGGTGGTGGCCTGGGCGCGCTCGGCCGAGCGGGACGTCCTGGTCTTCGCCCACGGCCACATCCTGCGCACCCTGGCCGCCCGCTGGCTCGGCTTCGACGCCTCCTTCGGCGCCCGCATCCGGCTGGAGCCGACCTCCCTCTCGGTCCTCGGCTGGGCCTACGGGGCCCCCGCGCTGGAGCGCTGGAACGACACCGGGCACCTCGACGGGTAGAGCCCGACGGCCTAGGCCGCCGCGTGCCGGGTGAGGAAGGCGCCCACGCGCGGCGATCGCCGGTAGGGGACCAGGGTGCGGGCCGTCTCCGAGAGCAGGGACCGCACCCGGGCGGAGCGGACCTCGGCCAGCAGGTCCAGCACCCGGCCGCCCGCCCAGGCGGCCTCGTCCGGGGCCCCGGCGCGGGCCAGGTCCCCGGCCAGCTCGGCGGCGTAGAGGGCCACGTTCCGGGCGAAGTGCGGGTCCTGGAGGTCGGCGGCCCGGCGGGCGTGCCGGGCCGCGCGGTCGTACTCCCCGAGCGTCGCCCGGCACCGGGACTCCAGGGACTCCAGCTCGGCCTCGCCGAAGAAGGACATCCACTCCGGGTCCGCGTCCCCCTCGCCCCGGGAGAACTCGGTGTGCGCGCGGGCCAGCGCCTCCTCGCAGGCCCGGCGGTCGGCCAGGCCCGCCCAGCCGTTCGCCTCGCGCAGCGCGAGCAGCGACAGCAGCCGGGGCGAGCCGAGCCGCCCGGCGGCCCGGCGGCCCGCCTGCGCGGCCCGTACCGCCTCGCGGGAGCGGCCGCAGTCCCGGGCGAGGAAGGCCATGTTGCTGAACGCGTGCGCCTCCAGCCCGGCGTCACCCGAGACCCGGGCCGTGGCCAGCGCCTCCGCGTAGTGCGAGCGGGCGTCGTCGAAGCGGCCGGAGTCGTGGGCCAGCCAGCCGACGGACACGGCCAGTTCGCCGGCGCCCGCGTGCAGCCGGTCCTCGGTGGACTGCCGGGCGGCCCCGGCGTCGAGCAGCGCGTACGCGGCGCGCAGGGGCTCCGCGGCCCGGCGGTACAGGGCGTCCGCACCGTGCCGGTCGTCGAGCAGCCGGATCTGGCGCACGGCGTCCTCGACGGCCGCGGCCTCGCTCTCGCCGGCGCGGGACGGGACGCGGCGGGTGTCGCCGAGCAGGGTGAGGCCGAGCGTCGCGGCCGCCACGGTCGCGGAGCCGCCCGCCATGAACGCGCGACGCAGCACGTCGCTCTCCTTGGTGCCGTGACGGTGGGGAAGGGGTGCGGGGACGGGGCCGCGCCGGCCGGCGCGGCCGCGGACGGCCTCGCGCGGCGGGAAGCCGAGGTCGGCCAGCGTACGCCCGGGGAACATGTGCAGGAAGACCCGTTCGTACGCGTAGTTGGGGCAGCGGATCTCTCCCGCCTCGACCCGTCCGATGTAACGGGCGTCGCAGGAAACCGTTTCGCCGATCTCCTTCGCCGCCCGGCGCACCAGGGCCGCGAACTCGGCCGGGGAGCGCTGCCCGCGCAGCCTCCGGAACGTGGAGTTGGGTGACTGGGGGGACGCCGCCATGGACGTGGCCTCTCTGGCGAGGAACGCAGCACCGGGGCCGTGAGGGGTGGAGCGGGCGGCCCGGCGCGCACGAACGTACCGCCAGTGACAGGGCGTTCACGCGATGTTTGGCTACAAAACGGATATCTCACCCGCGATCCGCCATGAACTGCCATCCTTTGCGGGCTCTTGCCACCGCACCCGTTGACGTTCCCGTGCGTTGAACCCACGCGGAGCGGGATGCGGGCTTCACCACGGCGCCCCTCCGTGCCCGTACGCGGATCGAGGAGGGGTTCCCTTGGTGGAGGCCGGCATGGAGAGCACTGGAACGAACACCGCGCCGCCCCCGCCCGGCGCGACCCCGCCCGGCGCACCGGACCTGGTCACCGTGCCCACCCGGCAGGGGCTGGAGGCGGTGGACATCATCCGGCGCGCCGCCAGCCTGGCCGGCGGGGTCGGACCGGTGCTGCACGACGGGTCCTGCGACACCCTCGGGTTCCTCGTCCCGCCCGGCACCGCCGACGCGTGGGACGTGCCCGGCAGCGCCTGTACGCAGACCAACGGGCGCGGGATGCGCTTCGGGGACGTGCTCTCGCCCCCGGCGGGCGGCACCGGATGGCTGCTCCCGCCGGAGGCCGTCGAGCCGGTGACCGACCCCGCGGTGCTGCGCGCGGCGCTCGGCGAGGCGGCCCGGTTGATCGAGGCCGCCGACAACTGCCGCTGACGCCGCAGGGCCCCCGACCGGCGACAATGGGGGAGTGGCAGGCAAGGACAGGGACCGGGGCAAGGACAGGCGGCGCGGCCGGGACGGCGCCGGGGCGGTCGTCGGGCAGGTGGACGGCGGCCTGGCGGAGCTGGAGCCGGACCGCGAACGCGCCGACGCCTGGACCCTGTTGATCGACGGGGCCCCGCAGTCGCACGTGGACCTGGCCGACCCGCGGCACCTGGGCTTCGCCTACCAGCGCCGGATCGGCCACCTGATCGACCTCGCGGCCCCCGCCCGGCAGCCGCTGAACGTGGTGCACCTCGGCGGCGGCGCCTTCACCCTGGCCCGCTACACCGCGGCCACCCGCCCCCGCTCCGGCCAGCAGGTCGTGGAGATCGACGCGGCGCTGGTGGCCTTCGTACGGCAGCACCTGCCGCTGGACCCGCAGGCGCGCGTCCGGGTCCGGGCGGTGGACGCGCGGGCGGGCCTGGCCAAGGTGGCGGACGGCTGGGCGGACCTGGTGATCGCGGACGTGTTCCACGGCGCGCGCACCCCGGCGCACCTGACCAGCGCCGAGTTCCTGGACGACGTACGGCGGACGCTGGCGCCCGGCGGCTGGTACGCGGCCAACCTCGCCGACGGGCCGCCGCTGGCCCACCTGCGGGGCCAGATCGCGACGGCCGCGTCCCGCTTCGGCCACCTGGCGCTGGCCGCGGACCCGGTGGTGTGGCGGGGCAAGCGGTTCGGCAACGCGGTCCTGGTGGCGGCGGACCGGGAGCTGCCCGTCGCGGAGTTCACCCGCCGCGTGGCGAGCGACCCGCACCCGGGCCGGGTCGAGCACGGCCGGGCCCTGGCCGACTTCGCCGGCGGAGCCCTTCCGGTCGCCGACGTGTCGGCGGTAGCCTCTCCGCAACCGCCCCCCTCGGTCTTCCGGTAGCGCGGCCCGCCCTCCGGGCGTCGCGCTGCGTGAGCGCACGGACGCACGCCGAAGCGGACCCGGGAGAATCTTGAACAACCCTTGGCACAGGCCTGATCTTGCGTAGCCTTGGACCATCTCGGGGGGGATGCCCTCTATTGACCTGTCAGGAGACGGCCGACGATGTCCCAGAAGCCCGCTGACTCCGGCGCCCCGGCGCCGGCGCCCAGCACCGCCGGATCCGACTACACGCGACGGCTCGCCCGCCTCGAACAGTCCGGGATCAAGCGCCTGCTGCCCACCCAGGCGCCCTACCGGTGGAACCTGCAGCGGCTCCGGCTGGGACGGGTCCTGGACGTCGGCTGCGGCCTCGGGCGCAACCTCCTGAACTGCGGACCCGACAGCGTCGGCGTGGACCACAACCCGCACTCCGTGCAGACCTGCCGCGAGCGCGGCCTGAACGCCTACACCCCGGACGGGCTGGCGGCCGCGCCCGACTGCGGTCCGGGCTCCTTCGACAGCCTGCTCGTCGCGCACGTCCTCGAACACGTCGAGGAGGACACCGCGGCGGCGCTGCTGGAGCAGTACCTCCCGCTCGTACGGCCCGGCGGCAAGGTCGTCATGATCACCCCGCAGGAGGTGGGCTACCGCTCCGACGCCACCCACATCCGCTGGGTCGGTTTCGAGGAGCTGCGCCACCAGGCTGAGCGGGCCGGGATCTCGGTGCGCCGCACCTACTCCTTCCCGTTCTCGCGGCCGATGGGGAAGGTCTTCCCGTACAACGAGTTCGTGCTCGTGGGGAACGTGCCGGCCTAGGCCGTCCCCGGATCGCGCCCGGCCCCGGCGCTACGGATCGACCAGCTCCACCAGCGGCGGATGGTCGTGCCAGGTGCAGAAGACCGACACCTCGCGGCCGTCGCGGCTGAAGGTGACCCGGATCCACACGTCCTGCTTCCACACCTGCATCCGCCAGCCGGGCGCGGGCGTCGCCGACACCAGCTCGGCCGAGGAGGACCCGAGGTCGAAGACGACCCGGCCGCCCGAGACCGGATAGGCCCGCACCGTGCCCGCCCCAGCGTCCTGCGCCTGCCGGGCGGGCGGGCCGCCGGTCGGCTTCGCGGACGGCCGGCCGCCGGTGGGCCCGGCGGAGCCCGGCGCCGACGGCTTCGGGGACGGCGCGGGGGACGGCGGCGCCGGGGAGGACGGCGAGGGCGGCAGGGCCTCGTGGGTCGACGAGGACAGCGGACGGGTGGTCAGCGGCACGGCGAGCGGCGGATCGTAGGCCGTGCCCGACATGACGGTGTGCACGCCCCACCACGACAGGGTCACCGCGGCCCCGGTCGACAGCGTCCACGCCATGGCATGTACAAGTCCTCTTCGCATCGCTGGACATACTGCACCACCCGCCACAAGAGTGGTCCGCCACCTCCCGGGGTCCCTCGAATGGGCTACGGTGCGGGCCATGGCAAGTGTGCTCGTGGTCGAGGACGACCAGTTCGTACGTTCCGCCCTCATCCGGCACCTGACCGAGGCCTCGCACACCGTGCGCAGTGTCGGCACGGCCCTGGAGGCCCTGCGCGAGGTCGCCCACCACCGCTTCGACGTGGTCATCCTCGACCTCGGACTGCCCGACCTGGACGGGTCGGAGGCGCTCAAGATGCTCCGCGGCATCACCGATGTCCCGGTGATCATCGCGACCGCGCGCGACGACGAGGCGGAGATCGTCCGGCTGCTCAACGACGGCGCCGACGACTACCTGACCAAGCCCTTCTCGGTGGAGCACCTCTCCGCCCGGATGGCCGCCGTCCTGCGCCGCTCCCAGGCCGCCGCCGCCGAACCGCCCTCGCGCGTCCTGCGCGTCGGAGGGCTCGCCATCGACCCGCTGCGCCGCCAGGCCGAACTGGACGGCGCCGTACTGGACCTGACCCGGCGGGAGTTCGACCTGCTGGCCTTCCTCGCCGGGCGGCCCGGGGTCGTCGTGGCCCGGCGCGAGCTGCTCGCCGAGGTCTGGCAGCAGTCGTACGGCGACGACCAGACCATCGACGTGCACCTGTCCTGGCTGCGCCGCAAGCTCGGCGAGACCGCGGCGCGGCCGCGCTACCTGCACACGCTGCGGGGCGTGGGGGTCAAGCTGGAGCCGCCCCGGTGAGGTGGGCGCTGGTCAAGGTGTGCCTCGCGGTGACGACCATGGTGGCCGTGGCCTTCGCCGTACCGCTCGGGCTCGTGGTCCGGGAGATGGCCAGCGACCGGGCGTTCTCCAACGCCGAGCGGCAGGCCGCCTCGATCGGGCCGACCCTGTCCATCACCACCGATCCGCTGCAGCTGCGCAAGGCGGTGGAGACCACGCAGACGGGCGCCGCCGGGCGGATGGCCGTCCACCTGCCGGGGACCGGCGACGGCCCGCCCGTGGACATCGGCGAAGGGCGGGCGGACGCGCGGGCCGTCGCCGACACCCGGCGGATCGGACGGGCCGCCACGACCGGTGTGCCCGGCGGCGGTTCGGTGCTGCTCCAGCCTACGGCCCTCGGGTCCGGGGACATCGCGGTGGTGGAGATCTTCGTGCCCCGCAGCGAGGTCGGCAAGGGAGTCACCACCGCCTGGGCGGTCCTCGCGGGCGTCGCACTGGCCCTGGTCGTCGGCTCGGTGGGGGTGGCCGACCGGCTCGGCGCGCGGCTGGTCCGGCCGGCCGCCCGGCTGGCGGACGCGGCGCACCAGCTCGGCGAGGGGCGGCTCGGCGCGCGGGTGCCGGAGGACGGGCCGAAGGAACTCCGTTCGGCGGCCGTCGCGTTCAACGCGATGGCGGACCAGGTGGTCGGACTCCTCGCCAACGAGCGGGAACTGGCCGCCGACCTCTCGCACCGGCTGCGGACGCCGCTGACCGTGCTGCGGCTCAACACGGCCTCCCTGGGCGACGGTCCGGCCGCCGAGCAGACGCGGGCGGCCGTGGAGCAGCTGGAGCGGGAGGTGGACACCATCATCCGTACCGCGCGCGAGCAGCGCCCGGCCACCGGCCCGGTCGCGGCGGGCGCTGGAGCCGGCTGCGACGCCTCCGAGGTGATCCGCGACCGGATGGCGTTCTGGTCGGCGCTGGCGGAGGACGAGGGGCGCGAGGTCCGGCTCGCGGGAGTGGACCGGACGGTGCGGATCCCCGTTGCGCGGCCCGAACTGGCCGCGGCGCTCGACGCGATGCTCGGCAACGTCTTCCGGCACACCCCCGAGGGCACGCCCTTCGCGGTGGACGTCCACGACGCCTCGGACGCGGTCATCGTGCTCGTCTCGGACGCCGGGCCGGGCATCGCCGATCCGGACGCCGCCCTGCGCCGCGGCAACGACGGCGGGCGCGACGGCTCGACCGGACTCGGCCTGGACATCGTGCGCCGGGTCGCGGAATCGACCGGCGGCGATGTCCGGCTGGGGCGGTCGGTGCTCGGGGGGACCGAGGTGCGGGTGTGGATCGGGCTGGACGGGCGCGACCGCGCCGGATCGGGCGGCGACCGGGGCCGACGCGGGCGGCGCAGGCGGCGCGGGGACTGAGCGGGGGCGGGGCGGGGACCGAGTGGGGGCGGGGCGGGGACCGAGTGGGGGCGGGCGGCGCGGGCGGACGGATGGCCGGTCGGGCGGGCGGGTCGGGCGGGTCGGGCGGGTCGGGCGGGTCGGCGGTCCAGGTCAGGCGGCCGGTCCGGCGGTGTCACCCGAGGTCAGGCGTTCGGTCTGGGCCCGGCCGACCTCGGAGGCGCGGCGCAGATAGTCGGCGATGACGGCGAGTTCGGCGTCGGAGTAGCCCTCCAGGACGGCTCCGAAGGCACGGCCGGGGGTGTCCCAGGCCGCGCCGATCCGTTCCCGGGCCTCGGGGGAGAGGGAGACCAGGGAGCGGCGGCGGTCATGCGGGTCGGCGTGCCGCCGGACGATGCCCGCCTTGGCCATCCGGTCGACGAGCCGGGTGGCGGAGCCGGAGGTCAGGCCGGTGAGGCGGGCGATCTCCCCGGTGCTGACGGGTTCGGACTCCAGGCTGAGCAGGCCCACGCACTGGAGGTCGGTGGGGTGCAGGCCGATGTGGTCGGCCAGGGCCTGGTTGAAGAGGGAGTAGTCGGCGTAGTGCCGCTGGCTCCCGGTGACGATGCGCGCGAGCAGCTCCGCGCGGCTCCAGGCCTCACCCGTACGGGGGGAATCGGTTGACATCGGCCTCTCCCTGCCTCAGATTTGACTGTGTGGCGCAGAGGTTGCAGGACGCAGAATCTGTGTCACATGCTCATCCTAGGAAAAGGAACCTGCCATGTCGATTCTCGTCACCGGCGGCCGCGGCGCCGTCGCCCGCGGTCTCACCCGCCTGCTCGCCGAGCGCTCCCTCCCGTACCGCCTCGGGTCCCGCGCGCCGGACACCCCCGGAGCCGTCCCCTGCGACCTGCGCGATCCCGCGACGTTCCGCGGCGCGCTCGCGGGGACCCGCTCCGTCTTCCTCTACGCCGAGCCCTCGGCGATCGAGGCCTTCACCCAGGAGGCCGTGGCCGCCGGAGTCGAGCACGTCGTGCTCCTGTCCTCCTCCTCGGTCCTCGCCCCGGGCGCCGCCGACAGCGCCCTCGCCGCCTCCCACCGGGCGGTCGAGGACGCCCTCGCCGCCGCACCGCTGCGCACCACCCTGCTGCGCCCCGGAGCCTTCGCGAGCAACGCCCTCGGCTGGGCGCGGTCGTTGAGGTCCGGCAGGCCCGTACGCCTGCCGTACCCCGAGGCCCACGGCGACCCGGTCCACGAGGCCGACCTCGCGGAGGCCGCCCTCGCGGTGCTCACCGACCCGGACCGCGCGGGCCGGGCCTACACCCTGACCGGCCCCCGGTCGCTCACCTTCGCCGCCCAGCTCTCGATACTCGGCGAGGTCCTCGGCCGGCCCCTGCCCCACGAGAAGGTCACCGCCGGGGAATGGAAGGCCGGGGTCGAGGGCCACATACCCGGCCCGTACGCCGATGCGCTCCTGGACCTGTGGGCCGCCGCCGACGGGGTGCCGGTCGAGGTCACCGGCGAGGTCGAGCTGCTCACCGGGCACCCCGCCCGCACCTTCGAGACCTGGGCCGCCGACCACGCCGCGGACTTCGGGGCATGACGCGGCCCCGGCGCGAGGTCGTCTCTTTCGGATCTTGTCGGCCGAGCCCGCGGCGTCTGGTGCCGTGCCTGGGCGTGCTGCCGGGGCGCTCGCGTACTGGACGTACGTGGTCGCCTCGGCAGTGCGGCCAGGCACGGTGCCAGGCGTCGCGGGCCCGGCACGATCCGAAAGAGACGGCCTAGAGGACTCCCGTCCGGGCCAGCCGGGCGTACCAGTGGGCACTGGACCGGGGGGTGCGGGCCTGGGTGTCGTAGTCGACGTGGACGATGCCGAAGCGCTTGCTGTAGCCGTAGGACCACTCGAAGTTGTCCATCAGCGACCACAGGAAATAGCCCTCCACCGGGGCACCGTCCGCCAGCGCGCGGTGGATGGCGGCCAGGTGACCGCGCAGGTAGTCGATGCGAGCCGGGTCGTGCAGCTCCGGGGCGTAGGCCGCCCCGTTCTCCGTGACCAGCAGGGGCAGGCCCGGGGCCTCGCGGGCGAAGCGCATCAGCAGGTCGTGGAGGCCGGTCGGGTCGATCGACCAGTCCATGTCGGTCCGCTCGCCGGGCGGCTGGTGGAAGGCGATGTCGTCGGCGGCCGGCCAGGGGGAGTGGGCGGTGGCCCCGTGGCCGTCGGCGCGCGGACCGCCGGGACCGGGGGAGGCCGAAACCACGGCCGGGGTGTAGTAGTTCACGCCCAGGAAGCCCAGCGGCTGATGGATCAGCGCCTCGTCACCGGGGCGCAGGAAGGACCAGTCCGTGACGGCGGCGGTGTCCGCCAGCAGGTCCTGCGGGTAGGCGCCGTGCAGCAGCGGTCCGGTGAAGATCCGCGTCGCCAGGGCGTCGATGCGGCGCCGGGCGTCGAGGTCGGCCGCCGAACCGGTCAGCGGCCGTACCGCGCTCGGGTTCAGCGCGATGCCGACCCGCGCCGAGGAGGGCAGCGCGGCCGCGGCCAGGCCGTGGGCCAGGTTGAGGTGGTGGGCGGCGCGCAGCGCGTCGGCGGGGGAGGTGCGGCCGGGTGCGTGGATCCCGGACGCGTAGCCGAGGAAGGCGCTGCACCAGGGCTCGTTGAGGGTGGTCCACATCTCCACCCGGTCGCCCAGGGTCGCCGCGACCCGCTCCGCGTACGCCGCGAAGGCGTAGGCCGTCTCCCGCTCGGGCCAGCCCCCGGCGGCCTCCAGCTCCTGCGGCAGGTCCCAGTGGTAGAGGGTCGGGCTGGGCGTGATGCCGTGCGAGAGCAGCTCGTCCACCAGCGCGTCGTAGAAGCCGATCCCGCCGGAGAGGACCCGCGGCCAGGACACCGAGAACCGGTAGGCCCCCAGCCCCAGCCCGGCCATCAGCCGGACGTCCTCCCGCCACAGCCGCAGGTGGTCCACCGCCACCTCGCCGGTGTGGCCCCCGTACACCTTGCCGGGCGTCCGGCAGAAGGTGTCCCAGATCGAGGGCCCGCGCAGTTCGGCACCCCCCTCGATCTGGAAGGCCGCCGTGGCCGCGCCCCAGAGGAAACCCTCCGGGAACCGCAGACCGGCACCCGAGTCCGTGTCCGTCATCCCTTCACCGCCCCTTGCATGATGCCGCCGACGATCTGGCGGCCGAAGACGAGAAACACCAGCAGCAGCGGGAGCGTCCCCAGCAGGGCGCCCGCCATGATCACCGACTGGTCGGGGATGTACCCCCGGCCCAGCCCGGTCAGAGCCACCTGCACCGTCGGGCTGCCGCTCTGCGTCAGCGCGACGATCGGCCAGAAGAAGTCGTTCCAGGCCATCACGAAGGTCAGCATCCCCAGCACCGCCATCGCCGGCCGGGCCGCCGGGAACACCACGTGCCACACGACCCGCAGCGAGCTCGCCCCGTCGGTGCGCGCCGCCTCCACCAGCTCCACCGGCAGGGCCTGCGCCAGGTACTGCCGCATGAAGAACACCCCGAAGGCGGAGACCAGCGTCGGCAGGATCACCGCCTGGAGCCGGTCCGTCCAGGACAGCTGGGCGATCAGCATGTACAGCGGGACCACGCTCAGCTGTGGCGGGATCAGCATCGTCCCGACCACCAGCGACATCAGCAGCCGGCGTCCCCGGAAGCGGAGTGTGGCGAACGCGAAACCCGCCAGCGTGGAGAAGGCCACCGTGCCGGCGGCGACGGTGCCCGCCACGATCACGGTGTTCAGCAGTGCCGTGCCCATGTTGGCGTCGGTCCAGGCCATCTGGAGGTTGCGGCCCAGGTTCCCGCCGAACCAGAACGGCGGAGGGGTCTGCGCCAGCCGCGTATTGGTCCGCGAGGCCGCGATGGCCGTCCACACCAGCGGGAAGAGCGAGCCCGCCGTGAACAGGGCCAGCACCACGTAGGTGAGCTTGCCCGCGCGCAGTGACCTCATCGCGCGTCCCCCCGTCCGCGCAGCAGCCGCGCCGCGCCCGCGATCAGCAGAAGGATCAGGAACATCGCCCACGCGATGGCCGAGGCCCGCCCCAGGTGCAGGTTGACCCAGCCCTGCTCGTACAGGTACAGCCCGAGCGTCTGGAACTGGTGGTCCGAGCCGCCCGTGGCACCCGCTCCGCCGTTGAACAGCAGCGGCTCCCCGAACAGCTGGGTCGCCCCGATCGTCGACACCACGCAGGTGAAGAAGATCGTCGGCCGGAGCGCGGGCACCGTCACGTGGCGGAACTGCTGCCAGCGCGAGGCCCCGTCCAGCGCGGCCGACTCGTACAGCTCGCCCGGCACCGCCTGCATGGCCGCCAGGTAGATCAACGCGTTGTACCCGGTCCACCGCCAGATCACGATCGTGGAGACCGCCAGCTGGGAGGCGAAGGTGCCGTTCTGCCAGTCCACCGCGTCGAAACCGACCGCCGACAGCGCCCAGTTGACCATCCCGTAGTCCCGGCCGAACAGCAGCACGAAGACCAGCGTCGCGGCCGCCACCGACGTCGCGTACGGGGTGAGCACCGCGACCCGGAAGAAGGCCGAGCCGCGCAGCCGGTAGTTGAGCACGTGGGCCAGCCCGAGGGCGACGGCAAGCTGCGGCACCGTGGACAGCAGCCCGATGGTGACGGTGTTGCGCAGCGCGTTCCAGAAGAACTCGTCCTCCCACAGCCGGGTGAAGTTCTTCAGACCCACCCACGTCATGGCGCTCGGGTCGGTCAGCTCCACCTGGTGCAGCGCCGCCCAGCCCGTGTACAGCAGCGGGAAGAGCCCGAAGGCGGCGAAGAACAGGAAGAAGGGCGCCACGAAGGCGTACGGGCTCCAGCGCAGGTCCCACCGGTAGCGGCGCGAGCGCCACACCTGCCCGCGGCCGCCCCCCTCCGCCGCCGGCTGCCGGGAGCCGGCGGCGGAAGGGGACAGGACAGCCGTCTCGTCCGTCACCGCCGCCTCACTGGTCCAGTGCGTTGTCGATCGCCTTCACCGCGGCGTCCCAGCCCTCCTGGGGACTGCGGCCCTTCTGGTCGACCTGGAGCATCCCGATGTCCGCCAGGTTCTGCGCGATCACCAGGTCCTTCGGGCCGATCACCGTCACCGGCACCCCCTCCGCCGCCCGCGCGAAGATCTCGCCGATGGGAGCGCCGCCGAAGTAGGCGTGCCGTGCGCCCGACACCGCGGGCAGCCGGTAGGCGCCGCTCGCGCTCGGGAAGCTGCCGCGCTTCTCGAAGAGCTTCGCCTGCTGCTCCGGGGCCGTCAGCCAGGCCGCCAGCTTCGCCGCCTCCTCGGCCCGCTTGCCCGCCTTGGGCACCACGAGGAAGGAGCCGCCCCAGTTGCTGGGCTTGGGCGCCGCCGCCACGTCCCACTTGTCCTTGCCCGCCGGACCGGCCTTGTCCTGGATGTACCCGAGCATCCAGGCCGGGCAGGAGACCGTGGCGAAGGTCCCGTTCGAGAAGCCCTGGTCCCAGGCCGGGGTGAACTGCTGGAGCTTCGCGCTCAGCCCCTCCGTGGCGAACGAGGCCGCCAGGTCGAAGGCCCCGCGGACCGCAGGGTTGGCCTTGTAGACGACCTTTCCCTGCTCGTCGTAGAACCGCTGGGCGCTGCTGCCGGTCACCGCCGCCATCACGCCCGACGCCGAGTCCACGAAGGCCTTCCCGTCCCCGGCCTTCGCCTTGTACGCCTTGCCGGCCTCCAGGTACTTGCCCCAGTCGCCCGCCCACAGCGCCCCGACGGCCGCCCGGTCGGTGGGCAGCCCGGCCGCCGCGAAGAGGTCCTTGCGGTAGCAGATGCCCTGCGGGCCGATGTCCGTGCCGAGGGCGACCGTGGAGCCGTTCTTCGCCGTGCCCTGGGCCCACTTCCACGGCAGGTACGCCGCCTTGTCCACGCCCGGCGCCCTGCCCAGGTCGACGAGCTTGTCCGCCTGGGTGGCGGTGATCTCGGCGATGTTGTTGACCTCGACGGCCTGGATGTCGGCGAGTCCGCTGCCGGTGCCCAGGTGGGTCAGGAGCTGCGGGTAGTAGTTCTCGTTGCGCTCGATGGAGGTCTGCTCGATGCGGACCCCGGGGTTCTGCGCCATGTAGTCGTCGTAGAGCCCGGCCTCCTGGAGGCCGAAGGCACCGAAGACCCCGACGGTCAGCGTCGTCTTCCCCTTGCCGTCGGCAGAGGCGCCCGGCTCGGGCTTGCCCTCCGGGTCCTGTGCGCACCCGGAGAGCAGCAGCGCCGCCGCTCCCACCGCTGTGCCTACCGTGATGAGGGTTCTTCGGGCTCGGGCGTGGGCTCGCATGTGCATCCTCCCTGAAGGACGAAACGTGCCGGGGTGTCGTGTGCCACAGTGTGGGAGCGCTCCCACAGTCGTCAAGGGGTAGATTCACAACCGGGAGGAAACCATGAACGGGCACGGGCGCGGCGGGGGACGGCCGACCCTTGAGGAGGTCGCGGCACGCGCCGGAGTCGGGCGCGGCACGGCCTCCCGGGTGATCAACGGCTCCTCCAAGGTCAGCGAGCACACCAGGGTCGCCGTGGAGGCGGCCGTCGCCGAGCTCGGGTACGTGCCGAACCGTGCGGCGCGGGCGCTGGCCGCCAACCGGACCGACGCCATCGCGCTCGTCATTCCCGAGCCCGAGGCGCGCTTCTTCGCCGAGCCGTACTTCTCCGAGGTGGTCCGCGGAGTCGGCGCCGCCCTCGCCGAGACCGACGTCCAGCTCGTCCTCACCCTGGCCGGCAGCGACCGCGAGCGGCGCCGGCTGGCCCAGTACCTCTCCGGCCACCGCGTCGACGGGGTGCTGCTGGTCTCCGTGCACGCCGGGGACCCGCTGCCCGAGCTGCTGGCCGAGCTCGGCATCCCGACGGTGATCAGCGGCCGCCGCTCGGCCGCGGAGACCCTCCCGAGCGTGGACTCCGACAACCTCGCCGGCGCCGCCGACGCGGTGCGCCACCTCGTGGAGCGCGGGCGCACGGCCATCGCCACCATCACCGGCCCGCCCGACGTGTACGGGGCCCAGTGCCGCCTGGTCGGCTACCGGCAAGCCCTCGCCGCCGCCGGGCACCCGGCCGACGAGCTGCTGGTCGCGGTCGGCGACTTCACCGAGGACGGCGGCCGCCGGGCCATGCGCGAGCTGCTGGAGCGCCGGCCCGCGCTGGACGCGGTCTTCGCCGCCTCGGACGTCATGGCGGCCGGCGCCCGCCGGGAGCTGCGCGCGGCCGGCCGGCGCATCCCGCAGGACGTGGCGCTGGTCGGCTTCGACGACTCGGTGGTCGCCCGGCACATGGACCCGCCGCTGACCAGCGTCCGCCAGCCGATCGAGGAGATGGGCCGGACCATGGCCCGGGTGCTGCTGGAGCGGATCGCGGCCGGCCCGGAGCGCGGGGACGGCGCGGGCGGCGCGGCGGTGGTGCTCCCGAACCGGCTCGTGGTCCGCGAGTCCTCCTGAGGACGCCGGGCACGCAGAAGGCCCCGGTCGGCTTTCGCCGACCGGGGCCTTCTCGCAGGGTGAGTGACGGGACTTGAACCCGCGGCCACCTGGACCACAACCAGGTGCTCTACCAACTGAGCTACACCCACCATGTCCGGTCGGAGAACCGACCGGCCGAAGAAAAGGGTACAGGGTCCTGGAGGGTGCTCGCTCCACCCTTTTCCCGCGCCCCTCTCCGGAGGTGCCGGACGGGCTAGGCGCCCGGTACGACGTGCCGGGCCGCGATGGCCTTGGCGGTGTCCGAGTCGGGCCCGGGCTGCGGCACGAAGACCGCCTCGCGGTAGTAGCGCAGCTCGGCGATGGACTCCTTGATGTCCGCCAGCGCCCGGTGGTTGCCGTTCTTCGGCGGGCTGTTGAAGTACGCCCGGGGGTACCAGCGGCGCGCCAGCTCCTTGACCGAGGACACGTCCACGATCCGGTAGTGCATGTAGCTCTCCAGCGCCGCCATGTCGCGCAGCAGGAAGCCGCGGTCGGTGCCGACCGAGTTCCCGCAGAGCGGCGCCTTGCCGGGTTCCTTGACGTGCTCCCGTACGTAGGCCAGGACCTGTGCCTCCGCGTCGGCGAGGGTGGTCCCGCCGGCCAGTTCGTCGAGCAGGCCGGAGGAGGTGTGCATCGTGCGCACCACGTCGGGCATGGTCTCCAGGGCCGCGTCCGGCGGGCGGATCACGATGTCCACGCCTTCGCCGAGCACGTTGAGCTCCGAGTCGGTGACCAGTGCGGCCACCTCGATAAGTGCGTCGTCCGTCAACGAGAGCCCGGTCATCTCGCAGTCGATCCACACCATGCGATCGTTCATGTGTCCCACCTTATGCGGTGCGCCGGGGCGCGGGCCGCACAAGCGGAAGGATGCCGAAGGTCCCCCGTCGGTGGTGACCGACGGAGGACCTTCGCCTTCGAACCCGTGGTGCGGGTTACGCGTGTTCCCGCAGGACCCGGCCCGGAGCGTAGAGCTCCGTCACCGTCGGCCCCGCCGCGGCCAGCGCGGCCGCCGCCCGTTGGGGCTGCGGGGTGCGCTGGTGCGGCACGGGACCCCCCGAGATCTCGGAGACCTGGGCCACGTCCGCCTGCGGGCGCCGGGCCCGGTAGGCGGAGCGGTAGGCGGCCGGGGAGGACCCCAGCTGCCGTCGGAAGTGCCCGCGCAGCGCGACCGGCGAGCGGAACCCGCAGCGCCCGGCGACCTCGTCGACCGAGTAGTCGGAGGTCTCCAGCAGCCGTTGCGCCTGGAGCACCCGCTGGGTGATCAGCCACTGGAGCGGCGCACTGCCGGTGAGCGAGCGGAACCGCCGGTCGAAGGTGCGCCGGCTCATGTAGGCGCGGGCCGCCAGGGTCTCCACGTCGAACTGCTCGTGGAGGTGCTCCAGCGCCCAGGCGACGACCTCGGCCAGCGGGTCGGCGCCGATCTCCTCCGGCAGCGACCGGTCGAGGTAGCGCTCCTGGCCGCCCGTGCGGCGCGGCGGGACGACGAGCCTGCGGGCCAAGGCCCCGGCCGCCTCGCTCCCGTGGTCCGTGCGCACGATGTGCAGGCACAGGTCGATTCCGGCCGCCGTGCCCGCGGACGTGAGCACGTCTCCGTCGTCGACGAACAGCTCGCGCGGATCGACGTGGACGGACGGGTACCGCTTGGCCAGCGTCGGCGCGTACATCCAGTGCGTCGTCGCGGGCCGGCCGTCCAGCAGACCGGCGGCGGCGAGCACGAAGGCCCCCGTGCACAGTCCGACGATCCGGGCCCCCTCCTCGTGCGCCAGACGCAGCGCGTCGAGCGCCTCCGGCGGCGGCGGTGAGGTGATGGAACGCCATGCGGGCACGACGACCGTCCCTGCCCGGGCGATCGCCTCCAACCCGTACGGCGCGGTCAGTTCGAGTCCGCCGGTGGTCCTGAGCGGACCGTCCTCACCGGCGCACACGAGCAGTCGGTAGCGTGGAACTCCCGCGTCCTGCCGGTCGATGCCGAACACGGAAAGTGGAATGGAGCTCTCGAAGATCGGTCCGCCGCTGAAGAGCAGCACCGCGACGATCTCCCTGCGGCGACGCCCCGCGAGCTTCCGGCCGGCGTCTGTGACGACGGCGGTGGAATCCTGGCTCATGGCGCTAAGCCCCCCTTGGGTGTCGCGACTCCTTGGTCTGGTCGCACCTGCACGTTTCCCCTCGGCCTTGCACGTGGATCCCCCGCCGTAAAAACATGATCGAATCTACTGCGTCCCGTGGTGTCGGCGTGACAAGTTCAGCACGCAGCGCTATGTCGACTTGGCAACTTGGCGAAAAGCATTCGATCAGGAAGCGTTCCACTCCGCTAGCGGGGTGGGAAGTGTGCCGTCCGGCCATGGCCAGTACCCGCAGGGTCGTGGCGCCCCCCGTCCTTCGTCGTCCCTGGTGGTAGGGGGGGTGGGGGGACATTCCGGCAAGACGGGCACCTTGCCGGGAAGTTGGCTGAAAACATGCGGGTGTGGGTGTGCGAATGAGTCAGTCGTGCGGGGAGATCGAGTCGGAGGCGTGGCAGCCGCGGTGGTTTCCGGTGCCGGAGCGCGAATGCCGGCCGCGGTGCGCGGACGGGGTGCGGGCCTCCGCCGGGACCCGGGCCGCGGCCCGGTCGGTCTTCTCCGCGTAGCGCAGCATCGCCCGGCACGCGGCCGTCACGACGACCAGGCCGAGGGTCGCGACGGCCGCGCCGCCGAAGGAGGCCCCGTAGACGACGAGGACCACGGGGACGAGCAGGCAGCTGAAGGCGGCCCAGCGTACGACGTCACCCGCGGGGTCGTCGTGGGGTCGTCCGGCGGGGTGCACGGACGGGTGAAAACCGGATCGGTGCGACGGGGCGGATCGGGCGGGCGGCCGGGCGTGCGGCGGGGCGGGCGGGGCGGACTGGATCGGCTGAGCTGGCTGGACGGGGTGGACCGGATGGCCGGGCACGGCGTACTCCCTGCGGGCTCTTCCTGGGCGGTCGGACGGCTGTCCAACGCCCGGCGCAGCGCGTCGGTCACTGCGCGCACGGGTGGCGCCGCCCCGACTCGTCACTGGCTGTAGGGGGCAGCGGCCATTGCCAAGGGGCGCTCGCTCCGGCATGCTCCCTGGGACGCTCTCCAAGGGCGGCATGCCCTGTGCAGGACAGGAGTGTCGCCGTACCCTGGTGGGTAGGGCTTGGGAAGATGCTTCCCGGACAGAGCTCCGTCACCCTGCGTCGCCGATTTCGTCCCCCTGTTGCTTCCTCCAAGGACCTCTCCGCCGAGACACCATGGCCGGTCACGAATTCTCCGAACCAGCGGACCGCAAGCGCAAACGCGTCGCCGCCGACCCCGCGTCGGCCGCGGACCTGCGCGCGGTGGAACAGACGCGCCTCCCCTGCGACCCGGCCTTCCGGCACGGCGTCGTCGTGGGATTCGACGGCTCCACGTCCAGTGAGCGGGCCCTCGCGTACGCGATCGGGATGGCGCGGCGCTCCGGCTCCGGTCTGATCATCGTCCACGTGGCCAACCGGCTGCCCACCACCGTGTGGGCCGGCTGCGAGCCGCCCGTGTTCGTGGACGTCCCGGACCACCGCACCGAGGTGCTCGGGCTGGAGCTCGCCTGCGCCGACTACCTGGCGGAAGTGCCATGGATCCTGGTCGAGCGGGGTGGGGACATCTGCCATGAGCTGGAGGAGGTCGGCCGGGAGTATTCGGCCGACGCCATCGTGGTGGGTTCCACCCACGGGATCGTCGGGCGGATCTTCGGTTCGGTGGCGGGCCGGCTGGCCAAGCGCGCACAGCGACCGGTCGTTGTCATTCCGTAATCGCGCGTCAGGCGATGGTGCGGTTGTGCACCCGTGTAAAGGGTAGATAAACGCTGCTGGGACGCAGCACACAACTGCAGATCGAAGGGAGCCCGCCGTGGACAACGGTGTCTCTGCGGGAAGCACGGCCTCGACCTCGACCCTCGGGCACATCGCCCTGGGGCTCACCCTTCTCGCGTTCGGTATCGGCCACACCGGAGTGGTCGACGGCGTGAGCGCCGCCGGTTCCGTGGCGCTCGCGACCTACGTGGGCGGTGTCGCCCTCTTCGTCCTCGGGCTCCTCGCCTTCCGCGCCGGAGACGGCTTCGACGGCACCGCCTTCGCGGGCCTCGGCGCCTTCTGGTTCACCTGGGCCGCCGGAGCCGACGCGAAGGTCTCGGCGGACGCCGCCGGGACGTTCCTGCTCCTCTTCGCCCTGCTCGGGATCACCCTCACCGCGGGCGCCGCGAGCGGGCTGTTCGGGCGGGGCGTCTACGGCCTGTTCACCCTCTCCCTGCTGCTCCTGGCGATCGGCGCCTTCGCCGACAGCGGGGTGCTCGGCAAGGCTGCGGGCTGGGTGGCCGCGGTCGCGGGGCTGCTGTCCTGGTACGGGGCGACCGCGGCCCTGGCGCACTGGCCGACGGCGCTCGGCAGGGGAGCGCGCCGCGAGGCGGTCGCCGCGGGCTGAACCCGTCACGACGCACGAGGGCGGCGGCCCCCGGGAGTTCCCGGGGGCCGCCGCCCTCGTGCGTGCGCACCGGTCGGTGGCCGGGGGACTACTCGACGGTGACCGACTTCGCCAGGTTGCGCGGCTTGTCGATGTCCCGGCCCAGGGCCAGGGCGGTGTGGTAGGCCAGCAGTTGGAGCGGGATGCCCATCAGGATCGGGTCCAGCTCGTCCTCGTTCTTGGGCACGAGGATGGTGTGGTCGGCCTTCTCCTGCTCGCGGTGGGCGACGGCGAGGATGCGGCCGCTGCGGGCCTTGATCTCCTCCAGCGCCGCGCGGTTCTTCTCCAGCAGGTCGTCGTCCGGGACGATCGCCACGGTCGGCATCGCCGGCTCGATGAGCGCCAGCGGACCGTGCTTGAGCTCGGAGGCGGGGTAGGCCTCGGCGTGGATGTAGGAGATCTCCTTGAGCTTCAGCGAGGCCTCCAGGGCCACGGGGTAGCCGCGCACCCGGCCGATGAACATCATCGACTTGGCCTCGGCGTACTCGGCCGCCAGCTTCTTGATCTCCTCCTCGCCCTCCAGGATCTCCTGGATCTGCGCGGGCAGCCTGCGCAGGCCCTCGATGATCCGCTTGCCGTCGGTGACCGACAGGTCGCGGATGCGGCCGAGGTGCACGGCGAGCAGGGCGAAGGCCACCACCGTGTTGGTGAAGCACTTGGTCGACACGACGCAGACCTCCGGGCCGGCGTGCACGTAGACGCCGCCGTCGGCCTCGCGGGCGATGGCGGAGCCGACCACGTTGACCACGCCGAGCACGCGGGCGCCCTTGCGCTTGAGCTCCTGCACCGCCGCGAGCACGTCGTACGTCTCGCCGGACTGGGAGACGGCGACGTAGAGGGTGTCGGGGTCCACGACCGGGTTGCGGTAGCGGAACTCGGAGGCCGGCTCGGCGTCCGCGGGGATGCGGGCCATGCCCTCGATGAGTCCGGCGCCGATCATCCCGGCGTGGTAGGAGGTGCCGCAGCCCAGGATCTTCACCCGGCGGATGCCGCGCGCCTCGCGCGGGTCCAGGTTGAGCCCGCCCAGGTGCACGGTGCTGAACCGGTCGTCGATCCGGCCGCGCAGCACGCGGTCGACCGCGTCGGGCTGCTCGGAGATCTCCTTGTGCATGTAGGTGTCGTGGCCGCCCATGTCGTACGAGGCGGCCTCCCACTCCACGGTCTCCGGCGTCGCGGTGGTCGTGGCGCCGCTCGTCGTGTAGGTGCGGAAGTCGTCGGCCTTGAGGGTGGCCATCTCGCCGTCGCCGAGGGTCACGACCTGGCGGGTGTGGGCGACCAGGGCGGCGACGTCCGAGGCGACGAACATCTCCTTCTCGCCGATGCCCAGGACCACGGGGGAGCCGTTGCGGGCGACGACGATGCGGTCGGGGAAGTCGGCGTGCATGACGGCGATGCCGTAGGTGCCCTCGATCGCCTTGACCGCCTCGCGGACCTTCTCCTCCAGGGAGTCGGCCTGGGCGCGGGCGACCAGGTGCACGATGACCTCGGTGTCGGTCTCCGAGACGAAGACGACCCCGTCTGCCTCCAGCTTGGCGCGCAGCTCGGAGGCGTTGTCCACGATGCCGTTGTGGACGACGGCCACCTTGTTGTCGGCGTCCAGGTGCGGGTGCGAGTTGATGTCGCTCGGGGCGCCGTGGGTGGCCCAGCGGGTGTGGGCGATGCCGGTGGTGCCGGCGAACCGCTTGGGGACGCGGGACTCCAGCTCGCGGACGCGTCCCTTGGCCTTGACCACCTTCAGCGCGGTGGCCTTGGGGCTGTTGACCACGATGCCCGCGGAGTCGTAGCCGCGGTACTCCAGCCGCTGCAGGCCCTCCAGCAGCAGCGGTGCCACGTCACGCCTGCCGATGTACCCCACGATTCCGCACATACGGTTCTGCCCCTCCTGAAGTTCGGTTTCCGTGCTCAGCCGTAGACGATGCGGCGCAGCTGCCGGAGCGAGAGCTCCGGGGGCGCCACGGCGCGGTGCGGCAGCTCGGCCGCGATCCGCTCGAAGATCTCCGCGTTCACCGCTCCGCCGGACTGCAGCTCGCGGTGGCGGCGGCGGACGAACTCCTCGGTCGTCTCGTCGAAGTACGCCAGCACGTCGAGCACCACCCGGGCGGCCTCGCCGCGCTGGAGCGCGGTGCTGCGCACCAGGTGGTCGACGAGGTCGTCATGCGACGGGCGGCGATCGAGCACTCGTAGATACTGGCGGCTGGTGCGATCGAATGCAAAGATCCTGCCCGGAATCGGGCAGGATCTCGCTGGTCTGGACCAAGGAGAGGGCGGGGAGCGGTCAGAAGAGCCGAAGAACGAACTGCTCGGCCGCCCCGAACCCGTCCGAGGTGAGGACCCCCGACCGGTTGCGGCTCCCCGAGCTCGCGCGGCGGCCCGGCCCCGTCGTCGCGGCCGGGAACGAAGCGCGGCGGGTCCCTGTCGAAGGTCCGCGTGCCGTCCTTCCGGATGATTTCCGCCGTCCGACGATTCGCGCACCGGCCAGGGTGGCCGGTTGGGTCTATACCTGGGCTCATGAGAGTCCTGCGACGCACGCTCGGCACCCTCCTCGCCCTCGGCGCCCTCGGCGCGGCGGCCTCCTGTACCGACGCCCGCGGCGACGACGCCAGGCCCGGCGACGATCCGCCCGCCGCCCTCGCCCCCTTCGAACGGCTGCTGCCCGCCCCGGTGTCGGCCCGCGCGGAGGGACCCGGCTACCCCTTCGGCCCCGGCACGGTCATCCGTACCGGCCCGGACCCCGACCAGGAGGTCCGGCGGGTCGGGGAGATCCTCGCCGAACAGCTGCGCGGCCCGACCGGGCTGCCGCTGCCGGTGGTCGACGGGGCGGACGGGGACGGGGTGCGGCTGCGGCTCGACGGGGACGCCGAGGGCGTGGGCGACGAGGGCTACCGGCTGGAGTCGACCCCGGGCGGGGTCACCCTCACCGCGCGCAGCGCGGCCGGGCTCTTCCACGCCGGCCAGACGCTGCGGCAGTTGCTGCCGGCGGCGGGCCCGGGCACCGTACCGGGCGGGACGGTCACCGACCGGCCGCGGTTCGCCTACCGCGGCGCGATGGTCGACATCGCCCGGCACTTCTTCACGGTGGAGCAGGTCAAGCGGTACGTGGACCAGCTCGCCCAGTACAAGGTCAACACGCTGCACGTGCACCTCACCGACGACCAGGGCTGGCGCCTGGCGGTGGACTCCTGGCCGCGCCTCGCCGCGTACGGCGGCGGCAGCGAGGTGGGCGGCGGACCGGGCGGGCACTGGACGAAGGAGGAGTACCGCGAGCTCGTGCGCTACGCGGGCCGGCGGTACGTGGACGTGGTCCCGGAGATCGACATGCCGGGCCACGTGAACGCGGCGCTGGCCTCCTACCCGGAGCTGACCTGCGACGGGAAGGCGCCCGCGCGCTACACCGGGATCAAGGTCGGCTTCAGCTCGCTGTGCGTCGGCAAGGAGCGGACGTACGAGTTCGTCGACCAGGTGCTCGGGGAGCTCGCCGAGCTGACCCCGGGCCGCTACCTGCACATCGGCGGCGACGAGGCCCACTCGACCCCGGCCGCGGACTACGCCGCCTTCATGGACCGGGCGCAGGAGGTCGTCGGACGGCACGGCAAGACGGTGGTCGCCTGGCACCAGCTGGCCTCCGCCCGGCCCGCCCCGGACGCGGTGCTCCAGTACTGGGGCCACGACCGGACCCCGGCCGCCGACAAGGCGGCCGTCGTCGCGGCGGCGAAGGCCGGGCACCCGGTGATCCTGTCGCCGGCCGACCGGCTGTACCTGGACATGAAGTACGACGCGGCGACGAAGCCGGGGCTGGCGTGGGCCGGGCTGGTCCCGGTGAAGCGGGCGTACTCCTGGGACCCGGGGGCCTACCTGGCCGGGCTGCCGGAGAGCGCGGTGCTCGGGGTCGAGGCCGCGCTGTGGACCGAGAACGTCGCGAACCGGGCCGACTGGGAGCTGATGGCCTTCCCGCGCGTGCTCGGCCTCGCGGAGCTGGGCTGGTCCCCGGCCGGCGCCCTGGACTGGGCGTCGTACGGCCGGCGGCTGGCTGCGCAGGGCCCGCGGCTGGAGGCGCAGGGCATCGGGTACTTCCGGGCGCCGGACGTGCCGTGGAGCTGAGCGGCCGCGTCCCGGTGGCCAGTGGCCGGGCGGCGGTTCCGAGGGACCGAGGCAGGACAGCCGGAACTCCTCCGCGAACAGGTCGTAGCGCTCGTAGCGCTCCGCCGGCTGCGGCATCGACTGCTGGTAGGCGCGGGCGCGGTCGGCGGGTTCCTCGCGCATGGAGGAGGCGTGGTCCAGGCCCGCGCCGGCCGTGAAGGTGGAGACGTCCTTGCGGGCGGCCACCCACGCCAGGTGCACGGGGCTCGCCGCCTCCGGGGCGTACGCGCGCGGAGAAGGGCAAGGGCCCCGGCGTCGTGCCGGGGCCCTTCTCGGTGCCCGCTCCGTGCGCGGGCGGACGCGCTACAGCTCGGAGGCCGGGTCCTCGCTGGGCGCCCTGCCCGCGGAGGCCTCGGCGAGGAGCTGCTCCTCGCTGGCGCCGAGGCGCCAGTAGCCGGTGAAGCGCACGCGCCGGCGGTCCACGGCGCGGTCCCGCACGAAGTGGCGGCGCACCGCGCGGACGGTGCCGGCCTCGCCGGCGAGCCAGACGTACGGGCCCTCGGACCGGGGCGGTTCGGCCGCGCGCAGCACGTCAAGCACCCGTTCGGCCCGGTCGCGGCCGGCTCCCTCGCGCACGATCCAGGTGATGTCGGCGTCGGCGGGCGTCGCGAGGGCGAGCCGGTCCTGCGCGTGCGGCACCTCGAACCAGGCCCGCACCCGGGCGTCCGCGGGCAGCCGTTCCAGGATCGCGGCGGCCGCCGGGAGGGCGGTCTCGTCCGCGTACAGGAAGAGCGCGTCGGTGCCGGGCGGCGGCTGGAACCGCACGGACTTGTTCTCCGCGACGGCCGGGCCGATCGCCAGGACGCGGTGGCCGGCGGCCGCCCGGCCCGCCCAGCGGGAGGCGGGGGAGGCGTCCCCGTGCAGGACGAAGTCGATGTCGACCTCGTCCCCGCCGCCGGGGCCGCGGCGCTGCTCGCGCACGGTGTAGGACCGCATGACCGGGCGCTGCTCCGGCGGCATCGCGCGCCAGGCGGCGAACCAGGTGTCCCCGGCGGTCGACGGGAGCTCGGTGTGCTCCCGGTGGGCCGGCGGCAGGAAGAGCGAGAGGCTCTGGTCGAAGCCGCCGGAACGGAAGGCCGCGAGCGACTCCCCGCCGAACGTCACCCGCAGGAACGAGCGGCCCAGGCGCCGGGTGCGGAGCACCTCCAGCGCGAAGAAGCGGAAGTGCGCGACGGCCGGGGCGCCGGGTGCGGTGGCGGTCATGCGGAGAGTCCCCCCTCGGGTCGGTTCCGGCGCCGGGCGGCGCCGGGGGTCAGCTGACCTTCTTGGCGCTCTGGAGGGCCTTCGCGAGGTTCTCCAGCAGCTGGGCGCACTTGTCGTAGGAGTAGACCGGCTCGGTCACGCGCGGGGTGATCTGGCCGGCCTTGACGGCGGGCATCCCGGCCCAGGTGGCCTTCGCCTTCAGCTCCTCCGGCTGGAGGGTGCCGGTGCGGTTGTCGAGCATGACGAGGTCGGCCTGGTACTTGCCGGCGTTCTCCCAGCTGAGGGACTCGTAGAAGCCGCCCTCGTCCGTCTTCTCCGGGGTGACGAACTCGACGCCCAGGGACTGGAAGTACCTGAGGTCGGCGGAGGTGGCCGGGGTGGAGACGTAGAACAGGTCGGCGGAGCCGGAGCCGACGAGCACCTTGATGCCCGGGTTCGCCTTGGCGGCCTCGCGGACCTTCGCGGCGGCGGCCTCGAAGCGGGCCTTGGCCTCGACGGTGGCCTTGGCGTTCATGTCCGCGCCCAGGGACTGGGCGAGCTCGGCGGTGCGCTGGAGGGACTTGTCCATGGTGGCGTCGCGGCCGACACCGATGGCGACGGCCGGGGCCAGGCCGAGGATCTTGTCCTTGGAGGCCTCCGGGAGGTACCAGTACGAGCCGTCCCAGGTGTTGGTGACGAGGAGGTCGGGCTGGAGGGCCGCGTACTTCTCGACGTTGAACTGGTCGTAGACGTTGCCGAGGATCTCGACCTTGGAGATGTCCATCGAGCCGGCCTGCACGTCGGGCTTGCCGTCGGCGGTCTTCGTGGGGCCGAACACGCCCTTGACCGGGACGCCGTAGTCGTACAGCGCGGCCGCGGTGCCGGTGAAGGCGACGATGTTCTTCGGCTTGGCCTTGGTGCTGACGTCCTTGCCGAGGTCGTCCTTGAAGGTCCAGGGGCCCGAGGCCGCCGCGCCCGTGTCCTTGCCGCCCTCGCCCTTCGAGTCGTTGCCGCACGCGGTGAGTGCCGCGACGAGGCCGAGGGCGCCGCCGGCCGCGATCAGGCCGCGACGGGTCAGGAGGGAGGATCGGGACTTGGGCATGTCGATGTCCGCTTTCGTGCGTGCGAGGGTGGCCGCTGGGCCATTCGCAGGGAAGGCTAGCCTAACCTTGACCGAAAGTGGTAAGGCATGCCTTATCTCCGCAGGTGGCAGTCCTGCCGTACGGGCCCAACGCCCGCTGCCCCGGGCCGCGTACGGACCGGGGCAGCGCGACGGACGCGTCCGGACGGGTCCGGACGCGGGGTCAGGAGGAGAAGCCGAGCTCCCGGGCGATCAGCATGCGCTGCACCTCGCTGGTTCCCTCGCCGATCTCCAGGATCTTGGAGTCCCGCCACATGCGGGCCACCGGGTACTCGTTCATGAAGCCGTAGCCGCCGTGGATCTGCGTGGCCTCGCGGGCGTTGTCCACGGCCACGGTCGAGGAGTACAGCTTCGCGATGGCCGCCTCCTTCTTGAACGGCTCGCCCGCCACCAGCCGGGAGGCCGCGTCGCGCCAGCCCACGCGCGCCATGTGGGCCCGCATCTCCATGTCGGCCAGCTTGAACTGGAGGGCCTGGTTGTCCCCGATGGCCCGGCCGAAGGCGTGCCGCTCCCTCGCGTACTTGACCGACTCGTCCACGCAGCCCTGGGCGAGGCCCGTCGCGAGCGCGGAGATGGCGATCCGGCCCTCGTCGAGGATGCGCAGGAACTGGGCGTAGCCGCGGCCCTCTTCGCCGACCAGGTTGGCCAGCGGCACCCGTACGCCGTCGAAGGACAGCTCGCGGGTGTCCGAGCAGTTCCAGCCGACCTTGGAGTACGGGGCGGCCACAGTGAAGCCCGGGGTGCCGGACGGGACGATGATGGAGGAGATCTCGGGGCGGCCGTCGGCCTTGCGGCCGGTGACGGCGGTGACGGTGACCAGTCCGGTGATGTCGGTGCCGGAGTTGGTGATGAAGCACTTGGAGCCGTTGATCACCCAGGCGTCGCCGTCCCGGACGGCCGTGGTCCGGGTGCCGCCCGCGTCGCTGCCCGCGCCGGGCTCGGTCAGGCCGAACGCGCCCAGGATCTCGCCCGAGCACATCCGGGGCAGCCACGTGCGCTTCTGCTCCTCGGTGCCGAAGAGGTAGAGCGGCATGGCACCCAGCGAGACCCCGGCCTCCAGGGTGATCGCGACCGAGGAGTCGACCCGGGCCAGCTCCTCCAGGGCGATGCCGAGGGCGAGGTAGTCCCCGCCCATGCCGCCGTACTCCTCCGGGAAGGGCAGCCCGAAGAGGCCCATGCGGCCCATCTCGCGGACGATCTCGTACGGGAACTCGTGCCGCTCGTACAGGTCGCCGATCTTCGGGGCGATGACGTCGTGCGCGAACTCCTCGACGGTGCGGCGGAGTTCCTCGTGCTCGGGGGTGAGCCGGTGGTCGAGGGACATGGTGTGACTACTCCTTGTGGGAGAGGGCGCGGACGGTGCGGGAGGGGCTGGGGCGGCCCAGCCGTTCGGCCATCCACACGCTCGTGGCGGTGAGGGCGGCCAGGTCGACCCCGGTCTCGATGCCGAGGCCGTCGAGCATCCACACCAGGTCCTCGGTGGCGAGGTTCCCGGTGGCGCTCTTCGCGTACGGGCATCCGCCGAGGCCACCGGCGGAGGCGTCGACCGTGGTGACGCCGTGCCGGAGCGCGGCGAGGGTGTTGGAGAGGGCCTGCCCGTAGGTGTCGTGGAAGTGCACGCCGATCCGGGCGGTGTCGACGCCCGCCGCGTTCAGGGCCTCCAGCAGGGCCTGGACGTGGCCCGGGGTGGCGACGCCGATGGTGTCGCCGAGGCTCAGCTCGTCGCAGCCGAGGCCGAGCAGGTCCACCGCGACGGAGACCACCCGGTCGACCGGGACCGGACCCTCCCACGGATCGCCGAAGCACATGGAGAGGTAGCCGCGGACGTGCGCCCCCGCCTGCCGGGCCCGGCCCACCACCGGCTCGAACATGGCGAGGGACTCGGCGACCGTGCGGTTGAGGTTGCGGGCGGCGAAGGTCTCGGTGGCCGAGCCGAACACGGCGATCCGGGTGGCCCCGAGGGCGAGCGCGCGGTCCAGGCCGCGCTCGTTGGGCACCAGGACGGGCAGGTCGGCGCGGACGTCGGAGAGCAGCGGGAAGAGCTGCTCGGCGTCGGCCAGCTGCGGCACCCACTTCGGGTGGACGAAGCTGGTGGCCTCGATCGTGGTCAGGCCCGCCGCCGCGAGCCGGTGCACGAACTCGGCCTTCACGGCCGTCGGCACGGCCGTCTTCTCGTTCTGCAGGCCGTCGCGGGCGCCGACCTCGTGGATGCGCACCCGGGCCGGCAGGCCGGCGGCGGGGACCTTCATGGGCAGCCCGTTCACGCGGCCCCCTCCTCTTCCTCCGGAGCGACCACGGCCAGGACCTGGTCCATGGCGACGGTCGAGCCGGGGGTCACGTCGAGCTCGGTGACCGTGCCGGCGTGCGGGGCGGAGATGACGTGCTCCATCTTCATCGCCTCGACGACCAGCAGGCTCTGCCCGGCCGCGACCAGGTCCCCGACGGCCACCTTGACCACCGTGACCGTGCCCGGCATGGGGGCGGCGAGGGTGCCGGCGCCGGTGTGGCCCCGGCCGCCGAGCGCCGCCGCCACCGGGTCGTGGGCCTGGACGTGCCAGCCGTCGCCGTCCCGGCCGAGCCAGGTCCCCTCCGGGGAGGCGGCGTGGGCGAACCGGTGCGTGACGCCGTCGATCTCGACGGTCACCGCGTCGGCGCCGCGGGCCACGATCCGGCCGCGGACCGGCTCCGGTTCCCCGGCGGGCGCCCCTGCGTCGCCGACGAGGACCTCCGTGGCCGCGCCGCGGGGGCGGGTGCGCACCGCGACCGGGTCCTGGCCCGGGAGGCGGAGGTGGCGGACCGTCCAGGCGGGGGTGCCGCCCAGGCGCCAGCCGTCGGCGGCGTCGAACGGGTCCGCCCAGGCCCCGGCGGCCGGGGCCGGAGCCGCGGCCGCCAGCAGGGCCGCGACCGCGTACACCTCCGGCGGGACCCCGGCCGGGAGGAGGGACGGCAGGTCGCGCTCGACCAGGCCCGTGTCCAGGTTCCCCGAGACCACGTCCGGGTGGGCCAGCAGCCGGCGCAGGAAGCCCGCGTTCGTCTGCACGCCGAGGATGACGGTGTCCGCCAGCGCCCCCCGCAGCACCCGCAGGGCGGTGTCCCGGTCCGGCCCGTACGCGATCACCTTCGACAGCATCGGGTCGTACGTCGAGCCGGTGTCCACCCCGGCCACCAGGCCGGAGTCGGTGCGCACGGCCCCGCCGGACGGCTCCGACAGCGCCAGCACCGTGCCCCCGGAGGGCAGGAACCCGCGCGCCGGGTCCTCCGCGCACACCCGGGCCTCGATCGCGTGCCCGGTGAGGACGACCCCGGACTGGTCGAAGCCGAGCGGCGCCCCGGCCGCGACCCGCAGCTGCTGCTCCACCAGGTCCAGGCCGGTGACGAGCTCGGTCACCGGGTGCTCGACCTGGAGGCGGGTGTTCATCTCCATGAAGTAGTACGAGGACGGGTCGCCGCCCGGCACGATGAACTCCACCGTGCCCGCGCCGACGTACCCGCAGGAACGCGCCGCCTCCACGGCCGCCGCGCCCATCGCGGCCCGCAGCTCCGGCGTCAGCAGCACCGAGGGGGCCTCCTCGACCACCTTCTGGTGGCGCCGCTGGAGCGAGCACTCCCGCTCGCCGAGGTGCACCACGGTGCCGTGGGCGTCCGCCAGCACCTGGATCTCGATGTGCCGGGGCCGGTCCACCCACCGCTCGACCAGCAGGGTGTCGTCGCCGAAGGAGGAGCGGGCCTCGCGCCGCGCGGCCGCGATCTCCTCGGCCAGCACCGCCTCGTCGCGCACCAGCCGCATGCCCTTGCCGCCGCCGCCCGCCGACGGCTTGAGCAGGACCGGCATGCCGATCTCGCGGGAGGCGGCCACCAGTTCGGCGTCGGACAGGCCGCTGCCCGAGGAGCCCGGGACCACCGGGACCCCGGCCGCCTTCACCGTCTCCTTGGCGCGGATCTTGTCGCCCATCAGGGAGATCGCCGACGCGGGCGGCCCGATGAAGGCCAGCCCGGCGGCGGCGCAGGCCCGGGCGAAGTCCGCGTTCTCGGCGAGGAAGCCGTAGCCGGGGTGCACGGCCTCGGCGCCGGTGCGGCGGGCCGCGTCGAGCAGCCGCTCCACCGACAGGTAGCTCTCGGCGGCCGCCGCCGGGCCGATCCGGACGGCCGTGTCGGCCTCCCGCACGTGCCGGGCGTCCGCGTCCGCGTCGCTGAAGACCGCGACCGAGCGCACCCCCAGCGCGCGCAGGGTGCGGATGACCCGGACCGCGATCTCGCCCCGGTTGGCCACCAGAACAGTGCTGAACATCTGCATGGTCCTCACGTCACATACGGAAGATGCCGAAAGCGGAGTCGCCCAGGGGGGCGTTCGCGCAAGCCGTCAGGGCCAGACCCAGCACCTGCCGGGTCTCCAGGGGGTCGATGACCCCGTCGTCCCACAGCCGGGCCGTGGCGTAGTAGGCGTTGCCCTGTTCCTCGTACTGGGCGCGCACCGGGGCCTTGAAGGACTCCTCGTCCTCGGCCGGCCACTCCTGGCCCGCGCCCTCGATCTGGTCCCGCTTGACGGTGGCCAGCACCGAGGCCGCCTGCTCCCCGCCCATCACGGAGATCTTGGCGTTGGGCCACATCCACAGGAAGCGCGGCGAGTACGCCCGGCCGCACATCGAGTAGTTGCCCGCGCCGTACGAGCCGCCGACCACCACCGTGAGCTTGGGGACCCGGGTGCAGGCCACGGCCGTCACCATCTTGGCGCCGTGCTTGGCGATGCCGCCGGCCTCGTAGTCGCGGCCGACCATGAAGCCCGAGATGTTCTGCAGGAAGAGCAGCGGGATGCCGCGCCGGTCGCACAGCTCGATGAAGTGCGCGCCCTTCTGGGCGGATTCGGAGAACAGGATGCCGTTGTTGGCGACGATGCCGACCGGGTGGCCGTGGATCCGGGCGAACCCGGTGACCAGCGTCTGCCCGAACTCCGCCTTGAACTCCTGGAAGCGGGAGCCGTCCGCGATCCGGGCGATGATCTCGCGGGCGTCGTAGGGGGTCCGGGAGTCGACCGGCACCGCGCCGTACAGCCCGAACGGGTCCGCCTTGGGCTCCTCGGGCGCCTCGACCGCCCACGGCAGGGGCCCGCGCGCGGGCAGGGTCGCCACGATGTTCCGTACGATCCGCAGCGCGTGCGCGTCGTCCTCCGCGAGGTGGTCGGTCACCCCGGAGACCCGGGAGTGGACCTCGCCGCCGCCCAGTTCCTCGGCCGTGACCACCTCGCCGGTGGCGGCCTTCACCAGGGGCGGGCCGCCCAGGAAGATCGTGCCCTGGCCGCGCACGATGACGGCCTCGTCGCTCATCGCCGGCACGTACGCCCCGCCGGCCGTGCAGGAGCCCAGGACCGCGGCGATCTGCGGGATGCCGGCGCCGGACATGCGGGCCTGGTTGTAGAAGATGCGGCCGAAGTGCTCCCGGTCGGGGAAGACCTCGTCCTGCATGGGGAGGAAGGCGCCGCCCGAGTCGACCAGGTAGAGACAGGGGAGACGGTTCTCCAGCGCCACCTCCTGGGCCCGCAGGTGCTTCTTGACGGTCATCGGGTAGTACGTGCCGCCCTTGACGGTGGCGTCGTTCGCGACGATCACGCACTCGCGGCCGCTGACCCGGCCGATGCCCGCGATCACCCCGGCGGCGGGGGCCGCGCCCCCGTACATGCCCTCGGCGGCCAGCGGGGCCAGCTCCAGGAAGGGCGATCCCGGGTCCAGGAGGGCGTCCACCCGGTCGCGCGGGAGGAGCTTGCCGCGGGCCGTGTGGCGGGCGCGCGCCTTCTCGCCGCCGCCGAGCCGGGCCGCCTGCAGCCGGGCGCGCAGGTCCTCGGCCAGCTCGCGGTGGGCGGCCTCGTTGGCCCGCCAGGCCCCGGACGCCGGGTCCGCGGCGCTCGTCAGCACTGGTGCCTGCTGCATCGGTCGGGCTCCCTTGCTCGGTGCACGCTGTTAATGAGCGTTAACGCTTGTGGCGCCTAGGTTAACGACCGCTAACGGCCCTGTCTAGAATGGCTTCCCATGAGCACCAGAGCCGCCGCCCCGACCCGGCGCGAGCAGATCCTCAGCGAGGCCGCCCGCCTCTTCGCCGCGCGCGGGTTCCACGGCGTGGGCGTCGACGAGATAGGGGCCGCCGTGGGCATCAGCGGCCCCGGCCTCTACCGGCACTTCGCGGGCAAGGACGCCATGCTCGCCGAACTGCTCGTCGGCATCAGCGAACGGCTGCTCACCGGCGGCCGGCACCGGGTGGCCGGGGCGGCCGGGGACCCGGCGCGGGTGCTCTCCTCCCTCATCGACGGGCACATCGACTTCGCGCTCGACGACCGGGCGCTGATCACCCTGCACGACCGCGAGCTCGACCGGCTCCGCGAGGCCGACCGCAAACGCGTGCGCCAGCTCCAGCGCCAGTACGTCGAGCTGTGGGTCGACGTCGTACGGGAGCTGCACCCGCAGGTCGGCGAGGCCGAGGTACGGGTCTGCGTCCACGCCGTCTTCGGCCTGCTGAACTCCACCCCGCACCTGGCGGCCCTGGGACGCGGGGCCACCGAGTCTCTGCTGCGCAGACTCGCGCACGGGGCGTTCGGGGCGCTGTCGGCATGACCCGGCGCGTCCGCCGACCGAGATGGACGGGACGCCTCCGCCCGCGCGGCGGCAGAATGGGGCGCATGCCGAAGCCGATAGAGACGCCCGTACCCAGCCGCGCCGAACTCGTCGACCACCTGGTGCGCACGCGCATCGCGGGGCAGGTCGCGACCCCGCGCGACAACAACCTCAGTCACTACCGCAAGCTCGCCAACGGCGACCGGCACTACTGGCTCGGCCTGGAGCTGGGCGACCGGTGGACGGACGAGCAGGACGTCCTCGCCGTGATGGCCGAACGCTGCGGGGTCGTGGACGACCCCGGGCACCGCTCCGGCCAGGACACCATCGACCCGGAGCTGACCGTCTCCGGCCTGGAGCGGCTGGCGGCCCGGCTGCGCAAGGCCGCACTGGACCGGCAGAGCGTGCTGCTGGCCACCGGCCACCCGGGCGGACTGCTGGACGTGCACCGGGCCACCGCGGACGCGCTGCGGGCCGCGGGCTGCGAGATCGTCGTCGTCCCGGCCGGCCTGACGGCCGACGAGGGCTCCGTGTGGCAGTTCGCCGACGTCGCCGTACTGGAGCGGGGCGCCACGCTGTGGCACACCCACTCGCCGGAGCCCATGGCGGCGATCCTGAACGGGCTGGCGGCCGAGGGCCGCCCGCTGCCCGACCTCGTCGTCGCCGACCACGGCTGGGCGGGCTGCGCGGCCCAGCGCGGCCTGGACGCGGTGGGGTACGCGGACTGCAACGACCCGGCGCTCTTCCTCGCCGAGGCCGAGGGCACCCTCCAGGTGGCGGTCCCCCTCGACGACCACGTCCGCGACCCGCGCCACTACGACGCGATGGTCGCCTACCTGCTGTCCCAGGCCGGGCTGCTGTAGCGGTGCAGCCGGGCCGGCGGCGGCCGGCGCGGTCGGGGGCCTCCGGCGCGGTCGGGGCGTCACCGCTCCACGCACAGCGCCGTCTCCCCGAGCGGGTGCGTCCGCCGGCGGGCGGATCGCCCAGGTGCCGGGTCACCGCGGGCGACGGACCGAGGACGAGGTCACCCGCGATCGGCGTGCCGCCGGGCCGCAGCAGCCGGTGCAGCCGCGCGACGACCTCCGGGGTCGGGGTGGAACCGTCGAGGAAGGCCAGGTCGTAGCCGCCCGCGTCCAGCCCCGTCAGCACCTCCTCGGCCGCCCCGCACAGCACGCCCACCCGGTCTCCGAAGCCACGCCGGGCGATCTGGGCGCGCGCCAGCCGGACGTGGCCCGGGGGCGCCTCGATGGCCTCGACGTGTGCGCCCGGGGCCGCCGGTCCGGGGCGGTCAGCGCGGGACGCGGACCACGCCCTCCTGGATGACCGTGATGGCGAGGCGTCCGTCCCGCGTCCAGATCCTGGCCTGGCCCATGCCGCGCCCGCCGTGGGAGGTGGGGGACTCCTGGTCGTACAGCAGCCATTCGTCGGCGCGGAACGGCCGGTGGAACCACATCGCGTGGTCCAGCGAGGCGCCCACCACGTCGCCGACCGCCCAGCCGCCCCGACCGTGCGCGAGCAGCACCGAGTCCAGCAGCGTCATGTCCGAGACGTAGGTGGCCAGGCAGGTGTGCAGCAGCGGATCGTCGCTCTCCAGCTTCCCGGCCGTCCGGAACCACACCTGCGAGCGCGGCTGCACCGGCGCGCCGACGCTGCCCCACGGCGGGACCGTCGCGTACCGCAGGTCCACCGCGCCGCGCGCCTCGATCAGCCGCTCCACCGTGCCCGGGTCCCGGAAGACCGCGCGGTGGGCGGGGAGCGCCTCGGCGGCGGTCGGCAGGGTCTCCGGGTCCGGGGCGTCGGGCATCGCGGCCTGGTGGTCGAGCCCGTCCTCGTACGTCTGGAAGGACGCGGAGAGGTGGAAGACCGGCTGGCCGTGCTGGACGGCCACCACCCGGCGGGTGGTGAAGGAGCGGCCGTCGCGGATCCGGTCCACCGAGTACACGATGGGCGCGCCCGGGTCCCCGGCGCGCAGGAAGTACGAGTGCAGCGAGTGCGCGGTGCGGTCCCCGGGGACGGTCCGGCCGGCCGCGACGAGGGCCTGGGCCGCGACCTGCCCGCCGAACACGCGCGGCACCAGCGCCGACCGGCTGGTACCGCGGAAGATGTCCTCCTCGATCTGCTCCAGGTCGAGCAGGTCGAGGAGGGTCGTCAGTGCCTCGTTCACGGGAGGGCCGCGCGTCCTTCGGCCGCCTACAGGCCCATCGACTTGGCGATGATGGACTTCATGACCTCGCTGGTGCCGCCGTAGATGCGGTTCACGCGGTTGTCGGCGTACAGGCGGGCGATCGGGTACTCGTTCATGTAGCCGTAACCGCCGTGCAGCTGGAGGCACTTGTCGATGACGCGGTGGGCGACCTCGGTGCAGAAGAGCTTGGCGGAGGCGGCCTCGGCGGCGGTCAGCTCGCCGGCGTCCAGGGCCTCCAGGGCGCGGTCGGCGACGGCCTCGGCGGCGTCCACCTCGGCCTGGCAGGAGGCGAGTTCGAACTTGGTGTTCTGGAAGTGCGCGACCGGCTTGCCGAAGACGGTGCGGTCCGTCACGTACTGCTGGGCGAACCGGACGGCGGCCTTGGCCTGCGCGTAGGCACCGAAGGCGATGCCCCAGCGCTCGGACGGCAGGTTGGCGCCGAGGTAGGAGAAGCCCTTGTTCTCCTCGCCGAGCAGGTCCTCGACCGGGACCTTCACGTCGACGAACGCCAGCTCGGCGGTGTCGGAGGTGCGCAGGCCGAGCTTGTCCAGCTTGCGGCCGACGGAGTAGCCCTCGGACTTGGTGTCCACGGCGAACAGGGAGATGCCGAAGCGGCGGTCGTCCTCGCGCGGGGCGGAGGTGCGGGCGCAGACGATCACGCGGTCCGCGTGCACGCCGCCCGTGATGAACGTCTTGGAGCCGTTGAGGACGTAGTGGGTGCCGTCCTCGGAGAGCTTCGCGGTGGTCTTCATGCCGGCGACGTCGGAGCCGGTGCCCGGCTCGGTCATCGCGAGCGCCCACATCTCCTCGCCGGTGACGAACTTCGGGAGGTAGCGCTTCTTCTGCTCGTCGGCGGCGAGCATCTTGATGTAGGGCAGGGCGAGCAGCACGTGCACGCCGGAGCCGCCGAAGTTCACGCCCGCGCGCGAGGTCTCCTCGTAGAGCACGGCCTCGAACTTGTGCGTGTCCAGGCCCGCGCCGCCGAACTCCTCGGGCACGTTGATGCCGAAGACGCCCAGCTCGCCGAGCTTGTAGTAGAAGTCGCGGGGCGCCTGGCCGGCCTGGAACCAGTCGTCGTAGACGGGCACGACCTCGGACTCGATGAAGTCCCGGATGGTCTCGCGGAACGCCTCGTGGTCCTCGTTGAAAACGGTACGGCGCACGGCCGGCTCCCTTCGGTCGCGGCGGTCCGCCGCCTGTGGCTAAGCGCTTGCTCATCTTAAGTTACCGGCGGGTTGTCCGTCCTGTCCAGAGCGGGCGCGCCGGGCCCGCGCGGCACCCGTCACGGCTCGGGCCGCCACCCGTCGAACACCCAGCCTGGACAGGCGGCGCGGAGGCGGGGCAGGTGCCCGGCCCAGTCCGCGGGCGCCAGCGCCCGCACGGCGTGCGGCGCGACACGGCCGTCCGCGCCGACGCCGAACCCCCACGAGAAGCCGGCCACCGGCAGGACGCGCCGTTCGGTCTCGTCCAGCGGCGTCCACGCGAGATAGCTGTGGGCCGTCCAGTCGAGCCGCTGCCGCGGGTCGCGGGAGGGCGCGTCGAAGAGGGTGGGATTGACGCCGAAGAACGCGTACGGCGATGGCGCGTCCTCGAACAGGCAGAAGGGGTCCATGTCGAAACCGTCGCCGGCCGAGGAGTTGTCCGTCGACCGCACCAGCTGGACCCAGCCGAACAGGGCCCGGTACCCCGGGCCCGGGTAGTCCACCACGGCCGTGCAGCTCGGGAAGCCGCGCGTCGACGGGTGCTTGCCGATCGCGGCGGGGTCGTCCACCTGCTCTACGGTCACCGTCACCGAACCTCTGAGGCCGTCGCGCGAGAAGGAGGCGATCACGCCTCGACCCTGCCGCCCGGAGGGCCTTCTGGGAAGGGGGCGGACGCGACGGGATGCGGCGGGAGCCCGGTCGCCGGTCGCCGTTCGCCCGTCACCGCAGGGCGAACCACAGCTCCATGCGGGTGTCCGGGTCGTCCAGGTCGGCCTCCAGCAGCGCGGCCGTGCGGGCGATGCGCTGGCGGACGGTGTTGCGGTGCACGCCGAGGGCCGCCGCCGTACGGTCCCAGCTGCCGTGGTGGGCCAGCCAGCGGCGCAGGGTCTCGCGCAGCGCCGGGGACAGCGGTGCGAGCAGGGCCTGCGCGTACGCCCGCGCCTCCGCCGGGTCCAGGAGCGCCGCCAGACCCCCCTGCGCGTGGCGGGCCAGCGGGGCGCGGGCCGCCTCGGCGCGGTCCAGGGCCCGGCCGGCCTGCGCGTCGGCCGCGGGCAGTCCGCCGGGCGCGGCCGGGGCGCTCACTCCGAGCCGCCAACCGGGCTGCGGGCCGGGGGCCCGGTCGGTGACCAGGCGCACCCGGTGGCCGCGCCGGTCGAGCAGTACGGTGCCCAGCGCCGCGGCCAGCGCCCCCGGGTCGCCCGCTCCGGCGGCGTGGACCGCGTACCAGGGGCCCGGGGCCAGGGCCTCGGCCGGGGAACCGCCGAGCAGCAGCCGGGTCAGCGCCCCGGCCGCGTCCCCGGCGGGCCGGGGTGCGGTGAGCAGGGTCAGCAGGACCGCGGCGACGGAGGCGATGGTGTGGTCCCCGGGCGCCCGGCCGGGGGTCGCGCGGGCGAGGCTCCGGCCGTCGCCCAGGGCGTAGACCGCGAGGTGGAGGCCGCCTACGGTGTCGGTCGCGGTCGCGGTCGTGGCGCCGGCCGCCGGGGCCCCCGCGGCCGCGGGGGAGTCCGCCGGGCCGGGCGCCACCCGGCGGGCCAGGGCGGCCACCGCGGCCAGCACCTCCGCCGAGGGCGTGGGCCCGGCACTCGGCCCCGGTGCCGCACCCGCACCCGTGTCGGAGTCCGGGTCCGGGTCTGGGCCCCGGGAGGGCGTCTGGAGGGCCGACCAGCCGCCCAGGGCCGCGGTGAGGCGGCGGAGCACCGCCTCGACCGCGTCCGGCCGGGCCGCCGCCGCGGCCAGGGCCTGCTGGGCCTCGGTGATCCGGCGGAGTTCGGCCGTACGGGCCTGGGCCATCAGCCGCCCGACCGTGCGGGCCACGGCCGTGAAGGGGGTCCCGGGCGGGACCTCCAGCAGCGGCAGCCCGGCCCGCCCGCACGCCTCCGCCAGCCCGGCCGGGACCGCCGCGTGCACCGGGGCCAGGCCGAAGCCCAGGGCGGCCACCCCGGAACGGACCAGCGAGGCGACGTACTCCCCGTACCGCCCGGGCCCCGCGCCCGCCGTGAGCAGCAGTTCCCCGCCCAGCAGGTACGGCGTCGGATCGGCCATCTCGGAGGCGTGCACCCCGTGGACGTCGGCCTCGGCCGGTCCGGCCAGGTGCCGCAGGCCGAGCGACCGGTCGCGGAGCAGGGCCCCGAGCGGAGCGGGGGGCACGGGGGGCACGGCCGACGGGCCCGGCTGGATCGGCTCCATGGATACTCCGTACACATCACGAGGGCTTGATGGAGGAAACGTACACTTCGCACCCCGCGGACGCCCGCCTACGCTCGAAGGCACCGCACCCGCACCCGCACCCGCACCCGCAGCACCGCACCCGTCCCCGCGGGAGCGGACCACCAGAAGGGCACCCCTCATGAGCACGCAGCCGCGCGGCCCCGTCGACTCCTCCCGCATCCCGCGCTACGCGGGCCCGGCGACCTTCGCCCGGCTGCCGCGCCTCGACGAGGTCGGCTCCGCCGACGTCGCCGTCGTCGGCGTGCCCTTCGACTCCGGGGTCTCCTACCGGCCCGGCGCCCGCTTCGGCGGCAACGCCATCCGCGAGGCCTCGCGCCTGCTGCGCCCGTACAACCCGGCGCAGGACGCCTCGCCCTTCGCCCTCGCGCAGGTCGCGGACGCCGGCGACATCGCCGTGAACCCCTTCAACATCAACGAGGCCGTCGAGACGGTCGAGGCGGCCGCGGACGAGCTGCTCGGCGCCGGCTCCCGCCTGATGACCCTCGGCGGCGACCACACCATCGCCCTCCCGCTGCTGCGCTCCGTCGCCAAGAAGCACGGCCCCGTCGCCCTGCTCCACTTCGACGCCCACCTGGACACCTGGGACACCTACTTCGGCGCCGAGTACACCCATGGCACCCCGTTCCGGCGCGCCGTCGAGGAGGGCATCCTCGACACCGAGGCGCTCTCCCACGTCGGCACCCGCGGCCCGCTGTACGGCAAGCAGGACCTGACCGACGACGCCAAGATGGGCTTCGGCATCGTCACCTCCGCCGACGTCTACCGGCGCGGCGCCGACGAGGTCGCCGACCAGCTGCGCCAGCGCATCGGCGACCGCCCGCTGTACATCTCCATCGACATCGACGTCCTCGACCCGGCGCACGCCCCCGGCACCGGCACCCCCGAGGCGGGCGGCATGACCTCGCGCGAGCTGCTGGAGATCCTCCGCGGCCTGTCCTCCTGCAACCTCGTTTCCGCCGACGTGGTCGAGGTCGCCCCGGCGTACGATCACGCGGAGATCACCTCGGTCGCGGCCTCGCACACCGCGTACGAGCTCACCACGATCATGAGCCGGCAGATCGCGGCGGCGAAGACCGCCCCGTGACCGCGCCGGCCGACCCGAAGGGCGAGTAAGCGCACGTGACGCACGACCACGACCTGGTACTCCGTCCCACCGAGGCCCAGACGGCCGCCGCACTGGCACCGCCGCCGGGGCGCACCGGCGGGGACCTGGTCGTGGAAACGCTGCGCTCGCTCGGCGCGACCACCGTCTTCGGACTGCCCGGCCAGCACGCGCTGGCCGTCTTCGACGCGGTGGGCCGCTCCGACCTGCGGCTCGTCGGACTGCGGACCGAGAACAACGCCGGCTTCGCGGCGGACGCGTACGGCCGGATCACCGGCGAGGCCGTCCCGCTGCTGCTCTCCACCGGACCGGGCGCCCTGATGGCGCTCCCGGCCCTCCAGGAGGCGGCCGCGGCCTCCGCGCCCGTCCTGGCGATCTCCTCGCAGGTGCCGGTGGCGGGCCTCGGCGGCGGTCGCCGCGGCCACCTGCACGAACTGCGCGACCAGGCCGCGTCCTTCCGGGAAGTGGTGAAGTCGGTCCACACCGCCCGCACCCCCTCCCAGATCCCCTCGGTGATCGCCGAGGCCTGGGAGTCGGCCCTGACCACCCCGCACGGGCCGGTCTGGGTGGAGATCCCCGAGGACGTCCTGCGCGCGGAGACCCTCATCCCGCAGGTGACCGGGACGGACGCCACCCCGCACGAACTGGCCCCCCGGCCCGAACTCACCGCGCTCGCCGCCCACTGGCTGGGCCGGGCCGAACGCCCGGTGATCGTCGCGGGCGGCGGGGTCATCCGCGCGGACGCGGCGGGCAAGCTGCGGCAGCTCGCCGAACGGCTGAACGCGCCCGTGGTCACCACCTTCGGCGGGAAGGGCGCGTTCCCCTGGACCCACCCGCTCTCCCTGCGGTCCTGGCTGGAGGACCGCCACACGACCGACTTCCTGGAGGACGCGGACGTCCTGCTGGTCGTCGGCTCCGGCCTCGGGGAACTCTCCTCGAACTACCACACCTTCTTCCCCACGGGCCGCGTCGTTCAGATCGAGGCGGACCTCGGCAAGCTGGAGTCCAACCACCCGGGCCTCGGCATCCACGCCGACGCCCGGCTGGCCCTCCAGGCCCTGCTGGAGACGGTGCCCGAGCGCCCGGACCCGACCGCCGCCGAGCGCGTCCGGCTGCTGCTCGCCGACGTCGAGGCCCGCCTGGCCGCCCAGGACGTCGCACTGGAACGCGGCCTGCTGGCGTCGATCCGTACCGCCCTGCCCGCGCGCTCCCCGTCCTTCTGGGACATGACGGTCCTGTCCTACTGGGCCTGGTCCGACTTCGACCCGAAGCACCCCAACACCATGCACTCGGCCCAGGGCGCGGGCGGCCTCGGCTACGCCTTCCCGGCGGCCCTCGGCGCCTGCGTCGCCGAACCGGGCACCCCCGTGCTGGCCGTCTCCGGCGACGGCGGCGCGATGTACTCCCTCGCCGAACTGGCCACCGCCCGTCAGCACGACCTCGACGTCACCTGGCTGATCGTGGACGACGGCGGCTACGGCATCCTCCGCGCGTACATGACCGACGCCTACGGCACCCCGGTCGGCACCGAGCTCACCCGCCCCGACTTCGTCGCCCTCGCGGCCTCCTTCGGCGTACCCGCCACCCTGACGACCCCGGAGGGCCTGTCGGCGGACCTGAGGAAGGCCCTGGCCGCCCCGGGCCCCTCCGTGGTGGTCCTCCCGGCCACCCTCCGGATGTTCGCCCCGACGCACCTCTAGGCCGTCTCGCGCCGCACACCCGGCGCACACCCGGCGCGCACGGCTCGCGCACGCCGTCCGCACAGTCCTGCACACCGGGTCGCGCAGGGTTTGGGGCGCTCCCGACAGCTCGTTAGGGTGGGCTGCGACCAGCACGCACGGCCCGGGGGGCCGAGACCGAACTCGCAGGGGGAACAGTGTCGTTCGAGCAGGAGTGGGGCCTCCACCGGCAGTCCGCGGTCGAAGGCCCGGCGAGGATGAGGCTGAACCAATTGCCCGGCGACCAGGGCGGCGCCCCGACGTCCGGCGGCGGCCCGGGGGTGCTGGCGACGGCGCCTCCCGAGAAGAAGAAGGCGGCCAACACCATCGAGAACGTCCTGCAGCCGGGCACGACCAAGGCCGCGGACGCCGCCGACGAACCGACGAAGACCGCCGTCAAGGCCTTCACCGGCTGGGACACGGGGGCGGGCCTGTCGAAGGCGCACACCCACTGGGGCGACCAGGTCAAGCGCCTGATGGGCCGACTGAACTCGGAGAAGACGGCGCTGCGCGGCGCGTCGAACCTGTTCACGGGCAACGACCAGCTGACGGGCGGTAGCTTCCAGCCGGTGCAGTCCAAGATCGCCGGCCTGTAGGGGGAGGGACGCCATGCCGAGCTACGCCGAGATCATGAGCACGGACCTCTCCGCGCTCACCACCGCCGCCGAGGGCTGGAAGTCCATGGCGGGGCAGTTCAAGACGATGGAGGACGTCTACAAGGACGAGGTCCAGAGCGTCTCCGCCGGCAACGGCTGGCTGGGCTCCAGTGCGAACACCGCCGCCACCAACTCCTCCATGACCCGCAGCGAGTTCGCCTCGGCGCAGAAGGAAGCCCTGGCCATGGAGTCGCTGCTGCGCGACGCCCATGCCCGGTTCACCGACCTCAAGGGCCGGGTGAAGTCCGCCGTGGCGGACGCCGAGACCGCCGGAATGAAGGTTTCCGACGCCGGCATCGCGAGCTACGACTTCTCCAAGGCCGACCCCGCCAGCGCGAAGGCGATCCGCCACGACCCGGACCTTCCGGAGGTCGAACGCTCCTGGACGCGCCGCATCGGCGACGCCGTCAAGGCGGTCACGGAGTTCGACGCCGACGTCAAGACCGCCCTGCTGAACGCGTCGGGCGCCGACGGCACCGCGATGTTCGGCTTCAACGCGAAGCCGGTGGGCGACGTCGAGGCGGTCGAGGCCCTCGCCCTCACCCACCGGATCCGCGACGGCAAGGCCTCCCCGGAGGAGCTGGACCACTACAACGACCTGCTGAAGCAGAACTCCGGCGACGAGCACTTCGGCCAGGCCTACCTGAACGCGCTGGGCGCCAAGGACACCCTGCTGCTCGCGGACCAGATGCACCTGGCGTCGAACGAGCGCGGAGCGTCGGCGGCGGACAAGAAGCTCTACGAATCGATCAGCACCGGCCTCGCCGGGACGATCGCCTCGGGCACCCGGGACCCGGACGGCTACGCGTACAAGCCCTTCGTCAGCGGGCTGAAGGAACACGGCGGGGAACTGGTCGCGGACGGCCTGCGGCCCACCTACGGCTACCAGGCGCTGGTCACCCTCATGGGACACGGCGACGGCTACGGCAAGCAGTTCCTGAACGACCTCGGCGACGGCATGATCGAGGCCGAGAAGTCCAAGCCGCACATGTACGACCACGCCTACGACTCCCAGCGCCCCGACCTGGTCTCCGACCCGCTGGACGGCCTGCTGGGCATCATGGCCGAGGACCCGGACGCGGCGACGTACTTCCTCGACCCCGAGGCGCCCGGCAACAAGAACGAGCACCTGAAGTACATGCTCACCGACCGGGACATGCCGGACCCCTGGATCTCCACCGGCGTCGGCCAGCCGATCGAGATGCACGGCGACAAGACGCCCGGCCTCGGCGCCGCCCTCCAGGCGGCCGCGACGGGCCACACGGACGGCGAGAAACTCGGCCCCCCCGGCCCCCACACCGAGGGCCAGGCCCGCGTGATGCACCACGCCATCCGCTACCTGGACGACGAAATGGGCGGCGACGAGTTCCCGAAGGACCTGGAGGGCCTGCGCCAGCCGATGGCGAAGGCACTGGTGGACTACGTGGGGGACACCCACCTCATCCTGGGCGGCCAGGAATCCGACCTCGGCGGCGTCGGCGGCAGCCCGTCCATCCACGGCTCGGGCGACCAAGCCCACCTTGCGGTGGGCCAGGGCAGCCTGGTCCGCGTCATGCGCGGCATCGCGGACGACGGCCCGTCCTTCGCGCTGCTGTACGAGGCGGAGCGCGCGTACTCGGCGGACCAGCTCGCGACGGCCGCCCCGTACAAGGGTGACTCCATGCACGGCGTGAGCGCGGACTGGGACAACCGTGCCCACGACATCGGTGCGGCCACCGGTGCCCTCAACGGCATCGGGGGGGACGTCTACAAGGACAAGGGAGACGATCAGGTGAAGTGGGCCGAGAGCACCTCTGAGCACACGGCTGCCGTCGCGAACGGACTCATCGGCGAGATCCCCGTCGTGGGCACGGTCGGAGGCTCGCTGATCGACTCGGTCAAGTACGAGTGGGTCGAGGGCGTCAAGGACGAGGCCGAGGAGCAGGGGAAGAAGGACTCCAGTGGCAACTACGGCAAGGGCATGGACGGAACCAACAAGCTGTTCGACGCGTGGGGTGCGGAGCGGCAGGTTCAGAGCGATCCCGCATTCGTGCACGCCAAGGACACTGCGGGGACCGCGTACACGACCGGACGGGATGCCGCCCGTGCACATCTCGGCTGACGTGCGCAAGGCTCTCGCGCGGTCGACGGTTGCGGTTCTCAGCGTGCTGTTGCTGTCGTCCTGCGGCGCCGGCGACTCCGAGGTGAAAAGCGCGAGCCTGTGCGAGACGGCAGCTTCCTCGGAAGAGGGGGCGCTTCTGCGGAAGGTGCTGCGCGCAGACGACTTCGAGACCCAGATCAGCAACAATACGAGCCGCTTCGCGAAAGATCTGGGCCGCGAACTGGCGGAGATGGGGCCTGCGCAGGAGACACTGCCGTCGTACGCGTGCGCGTATCGCCCGGGTCCGGGCGTCGAGCGCGTGACGTTCGGCTTCGGGTGGGTCCCCCGCGCCTCGAAGGATGTGGATCGGCCGCTGCCCAAGGGCGTCGCGTACGAGATGAATGGTGTCGCCGGTGCGACCAACGACACCGTCACGAGGCTGCGGGTCCCGTGCGACATGCCCGGCGGGCTCGGGGAGGCGTCGAAGTCGGCATGGCTTTATGCGGACGCCTCTTACACGGTCAACATCGGCCGGTCGGACGTCGACCAAGCAGCCCTGGACCGGCAGACGACCCTCACCTACCTCATGACCCGCCGGGTGGCCGATGCGCTGGGCTGTGAGAACAAGCCGCTGGAGAAGGCTCCCGTGGTGAAGCCGGCGCCTACCCCGTGACCCGCCGGCCGCTCCCGGGCGCCGCGACCTCGGCCCAGACCACCTTGCCGATGCCGTGGGCCCGGGGGGACCACCCCCATCGCACCGAGAGGGCCTCCACGATGGCGAGCCCGCGTCCCCGTTCGTCCGCCTCCGCCGCCCGGTGCGGTGCGAGCGGGACCACGGGCCCCGCGTCGGCCACCTCCACGCGGAGCACACCGCCGTAGCGGGCCAACCGGACCCCGATGTCGCGACCGTGCGGAGCCCGGGCGTGCCGGACCGCGTTGGTGACCAGCTCCGAGAGGAGCAGCTCGGCGGTCTCGCATGCTTCGGATTCGATCTGCCACTCGGCGAGCTGGGCGCGGAGGAGCACCCGGGCTCCACCTGGTGCGCGAGGGCCGCGCGGCACGATCCAGTACACCTCGTCGGCTGGAGCCATTACCACGTGAGCCTCACTTATCTAGACATCTGCCTGCCCTAGTGAAACGTGTGACGGGTGCCTCGCGCCTAGATGTCTAGATACGTTCGATGTCGACGGGTGTTGAGCGAGAAGGTCCGGAGCTGCTCGGTGGGCCCCTAGGGTGTTCCGAGATGATCAGAGAGGGGTCGCATGGCGAATGACGCCGTGGGACGGCAGCCCAAGTACCAGCACATCGCCGCCGAGCTCAAGGACGCCATCGCGTCCGGGGAATACGGGCCGGGGGCACGGCTGCCCGGCGAGAGTGACCTGATGAGCCGTTACGGCGTGGCGCGGATGACCGCACGTCAGGCCTTCGGCGTGCTTCAGGCGCAGGGCCTGGTGGAAGCGCGCAAGGGTGCCGGGGTCTTCGTGCGGGAATACCAGGTCGTCATCAGACGGCGGGGAATCCAGCGGTTGGCCGTTGAGGTCTGGGGCGCCGGAGGGGCCATCTGGGACGTGGACGGGAAGGGCCGGGCTCCCGTCGTCGAGTTTCTGAGCGTCACAGAGGAGCGACCATCGGGTGCCGTCGCGGCCGCGCTCGGCCTGGCCGACCGCGCCCCCGTCGTCGTGCGCCGCCGGAGGTACCTGCTCGACGGGAAGCCCGTGATGCTCGCGACCTCCTACCTCGACGCCGCCCTCGTGGCCGGTACGGCCGTCGCCGAGCCCGACAGCGGGCCCGGCGGGATCTACGCCCGCCTCGCCGAGCTGGGCCACGGGCCGCGGCGCTTCCGGGAGGAGATCCGTTCGCGGATGCCGGGCCCCGAGGAGACCGCGCGGCTCGGGCTGGCCGCGGGGACACCGGTCGTGCTGGTCTGCCGGACCGCTTACACCGCCGAGGGGACGCCGGTCGAGGTGAACGAGATGGTTCTCGATTCGTCGGCCTACGTCCTGGAGTACGCCTTCGACGCCCCCTAGCCGGCCGCCGGCCTAGGCCGGCGCGAACCAGCCCGCCAGGAAGAGGTCCTCCTCGGGCGGGGCCTCGCCGTCCGCCGGGTGCGCCGGGGCGTTCAGGCCCGGCGAGGCCGCGGCGGCAGCCCCGGGTGCCGGTGCCCCGCGGGCCCACGGCGCCGTGTCGGCGTCGGTGTCGGTGGCGGGGGCCGTGTCCTTGATCGTCATGGGCCGAGTATCGCCGGGTCCCGCACCGGTCCCGCACCGCGCCAGCCCCCGGTGCCCCCCCGGTGCCCCCCCGGTGCCCCCATGTGTCCCCCGCGCCCGTCCCGACCCGTACGGCCCACCCCGGCTCGCCCGGCAGCGCGTAAACCCGTTCGATTGTTGCGGCGGGATGAAATCCGCCGGTCGGCGCGTTGGGGGAGGCGGCAGGACAGTTCGAACGGGGAGGCACCACGTGGCGGCGGCAGAGACGGCGGCGGGCGAGGAACAGAGCTGGGGCAGGCGGCTCACCGCCTACACCTGGCGCTACAAGGCGAACGTGCTGCTCGCGCTCGGGTCCTCGCTGGCGGGCATGGCCGTCATGGCGCTCGTCCCGCTCGTCACCCGGGTCATCATCGACGACGTCATCGGGGACAAGACCAAGAGCATGGCGCCCTGGGCCGGCCTGCTCATAGCCGCCGCCCTCCTCGTGTACGTGCTCACCTACATACGCCGGTACTACGGCGGCCGCCTCGCCCTCGACGTGCAGCACGACCTGCGCACCGACATGTACCGCGCCATCGCCCGCCTCGACGGGCGCCGCCAGGACGAGCTGTCCACCGGCCAGGTCATCGGCCGGGCCACCACCGACCTCCAGCTCATCCAGGGCCTGCTCTTCATGCTCCCGATGACCATCGGGAACTTCCTCCTCTTCGGGATCTCCCTCGGCATCATGCTGTGGCTGTCCCCGCTGCTGACCCTCGTCGCGCTGCTCATGGCCCCCGCCCTCTGGTTCATCGCCAAGCGCAGCCGCAAGCGCCTCTTCCCCGCCACCTGGTGGGCGCAGGGCCAGGCCGCCGCCGTCGCCTCCGTCGTCGACGGGGCCGTCACCGGCGTCCGCGTCGTCAAGGGCTTCGGCCAGGAGGAGCAGGAGACGGGCAAGCTGCGCGCCGCCGGCCGCCGGCTGTTCGCCGGCCGGATGCGGACCATCCGGCTCAACTCCCGCTACACCCCCGCCCTCCAGGCCGTACCGGCCCTCGCCCAGGTCGCCATGCTGGCGCTCGGCGGCTGGATGGCCACCCGCGGCCAGGTCACCCTCGGCACCTTCGTCGCCTTCTCCACCTACCTCGCCCAGCTCGTCGGCCCCGTCCGCATGCTCGCCATGGTCCTCACCATCGGCCAGCAGGCCCGCGCCGGCGTCGAGCGGGTCTTCGAGCTCATCGACACCCGGCCGGTGATCGAGGAGGGGACCGGCACGCTCCCCGCCGACGTCCCCGCCACCGTCGAGTTCGACGACGTGTCCTTCGGCTACGACCCCGAGCGGCCCGTCCTCGACGGGTTCTCGCTCTCCCTCGCCGAAGGCGAGACCGTCGCGCTCGTCGGCGCCTCCGGCAGCGGCAAGTCCACCGTCTCGCTCCTGCTGCCCCGCTTCTACGACGCCGACCGCGGCGCCGTCCGGGTCGGCGGGCACGACGTCCGCGAGCTGACGTACGCCTCGCTGCGGTCCGCCATCGGCCTGGTCCCCGAGGACTCCTTCCTCTTCTCCGACACCATCCGGGCCAACATCGCCTACGGGCATCCCGAGGCCGGCGAGGAGCAGATCCGCGCCGCCGCCCGCGCCGCCCAGGCCGAGGGCTTCATCGAGGCGCTCCCCGACGGCTACGACACCACGGTCGGCGAACAGGGGCTCACCCTCTCCGGCGGCCAGCGCCAGCGCATCGCACTGGCCCGGGCCATCCTCACCGACCCCCGCCTCCTGCTCCTCGACGACGCCACCTCCGCCGTCGACGCCCGCGTCGAGCACGAGATCCACGAGGCCCTGCGCGCCGTCATGGCCGGCCGCACCACCCTGCTGATCGCCCACCGCCGCTCCACGCTCGCCCTGGCCGACCGCATCGCCGTGCTCGACGGCGGCCGGCTGGCCGACCTCGGCACCCACGAGGAGCTGGAGCGCCGCTCCGCGCTCTACCGCCGCCTCCTCACCGACCCCGACGCCCTCGGCGCCGGCTCGCCGCGCACCCCCGACGCGTCGGCGATGGCCGCGTTCGAGCGGGAGATCGACCGCGACATCGAACGGGACATCGAGCTCGAAGCCGAGATCGACTCCGAGCCCGTCAACGCCAAGCGCCGCGTCGCCGGCACCACCACCCCCGAGCTGTGGCGGCGCCGGGACGAGGCCGCCGAGGGCGGCTCCGCGCCCGCCGCCGGGACCGGCGCCCCCGGAGCCGGCCACTCCATGGCCGGGGCCGTGGCGGGGATGCCCGCCACCCCCGAACTGCTCGCCCAGGTCGCCGCGCTGCCGCCCGCCACCGACGAGCCCGACGTGGACGAGCGGCGGGCCGCGGGCGCCGAGGAGAGCTACGGGCTGCGCCGGCTGCTCCGCGGGTTCTGGGCGCCGCTCGCCGTCAGTCTCGGCCTGGTCGCCGTCGACGCGGGCGCCGGACTGCTCGTGCCCGTGCTGATCCGGCACGGCATCGACCAGGGCGTGGAGAAGGCCGCCCTGGGCGCGGTCTGGGCCGCCTCGGCCCTCGCCCTCGTCATCGTCCTCGCCCAGTGGGCCGCGCAGTTCGCGGAGACCCGGATGACGGGCCGCACCGGCGAGCGCGTGCTGTACGCCCTGCGGGTCAAGATCTTCGCGCAGCTCCAGCGGCTCGGCCTCGACTACTACGAGCGCGAGCTCACCGGCAAGATCATGACCCGGATGACCACCGACGTGGACGCCCTGTCCAGCTTCCTGCAGACCGGGCTCGTCACCGCCGTCGTCTCCGTCTTCACCTTCCTCGGCATCCTGGTCGCCCTGCTCGTCCTCGACGTCGAGCTCGCGCTGATCGTCTTCGCCACCCTCCCCGTGCTGGTGCTCGGCACGGTCTTCTTCCGCCGCAAGTCCGTCGCCGCCTACGAGCTCGCCCGCGACCGGGTCAGCCTGGTCAACGCCGACCTCCAGGAGTCCGTCTCCGGCCTCCGCATCGTCCAGGCCTTCCGCCGCGAGGGCTCCGGCGCCGTCCGCTTCGCCGAGCACAGCGACGCGTACCGGCAGGCCCGGGTCCGCGGGCAGTGGCTGATATCCGTCTACTTCCCCTTCGTGCAGCTGCTGTCCTCGGGCGCCGCGGCCGTCGTGCTGATCGTCGGCGCGGGCCGGGTCGAGGCCGGCACCCTCACCACCGGCGCCCTGGTCGCGTACCTCCTGTACATCGACCTCTTCTTCGCCCCGGTCCAGCAGCTCTCCCAGGTCTTCGACGGATACCAGCAGGCCACCGTCTCCCTCGGCCGCATCCAGGGGCTGCTGCGCGAACCCACCAGCACCCCCCGGCCCGCCGACCCCCGGCCGGTCCCGGAACTGCGCGGGGAGATCGCCTTCGAGGACGTCCGCTTCCAGTACGGCACCGCCGAAGAGCGCGGGGAGAAGGGCGAGGCACTGGCCGGAATCAGCCTGCGGATACCCGCCGGGCAGACCGTCGCGTTCGTCGGCGAGACCGGAGCCGGCAAGTCCACCCTGGTCAAGATGGTGGCCCGGTTCTACGACCCGACCTCCGGGCGGGTCACCGCGGACGGCGCCGACCTGCGGGAGCTCGACCTGACCGGCTACCGGCACCGCCTGGGCGTCGTGCCCCAGGAGCCGTACCTCTTCCAGGGGACCGTGCGCGACGCGATCGCCTACGGCCGGCCCGGGGCGGACGACGCCGAGGTGGAGGCCGCGGCGCGCGCGGTCGGCGCCCACGCGATGATCGCCACCCTCGACGGCGGCTACCTGCACACCGTCGCCGAGCGCGGCCGCAACCTCTCCGCCGGGCAGCGGCAGCTGATCGCGCTGGCCCGCGCCGAGCTGGTCGACCCGGACGTGCTGCTGCTCGACGAGGCCACCGCCGCGCTCGACCTCGCCACCGAGGCCCAGGTCAACCAGGCCACCGACCGGCTCGCGGGCCGGCGCACGACCCTGGTGGTGGCCCACCGGCTGACCACCGCGGCCCGCGCCGACCGGGTCGTGGTCATGGACCGCGGCCGGGTGGTGGAGGACGGCACCCACACCGAACTGCTGAACCGCGGCGGCCGCTACGCCGACCTGTGGCGCACCTTCGCCGGCGAGGACGAACCGGCCGCGGCGTAGGGGCGGCGGGCCCCGGCCCGCCCCGCCCGCGCTCAGAGCTCGCCGAACAGCAGGTTGCCGGGAGCGTCCTCCTCGTCGCCCGTGTAGTACGCGCGGACGGCGTCGAGGAGTTCGTCGACGGACAGGTAGCCGTCGTGGTTCCGGTCGATCCGCGCGAACAGCGCGTCCGCGTCCGCCGGGCCCAGCTCCGTGTCGAAGGCCAGCTGGGCGCGGTGGAACTCCTCGGGGCTGATGCGGCCGTCCCCGTTGGTGTCCACGACCGTCAGGATCGCCTTGACCATCGGGCGGAAGGAGCGGTCGTACGCCGCCCCGCCGCCCCGGTAGAGGCGCGTCATGCCCTGCTTGTACTCCTCCGGGGTGACCTTGCCGTCCCGGTCCAGGTCCAGCTCCGTGAACAGCTCCTGCCAGAAGTCGACGAGCCCGCCCATCACCAGCGTCGCGCGGGGCGAGGCGGCCGGCTCGTCGAGCGCCGACAGCAGGCGCGACCCCAGCCCGATGATGTCGTGCTCGTCGATGACCCGGTCCCCGTTGACGTCGAGGTGGGCGAAGGCGCGCTCCAGCTTGCGGTCGAGGAGGTCGTTCGTCATGTGGATGGCCTTTCACGGCTACGGTGGGCGTTCGTCGGGCCACCCAGCGTAGGGTCCCCGCGGGGCCGCCGCTCCCGCCCTCCCCCGCGGGGCCGCCGATGCACCCGTACGGGGTCCCGCCGCGCCCGGATCCGTGGGTGCTGCAACCTTCCGCGGGGTCCGCGCGTCGTACGTGCGTACACGCGCGGTACGTACGGCTGAGGGGGGCCAGGGTGATGCGGTGGTGGAGGGCGCGCGGCCGGGGGACGGTCGCGGCGGGGGTGTTCACGCTGGCGCTCGGGCTGTGCGCGGGCGGGCTGTACGCCGCGCCGGCGGCCCGGGCCGCGTCCGAGGGCTGCGGGGGCCGGCTGGCGCGCACGCTGCCGTTCCCGACGGGCGAGGTGCGGGTGTACAAGAGCCGCACCCAGGCCTGCGCGCTGGCGGTGGCCCGGGTGCCCGGCGAGCGGCGCCGGATGGCCGTCAGCATCCAGCCGCGCGGCGGAGTGCCGGTCACCGATGCGGGGCTGTTCACCCGGTACGCCGGGCCCGTCACCGTCGGCGCGATCAACCGGTGCGTGTATGTAAAGGGGAGCGTGGGAGCCGGATCGGTCGACTCCGGATGGATCCTGTGCTGAGGCGGCGGCCCAACGGGGTCTGGTCACGGGCGCGTTGGCCCGGCTAGGTTCACGGCGACCGAAGTGAACGCAAGGGGAGGGTGCATGCGCAAGACGCTCGGATGGCTGCTGTCGCTCGTGGTGCTGATCGGCACCATGGGCGCGGCCGGCTCCACGGCACACGCGGCCACCGCCGCGGGGCCCGCGGCCGCCACGGACATCAAGGACCAGATCCTCGGCATTCCCGGGATGAGCCTGATCGAGGAGAAGCCGTACCCCGGCTACCGCTTCTTCGTACTGAACTACGAGCAGCCGGTCGACCACCGGCAGCCGTGGAAGGGCACCTTCACGCAGCGCCTGACCCTGCTGCACAAGGACGTGTCGCGGCCGACGGTCTTCTTCACCTCCGGCTACAACGTCAACACCAGCCCGCGCCGCAGCGAGCCGACGACCATAGTCGACGGCAACCAGGTCTCGCTGGAGTACCGGTTCTTCACGCCGTCCCGGCCCGACCCGGCCAACTGGGCCAACCTGGACATCTGGCAGGCCGCCAGTGACCAGCACCGCCTCTTCGCCGCGCTGAAGAAGATCTACAAGAAGAACTGGCTGTCCACCGGCGGCAGCAAGGGCGGCATGACGGCGACGTACTACGAGCGCTTCTACCCGCGCGACATGGACGGCGTCGTCGCGTACGTCGCGCCCAACGACGTCGTCAACAAGGAGGACGCGGCCTACGACCGCTTCTTCGCCAAGGTCGGGACCAAGGAGTGCCGCGACCGGCTGAACGCCGTGCAGCGCGAGGCGCTCGTGCGCCGCGGGCCGCTGGAGGCCAAGTACGCGGCCGCCGCCGCGGAGAACGGCTGGACCTTCGGCACGATCGGCACCCTCGACAAGGCCTACGAGGCCGTCGTGCTCGACTACGTGTGGGCCTTCTGGCAGTACAGCCTGCTCGCCGACTGCCCCACCGTCCCGGCCGCCGCGACCGCGACGGACCAGGAGATCTGGGACAGCATCGACACGATCTCCGGCTTCTCCGCCTACACCGACCAGGGCCTGGAGACGTACACGCCGTACTACTACCAGGCGGGCACCCAGCTCGGTTCGCCCGACATCAAGCAGCCGCACCTCAAGGGCCTGAGCCGCTACGGCTACCAGCCGCCGCGCAACTTCGTGCCCCGCACGATCCCGATGACCTTCCAGCCGGGGGCCATGGCGGACGTGGACAACTGGGTGCGCACGCACGCGAACCAGATGCTGTTCGTGTACGGCCAGAACGACCCGTGGGGCGCCGAGCCGTTCCGCCTCGGGTACGGGGTCCGCGACAGCTACGTGATGACCGCTCCGGGCGCCAACCACGGCGCCAACGTCGCCAAGCTCCAGGACGGCGAGCGGGCCCTGGCCACCGCGAAGATCCTCCAGTGGGCCGGGGTGGCCCCGGCCGCCGCCCTCGCCGACGCGGCCAAGGCGGCGCCGCTGGCCGCGCCCGACGCGCAGCTCGACCAGCGCGACGTCGAGCGCGAGCCGCAGCTGCGGCCGTAGCCCGCGACCCCGCGGGGCCGCGGGCTAGTACGAGAGCCCGTGGCCCCGCGGGTAGCGGCCCGGGACCGGGACCGGCAGGCGGCCCCTGGGGGACACCGCGCCGGTGACCACCCGGGCCGCCGCCCGCATCTCCACGTCCGTCCAGGAATACGTCGCCAGCTCCGCCGCGCACGCCGGCAGCCGGGCCGTGTCGTACGGGTTGCGGACCGCCACCGCCACCACCGGGACGCCCGTCGCGACGAGCTCCGCCACCAGGGCGCGCTGCGGGCTCTCCCCCTCGGGGACGTTGTACGTGCACACCAGCACCGCCGCGTGCCCGGGGGCCGCGGCCGCCGCGCCCGCCGCCGGCACCGCGGTCGCCCGGCAGCCCAGCGCGGTCAGCTCCCGGGCCAGGACGGCCGCGGGGGGGCCGGTGGTACCGGTGGGTGACGCCGGTTCGGCCCCCGTGACCAGCAGCCGCGGGGCGGTGGCCGGGTCGATCGGCAGCAGTCCGGCGGGGTTGGCCAGCAGGGTCGTCGTACCGGCCGCGATGGCGTCGGCCGCGGCCAGGTGCTCCGCCGTCCCCACCACCGCGTCCGCCCGGGCGGCGGTCGTACCGGGCGCGTCGAACAGCCCGCGCCGGGCCTTCAGCTCCAGGATGCGCAGCACCGACTCCTCGATCCGGGCCTCGGCGAGCTCGCCCGCGGCGACGGCCGCCAACACGCTGCGGTGCGCGAGCCCCAGGTCCGGCGGGTTCAGCAGCTGGTCGCAGCCGGCGAGCAGGGCCAGTACCGGCACCCGCCCGTCGCCGTACTTCTGGCGGACCCCGGCCATGTCGAGGGCGTCGGTGACCACCACCCCGCCGAAGCCGAGGCGTTCGCGCAGGATGCCCGTGACGATCGGCCGGGAGAGCGTCGCCGGATCGCCCGAGGGGTCGAGGGCGGGGAAGACGATGTGCGCCGTCATCACCGCGTCCACGCCCGCCTCCACGGCGGCCCGGAACGGCGGCTCGTCCAGCTCCTCCCAGACGGCCCGGGTGTGCCGCATCACCGGCAGTCCGACGTGGCTGTCGGTCGCGGTGTCCCCGTGGCCGGGGAAGTGCTTGGCGGTGGCGGCCACCCCGGCGCTCTGGTAGCCGCGTACCTGCGCCGCGACCAGGGCCGCCACCGCCCGCGGGTCGGAGCCGAAGGACCGTACGCCGATCACCGGGTTGGCCGGGTCGACGTTGACGTCGGCCACCGGCGCGTAGTCCTGCCGGATGCCCAGGGCGGCCAGCTCGGCGGCCGCGATCCGCGCGGACCGGCGGGCGTCCGCGGGGGAGCCGGACGCCCCGAGCGCCATGGCCCCCGGCAGCAGGGTGGCGGGCCTGCCGATCCGGGCGACGGCGCCGTGCTCCTGGTCGGTGGAGAGCAGCAGCGGGATCCGGGCTCCGCCGGCCAGGGCGGCCCGCTGGAGGCCGGCCGAGAGCTCCGCGATCTGCTGCGGGGCGCCGGTGTTGTGCGCCCACGCGAAGTAGACGATCCCGCCGAGGTGGTAGCGGGAGACCAGTTCGGCCGCGGTGCGCACCCCGAACAGCGCCAGGTTCTGCTCCGCGTCGGCACGGTCGGGGTCGGTCGCCGAGTGGCCGTACACGCGGGAGACGAAGAGCTGCCCGACCTTCTCGGCCAGGCTCATCCCCTCCACGATCCGGCGCAGCCGGGCCCGGTCCGGGCCACGGTGCGGCGGCCCGTCGGGGTCCCGGCCGGGCGGGCGCGGGTCGTCGGGCAACGGGCGGGCGCCCGCCGCGGCGGAGACCGCCCCGGCGGCCGTGGCGGCGGCCAGGGCGGCCGCGGCGAGCAGGGACCGGCGGGAGGCGTGGATCGGCACGCGCCGGACCCTACTGCCGGGCCGCTCCCGGCACCTGACGGACACTCGGCGGTTCCCCCGGACGGGTCCAGTGCTCCTGGAGCGTCCGTACGGCCTCGGTGATCGCGGGCCGGCGGGCGGCCCCGGTCCGCCACAGCGCGTACAGCCGGCGTACGGGTCCGGGCTCCAGCGGCACGGCCACGGCGCCCGGCGGCAGCGCGCCCGTGCCCAGCCGGGGGACGACGGCGACGCCGAGCCCGGCCGCGACCAGGGCGACGATCGTGTGGTTCTCCTCCGCGACGTGCGCGATGTCCGGTTCCAGTCCGGCCGTCCGCAGGGTCCGCACCAGCCAGTCGTGGCAGACCCGGCCCGGCGGCTGGCACACCCAGCGCTGCCCGACCAGATCGGCCCGGACGACGGCCCGCCGGGCGGTGAAGGGGTGTCCGGCCGGCACCACCAGGTCGCACGGATCGTCGCCGATCACCGCCTGCTCGACGCCCTCGGGAGCCGGCAGCGGGGCGATGTCCCAGTCGTGCGCCACCGCCAGGTCGGTGACGCCCCGGGCCACCAGGTCCACCGACAGGTGCGGGTCCACCTCCGTGAGCCGGACGTCCAGCGCGGGATGGCGCCGGGCGAGGTCGGCCAGCACCCCGGGCAGCAGCCCGCGCGCCGCCGAGGCGAAGGCCGCCACCGTCAGCAGCCCGCCGGGCTCCCCGCGGCGCTCCTCCAGGGTCGTCTCGGCGCGCTCCACGATCGCCAGCAACTCCCGAGCGGTGTCCGCCAGGTGGCGGGCCTCCTCGGTCAGCGCCACCCCGCGCCCGCGCCGCTCCAGCAGGGTGGTGCGGGTCTCCCGCTCCAGTTTGGCGATCTGTTGCGAGACCGCCGAGGGGGTGTAGCCGAGGGCGGCGGCCGCACCGGCGACCGAACCGTGGACGGAGACGGCGTACAGGGCGCGCAGTCGGGCGAGATCGAGCATGCGGTCATGGTGGCAGCCACGCCACGCGTAAGCAACGCTTCATCCATCTCGGAAGGAATCCGCGCTGGTGCTACATGGTCCCGGCGTCGATGCTCGGAGCATGCGTCCCGTACACACCGCTCTCGCCGTGCTCGTCGCCGCCGTCTGGGGCGTCAACTTCGTCGTCATCGAGATCGGGCTCGGCCACTTCCCGCCGCTGCTCCTGTCCGCCCTGCGCTTCCTCGTCGCCGCCCTGCCCGCCGTGTTCTTCGTCGGCCGTCCCAAGGTCGCCTGGAAGTGGATCCTCGGCGTCGGGGCGGCCCTGGGCATCGCCAAGTTCGGCCTCCTGTTCACCGGCATGGCCGCCGGCATGCCGGCCGGGCTGTCCTCGCTCGTCCTCCAGGTGCAGGCCGTCTTCACCGCCGCCCTCGCCGCCGTCGTGCTGCGCGAGCGGCCCGGGCCCGTCCGGGCGGCCGGCATGGCGGTGGCCCTCGTCGGCATCGCCGTGGCCGCGGTGGACGGCGGGAGCTCCGGGCCGGTGCTCGGCTTCACCCTGGTCGTCGCGGCCGCCGCCTGCTGGGGGGTGTCCAACGTACTGACCCGCAAGGCCGCGCCGCCCGACGCGCTGAACTTCATGGTGTGGGTGTGCACGGTCCCCGTGCTGCCGCTGTTCGCGCTCTCGCTGCTGCTGGAGGGACCCGGGCGGGACCTGGCGGCGCTGCGCGCCCTGGACTGGTCCGGGGCGGCCGTCATCGGCTACGTCGCCTGGGTGTCGACCGTCTTCGGCTTCGGCGCCTGGGGCCACCTGCTGCGCCGCTACCCGGCCTCCTCGGTGGCGCCCTTCTCCCTGCTGGTCCCGGTCTTCGGGATGTCCTCGGCGGCCTTGGTGCTGGGGGAGTCCGTCTCGGGCACGCGCTGGCTGGCGGCGGTGCTCCTGGTCGGCGGGGTGGCCCTGACCTCGTTCGGCCGGGCCCGTCCGCGCGTCAGCCCGGGGAGCCCTCCCGCAACGGCAGCCGCCAGTCCTGCCCCGTGAGGTCCGCCCCGTACGAGCGGTGCGGGCGCTCGGCGACCAGGGTGAAGCCGGCGCGCAGGTAGAGGGCGCGGGCCCCGAGCAGCACGTCGTTGGTCCACAGCACCAGTTCGCGGTAGCCGGCCGAGCGGGCGAACGCGACCACGGCGTCGACCAGCAGGGTCCCGATGCCGCGGCCGCGCCCGGCCGGATCGACCAGGAGCAGCCGCAGCCGCGCGGTGCCCGGGGCGCCGTCCTCGCGCACGCACATCACCGAGCCGACCGGGCGGCCGTCGAGCTCCGCGATCCAGACGCGCTCCAGGTACGGGTCGTGGTCCTCGGCGAAGTCCGCGACGATCCGGGCCACCAGGCCCTCGAACTCGGCGTTCCAGCCGTACTCCGCGGCGTACAGGGCGCCGTGCCGCTGCACGATCCAGCCCAGGTCGCCGGCCCCCGGGTGGCGCAGGAGGACGGGGGACGGCCCGCGGGCGGGCTCGGGCCTTGCCTCGGGCGTGTCCATGGCGCCCGAGGATAGCGCGCGATCCGGCCCCGGCGGTCCGGGGCCGGAAGGGACGGTCCCGGCGGTCCGGGACCGGAAGGGACGGTCCCGGCGGTCCGGGACCGGAAGGGACGGCCTACGCCGTACGGGGCGCCCCGGTCACTTCTTGCCGCCGCCGAGGATCTGGCCCAGCAGGTCCCCGAGGCCGCCGCCCGCCGGGGCCGCGCCGCCGGGGGCCGCCGCGCCGCCCGGGGCCGCGCCCGCGGCGGAGCCGCCCGCGCCCTTGCCGGCCGTGGCGCGCTTGGCGAAGACCGCCAGCACCACCGGGATGAGCAGTTCGATCACCCGGCTGATGGTGGGCGCGGGGATGCCGGTCTTCTTCGAGACGGCGTTGGCCACCGGCCGGCTCGCCTTGGCGAGCACCCCGGCCATCATCCCGCCGCTCAGCAGTCCGCCCAGGCCGCCGCCCAGCGTGGCCACGCCCTGGAGCGGCGGGTCCGCCTGCGCCACCTCGGCGACGGCCTGGCGCACCTCCGCGCCGTCCGCGTCGTCCGCCCGGGCCTTCTCCTGCAGCCCGCCGGCCATGGTGCCGACCGTTTCCGCGACGGTCTGGCGGGCGCCGTCGGCGTCCGTGCCGAGCAGCCCGGCGATCTCGGTCAGGCGGTCGTCGCCGAGCTCGTGGAGCACGTCGTCCTGGAATGAAGGTTCGCTCATGCCTGAAACGCTACTTCTGTGATGATTTGGCGGCACCTCGGCGCGGCATCCGGTAACGGAAACGTAAAAGTCCGTCTCCGAGTGCAACCCCCGGCGGTGGTGGCGGGTCGTATGGTGCGTCGGGACTTCCGGGAGGGGATCTGGGGGGATCGGGAAGACCGGCACGGGAGGGGTAACCGTGAGGGGGGTCCGGCCGCGAGGCCGGACCCTTTTCTGGTGGGCCGCCCCTTCCCTGGTGGCCCGCCACCGACCCCGCCACCGCGCGGGCCCCCGCACCGGGCCCGCCGTCCACAGGGCTGCCGCACTGTCGGCCCCGGACGGTAGTTTCGGGGCATGGCAACCAACGGGGCGGCGGTACAACCGGCGGTGGTCGAGGGGGTGCTCGAACGCATCACCTACGCCAACGAGGAGAGCGGCTACACGGTCGCGCGCGTGGACACCGGCCGCGGCGCCGGCGACCTCCTCACCGTCGTGGGCTCCCTGCTCGGGGCGCAGCCCGGCGAATCGCTGCGCATGGAGGGCCGTTGGGGCTCTCACCCGCAGTACGGAAAGCAGTTCACGGTGGAGAACTACCGCACCGTGCTCCCCGCCACCATCCAGGGCATCCGGCGCTACCTCGGCTCCGGCCTGATCAAGGGCATCGGCCCGAAGATCGCCGACCGGATCGTGGAGCACTTCGGCACCGACACCCTCGACGTCATCGAGGAGGAGCCCGGGCGGCTGGTCGAGGTGCCCGGCCTGGGCCCCAAGCGCACCCGGCTGATCGGGGCCGCGTGGGAGGAGCAGAAGGCCATCAAGGAGGTCATGGTCTTCCTCCAGGGGGTCGGCGTCTCCACCTCCATCGCCGTCCGCATCTACAAGAAGTACGCCGACGCCTCCATCTCGGTGGTGCGCAACCAGCCCTACCGGCTCGCCGCCGACGTCTGGGGCATCGGCTTCCTCACCGCCGACCGCATCGCGCAGGCCGTCGGCATCCCGCACGACAGCCCCGAGCGGGTCAAGGCCGGGCTCCAGTACGCGCTGTCGCAGTCCACCGACCAGGGCCACTGCTTCCTGCCCGAGGACCGGCTCATCGCCGACGGGGTGAAACTGCTCCAGGTGGACACCGGGCTCGTCATCGACTGCCTGGCCGAACTCGCCGCCGACCCCGAGGGCGTCGTACGGGAGCGGGTGCCCGATCCGCAGGGCGCGCCCGATCCGCTCACCGCCGTGTACCTGGTGCCCTTCCACCGGGCCGAGCTGTCACTGGTGGGGCAGGTGCGCCGGCTGCTGAACGCCGAGGAGGACCGGATGCCGGGGTTCGGGGACGTGGACTGGGACAAGGCCCTGGGCTGGCTCGCGGGGCGGACCGGAGCCACCCTGGCCCCCGAGCAGCGGGACGCGGTCAAGCTCGCGCTCACCCGCCGGGTCGCCGTCCTGACCGGCGGACCGGGCTGCGGCAAGTCCTTCACCGTACGGTCCATCGTCGAACTGGCCCGGGCCAAGAAGGCCAGGGTGGTGCTCGCCGCGCCCACCGGCCGGGCGGCGAAGCGGCTGGCGGAGCTCACCGGGGCCGAGGCCTCCACCGTGCACCGGCTGTTGGAGCTCAAGCCGGGCGGGGACGCGGCGTACGACCGGGAACGCCCGCTGGACGCAGACCTGGTGGTGGTCGACGAGGCCTCGATGCTGGACCTGCTGCTGGCCAACAAGCTGGTCAAGGCCGTGGCTCCGGGCGCGCACCTGCTGCTGGTGGGGGACGTGGACCAGCTCCCGTCCGTCGGCGCCGGCGAGGTGCTGCGGGACCTGCTGGCGGACGGCGGCCCGGTGCCCGCGGTCCGGCTCACCCGCATCTTCCGGCAGGCCCAGCAGTCGGGTGTGGTCACCAACGCCCACCGGATCAACACCGGCCTCCCGCCGATCACCGACGGGCTGCCGGACTTCTTCCTCTTCCCCGAGGAGGACACCGAGGCGGCCGGGGTGCTCGCCGTGGACGTGGCGGCCCGCCGGATCCCGGCCCGGTTCGGACTCGACCCGCGCCGCGACGTCCAGGTGCTCGCCCCCATGCACCGCGGCCCGGCCGGCGCGGGCAACCTCAACGGGCTGCTGCAGCAGGCGATGACGCCGGGCCGGCCCGGCCTGCCGGAGAAGCGGTTCGGCGGCCGGGTCTTCCGTGTCGGCGACAAGGTGACCCAGATCAGGAACAACTACGACAAGGGCGCCAACGGCGTCTTCAACGGCACCGTCGGCGTGGTCACCGCCCTGGACGTCGACGAACAGCGCCTGACCGTGACGACGGAGGAGGACGAGGCGATCGACTACGAGTTCGCCGAGCTCGACGAGCTGTCCCACGCCTACGCCGTCACCATCCACCGCTCCCAGGGGAGTGAATATCCGGCCGTGGTGATCCCCGTCACCACCGGCGCCTGGATGATGCTCCAGCGCAACCTGCTCTACACGGCGGTGACCCGGGCCAAGAAGCTCGTGGTGCTCGTCGGGTCGCGCAAGGCCCTCGGACAGGCGGTCCGCACGGTTTCCGCAGGCCGGAGGTACACGGCGGTCGCGGCCCGGCTCGCCGGCCGGATACCGGTGGGAAACATCACCTAGATGATCGATCATTTGGGGTTCCTACAAGCGGTGCATAGGGGGCAGGATGAGCAGCTTGACGGCACTGAGTGCCGTCAAAAAGACCAAAGGCCGACCCCGAGTGCACTCTCCTGCGCCAAATGGGGGAAGGTAGAGGCAGTCAGGGCACCTCGAAGAAGAGGCACTACGTCGGTGAGGGATGACGTGAGCGACAACTCTGTAGTACTCCGGTACGCGGACGGTGAATACACCTACCCGGTGGTCGAGAGCACCGTCGGTGACCAGGGCTTCGACATCTCGAAGCTGCGGGCCCAGACCGGGCTCGTCACGTTGGACAGTGGCTACGGCAACACCGCGGCGTACAAGTCCGCCATTACCTACCTCGACGGTGAGCAGGGCATCCTGCGCTACCGCGGCTACCCGATCGAGCAGCTGGCCGAGCGTTCGACCTTCATCGAGGTCGCGTACCTGCTGATCAACGGGGAGCTGCCGACCGTCGACCAGCTCGCGTCGTTCCGCAACGAGATCACCCAGCACACGCTGCTGCACGAGGACGTCAAGCGCTTCTACGACGGCTTCCCGCGCGACGCGCACCCGATGGCGATGCTGTCCTCCGTGGTCAGCGCGCTGTCCACGTTCTACCAGGACAGCCACAACCCGTTCGACGAGAAGCAGCGCCACCTCTCGACGATCCGCCTGCTGGCCAAGCTGCCCACGATCGCGGCCTACGCGTACAAGAAGTCGGTCGGCCACCCGGTGGTCTACCCGCGCAACGACCTCGGCTACGTCGAGAACTTCCTGCGCATGACCTTCTCGGTGCCGGCCCAGGAGTACGACCTGGACCCGGTCGTGGTCTCGGCGCTGGACAAGCTGCTGATCCTGCACGCGGACCACGAGCAGAACTGCTCCACCTCCACCGTGCGCCTGGTCGGCTCCTCGCAGGCGAACATGTTCGCCTCGATCTCCGCCGGCATCTCGGCGCTGTGGGGCCCGCTGCACGGCGGCGCCAACCAGTCCGTCCTGGAGATGCTCGAAGGCATCAAGAACGACGGCGGCGACGTCGACGCCTTCATCCGCAAGGTGAAGAACAAGGAGGACGGTGTCCGCCTGATGGGCTTCGGGCACCGCGTCTACAAGAGCTTCGACCCTCGGGCGAAGATCATCAAGGCGGCGGCGCACGACGTCCTCTCGGCGCTCGGCAAGAGCGACGAGCTGCTGGACATCGCGCTCAAGCTGGAAGAGCACGCGCTGGCCGACGACTACTTCGTCGAGCGCAACCTCTACCCGAACGTGGACTTCTACACCGGTCTGATCTACCGGGCCATGGGCTTCCCGACCGAGATGTTCACCGTGCTCTTCGCCCTCGGCCGGCTGCCCGGCTGGATCGCGCAGTGGCACGAGATGATCAAGGAGCCCGGTTCGCGCATCGGCCGTCCGCGCCAGATCTACACCGGCGAGGTCCTGCGCGACTTCGTCCCCGTAGAGGCCCGCTGACGCCGAGTCCGACCGGGCCGCGTACGCCCCGTGCGAGGCGTACGGCCGGCTCGCGGCGGCTCGCGACCGCATACGAAAAGCGCCCCGCCGTCGATCCCCCCACGGGTCGACGGTCGGGGCGCTTTCCTTTCCCCGGTACGGATTCCCCCCACGGGACCCGAGCCGGGGCGTCGGTGTCTGCCGGGACCCGTTCGGGTCGGGAGGGCCGCTCAAAGCTTCCCGCGGGCACGCGTCCCGGCCGGCCGATGCCGTCGGACGTCCCCCAAGACCTCCGTGGAACGTCCCCCAAAGACGTTCCTGGCATCGCACCATTAGACCCATGACGGCGCCGGATGGTTACGTCGTCATCACTGTGATCTGCGTCTCCCGTGAAGGAACCGTGGGGGGAATGCGAAGGCGGTCCATTAGCGGAAGGACCGCAACCGGAGGCTGTTGGTCACCACGAACACCGAGGAGAAGGCCATCGCCGCCCCCGCGATCATCGGGTTGAGCAGTCCGGCGGCGGCCAGCGGCAGGGCCGCCACGTTGTAGCCGAAGGCCCAGAACAGGTTGCCCTTGATCGTGGACAGGGTCCGCCGGGACAGCCGGATCGCGTCCGCCGCCACCCGCAGGTCACCCCGTACGAGGGTCAGGTCGCCGGCCTCGATGGCCGCGTCGGCGCCGGTGCCCATGGCCAGGCCCAGATCCGCCCGGGCCAGCGCCGCCGCGTCGTTGACCCCGTCGCCGACCATGGCGACCGTACGGCCCTCGGCCTGGAGCCGCTCGACCACCGCGGCCTTGTCCTCGGGCATGACCTCCGCGATGACCTCGTCGATGCCGACCTCCCGGGCCACCGTCTCGGCCACGGCCCGGTTGTCACCGGTCAGCAGCACCGGCGTCAGGCCCAGTGCGCGCAGCCGGGAGACCGCCTCGGCGCTGGTCTCCTTCACGGCGTCGGCCACGGTCAGCACCCCGCGGGCCGCGCCGTCCCACGCGACGAGCACGGCGGTCGCGCCCGCGGCCTCGGCCGCGGCCCGGGCCTCGGCGAGGGCGGCGGGCAGGGCCACGGACCGGTCGGCCAGCAGCCGCTCCCGGCCCACCAGCACCTCCCGTCCCTCGACCAGGCCCCGGACGCCGAGCCCCGGCAGGTTCTCGAAGGCCTCGGGGACGGGCAGGGAACCGGCCCGCGCGGCCGCGCCCGCCGCGACGGCCCGGGCGATCGGATGCTCCGAGGCGTGCTCCAGGGCTCCGGCGAGGCGCAGCAGCTCGGTCGCGTCGACGCCGGGGGCGGGTACGACGCCGGTCAGGGTCATCCGGCCGGTCGTGACGGTCCCGGTCTTGTCGAGCACCACGGTGTCCACGCGGCGGGTGGACTCCAGCACCTCGGGCCCCTTGATCAGGATGCCGAGCTGGGCGCCGCGTCCGGTGCCGACCATGAGGGCGGTCGGGGTGGCGAGCCCGAGGGCGCAGGGGCAGGCGATGATCAGGACGGCGACGGCGGCGGTGAAGGCGGCGGTCGGGTCGTCGGTGATCAGGAGCCAGGCGACCCAGGTGCCGAGCGCGAGCAGCAGGACCACGGGCACGAAGACGGCGGAGATCCGGTCGGCGAGCCGCTGCACCTCTGCCTTGCCGTTCTGGGCGGCCTCGACGAGCGCGGCCATGCGGGCCAGCTGGGTGTCCGAGCCGACCCGGGTGGCCTCGACGACCAGGCGGCCGGAGGCGTTCACGGTGGCGCCGGTGACGGCGTCGCCCGGGCGGACCTCGACGGGTACGGACTCCCCGGTCAGCAGGGAGGCGTCGACGGCGGAGCTGCCCTCGGTGACGGTCCCGTCGGTGGCGATCTTCTCGCCGGGGCGGACGACGAACCGGTCGCCGACCGCGAGCGAGCCCACCGGGACCCGCACCTCGGCGCCGTCGCGCAGGACGGCGACGTCCTTGGCGCCGAGGTGCATCAGGGCCTTGAGGGCCGCCCCGGCCTTCCGCTTGGCACGGGCTTCGAGGTAGCGGCCCAGCAGGATGAAGGTGACGACACCGGCCGCGACCTCCAGGTAGAGGGCGGAGGAGCCGTCCGCTCGGGAGGTCGTGAGGTCGAAGCCGTGTCGCATGCCGGGCATGCCGGCGTGGCCGAAGAACAGCGCCCAAAGGGACCAGGCGAAGGCGGCGAGGGTGCCGACCGAGACCAGGGTGTCCATGGTGGCGGCGCCGTGCCGGGCGTTGGTCCAGGCGGCCCGGTGGAAGGGGAGGCCGCCCCAGACGACGACCGGGGAGGCGAGGGTGAGCGAGAGCCACTGCCAGTTGTCGAACTGGAGGGCGGGGACCATCGCGAGCAGCACCACGGGCAGCGAGAGGACGGCGCAGACGAGCAGCCGCCCGCGCGCGGCGGCGAGCACGGGATCGGGCTCCTCGTGCTCCCCGGACGCCCCGGTGGGGTCCGAGCCCGCTTCCGCCGCCGCTCCGGCGCCCGGTGCCGCGTCCGGCCGGACGGCCGGACGCGGCGGGGGCTGGGCGGCGGTGTAGCCGGTCTTGACGACGGTGGCGATCAGGTCGGCCACCCGGACGTCCCCGGTGTAGGAGACGTGGGCCTTCTCGGTGGCGTAGTTCACCGAGGCCTCGACGCCGTCCATCCGGTTCAGCTTCTTCTCGATGCGGGCCGCGCAGGAAGCGCAGGTCATCCCGCCGATCGCGAGCTCGACCGCCGCTATGGGTCCGTCGTGCACTGTGCTGTTCATGGTCCGGGGCTCCAGGGGGAGGGCCGGGCGGTGCGGAACCGGTGGGGCCGGCTGGGCGCCGCCCGGCGGGTGTCGCGGGTACGGCCGGAGGGGGCGGGAGCTCAGGCCCGGCCGGTGAGCTCGTAACCGGCCTCGTCCACGGCGGCGCGCACGTCCTCGTCGGCGAGCGGGGCCGCGGACACCACGGTGACCTCGCCGGTCGCGGCGACGGCCTTGACCGAGTCGACGCCCGGCAGGGCGGAGAGCTCGGCGGTCACCGCGCCCTCGCAGTGTCCGCAGGTCATGCCGGTCACCCGGTAGACGGTGGTGGTCTGGGTGTCCGTCTCGGCGGTCATGTCGTTCTCCTCGGGGGTGGGTCGTGCGGGTTGCGTCCTGCGGCCGGGGGCGGCGGATGGCTCCAGCCTCCTCCCGGTCTCCCCAGATTATACCCCTAGGGGGTATTAAAGCGAGGATGCGCGCGGGCTCCTCTGAAGTGGACGATACGGGTGAACCATATGTAAATGGCCGATATGGACCAACCGGGAACCCTCGTCCTGATCATGGCCGTCGCGGTGCTGGCCCCCCTGCTCGCCTACGCGGTCGGGCGCTGGCTGGCCGTCCCGCTGGTCATCTTCGAGATCCTGCTCGGCATCCTCCTCGGCCCGGACGTGCTCGGATGGGCGCGGACCGGACAGGTGATCGACGTGCTGAGCCAGCTCGGCCTGGCCATGCTGATCTTCCTGGCCGGCTACGAGGTCGAGTTCGACCGGATCAAGGGGGACACCCTCACCCGGTCGGTGTGGGCCTGGCTGATCGCCCTGGTGCTCGGCCTGGCGGCGGGGGTCCTGCTCTCCGGCGGCGGCTTCGACAAGGGCCTCTACGTCGGCACCGCGCTGACCAGCACCGCGCTCGGCGCCATCCTGCCCGTGCTGCGGGACGCCGGGCAGCTCCGGACGCGGTTCGGGTCCGTGATGATGGCGATGGGCTCCGTCGGCGAGTTCGGGCCGATCATCGCCATGGCGCTGCTGCTGAGCGGCCGGGCGCCGGCCCGGTCGGCGGCGGTGCTGGTGGCCTTCGCGGTGCTGACGGCGGGGGCCGTGTTCTGGGCGCTGCGGCCCAAGCCGCCGTGGTTCTCGCGGGTCATCGGCAAGACCCTGCACAGCAGCGCCCAGTTCGCCGTACGGCTGGTGATGCTGGTGCTCGTGGCGATGCTGGCCCTCTCCGCGGTGCTCGGGCTCGACATCCTGCTCGGGGCCTTCGCCGCCGGGCTGATCACCCGGCTGGTGCTCCAGGGGGCCGCTCCGGAGAGCAGCGCGACCGTGCTGTCGAAGGTCGAGGCCATGGGCTTCGGCTTCCTGGTGCCGCTGTTCTTCGTGGTCACCGGGATCGAGTTCGACCTGGACGCGCTGCTGCGCGGCGGGAAGGAACTGCTGCTGCTCCCGGTCTTCCTGCTGCTGTTCCTGGTGGTGCGGGGGCTGCCGATGTGGCTGCTGGCCCCCAGGGACCTGGGGCGGCGGGACCGATCGGCGCTGGTGCTGTTCGGCTCCACCGCACTGCCCCTGGTGGTGGCCATCACCACGATGGGCGTGCAGGCCGGAAAGGTGACGGCCGGCGAGGCGGCGGCGCTGGTGGGCGCCGGGATGCTGTCCGTGCTGCTGTTCCCGCTGGCCGGGCTGCGGCTGCTGGCCGGCGCGGGGGAGGAGGGCGGGGCGCGCGCGGGCGGCCGTGGCGCGGACCGGGTCAACGGGGGCGATGCGTGGTGACCATGGGTTCCAGGTAGCGCAGCAGGACGGTCTTCAACCCGGCCGCGTAGGCGTCCCGTTCGGCCCCCGCGCCCGGCGGCCACGAGGGCGCGGTGCGCACCGGGCCGGCGCGTACCGGCGGGCTGATCGCCGCGGCCGCGGTGATCCTGGCGGTGGTGATGACGGCCATCGGCACCTCGCGGGTGGCCAACACCAAGATGCTGGGCCCGGGCATCGCCCCGGCGGTCCTGATGGACGCGATGGTCGTCCGGAGCCTGCTGGTCCCGGCCGTCACGAAGCTGACCGGGAGGGCCACCTGCCCCGGGCCCGCTGCGCCGGCTGCCCGCGCGGATCGGACCGGGCGAAGGGGAGGCCGGGGGCCCGGCCACCGGCCCGGACCTCGGCATGGAAGGGGGCGGTGAGGGCGGCCCGGAGGCGGGCGAGCCGCTGAAGGCTGAAGGTGCCGGCCGGGATCGGGTGGCGGCGCCGGCCCGGCGGCCCGGGCAGGCGGGCCGGGCGGGCGGGCCGGCCGGAGGCGGGGCCCGGTCGGACCGCCTTCGGCCGGCGGCCTCATGTGTCGCGGCGGCCCCGGTTGCCGGGTCGGCGGGCCACCCAGGTGCGGATGGTGTCGGCGTACCAGTAGGGCTTGCCGCCCTCCACATGGTCGGGCGGAGGGAGGAGTCCGTGCTTGCGGTAGGAGCGCACGGTGTCCGGCTGGACCCGGATGTGGGCGGCGATCTCCTTGTACGACCACAGCTGTCGGTCGCTCATGTACGACACCTCCTTGTCCACGCGGCGGGGCCGGCCGGGAGGCCGTCGGGAGAGCCGGTGCGTGGACACTGACGATCACTCGGGTACTGCCCGGCGAACGACGCGGAGCGAGGGCAGGGGAGGGGCTGTCGAGCGCCTGTGACGGAAAACCCGCGTAATGCGGATATGTGTGACACAAGGGCAACCCTCGTGACAGAGGTGACACAGAGGGCGAGAACGACCGGAGGGACGGATCGCCCGGACGGATCGCCGGGACGGACAGCCGGGACGGACAGCCGGGGCGGGTCGGCGCTGCGCGAGGGATCAGCGGTACAGGGGCGGGCGCTCCACCAGCTCCACCGGCGTCCGGACACCGCTGCGGGCGGCCGCGAGGCCCGCCTCCGAGACGGCGGCGGCCGCGTAGCCGTCCCACGCGTCCGCGCCCGCCACCCGACCGTGCCCGGCCGCGGCCACCCAGCGCCGCAACTGCCGGTCGTAGGCCTCGGCGAAGCGCACCGTGAAGTCCTGGGCGATCTCGCCGCCCCAGCGCCCCGCACCCTGGACGACCATCGCGTGCCCGTCACCGATCCGGGCGCTGCCCGACTCCCCGACCGCCTCGCACTGCACCTGGTAGCCGAAACCGCAGTTCACGAAGATCTCCACGTCCACGACGGTCCCGCCCGAGGTCTCCAGCAGCACCAGCCGGGGATCCCGGAGCCCCTCCGGCGCCGCCGAGGACGGGGTGGGCGAGAGCACCGACACCGCCGTGACCTCCTGCCCCAGCAGCCAGCGCGCCGCGTCCACCTCGTGCACCACCGAATCACTGATCAGCATGTCGCTGGTGAAGAAGGCGGGGGAGGAGGCGTTGCGGTGCCGGCAGTGCAGGAACAGCGGCCGCCCGATGCCGCCCGCGTCCAGCAACTGCTTCAGCTCCTCGTACTCGGCGTCGTGCCGTCGCATGAACCCCACCTGCACCAGCCGCCGCCCCAGCCGCTGTTCGGCCTCCATGATGCGCAGCGCACCCGCCGCATCCGGGGTCAGCGGCTTCTCGCACAGCACCGGCAGCCGCCGTTCCAGCGCGTGCAGGACCGCCTCCTCGTGCGCCGGTCCGGGGGAGGCGATCAGCACCGCCTCCACCCCCGGCGCGGCCAGGGCGGCGGCCGGGTCGGTGTACGCGCCCGCCCCGTCCAGCTCGGCCGCCACCCGCCCGGCGCGATCCCCGTCCGGGTCGGCCACGGCCACCACCCGGGCCCCGCCGACGGTCCGGCCGATCCTGCGGACGTGGTCCGCGCCCATCTTCCCGGTGCCGATGACGGCGATGCCGAGCGTGCTCATGCGGTGTTCCTTCCGGAGGGTCAGCGGGCGCCACAGGAGCGCAGGTAGGCCCGGGTGCGCCGGGCGATCGGCAGCGGCCGGTCGGGCGGACAGGGGTACATGTCCTGCTCCACGATGGCGAACAGCTCCACCCCGAGCCGCTGGGCCGCCGCCAGCACCGGTTCCAGGTCCGGCACCCCCGACGGCGGCTCGCACATCACCCCGCGGGCCACGGCCGGCCCGAAGGGGACCTCCTGCGCGACGACCTCGGCGAGGATCCGCGGGTCCACCTGCTTGAGGTGCAGGTAGCCGATCCGCTCGGCGAAGGTCTCGACGGCCCGGACGCTGTCGCCGCCGCAGTACGCGTAGTGGCCGGTGTCCAGGCAGAGGGAGACCAGCTCCGGATCGGTGGCGTCCAGGAACCGGGCCACGTTCTCCGGGGTGTCGATGTGGGTGTCGGCGTGCGGGTGCACGACGATCCGCAGCCCGTAGCGGTCGCGGACCTCCCGGCCCAGGCGTTCGGTCTGGCTGGTCAGTTCGCGCCACTGCCCCGGTGTGAGGACCCGGTCCTCGCGCACCTCTCCGGTCCTGTCGTCCCGCCAGAAGGAGGGGATGACCACCAGATGGGCCGCGCCCACCGCACGGGTCAGCGCCGCGATCCGCGACACGTGCTCCCAGGTCTCCGCCCACACGCCGGGCCCGTGATGGAGTCCGGTGAAGACGGTCCCGGCCGAGACCCGCAGCCCGCGCCGGGCCGTCTCCTCGGCGAGGCGGACGGGATCGGTGGGCAGGTAGCCGTACGGGCCCAGTTCGATCCACTCGTACCCGGCGTCCGCGACCTCGTCGAGGAACCGCACCCAGGGGGTCTGCCGGGGGTCCTCGGGAAACCAGACACCCCAGGAGTCCGGAGCCGAACCGATGCGGATACGGGTCAACGCGGGTGGGGAGGACGTCATAGCGGCCACCTTAGGGTGCGGGGCTCCGGCGGGCCGGGAAGGGGCACGGAACGTGCGACGGTGGACGAGCGAGCGGGAGGACTGGCGGTGAGCGGCGATCCGATCGGCTTCGACCTGATCACCATGGGGCGGATCGGGGTGGACCTCTACCCCCTGACGACGGGGGTGCCACTCGCCGAGGCCGACACCTTCGGCAAGTTCCTGGGCGGCTCCCCGTCCAACGTGGCCGTCGCGGCGGCCCGGCTCGGCCGCCGGGTGGCGGTGGTCACCCGTACCGGCGCGGACCCTTTCGGCACCTACCTGCGCGCGGAACTGCGCCGTTTCGGCGTCGACGACCGCTGGACCACCGAGGTCGCGGGGCTCCCCACGCCGCTCACCTTCTGCGAGGTCTTCCCGCCCGACCGGTTCCCGCTCTACTTCTACCGCCTGCCGAAGGCCCCCGACCTGGAGATCTCGGCGCACGAGCTGGACCTGCCCGCGATCCGGGCGGCCCGGGTCTTCTGGATGACGGGGACCGGCCTGAGCGAGGAGCCGAGCCGCTCCGCCACCCTCGCGGCGCTCGGAGCCCGGGCGAAGTCCGGGACCACCGTCTTCGACCTGGACTGGCGGCCGACGCTGTGGCGGGAGGACCCGGGGCCGGCCTACGCACGGGCCCTGGCCCTGGCCACGGTGGCCGTCGGCAACGCGGAGGAGTGCGCCGTCGCCACCGGCGAGGGCGAACCGTACGCCGCGGCGCGGTCCCTGCTCGCCGCCGGAGTGGAGCTGGCGGTCGTCAAACGCGGCCCGGACGGCGTCCTCGCGGTGCACCGCGACGGCACGGTGGCCGAGGTGCCGCCGGTGGCGGTGGACGTGGTCAACGGCCTCGGCGCCGGGGACGCGTTCGGCGGGGCGCTGTGCCACGGGCTGCTCGCGGGATGGGACCTGGAACGGGTGATGCGGTACGCGAACGCGGCCGGGGCCATCGTGGCCTCCCGGCTGGCCTGCTCCACCGCGATGCCGTACCCCGACGAAGTGGAGGAGGTGCTCGGTCGTGCCGGTGGTGTCTGAGTGGCGCATGGAGTGGACGAGGTTGCTGGTGCTCCAGCTGGAGCCGGGGGAGGTGTACGCGCACCCGTGCGGGGAGGCGGAGTGGATCGTCCTGCCGCTCTCCGGCGGCTGCACGGTGCACGTCCGCGCCGGCGGCCACGGCGCGGGAGGGCGCGCGGGAGGGAGCGCGGGCGGTCCGGTCCCGGGCGCCCCCGGCGGTGACGGCGCCCACGAACCGCCGGGCCGCGTCTTCGAACTGCACGGCCGGAAGGGGGTGTTCGACGCCGTCACCGACTTCGCCTACCTGCCCCGCGACGCGCACGCGGAGGTCGTCTCGTCCGCCGGCGGCCGCTTCGCGCTCGCCGGGGCGCGCTGCGAGCGGGTCCTGCCCGCGCGGTACGGCCCGGCCGCGGACGTGCCCGTCGAACTGCGCGGCGCGGGCAGCTGCTCCCGTCAGGTCAACAACTTCGCCGCCGCCGACGCCTTCCCCTGCGACCGGCTCATCGCCGTCGAGGTGCTCACCCCCGGCGGCAACTGGTCCTCGTACCCGCCCCACAAGCACGACGAGCACCACCCGGGCGAGGAGTCCCGGCTGGAGGAGATCTACTACTTCGAGATCGCCCCCCACGGCGCCGTCCCCGGCGTCGGCTACCAGCGCGTCAGCCCGTCCCCGGCCGGAAGGACCGACATCCTCACCGAGGTACGCACCGGCGACGCCGTGCTCATCCCCGACGGCTGGCACGGGCCGTCCATCGCCTCGCCCGGACACGACATGTACTACCTGAACGTGATGGCGGGCCCCGGCCGCACCCGCGAATGGCTCATCCGCGACCACCCCGACCACGGCTGGATCCGCGCCACCTGGCCCGGCCGGGCGACCGACCCCCGGCTGCCCTTCCACCCGGCGGAGACCCCCCGATGAAACTCACCGTCGCGCAGGCCCTCGTCCGCTTCCTCGCCGCGCAGTACACCGAACGCGACGGCCGGCGCCACCGCCTGATCGCCGCCACCTGGGGCATCTTCGGGCACGGCAACGTCGCCGGCCTCGGCCAGGCCCTGCTGGAGGCCGGCCAGGACACCATGCCGTTCCTCCAGGGACGCAACGAGCAGGCCATGGTGCACGCCGCCGTCGGCTACGCCCGCCAGTGCGGCCGGCTCTCCGCGCACGCCGTCACCACCTCCATCGGGCCCGGCGCCACCAACCTCGTCACCGGCGCCGCGCTCGCCACGATCAACCGGATCCCGGTGCTCCTGCTGCCCGGCGACACCTTCGCCACCCGGCCCGCCGACCCCGTGCTCCAGCAGCTGGAGGTGCCGTACGCGGGGGACGTGTCCGTCAACGACACCCTGCGGCCCGTCTCCCGCTACTTCGACCGGGTCACCCGCCCCGAGGCCCTGATCCCGGCCGCGCTCCAGGCCGTACGGGTGCTCACCGACCCCGTGCAGACCGGCGCCGTCACCCTGGCGCTGCCGCAGGACGTGCAGGCGCAGGCCCACGACTGGCCCGAGGAGTTCTTCGCCGAGCGGACCTGGGGCGTGCGCCGGCCCCGGCCCGACCGCGGCGAGCTGGCCCGGGCCGCCGAGGCCGTACGCACCGCCGAGCGGCCGCTGATCGTCGCGGGCGGGGGCGTCCGGCACAGCGGGGCGCAGGCCGCCCTCGCCGCGTTCGCCGAGGTCACCGGCATCCCGGTCGCGGTCACCCAGGCGGGCAAGGGCGTCCTGCCGCACGGCCACCCCGCCGACGTGGGGGCCATCGGCCACACGGGGACGGCCGTCGCGGACGGACTGGCGCGGGAGGCGGACCTGGTCATCGCGGCCGGCACCCGGCTGACCGACTTCACCACCGCCTCCGCGACGCTCTTCCGGCACCCGGCCGTCCGGTTCACCGGCCTCAACCTCGACCCGTACGACGCCCACAAGCTCGCCGCCCGCCCCCTCGTCGCCGACGCGCGCGAGGGGCTCGACGCCCTCCGCGAGGCCGTCCGAGGCCACCGCGTGGACCCCGCGTACGAGGCGGCGTACCGGCGGGGAGCGGCCGACTGGCAGGAGCGCGTCGAGCGGGCCTGGGCGGTGCCCGCCGCCGAGGAGGAGCTGCCGCCCACCCAGGCGCAGGTCCTCGGGCTCCTCGACGCGCTGGTCGACGGCACCGACATCCTCGTCAACGCGGCCGGCTCCCTGCCCGGCGACCTCCACCGGCTGTGGCGGGCCCGCTCCGCGGACCAGTACCACGTCGAGTACGGCTACTCCTGCATGGGCTACGAGATCCCGGCCGCGATCGGGGTGGCGCTGGCCGCGCCCGGCCGCCCCGTGTGGGCGCTGGTCGGCGACGGCACGTACCTGATGAACCCGACCGAGATCGTCACCGCCGTGCAGGAGGGCGTCCCGCTCAGGCTGGTCGTCCTCGACAACCACGGCTACGCCTCCATCGGCGGCCTGTCGGCGTCGGTCGGCGGCGAGGGCTTCGCCACCGGGTACCGCTTCCGGGCGGCGGACGGCGCGTACACCGGAGATCCCCTCCCGGTGGACCTCGCGGCCAACGCGGCCTCGCTCGGGATGGCCGTGATCCGCGCCCGTACCGTCCGTGACCTGCGCGAAGCCCTCGCGCAGGCGCGCTCGGCAGGGCGTCCCACATGTGTCTACGTACAGACCCGAACGCCCGACACTGTGTCGGGCCCGCCCCCCGCACAGGCGTGGTGGGATGTTCCTGTGGCCGAGACCGCGACCCGCAAGGCGGCGGCCGAGGCACGTGACGAGTACGACCGGCAAGCCGCGCAGCGACGTCGCCATCTGTGAAGGAGCAAGGCAATGAAGACCGTCAACCACTGGATCGGTGGCACGACCGTCGAGGGCGCGTCGGGCAACTACGGCCCGGTCACCGACCCGGCCACCGGCGCGGTCACCACCCGGGTCGCCCTGGCCTCCGCCGAGGAGGTCGACCGGGCGGTACGGATCGCCCAGGAGGCCTTCGTCTCGTGGGGGCAGTCCTCGCTGGCCGCCCGCACCAAGGTGCTGTTCGCCTACCGCGCGCTGCTGGACGCCAACCGTGACGCCATCGCCGAGCTGATCACCGCCGAGCACGGCAAGGTCCACTCGGACGCCCTGGGCGAGGTGGCGCGCGGCCTGGAGATCGTCGAGCTGGCCTGCGGGATCACCACCCAGCTCAAGGGCGAGCTGTCCACGTCCGTCTCCAACCGGGTGGACGTCTCCTCGATCCGCCAGCCGATCGGCGTGGTCGCGGGCATCACCCCGTTCAACTTCCCGGCGATGGTGCCGATGTGGATGTTCCCGCTGGCCGTGGCCTGCGGCAACACCTTCATCCTCAAGCCCAGCGAGAAGGACCCCTCGGCCGCCAACAAGCTGGCCGAGCTGATGACCGAAGCCGGCCTGCCGGCGGGCGTGCTGAACGTGGTCCACGGCGACAAGGTGGCCGTGGACGCGCTGCTGGCCCACCCCGGCGTCGCGGCCGTCTCCTTCGTCGGCTCCACGCCGATCGCCCGCCACATCCACACCACCGCCTCCGCCAACGGCAAGCGGGTCCAGGCGCTCGGCGGCGCCAAGAACCACATGCTGGTCCTGCCGGACGCCGACCTGGACGCGGCCGCCGACGCGGCGGTCTCGGCCGCGTACGGCTCGGCCGGCGAGCGCTGCATGGCGATCTCCGCGGTGGTCGCGGTCGGCGCCATCGCCGACACCCTCGTCGAGAAGATCCGCGAGCGCGCCGAGAAGATCAAGGTCGGCCCCGGCAACGACCCGACGTCCGAGATGGGCCCGCTGATCACCGCCGCCCACCGCGACAAGGTCGCCTCCTACGTCAAGGGCGCCGCCGCCCAGGGCGCGGACGTGGTGCTGGACGGCACCGGCTACACGGTCGAGGGCAAGGAGGACGGCCACTGGATCGGCCTCTCGCTGCTCGACAACGTCAAGACCGACTCGGACGCCTACCGCGACGAGATCTTCGGCCCGGTCCTGTGCGTCCTGCGCACCGATACCTACGAGGAGGGCGTGGCCCTCATCAACGCCTCGCCGTTCGGCAACGGCACCGCGATCTTCACCCGCGACGGCGGCGCCGCCCGCCGCTTCCAGCTGGAGATCCAGGCGGGCATGGTCGGCGTCAACGTGCCGATCCCGGTGCCGGTGGGCTACCACTCCTTCGGAGGCTGGAAGGACTCGCTCTTCGGCGACCACCACATCTACGGCAACGACGGCATCCACTTCTACACCCGCGGCAAGGTCGTCACCACCCGCTGGCCGGACCCCTCGGACGCCCCCGCGGGCGTGGATCTGGGCTTCCCGACGTCTCGATAACGCCCGACGCCCGACAGGCGCCCCGGCATAGCCACACCGGCCGGGGGCTCCCGGTCAGCGCGCCCCGGCCGGGTCCGGGGCCGGTGCGGGACGGTCCGCCGCGGCGCGGGCCCGGCGCCCGCGGCGCAGCGCCCACAGCCCGGCCCCGGCGCCCGCGAGCACCAGGAGCACCCCGACGGCCGGCCACGGCACGGCGAGGAACGCCACCTCGGACTCGGAGACCAGGTCGGGGTGGGCCGCGGCACCGGCCCGGACGCGGACCGTCACCCGGTCCGACTGCGGGGCGTCCGGCCAGTCCTCGGTCAGCTCGACGCGCTGCCCCGGCAGCAGGGACACCTTCAGCTCCCGGGCGGGCCGGTCCAGCACCCCGCGCCCGAACAGCCCCCGGGCCGAGACCGTCACCGTGGGCTCGACCACCACGTTCCCCCGGTTGACCAGCGCGTACGAGACGGTGGCGCGGGCATCGTGGACCCACGGCAGCAGCGGCGCCGACCGGTTGACCCGTACGTCCTCCACGCTCAGCCCCGGGGTCAGCGGCCCCGGCACCCGGAAGTAGAGCCGGGCGCCCACCGAACGCTTCACCCCGACCCGGACCCCGCCCTCCTGGCGCACCCCCTCCACCGCGGTGCCCAGCACCACGATCCCGCCGACGTGGTCGCCCGGCGTCGCGTCCCCCGGGACCTTCACGGTGAACGGGACGTCCTTGCGGCCCTTGGCCGGCACGGTCAGCGGCTGCGCCATCTCCGCCGGCAGGACGATCCACCGGCCGAGGTCCGCGGGCCGCTCCTCCACCGGTAGCAGTGCGAACGCCCCGCCCGAGGGCGTGTTCACGGCATCGGTGGCGAAGACCCGGAAGGTCAGGTCGCGGTCGGAGGAGTTGACGATCGTCACGCTGTCGGCGACGGTGCTGCCGGCCTCGCCCTGGTGGAAGAAGTACGCCCGGTCGGAGAGCGCCGCACCGGCCGGCGGGGTCGGGAAGACCCCCCAGGTGCCGTTGTCCGCGGCCCGCGCGCCACCGGCCGGCAGGACCAGGCCCGCGCCCAGCAGCAGGAGGACGGCGAGCAGGCCGTACAGGCGGTGGACGCCGGTGCCGGTGCGGGGCGCGGGCCGTTGCGGGGCCCGTCGGCCGCCCGTGCGCGTACTACTCGCTCTCGCTCTCACTGGATCGCGACTCCTCCGTCATGACGACCCCCGCCCGCCGTGTGGGGGAGGCAGGGTCGGTGCGGTGGCCGTCATTGACGCGTCGCGGTGCCGAGAAGTCAATGCCCGGGGCGGCCCGGAGCCGTCAGCGCTCGACCGGCACGTGCAGCAGCAGGTTCGCGGTGCCCGCCGGTGCGCCGGTGATCCGGTCGGGCACGGCGCCCCGCACGAGGGCGCGGGCGACCTGGTCCGGCGTCCGCGCGACACCCCCCGCCAGGATCAGCGCCGCGACGCCCGCCGCGTGCGGGGCGGCCATCGAGGTGCCCGAGGCCCTCGCCGTGGCCGTCGCCGCGCCCTTCCACGCCGACACCACGCCCACCCCCGGCGCGGCCAGGTCCACGCACCGGCCGTGGTTGGAGAAACCCGCCCACCGGTCCTGCGCATCGGTCGCGGCGACCGTCACGGCCTGCGGGACGCGGGCCGGGGAGCCGGCGCAGGCGTCCTTGCCCTGGTTGCCGGCGGCGGCCGTGAAGGTGATCCCGGCGGCGACCGCCCGGGTCACCGCCGCGTCGAGGGCGCGGCTGGGCGTCCCGCCCATGCTCATGTTCGCGACCGCCGGCGCGGTGGGCTTGGCGACGGCGTCCTTCACCATCCACTCCAGGCCGCCGAGGATGCCCGAGAGCCGGCCGCGGCCCCGGCAGTCGGCCACCTTCACCGACACCAGGGACACGCCCTTCGCCACCCCGTACGTCGCCCCGCCCGCGGTCGCCGCGACGTGCGTGCCGTGGCCGTCGCAGTCGCCGGAGGTCTCGAAGAACACCGCGGTGTACCCGCTGCGGGCACGCCCGCCGAACTCCTGGTGCGCGAGGTTGATCCCGGTGTCCACGACGTAGACGGTGACACCCTCGGCCTTCGCGGCGTACGTGTACGAACCGTCCAGCGGCAGGGCGCGCTGGTCGATCCGGTCCAGCGGCCAGGGGGCGGCGGGCTGCGTGTCGGTGGTGCGGAACTCGGCGTCCGGCTCGACGGAGGCCACCCGGGGGTCGGCGGCGAGGGCGGCGGCCCGGGCGGCGGTGGTGCGGACGGCGAAACCGTTCACGGCCGTGTCGTAGACCTCGCCCACCCGGTCGCCGGACCGCGCCGCCTCGTCGGCGAGGGCGCGCGCCGGGGCGCGCGCGGAGGTGTCCTTGAGGACGACGACGTAGCGGGCCGTCGGGGCGGCCGCGCCGACGGCCCGCGGCGGGGCCGCCGCCGTGGTGAGGCCGGCCAGGAGCGCGGCGGCCGGGAGGAGGACGGCGGGGCGCAGGACGGCGGCGCGCAGCGGGAGCCGGCGGTGCGCACCCTCGGGCCGGGGCGTGGTGGAGGTCATGCCGCCGATGCTCGGCGAGCGGCGGGACGGGCGCGCGGAGGGTGCGCCGAGTGGCCCCGCGACACGCCGCCGACCGGGCGACCGGGTCGGTGGCGGTGACGGACGCGCCCTACGGGGTCTCGGCGGCCAGCGGCCAGCCGCGCACCGTGAACAGGCCCTCGTCGAGGGCGCCGGCCGAACCGTAGGTGGCGAGCGCGGCCTCGTTGTCCGTGTCCACCCCCACCCACATGCCGTAGCAGCCGCGCGCCGCGGCCTCCTCGGCGAGGGCCAGGGTCAGCGCGCGCCCGATGCCGCGCCGGCGGTGGCCCTCGGCCACGGAGAGCTCGTACAGGCACATCTCGGTGCCCTTGTCGGGGTGGCTCATCTCGACGCCGGAGACCATGCCGACCGGTACGCCGTCCACGGAGGCGATCAGCATCAGGTGGCCCGGTGCGGCGAGGAACCGCTCCGACCACTCCGGACGGGCGGGACCGTCGAAGAGGGCCTCGGCGGCACGGAGTTCGGCAACGGTACGGGCCCGGCGGATGTCCACGACCGTCACGATAGGGGACCGATGACATCAGGGGACCGGAGTTTCGCCGCGGCGACCCGTGTCCGCCGCCTGGCGCGCGCCGTCCGCTGGCGGGCCGGGCCGTCAGCCCGTCAGCTGCCGGGCCGTCAGCCCGTCCGGCTCCGCCCGGGGGCGGGGTCGGCCACGGCGAGCGCGGCCGCGTAGCCCGCGGGGGCGGGGAGGTCCGTCAGGGTCCAGCCCGGGAGGGGGCCGGGGGCGGGAGCGGCGCCGATGTACGGGTCCGCCAGCCCCTTGGCCAGGCCGGTGCCGGTGCCCTTGAGGTAGGCCTCCTTGCGGGACCAGAGGCGACCGAGGGCCGCGCGCCGCTCCGGCCCGGGCAGCGCGGTCAGTTCGGCCGTCTCGTCCGGGTGCAGGCTGCTCAGCACGTCCGCCATGGCGGACGCGCCCGGGGTCTCCTCGACGTCCACGCCGACCGGGGTCCCGGCGAAGGCGAAGTAGGCCAGGTTGCCGCTGTGGGACAGGGAGAAGTGGACCGCGCCGCCGGCCACGGCGGGACGGCCGTGCGGACCGCCGCAGCACGGGCAGTCCTCCCGTACCAGGGACACCTCTTCGGGAGCCAGCCCCAGGCAGCCGCCGAGCAGGATCCGCAGCCCCAGGTGCGAGGCGAGGTAACGCTGCCGGTCGGCGGCGCGCACCAGCCGCTCCGCCCGGTCCCGTTCGCCCGCGTCGAGCACCGTCCACGCGCCGTCGACCGCGCGGCCCCCGACCCGGCGCAGCGTGGTGTCCAGGGACCAGACGGCCACGCTCCGGCCCCGGGGGAGCCCGCCGCTCTCCGGTGCGTCACTGCCGAGTTGGTTCACGCGCTCGATCACCACACGAGGGTAGACGAGCCGGCCGCCCCGCCGCGGCCCCGTCCACCGGCGGCCGGTCCGGGCCCCGGGTCGTGTCGTCGAAGTCCTGTCTGGCCGGCGACGTCGCCGACGCTCCCTAGCGGACCGCCACCTGGGACGTGGACCCCCGGGGTGCGGGTGCGGGCTCGGCCCGGTCCGGCGTGCCGGGGGACGGGGTGCCGTCGGTCCAGGCGTAGACCCGGTTGCCGCGCACGGCGACCTGGTACTGGCGCACGTCCCGGCACTCGGGCCGCGCCTCGGACCGTACGCCCTGCGGCCACCAGCGGGCGCCGAGTTCCGGGGCCGCGACCTTGCGCGGGGTGCCCGAGGCGCACTGCGGGCCGTCCAGCGGGGTGTGGCCGAGGGTGAAGCGGATCAGCCTGGCCTCGCCGTTGGCGCGGACCTTCACCCGGACGTGGGTGGCGTCCTTCGGTATCCAGGACGGCAGCGCGAACTCCGCCCTGCCGCGCGTCGGCGCGTCCGCGGCCGTCGCGAACTGCCGCCCGCGCTCCGCGAACACGCGGTCGTGGATCGTGTCGGTGAGGGGATTGGGGGGCAGGTTGGGCAGCGCGAACGCGGCCGTGGCGAGCACTCCCACGGTGGCGGCGGCGATGACGAGCGGACGGCGGTTCATGTCGTCCAGTCTCGGCCGGGAGCCCTCTCCCGCGCGTCCCCCTCCGGGACGAACCGCCCTCTGCCGGAAGTCTCACACCGCCTCATCCCTGAGGGTGGCCGGCCCTGCGGGGCCGGCCACCGCCGGGCCCCCGCCCCGTCAGCCCGCCACCAGCAGGTCCGCGATCCGCTCCGCGCTCCACAGCCCCGCGGCGCCCGGACACCGCGCGAGGTAACGGCCGATGGACCGCTCGTCCCACGGCCCCGCCTCCAGCAGGCCCGCCGCGAGGTACCGGACGTACGCGGCGGACGGCCCGACCCACTCCACCTCGCCCATGGCCCACGGCGCAGTGAACGTCAGCACCGGCAGCCCCTCCAGCACGCCGCAGCAGATCAGCGTCTCGTACCGGCCCGGCCCCAACGAAGCCCGTCCCGTGCCCAGTACGCCGGTCAGGTCGAGGTCCGTGCCCGGCTCCCGGTACATCTCCTGCGCCGCGATGTCGCAGAACTGCTCCGCCGTCACCAGGTGGGCCCGCCCGCGCATCCGGCCCGGCGCGGACGGGTCGTAGAGGGCCCGGCCGCCCGCCCACACCGGGGAGCGCGTGGCGAAGTACAGCCGGCCGGCCAGCTCGACCGGCACCGACCGCTCCGGAGCGCGGTGGTCGCGGCAGCCGGGGTGGCCGGGATGGTCCGCGGCCGCGCCCCGGGGGGTGCCCCCGGCGAGGTAGCAGGCCAGGCGGTCCAGGTGCATGTTCGAGCCGTACGAGGTGTACCAGACCCGCTCCGGCGGGCTCCCGGCGTATCGGGCCGCGTCCACCGTGTGCACCGCGCTCATCGCACTCCCCGCCACTCGTCCGTACCCGTACCCGTACCCGTACCCGTACCCGTACCCGTACCCGGATCGGGCCCCGGGCGCCGGCCGTTCCGCGCGACGCCCGGGTCGGGTTCAGTCTGCGACGTCGACGCCGTAGGAGCGGGCCAGCGCGGCCAGACCGTGGTCGTACCCCTGGCCCACGGCGCGCAGGCGCCAGAGCGGGCCGCGGCGGTAGACCTCGGCCAGCAGCATGGTGCGTTCGGTGGTGGCCGCGTCCACGGTGACCTGCGCCAGCGGCGTCTCGCCGGCGCCCGGCGCCACCACGACCTGCACCGGGCCGACGTCGCCGAAGGCGGGCGCGCCGTCGATGGCCGCGCAGACGACCACCTTCCGGGCGGCGGGCGGCAGGGTGGCGAGGTCGACGGCGACGGTCTGCTCGGTCGGCCCGTCGCCGAGCAGCCGTACCGCGCCGTTGGGGCTCTCCGGCGCCCCGTAGAAGACGAAGTCCTCGTCGCAGGAGACCTGTTCCTCCTCGTCGACGACGAAGGCGACCAGGTCGATCTCGCACCGCGTCTGCTGTGCCCAGGACGCGCTCACGTGCCAGCGCTCCGCCCCCTGCGCACGGGGCAGGTCGATCACGCCGCCGGACGGCAGGACCCGCGGCGCCGGGCCCCGGCCGCTCCCCGTGGCCGCGGCGGCCGGGCCGGCCAGCCAGTGCGCGTCGTGGGCCGGCACCCGCAGGGAGGTGATCCGGGCCATCCGGCGGTCGCGCTCGCCGCCGGACAGCAGGACGACGTCCGTCACGCTCGCGGAGAGGTTCACGGCGGCGGCCCCGCCCAGGGCGACGATCCGGGCCCGCGCCCGGGACGCGTCCGGATGGGTGCCGCCCAGGACGAGGACGCGCCGGCCGGCCAACGGCCGCTCCGCGGTCGTCGCTTCGGCCGGGCGCGGGGCCGGTACGGACGCGGCCACCGGCGCGGCCACCGGCACCGGCGCGGCCACCGGCGTGGGCGCGGGCCCGCTCGCGAGGGGAGCCGGGGCCGGCTTCTCGTGCGCGGTGCCCGGCCGCACGTCGTCCAGCAGGCGGAGGAAGGCGGGTTCGTCGAGGACCGTGACCCCCTCGGCCGCCGCCCGCCGGGCCTTGGCCGATCCCGAGGCGGCGTCGCCGGCGACCAGGGCGCTGGTGTGCCGGCTGACCGAACCCACCACGTTCAGCCCGGCGGCCGCGCATCGCGCCACCAGCGCGGTGCGGGCGGTCGCGGTCTCGCCGGTGATGGCGATCTTCATGCCCTGGACCAGCGGGTTCCCGGCGGACAGCCGTCCCGGATTGCGGTACGCGCACGGCGTCTTGGGGGGCTTCGGGGCGAACCGGGCGTCCTGCCGGGGCGGGCAGGCCACCAGCGGCAGCGGCAGGTCCAGCAGGGCCGCCTCGCGCAGGGAGGCGCGCAGGATCCCGGCCAGCACCCGGGTGTCGTCCAGTGCGTCGTGCGCCTTCTCCTGCGGTACGCCGTAGTGCGCGGCCAGGGTCCCCAGGCGCAGGTCCCCGGTCGGCGGGTCGACCCGCCGGTTCAGCGCCAGCGTGCACAGCCGCCGCGTCACGGGCAGGTGCAGCCCGGCCCGCGCGAACTCGTGGGCCAGGAAGTCGTAGTCGAACTGGGCGTTGTGGGCCACCAGCACCCGGCCGTCCAGCAGCGCGGCGATCCGCTCCGCGACCTCGCCGAAGGCGGGCGCCCCCCGGAGCCGTTCGGCGGTCAGTCCGTGGACGTGCACGGGTCCGGGGTCGCAGCCGGGGTTCAGCAGGGTCGAGAACGCGCCGGTCTGCCGCCCGTCCGGCCCCAGGGTGACCACCGCCACCTGGAGCACGCGGTGGTGTCGCGGTATCAGGCCGGACGTCTCCACATCCACCAGCGCCCACTCATGGGCGTAATCGGACAGATCGGACAGGTCGGGCAGGCCGGGGGCGGCGGAGGCGGGACTCATGACGGCAAGGATGATCCGACATTCGTTCCGCCTTCAACCGGAATGCCGATTTATCCCCTATGGCGTCAGGAAAGGGAACGCGGGGGTCCGGGTACCGGCTCGCGCGGAGCCGTCGGGACGGGCCTCCGGGAGGGGGCGGACCGGGTGCGCCGGCCCCGCCCACCAGGCCCTCCCGGGTGCTTACGCCGTCGCTACCGGCCCCGGGCTAAAGTGCGTCCGACCTGCGTGAAAGCCCTCCCCGGAGGGAGGGCTGACGGTGGTGCGGACGTGGTGCCCCCGGCAGGACTCGAACCTGCGGCCAAGTGCTTAGAAGGCACCTGCTCTATCCACTGAGCTACGGGGGCCGGAAGGTGGCCCTGATGGGCCTGGAGCCCCCGGTGGGGGGTGGGACTGCGGTCCGTGCCGGGTCAAGGATAGGGCTCCGGTCGCCTTGTCCCGGTTGCTTCACCCGCGTGCCACGATGTGGAGGTTCGGTGAAGCGGTCCCGATAATCGCAGGCAGGTGCGATTCGCGCATCGCTTTTGCGCCGCGGCGCGCTGGGTGTTGTGCACTCGTTATGCCTGCGTCCGACTCGCCCGTTCTGTCGAAAATGTCCCTCCAGAACTCGCGGTCGGCGCGCAGAGGACTTATAAGCTTCAAAAATGGTCCTAAATTGGGCATTCTTCGCATGTGGTGACCTTGGATGTTCGGCCTCAGCTGCTCGATGCCCTGTCCGCCCTGCGCGACCGGGTCGCGTCCGTGCGTCTGCCGCTGCCCCTGCCCGGCGCTCCGCGCGCCCGCCAGACCAGAGCGGAGCTGCTCGCGCAGCTCGACGACTACCTCGTACCCCGGCTGAAGGCGCCGGAGGCGCCGCTGCTCGCCGTCGTCGGCGGGTCCACCGGGGCCGGTAAGTCCACCCTCGTCAACTCCCTCGTCGGGCGGCAGGTCAGCGAAGCGGGGGTGCTGCGGCCGACCACGCGCACACCGGTGCTCGTCTGCCATCCGGACGACCACCACTGGTTCGCCGGGATGCGGGTGCTCCCCGACCTCATGCGGGTCTGGGTCCCGCACGGGGAGGAGGAGGACACGCCCCTCGGCCGGTCCCGGGGCCGCGCCGACCGCGGCCCGGGGCGCACGCACGCGACCCGCGAGATGCGGATCGAGACCGTCTCGACCCTGCCCCGCGGGCTCGCCGTCCTCGACGCCCCCGACATCGACTCGCTCGTGGTCGAGAACCGGACCCTGGCCGCCGAGCTCATGTGCGCGGCCGACGTCTGGGTGATGGTCACCACCGCCTCGCGCTACGCCGACGCCGTCCCCTGGCACCTGCTGCGCACCGCGAAGCAGTACCGGGCCACCCTCGTCACCGTCCTGGACCGCGTCCCCCACCAGGTGCTCGCCGAGGTCTCCCGGCAGTACGGGGCACTGCTCACCCGGGCCGGGCTCGGCGACGTACCGCGGTTCACCGTGCCGGAGCTGCCCGAGTCCGCCGGCGGCGGCGGGCTGCTGCCGGCCAGTGCCGTCGCGCCGCTGTTCGCCTGGCTCGCCCACCACGCGCAGGACCCGGCCGCCCGGCAGTACGCCGTCGGGCGGACCGCGCTCGGCGCCCTGGACTCGCTCGGGCGGCGGATGCCCGAGCTCGCCTCCGCCGTCGCCGCGCAGTACGCCGCCTCCGTACGGCTCGCCTCGGCCGTCGAGGACGCGTACAAGCGGGAGGGCAGGCGGGTGCGCAACCGCCTCGACCGCGGGGCCGTCCTGGCCGGCGACGCGCTGACCCGCTGGCGCGGCTACCCGCTCGACACGAGCGCCGACGAACTCCTCGACTCGCTCGCCGAGTCCCTCACCGCCCTGCTCCAGTGCGCGGTCGCCGCCGCCGACGAACGGATCGCCGAAGCCTGGCGGCGCGAACCGGCCGCCGGAGCGGTGCGGCTGCCCGCGCCCGACCGGGAGGCGGGCGAGCGCATCGGCGTGGCCGTACGGCGCTGGCGGCGCGTACTGGAGGAACTCGCCGAGGAGGAGGTCGCGCACCTCGAACGGCAGCCCGCCCCCGACCCCGACGCCGTCGCCGCCCTGCTCGTGACGGCGCTCCTCGGCGGCAAGCGGGCCCGGCCCGCCGGGGAGAAGCTCGCCGAACGGATCGGCGTCCAGGCCGCCGTACGGCTGCGCGACCGCGGCGGCGAGCTGGTCGGCGACCACCTCGACCAGGTGCTGCGCGCCGAACGCGACCGCCGCCTCGCCCCCCTGGAGGCGCTCGAAGTGACCCCGGAACCACAGGCCGAGCTGATCGCCGCGCTGTCCGTACTGCAGAAGGAGAGGTGACGCGGTGACCGCCCTGACCGACCGTACCGACGACCGCTGGGACGACGGGCTCATCGCGCGCTCCCGGCCCCGGCCCGCGGACCCGGGCGCCGGCCCGTCCGACGAACCGGGCGCGGGGGGCACCGAGAACGGCGGCGCGGAGGGCGACGAGGGGGACGACGCGCTCGTGCGGGCCCTCTCCGGGGCCGGGAGCGGCGGCGGCAAGGCGGCCGCGCCTCCGCTCAGCCCCGAAGGGCAGGCGCTGCGGCTGCGGCTCGACGCGCTGCGCCAACTGGTCGGGCTCTCCCGCACCCGCCTCGACGGCAAGACCCTCGCCGAGGCCGGCCGGGTCCTGGACGAGGCGGCCGCCCGGCGCGGCCTGTCGCCGCAGCACACGGTCGTCGCCATCGCCGGCGCCACCGGAAGCGGCAAGTCCACGCTCTTCAATTCACTCGCGGGGGTGCAGATCTCCGAGACGGGGCTGCGCCGGCCCACGACCGCGGCACCCATCGCGTGCAGCTGGTCCGACGGGGCCGCCGGCCTGCTGGACCGACTGGAGATCCCCGGCCGGCTGCGCCGGCGCCCGCGCGAGAGCGCCGAGGCCGAACTGCTGCGCGGCATGGTCCTCGTCGACCTGCCCGACCTGGACTCGGCGGTCGGCGCGCACCGCGACCACGTGGACCGGGTCCTGGCACTGGTCGACGCGGTGGTGTGGGTGGTGGACCCGGAGAAGTACGCCGACGCCGTCCTCCACGAGCGCTACCTGCGGCCGCTGGCCGGACACGCCGAGGTGACCTTCGTCGTGCTGAACCAGGTGGACCGGCTGCCCGGCGAGGCCGCCGACCTCGTCCTGGACGACCTGCGCCGACTGCTCGACGAGGACGGCATCGCCCTCGGCGAACACGACGAGCCCGGCGCCACCGTCCTCGGGCTGTCCGCGCTCACCGGCGAGGGCGTCGGGGAACTGCGCGAGCTCCTCGGACAGTTCACCCAGGAGAAGGGCGCCGCGACCCGCCGGATCTCCGCCGACGTCGACCGGGCCGCCGTGCGCCTGCGTCCGCTGTACGTCGCCGACGGGCACGCGGGTCCCGAGATCGGCGAGGTGGCGCGCGCCGAGTTCGAGGACCGGCTCGCCGAGGCCGTCGGCGCGTACGCGGCCGGCCTGGCCGCCGAGCGCGCCTGGCGGCGCAACGCCGGGAAGGCGTGCGGGACGCCCTGGCTGCGGCTGTGGCGGTGGTACGAGGGCCGGCGCGCCCCGCGCTCGCTGGGCGGCCTGGCCGTCCTGGCGTCGATCGGCGGCCGGGGCGCGGTGGCGGCGCAGCCGCCGCCCGAGGAGGAGGTGACCGCCCGCCAGCGGGTCGAACAGGCCGTACGGGTCGTCGCCGACGAGGCGGTCGTCGGCCTGCCCGACCCGTGGGCCCAGGCGGTGCGGGAAACGGCGGTGCGCGGCGCCGAAGGGCTCCCGGAGGCGCTGGACGAGCTGGCCGTCACCCTGGGCGCGGCGGTCGCGGTCCCCGCCGTGCGTCCGCCGCGGCCCGCGTGGTGGCCCGCGGCCGTGCTGGGCCAGGCGGCCATGACGCTGCTGCAGATCTTCGGCGGGCTGTGGCTGGCCGGGCAGATCGTGGGGGTCCTGGAGCCGCGGCTGATGCCGCCGGTCCTGCTGATGGTGGCCGGCATCATCGGCGGGCCGCTCGTGGAGTGGGGCTGCTCCCTCGCGGCCCGGGGCCCGGCACGGCGCTACGGGCAGGACGCCGAACGCGGACTGCGGCAGGCGGCGGCCGGCTGCGGCCGCGCCCGGGTGCTGGAGCCGGTGGCGGCGGAGCTGCTGCGCTACCGGGAGGTGCGCGAGCAGTACGCGGCGGTCGCCGCAGGGGGGAGCCGGTTGTCCACAACCCGTCAGTAGTCCACAGGCGCGAGCGGGATCGTGCGGACCGCCCCAGCATGGTGTGCAGCCGGTGCGGAGGGTCCGCACCGGGAGCGCGGGGAGGGCGGCCGGGATGAACGACACCCAGGTGACGCTGGTCGGACACGTGGCGACGGCGGTCGACTACAAGGAGACGCCGAACGGCGCGGCGGCGAGGTTCCGCTTCGCGGTGACGCCGCGGTACTTCGACCGTCGCAAGGACGCGTGGGCGGACGGGACCACCAGCTTCTACACCGTGTGGGCGCGCCGGACCCTCGCGGTGAACCTCGCCGGATCGGTGTCGGTCGGCGAACCCCTGGTGGTGCACGGGCGGCTGCGGGTGCGCGACGACCCGCCCGACGGGGACGGCAACCGGTGGTTCTCGGCGGACATCGAGGCGACCGCCATCGGGCACGACCTGAACCGCGGGACGGCCGCCTTCCGCCGGATCGTGAAGGCGGACGTTCCCCTGATGGGCAATCAGAGGGCGCCGGTGGGCTGAGCGTTCACGACGGATAGGATTCCCGCGTACTCACGGGCACCTGGGTCTTTGGCCCGAAGGGGAAGACTGTGTCGATTGCCGTTCCCGCATCCTCCGCTCCCGATTCCGCTCCGGAGCCCGCATCCCGCGGCGCTGCCGCGGCGGCCGGCCGGTCCGGTGGCGCGGTCAGCGCGGCCGCACGGTCCGCCGCCCGCCGCCCGCTGGCGGTGGCCCTGCTGGCCGCGGCCCTCACCGCCGCGCCGGGGGCGACGGCGGCGGCCGACACCGATCCCGTGGGCGGCCGCCCGGCCGAGGGGGCGAGCGCCGTGCTGGACGGGCTGAAGACGTACGGGCAGGCGGTCCTGCGCGGCGGCGACGGATCGGTCCGGCAGATCCCGGCCGGCCTCTACGAGATGCGCGTCGACGGCGGCGGCACGCTCCAGACCTACGGAGTCGGGGTCGAGGGCAACGCGCAGCCCCAGGCCCGCTACACCGAGGGCGGCTGGAGCGGCAGCGTCCTGGCGGGCAACGGGGAGGCGGGGCGCATCCGCTGGGTGCTGGAGCACTCCTACCCGCAGCTGAACGACCTGGCAGGGCTGGCGGACGCGGCCGGCGCCGGGACGCTCACCGCGGAGAGCGCCGCGGCCGGGACCCAGGTGGCGATCTGGCGGCTGGCGGACGGCGCCCCGGTCGAGGCCGCCGATCCGGAGGCGGAGAAGCTGGCCGACTACCTCCAGCGGCAGGCCGGGCAGCTCCCCGAGCCGCCGGCCTCGCTGGCCCTGGACCCGGGCCACGTCACCGGGCCCGTGGGCGGCCGGCTCGGCCCGGTGACCGTGCGCACCGGTGCGCGCAGCGTCTCGGTCGTCCCCGACGCGGACGCCCTCGCCCTGGGGGTGCGGGTGGTGGACGCCGAGGGGCGCCCGCTGGAGACCGCGGGCAACGGCACCCGGCTGTACTTCGAGGTGCCCGCGGGCACCCCCGACGGGACGGCCTCGGTCACCGTCCGGGGCGCGACCAAGGTGCCGGTCGGACGGGTGTTCACGAGCGGGGTCCCGGCCCGGGCACAGATCGTCGCCGGCTCCAGCGAGTCGGCGGCCAAGGCGGTGGCCTCGGCGCTCTGGCCGCAGTACGAGGAGGCCCGTACGGCCGCCGACGGGACCACGGCCCCGGCCGGCACGCCCACCGGCGGGCCCGCCACGACCACCCTGGGCAGCCGGTCCGCGACGCTCTCCCCGGACTCACCCGACTCGCCGGCCGCGAGCCGGCTGGCGTCCAGCGGGAGCTCGGCCGCGACCCCGGTCATCGCCTCCCTCGCGGTGGGGCTGGTGGTGTTGGGCGGCATGGTCGTGCTGCTGCTGCGCAAGCGCCCCCACGAGGAGGAGGAACAGGCCTGACCCGGATGGACCAGGACGGACGCCCAGCCTGATTCGGACCGGATCCGGCGGGTATGGGCATGAAATGGTTGATCAGGAACTGACCTGGCAGGGAGCGGTCGCGCGGTGGGACCGCGGACTGTTCGACATGGTGGCCCGGCGGCACTGGCCCGGCGCCGACCGGGTCCTGCCGAGACTCGGACGGGCCGCCAACCACGGGGTCCTGTGGGGCGGCACGGCTGCGGCCATCGCCGTCTTCGGATCGACCCGCGGCCGCAAGGCGGCGGTGCGCGGCATGGCCTCCCTGGCACTGGCCTCCGCGACCATCAACACCGTCGGCAAGTGGTCGGTGCGCCGGGCGCGGCCGCAGCTGGACGGCGTACCGGCGGTGCGGCAGCTGACCACCCAGCCGCGGACCACCTCCTTCCCGTCCGGGCACTCGGCCTCCGCCTTCGCCTTCACCGCCGGGCTCGCGCTGGAGTCGCCCGGCTGGGCGGCCGTGGTGGCCCCGGTCGCGGCGTCCGTCGCCTTCTCCCGGATCTACACGGGTGTCCACTACCCGTCCGACGTGGCCGCCGGAGCCGCCTGGGGCGTGGCCGCGGGACTGGTGGTGCGCCGGATCGTGCGCGGTGCGCAGGAGGCCCGCATCGTGCCGGGTGACGAGCGCGCCGCCGCCGGGGCGCCCGCCCTGCCCGAGGGCGAGGGGCTCACGGTGGTGGTCAACACCGGATCGGGCAGCTCCGCGGCCGTACCCGCCCTGCTGCGCGAGCGGCTCCCCAAGGCGGAGGTCGTGGAGTGCGCGGGCCCGGACCTGCCCGCGGAGCTGGCGGCCGCCGCCTCCCGGGCCACCGTGCTGGGGGTCTGCGGCGGCGACGGCACGATCAACGCCGCTGCCACCGCGGCGCTGCGGGCGGGGGTGCCCCTGGCGGTCTTCCCCGGAGGCACCCTCAACCACTTCGCCCTCGACCTGGGCCTCGCCGGCCTGGACGACACCTGCCGCGCCCTGACCGCGGGCGAAGCCGTCCACATAGGAGTGGGCCGCTTCACCCCCGGGCCCGAAGGCGAGTCCGGGTACTTCCTGAACAACTTCAGCATCGGCGCCTACCCCGAGCTGCTGCGCCACCGGCTCCGCTGGGGCCCGCGCATCGGCGGCGGTCCGGCGGCGCTGCTCGCGGCCTGGCGGGTGCTGCGCTCCGAGCGGCCCGTGCGGCTGAGGCTGACCGGACGCCCCCGCAGCGTCTGGCTGCTGTTCGCGGGCAACGGCACGTACCACGGCACCGGCCCCACGCCCCGGCGCCGCGACAACCTGGGCGAGGGCCTGCTCGACCTGCGGCTCGTCTACGGCGGCGGCCGCCCCGGCCCGCGGCTGCTGGCCGCGGCCTTCGCGGGGCCGCTGACCCGTTCCCCCGTCCACACCGCCACCCGGCAGCGCAGCCTGCGCATCGGCGACATCCCGCCGGGCACGGCGCTCGCCTACGACGGCGAGTACGCGGAGGCGCCGCCGGCCCTGGTCCTGGACGTACTGCCGGACGCGCTGACGGTCTACCGGCCGCGTCCGTGAGGGGGTGGCCGGCGCATGTGAACCCGTTCGGTTCCGTGCCTGACGCCCGCCCGACGGGCCCCGCGGGCCGCCGCCCCACCGGCGCGGTCCCGGGGCCCGTCGGCGTACCGGCCCGACCCGCGGGCCGGTACGCCGCACCGGCGGCCGGACCCGCGCTGTCCGGAACGCGGCACCCGCCCCGGCCCGCGCCCCAGCTCAGGGGGTCTGACCTACCCATTCGCCCGTAGCTGTGGACGGCTGGCAAGATGGGGTGTTTCTGGCGAAAATAGAGCCTCATAGGGCCCCTGACCTGCGGCGGAAGCGCCGACCAGGGGCCGTTTTGGGGTCGTGGGCCGTCTGTGGGCCGTCAGGCCGCCTCGGGCGCACTTTGGGCTCCGCCGAACACCGCCGCAACGGCCGCACGCGTTCGCGTCTCGCTGCTCGGCATCAGGTGCGTGTAGATCCGCAGAGTGAAGCCGGGGTCGGAGTGTCCCAGGTACACGCTCAGCGCCTTGATGCTCTCGCCACTGTCCAGGAGCATCGACGCGTAGAAGTGCCTCAGGGCATGCATGCCGTCGTTCGGCGCGGCAGCGTACCGCTTGCCCCGCTGCCTGGGCGGGATCACACCGGCGGATGCCAAGGCGCCCTTCCACACGTGGTCATCGAAGTAGCTGCGCCAGATGGCGTGGCCCACGGCGCTCGTGAAGACGAGCTGACGGGCCACCAGCGGCCCGTCAGGGGTCTTCCAAGGCAACTTCACCTCGACCGGCGGGAAGCGCTCCATGTGGGCGCACAGCGCCGCAGCGGTGACGGGGCTCAACGGCACGTCGCGGAGCTTGCCCCGCTTGGGCGGCGCGAACACGAGCTTGCCGCCGACCCGCTTGATCTGCTGCCGGACGTTGAGCCACCCCGCCGCGACGTCGATGTTCTCTCGCTCCAGACCGAAGATCTCGCCCTGTCGAAGGCCACAGCCGCCGCCGACGTCGACCGTCGCAGCAAAGCGATCGGGCAGGCCGGCGCGGACGGCCAACACGCGCTTCTCAGACCAGGGCTGCACCAGCCGTGGGGCGGGCTCCGGCGCCTTGACCGACTGCGCGTGGCAGGGGTTCGACCGAATCACGCCGTCGTCCTTGGCCGCGTTGAACAAGGAGGACACCGAGTCGTAGATGGCGCGTCGGTACGTCGCGTTGGGCAGGGACGTCGTGAGGTCGCTCAGCCACGTGCGCACGTGCTCCGGCTGGAACGATCCCATGGGGCGGGTGCCCAGGTAGGGGACGGCGTGGAGGCGAATCCGCCTCCTCACCGCCTCCTGGCTGACGATGTCGGTCGTCAGGCCACCGAGCCACTTCTCGGCATAGTCGCGGAAGGTGATCCGTCCGGCCTTCGGGTCGAAGAACTGCCCTGAGTCCATGTCTGCCTGGATCCGGGTCAGCCACTTCTCAGCTTTGGCCTTCTGCCGGTCCGCGAAGCTCTGCGACTGCTCGGTTCCGTCTGGGCCGACGTACCGGGCGCGGTAGCGCATGCCGGTGCCGTAGCGGTCGGTCTTGACCCGTCGGGTCTTGCCGTCGGGCCCGACTTCGCTCTTGTACCAACGGTCTTGGATGTGGCCTGCCACGTGATGTGCCTTTCCGGGCGTACGGAGGAGGGCGGGCCCGGTTGGGCCCGCCCTCGGCGGTTGCGGTGGGGAGTCAGGCGGCGGCGCTGATGTCCGTCGCCATCTGCTCGGCGATCCAGCTGTGCACGGCGCCCGGGTCATAGCGAACGTGCTTGCCGACGCGGAACCCGGGCGGCCCGGTGCGCTTCTTGCGCCACTGGTAGACGGTCTCCACCGGGACGTCGAACAGCTCGGCGATGTCGTCGGGAGTCAAGTAGCGGTCGGGGAGGCCACCGCGCAGGAGGGCGCGGGGGTCGCTGGGGGCGGGCATTGCTCCTCCGGCGGGGTCGGCTGGGCCTGTGTGTCCGAGGCTCGGATTTCTGCGTCACCGGCGTTAAGCGCGTCACTCGGCTGTCTGACCTGCGGTTTTGGGTGACACGGGATGCGGTTGTGTGTCACCGCTCCACGTCACCCGTGTCACCGGGTGACGTGGAACGGTGACGTGGGTGACGCGTGATGACGAGGCTGGGCCTGTCTACGTCACCGCTGTTTGCGCAGGTCCCGAGCCCTTTACGGGCGGGTGGTGTCGCGGGTGACGCAGCGTCTCTTCTCTTAGGAAAAAGAGGAAGGGGTGCCTGTTGTAGTGAGGTGCGCCTTGGAACGCGAAGAGCGAGCCGCTGCGCGGCGCGTCCCTTGCGGCGGCGGCGAGCCGCCGAACAGCAAGAGGAGCACGCCGGCGCCCGGGTGCTCCTCTTGCGTGTGCCAGGACCGGCCGTAGCGGTGCGGGCTAGAACGCGGCCTGCTGCTCGCTGGGCGACGGCGCGAACGGGCGGGACATCTCGATGTAGCGGGCTGTTTTGGTGCGGCCCCAGTCAACGAGGACGCCGCGCGCGGCCAAGGTCGGCTGGAGCCGCTTGAGCCGGTCGGAGAAGACCTTTCCCGTCGTGGGCCAGCCTTTGGGGAGCGGGCGGAAGTCGTCGCCGGTGTAGAGCTGGGTGAGGACGTGCAGCCACTCCGTGGACGTCATCTGCGCTTCCACGCCCGGGTTGAGGGTGGCGGCGTGCTTGAGGACGGTCTGGGCGAGGAGGTCGCCTTCGATGACGTCGTCGTTGAGGTCGTCGAGGCTGGCCCGGTAGGCGGTCAGCGAGCTGAGGCCGGTGGCCGCGTCGAGCTGGGCGCACAGGTGGGCGAAGTCGGCCATGCGCAGGTCGGAGGGGATATCGGCCTTGGTGGCCCGGACCTTGACGGTGAGGTCGAGGAGGGAGCCGAGGATGACGGGCAGTGCTGGTGCGTACTCCGCCCACAACTCCGCTTCCGTGCGGCGTACCTGGGGGCGGACCAGGCGCAGCGGCAGGAGACGTTCGGCGAGGTCGGGTCGGATGACGCCGACGTCGATGCCGGTCAGGAGCAGGGGGCGGCGGTAGCGGGAGCGTACGACGTCCCCGTCGGTGAACAGGGCGCGCTTGATGCTCTCGGCGCCGGTGACGATGCAGCACATGAGGTCGGACAGGTCCGGGGGCAGGTGGGAGAGGTTGTCCAGGGCGGTGACCCATCCGGCGGCGACGGCCGTGATCAGGTTCTCTTCGTCCTTCGGCGCGCGGCGCAGGTCGCCGGTCATGCCCTCGATGATCCGCACCAGCATCCGGCCGGCGGTGGACTTGCCGGCGCCCTGGGGGCCAGTGAGGAACGGGGCGGGAACAGGTACGACCGGTTCCAAGCAACCGATCAACCACGCGATGGCCAGGCACTCGCTCTCGGCGTTGGCAAGGTTGCACAGCCGCAAAAGCGCGTCGATTCCCTTGCCGTCGGTGTCCTTGCTGGGGAGGGGGAGTTCGCCGGTGAGCTGGGTGCGGCGCCAGCAGACCTCTCGGGGGTCGGGGGTGAGGATGTCCCAGCCGGTGGGGTGGATGCGGATGGACTGGCCGTCGTCGCGGCCGAGGTCGAGCCAGGTCGCTCCGTCGAATCCCGGGGCGACCCGGATGTGGGTGGGCTGTACGTCCTGGCTTAGGGCGAGTGCTTCGATCAAGTCCAACGCCTCCTTGAGGGCGGTTCCGTTGAACACGCCGTGTCCGTCGTTGTAGAGGCCGACCATGAGTTCCTGCCGGTGGCTGCCGGTCGTGCCCTGGGAGCGGATCGGGCGGGCGACGGGGTGGCCGTTCTTCTGCGCGTACACGGTGCCTTCGGTGGTGCGGAAGTACCGGAAGTGGTCTCGGGCGTAGTCGGTGATGATCTGCCGGGCCGGGTTCTTCTCGTCCTCGGGCATCCCTACATCCCCAGCTTGATACGGGCGTTGGACCAGGCGGCCTCGCAGTGCCGCAGGGACTCGCCCTTGGCCTGCGCCACGGTGAACAGCCGCGTGATGTGCGCCTCGGTGAGGCAGCCGCACCGGCCGTGCGCGGACAGCACGGCGAGGAACGTTCGGTACACCGTCGTGTGGATGGCCTCGGCGGCCACGGTGATGCGCTGTTCCGCCATGGTGATGCCGCGCTCCAGGTAGGCGGGCGAGCGGTGACGGCACACCGCCTCCCCGGCCGACGCGAGCATGGAGACGGCGCCCGACACGGGTCGGACCGTGGTGGGCTCCCTCACGGCGAGCGCGCGCACGGCATCCGGCAGCAGGGTCATGGTTCCGGTACCGGGGCCGAGCCAGCGGGCGTACGACATCGCGGACTTGATGTCGACGCCGGGCCGCACGGCGTTGGGGGAGGTCATGGTGCCGAAGTAGATCCAGTGCTCCCCCCGGGTGGTGGGCACGGTCGTGGTCGCGGGGAGGTTCTGGCGGGCCCACGCGACCGCGCCGGCATGGTCGAGGTCCACGACGGTGAGGGCGGCGCCGCCGGGGTGGTAGGCGACGGCCCGCGCCTGGCGCCAGGCCTTGGCCCACGCGGGCGAGGCGAGCACGTCGGGGTCGGTGGTGGCGGCCGCCCATCCGTGGCAGGGAGCCGGGCACCCGCAGGGGCCGGCGGCCTTCATGTGCGGGCGGTCCCCGCACGCCGAGCGGGTGCAGTCCCGGCAGTTCCCGAAGGGGAGCTTGCCCGCCCGCAGCGGCAGGACGGGCAGGCCCCGTTCGGCGAGCTGGAGCGCGGTCCGCAGCAGTGCGGGTAGAGCCGTTCGGGCGGGGGCTCGCGGGATGTCGGTGGTGTGGGTCATGCTGGTCTCTCCAGTTCTTGAGCGTGCTGGATGAGAGCGGCCCCAGTCATTGGCGTGAGGGGGCCGCTCTTGGCATGTCCGGCAGGTGATGCGGAATGCCTGCCGCCGAGAGGGCAGGGAGGCGTGGGCACCCCTTGCCGGGAGGCTTGTGGAGGGGGTTTCGGGGGTCTGACCTGCGGCGCCTCCCTGCCTCCCTGACAGATCATTTGCCCAGGTCAAAGCCAGGGAGGGGGGTCAGGGAGGCGGTCAGGGAGTTCTCCCTGCCTCCCTGACCCGTGCGGGGGTCGTCTCCCTCTACTCGGCGGCGGAAGCGGAACCCGTCTCGGGCCGGTTGGCGAGGACGCGGGCGACGCGTTCGCGGCCGATGACCATCCGCCCGTCCGACTTGTAAGGCGCGGCCGGCGTGCCGTCGAGGACGCGCTTGAGGTCGATGAACGACCACCCGCCGTACGCCTCCGCGTTCAGCGCGGTGAGCCGCTTGAGAACGTCCTGCGTGAGGACGCGCGGCTCGGTGCCGAGCACGGACAGGATGTCCGCCAGCGGGTCGAGGGCGGGCCCGTGGTCGACGGCGTGCGCGGTGGTGACCCCGTCGCGCAGGGACTTGGCCCGCTCCGCGATCAGGGCGGCGGTCTCGGTGTCGATGTAGTGGGTGCGGACCGTGATGGACGCCTGCCCGGCCGGGATCGCGATGCCATCGGAGGCGACGACCACGGTGCCCTTGTCGAGACCCTGCCGCAGCAGGTGCGGGGCCGCCCCGCCGTCGACCGCCTTGTCACCCAGCGCCATGCGGGCCTGCGACTCGGTGCCCAGGGCGAGGGAGATCCGGGTGTGGGCGCCTTCCCGGACGAGCTTGGGCAGGTTCTGGTCGGTGGGGTCCTGGGTGCCCTCTTCGAGGATCACGTCGACGGCCCGGCCCTGGTTGTGAATCTTCCGGACGGCCATGAAGTACCGGGAAGTGGCCTTCGACCCGCCGTACGGGCGCTTGTCCGGGCCGACGGCCGGGCACATGAACGCGACCTGCGCTTCGTCCACGATGCCAACGAGCGGAGTGAAGACGGTGCCGGGCGGGGCCTGGATGCGGCGCTCCATCTCGGCGACCATGCCTTCGACCATCTCGGTCGCGGCGATGACGTGGTCATCGGTCGGACCCTGGATCAGGGTGGTGGCCAGGCCGTCGAACATGGCCCAGTCGCCTACGCCCTTGAGGTCGGCGATCCGGAACTCGACGGTCTTGTCGAGGGCCAGCCACAGGGCCAGCGCGCGCAGTGCGGCGGTCTTGCCCTGGTTGGACAGTCCCGTGATGAGCAGGTGGCGCTGGTACAGGCTCAGCGTCGCCGCGTCGCCGCGCAGGTCCTGACCCCAGGGGGCCCTGCCGGTCTTGTAGTTCGCGGTCATCGTCTCGTCGGTGACCAGCGGGGACGGTCCGATCGGCTCATCCAGCGCGCCGGAGTCGGCGATCCACAGCCGCACCGTGCGGGCGGCGGCCGGGAGGGTGATGAAGACTTCGTGCTCGTGCCGGGCGAGGTTCTCGGCGAGCTTGCGGCGCCGTCCCTGGACTTCGGCGGTGGAGACGCCGGAGGGGAGGGTGACGTCGACTTCCACACCGCATCCGGCGATCCGGATCGGGCCGAGCATCGCGGCCCCGGCGTCCCCCATGTCCTTGATGGCACCCCTCAGCGGGGCGATACCAAGGTCACGCAGGGCGGTCACGACGATGGACGGGGTGATGGGTGCTCCGGCGTCGTCGCGCTGCTGGGCGGGGAGCGTCCACTGCGGTGCGGCCTGCCGGCGGCGGCCGACGCCCCACAGGGCCAGTAACGCCAGCCACGGGCCGATCGTGAGCGCGGGCCCCCAGACGACGGTGGCGACGACGACGATCGTGCGGATCGTCTCGACCAGGGCGCTGATCGGGGCGAACAGCCAGGAGATGTCCTTGTTGGCTATGGCCAGCACGATGCCGAGCAGGAGGAGGCCGCCGATGGTGAGGCCGGTGCCGACGGCCGCGCTTTTGGCGAGGTCGGGGGCGGAGCGGAGCAGGTCCATGCGGCGGTGGTGGCGGCCGGAGCGGAAGCGCTGCAGCCGGTCCTCCCACTCCTTGGCCTCCTCCCAGTTCCCGGCCGCTTCGGCGGCCCGGATCATCCGCTCGTACCGGGAGGCGGTCCGCCCGTCCCACGTCCGCTTCGCCGTGATCCGGGTGCCGCCGATGACGTACATGCCGTGCCGGGCGACCAGCCGCGCGGCGGTGCGGGTCCGCTCGCTGGTGACGGCCGTACGGACACCGGATGCGGTGCGCTTCCACACCCGCACCGGCCGGACCGTGCCGACGGCGGCCGGGGCCGGGGAAGCCGCGGCGATTGTGTCGGTCGGGGTCGAGGGGTCTTTGAACAGGGGGACGACGTTGTCGGTCATGCTGAAAGCTCCTGCTCTCACTGACTGGCTCAGGGTGGGTAGGGCCCGGGGCGGCCGACGTTCTTTGGCGAGAGGGACGGCCGCCCCGGGGCACAGCTACGCGCGGTTCCTGGCAGCGCTGTTCTTCGCGTTGGCCTTCCGTGCGGCCTTCTCGGCCGCCGCGGCGTCTTTCGCTTCGCGCTCTTCGCGGTCGCGGGCGCCGTCGATGATCCGGTCGACCTTGCGCTCCAGGTCGCCGAGGTAGACGCTCTCCCCGGCGATGCCGCGCTTGGCCATGCGGGCGATGTACCAGCCCATCCGGGCGGTCTCACCGGCGGTGAACTTCGGGTCCTTACCCATCACGGAACTCCATCTCCTGAGACCGGGCTGTCCGGCTGCTCTCACCACCCGCCGCCGGGGCGGGTGGATCGGGCAACCGTCAGCGACGGCGGCGGGCCTTGCGCACGTTCTTCACGGCCTGCGTCCCGCTCGGGCTACCAACCGACTTCACGACGGTGTGGACGCACCAGCCGAGGACCAGCGCGAGGAGGGCCAGGAACGCGATGTTCGCGGCGATGGCGGTCAACGCGCCGATCAGGAGCGGGCCGAAGTACACGCCCGCGGCGACCGCGCCGGCGCCGACCCCGGAGCCGAGCGCCAAGCGCTGCGCCGTGCGGTCCGGGGCGGCCTGGTGGATGTGCTGGTGCACGATCTGCGGCCCGGCGTAGGGGGTGGGGATCTGGTCGGTGTAGGTGTGGGTGCCGTCCGGGAGCCGGACGACACGGGGGATCGGTTCGGGGAGGTGGTTCACGAGCGTCTCCCTTCGGAGGGGTTCAGGCGGCCGCGGCCGCTTCGCCGGAGTTCATGAGGGCGTGCAGGGCGGCGGTGGCCTGCTGCGGGACGACGCCGTTGCCGAGGGCCTTGAGCTGGGCGGTGCGGGAGAGCCCGGGGACGTCGGTGACGTGGCCGGCGGGCAGGCCCATCAGCCACTCGACGAAGGGCGGGTTCAGGCGTCCCACAGGGTCAGTTGGCCGGGGAGCGGGGCGTCCGATGACGCCTTCCCACCGGTGGACGGCGGCGGTGTAGGGGCCCCAATCCGGTGGGCCGCCGAGGGGAGCGTCAGGTCCCCCTTGCTGCCGCGCTGGTTCGGACCGCCCTTGCTGCCGTCCGTCGCCCTCGGCGTCGGCAGCAGCTGCGCGAACGACAGGTCCGACAGCGTGGGTGAACTGCTGCGGGGGTTGGGCGCTGTCGCCTGCCGTGCTCCCTTGGAGTCGCCGACCACCGGCGTCGGCAGCAGCGAGACGACGTGCCGCAGGTTCATCCCGCCCTGTGCCGCGTGGCCGGGGCCGGCCGCCTCCGACGTCGAGGGGGTGGGCAGCAGTGAGGCGACGGCCGGAAGGCCGTCCGGGAAGCCCCGGCCCTTCGCGTCCCGGGCCCGCGGTGTCGGCAGGCCAGGCGAGGAGGAAGAGCCGGTTCCGTCGGTGGGCCGCGCCGACGTCCGATGCGCGTACACAGCTCCAGCGCGCATCGAACCCGAGGGCGGCAAGGTCGGCGAGGACGGTGTCGAAACCGAGGGAAAGGTGCCCTGCGACGTTCTCAAAGACCGCGTAGCGGGGTCGAAGAACGCCAAGGGCGCGGGCGATGTGGGGCCAGATGTGCCGGTCATCGGCGACTCCCTTGCGCTTGCCGGCGGAACTGAACGGCTGGCACGGATAGCCGCCGCAGACGACATCGACGGGTTCGACCTGGCGCCAGTCGACGGCGGTCAGGTCCCCCAGATTCGGCACGCCGGGGAAGTGGTGGGCCAGGATCCGGGAGGCGCCCGGGTCGTTGTCCGCGACCCAGGCGAGCGAGCCGCCCATCACGCTCTCGACGGCCATGTCCAGGCCGCCGTAACCGGTGCACAGCGACCCGATCCGCAGGCTCACCCGGCCACCGCCGCCGCGGCGTCCCGCTCCCGCTCCGCCCGCAGCGCCTCACGGACGATCCGGGCCTTCGCCGCGGACGTGCGCAGGGCCTTGCGGATGCCCTCACCGGTCAGCTTCTCGACCGGCCACGACTCCGTCAGACTCCGCGCCTCCGCCAACAACTCGACATCCGTACGGGTCGGTCGGGTCGACCGGGCGACCGCCGGGACCCGCCCGGTCGCCCGACGCGAACGCGTCAACTCAGCCGCCGCGACGAGCTGCGGCCGGGCCTCGATCGGCTCGACCGCCGGGACCGGGGAAGCATCCACCTCCGCCTGCGGGGCCGGCGCTTCGACCGGCGGTTCGCCCTGGTCAGGCATCGACCGATTTACATTGATCTGTGCTGATTCCTGCGTGGTCGGCTCGATCGCCGGGCGGTGGTGGAGGACTTTGGCGACGAGGTCGGAGCCGAAGTAGATCGACCCGACCGGGAGCGACGTTGCCAGCAGCACGAGCGCCCAGTTCGCGGGATCCCAGTCGGCCAGTCGACCCCAGTCGACCGACCGACCATGCAGCGCGGGAACGAGCCCGTGCACGTAGTTCAGGACCAACGAGGCGAGCGTGTACGCAGCCAGCACCCGCAGAGCGAAGCGGCGGGCATCGCCGGTCAGCGTGAGCGCGGCGACCAGCGCCAGGGCCATCAGGCCGTCGACTACGAACGGGTACAGCGTCGCCGCCGTCCGGTCCGCACCGATGGCCGTAGCGACGTCGCGCAGGGCGTTCCAGGAGACCCGGAAGGCCATGGCGACCACGGCCACCAGGGCCAGGACGAGTGCGGCTTTCGCCGTGCGGTTCATGCCGCGCCACCGGAGGACGGAAGGCCGGCGGCGGCGCGGTTCTCCAGCGCGGTCCGCGCGGCCAGCACCCGCCGGCGGGCCCGCCGCAGACGCTGCGTGTCCACCTCGGTGGGCGTCCGGTCCAGGGTCACGATCTCCGCGTCGAGCAGTTCGCGTTCCGCCAGGATCAACGGCAGCTCATCCTCGATCGCGTTCAGCTCCGCGTCCGACGGCTCCAGGCCGTCGGACCACGGGGTAACGATGCTTTGAAGTGCGGCGATGGACTTCATGGGTCTTGCTCCTTCTACAGAGGAACGGGACTCAGCAGCCCCCGGCGCGGGAACGCCGGGGGCTGCACTGCGTCGGAAAGATCAGGACTGGTTGACGGCGCACCGAACGAGGTCGTCGGCGGCCGTGATCGCGGCGGACCGCAGCGAGCTCAGAGACTGCCGGTCGGGAGCGCCCCGCAGCGCGTAGGTCGCGCTGGCGGCAGCCTCAGCCCGCTCAGACAGCTCCGGCGCCAGCAGCGCCAGCGCCACCAGCGGGGTGGTCAGTGCGGACCGGGTGGCGTGACTCTCGGCGCGCGCCGCCTCATAGGCGACGGTGTCACCGGCCAGCCGCAGGTCCTCGCGCAGCCACATCGCCCGGCGATGGTCCGCCAAGGCAGCCGCGAGGGCGGTGAGAGCGGCCAACCGCGCCGCCCGCGCCTCGTGAGCCCGGACCTCTGCCCGGTCGGTGCGGATGCTGCGCTGCTGGAGCACGAACGCAGTCACCGACCCCAGCAAGGTTCCGGCAACCGCTATCAGACTTGCCCACATATGAGCCCCCTCGGGTAGACAGCAGAAGATCAAGAGCAGGAAATCCGGGCTCCCCTCAACCCCGCCCGTGCGACGACAAAGGCCGGACGGGCGGAGGAGGCATCCGGCCGCCGCGCAAGCTGCGGAGTTGAAGTTGTGGTGTCTCCTTCGGGAGCGTGCTCCCGCTTTAGGCAGAGACATGACCCTTCGGTCTGTGCCCTCCGGTTGACCAGGGATCCGGGACCCTCGCCCCGCTTTCGCAGGCCTCGATGCCTTGAGCAGCGCCTATTGGGGCGGAGCTCTCCCGTTCAAGCCTGACTTACTTGGCTAGCCCGGTCGGCATGGGAGTAACGTAGTCAGCATGGCTAGCCATGTCAACATCTGGCTATCCAAGCTGCTCAGCTAGTCAGGTTGGCCGTAGCATCGGGGCATGACCTTTGCGCTTGAACCCCTGGATCCGGATGACGACCGGCCGCCGTACGAACAGGTGGCGCGCAGCTTGGGGGCCGCGATCAAAACTAGGAAGCTCGCCCCTGGGGGGAAGCTGCCGTCGCACAAGATGCTGACGGACCACTTCGGCTTCGCCCGGGCCACGATTCAGCGGGCGCTACGGGACCTGGAAGACGAAGGGCTCGTCGTGTCCCGCAAGGGGAGCGGAGTGTTCGTCCGCAGCCGCACCGAGCGACCGGCGGGCCTGCGGCCCTACGTCGAGCAGGCTTTCGCGAGTAAGAACGTCACAATCGATTTCGCGGGGTTCTCCAGCGAGACTCTGCACGGGGCGCTTCAAGAGCCACTGGACAAGATTCGCGTCGGGCGGCTCACGCCGGCCAGCATCCGCATCCGGATTCTGGTGCCCCACATGGACGTGCCGCAGGCGGCCCCGGTCCGGCGGGATGACTGCGCGGACGACGCCCGGTTGCGCAGCCGGATGCACGACATCATGGTCGGCTACACCCGCAGCATCTCGGACGCCATAAGCGAGCTGAGCCACCTGGGGCTGGTTCAAGAGAGCAGCGTCAGTGTCCGCGTCCACAGCGGTACGCAGTTCTTCAAGCTCTACGTGATCAACAACGAGGACGCATTCTTCGGGTACTACCCGATCAGGCCGAACAAGGTGGTAGCGCAGGGTGAGGCTATCGAGATTTTCGACCTTGTCGGCAAGGACACGATCCTCTTTCACCATTCGATCAACGATGACTCTTCGGGTGGAGCTCAGCAGGTCGAGCAAGCCCGTATGTGGTTCGACAGCATCTGGGAAACGATTGCGAGGGACGCCGATGCAGCCATCCTCTGAGGCCTTGACCAACGTGCTCAGCGCGTCCCGCGGGGTTCTCTTCGACTTCGACGGCCCCATCTGCGATGTGTTCCGCGGACTGCCGGCGCCCGGCGTTGCGCAGGAACTGGCGGAGCTCGTCGCTCAGCGCGCCCCGCACCTCGGGGAGCGGGTTCGCGGGACGGATGACCCCATGGAGGTGCACCGGATCTCCCGAGAAGGCGGCGCCGTGCTACTCGGGGTAGTGGAGGACGCCCTTACCGTCGCGGAACTGAGGGCGGTTAAAGTCGCCGGCGCGCCGGTGGAAGGTGCTGCGCAAGCGCTTCACGCGGCACACGTCGCGAAGCGCCGAATTGCCGTGGTCAGCAATAATTCTGCTGCCTGCGTGATCGAATTTCTTGCGATCAATGGCCTCACTGATCTCGTGGCCGAGGTAATCGGACGGCCCAGTCTTCGGCCGGACCTTATGAAGCCGGCGCCACATCCAGTTCTGGCCGCCGCGAATGCCCTAGGTGTGGAACCCGCGGAAGCGGTCCTCGTTGGGGACGCGGTGACCGACGTTGAGGCGGCAAAGGCTGCTGGCGCACGAAGCATCGGATTTGCCAACAAGCTGCCGAAGTGGTCGGCGCTTGCTGATGCTGGCGCCGACGTCATCGTCTCAGATATGCAAGCTGTGGCGGATTCCCTGATCACCCTGGGGGCGTCGGATCGCTGGGCCTAGATCGGCGTTTACTGAATCCGTTGTCGACGAATGAGATGCTGGTGTGCATGGCTCATGCACTCGAATTCCCGTGATCTTCATTTGGGTTGACAGGCGGTCCCGCGATCATGGCCTGCACGAGAGATTCCGTGATCCGTGCGCGCTGTTCTGACGTAAGGCCTGCATCTGCTATCAACCGCTCAGCCGCCAAGTATCGAGAGAATTCGAGTGGCTGGTCAAAGTAGGCGCGGAGGTGGCCGGCCGAGGTCTCTTGAGACTTGACGAAGGTTTGGCTGACGTAGCCTGCAAGAGCTGCCGAAACTGCGCCCAGAGCGCCAGCAACAACGGCGCCCGCAGTACTGTTAGCCATCACACCGGCGACTGCGAAACCAACCAAGAGGACAAATCCAACCGTCATGGCTATCTGGGCGTTTCGGAAAGATTTCGCCGCTTGCCCAAGCGCAATTCCGTGATAGTGGTCAAGTCGTCTGTGGGTGACGGACCAGAGATCTGAAAGCGCCAGGCGAGCCTGCTCGGCGCTAGCTTCGCCTGCCGTGCTTGCGTCCAGGGTTCGGAGCCCCTCCTCTAGGGTCTCTTCCGCCTGTCGGACGCGATCGCGGGTTCCATCGCTCCCGCCTTGCGCGTCTCGGGGGCGAGCGATTTGAGCCACCGCCCAAGCGAAGAAGCAGCCGATCCCGATAATTATAGTTCCCGGAATTATTTCGACTGGTTCCTTTCCCCGCAGTACGCTCACCATGAATAGTGTCTCTGTAATCAAGGCGGCCGCGATGGCGGCAGGCCACATGCCCCGACGGTCATACCAGGCTGACTTCGCTCCTCGGCGAGGTAGGCGTACGTGCTGTGACACGACCTCGCTTGTGGCTGCCTCGGTTCTTACAATCAACTGATCCTCGTACAGGATCGGTGATCTGTCAGTGGCCTCTACCTTGATTACTCCAAGATGCTTTCCGTGAATGGTTACTGTGTCGACGCTGATTCTTGGATGCGGCTTCAGGTGCTGCAAGGAATAGTCCACGAGCCGCTGAAAACGTGCCGGTTCTACACCGATCGTTTCGGGTATGCTTTCGCCGCTCCTGGGGGTGCCCACCCCCACGATGATGACGCCCCCGCGAGTATTCGAAAAAGCGGCGATTATTCGACCCAATATCGAGGGTGGAACTCTGGCGGACTTAAATTCGAGCTCCATTCCTTCCGGTTGGGTCAGCAGGGCCTCGATCTCTTCGGGTGTCGGCATGGACGCAGATCTTAGTGGCGCTTTCGCGTTGGGTCAGGAGAACTGTCACATCCGTGCAGTGAAGATGACGCTTGGGTTTTGGAACCGGTCCAACGCGGATGAGTCATCGGGCCGATCGACGCTTCTGGCGGTAGCGCGCGCTGCATCGCGAGTTACCAGTCCGCCGGAGGTCGGCTGCCGCCCAGTCCGCTAGCTGCGTTGGCGCAGGGTGGCCGGAGCCCGAGGCCGTCTTAGTGGAGCGACGATAGACAGGCGGTGTCGGAGAGGTCCCCACGTGCGTGAACCCAGCACTCCCGGGCCGTCCGTGGGCCGTCAGGCGTGGCCCAGGGACGGCCACCGATGACCAGTGATGACCGCGACCGTGCGGGGGGTGTGGCGCTGGACCCCAGGTCAGGGCGCCGGGACCATACGCGTTTCCCCCGACGTATGGACGGCTGGCAAGATGGGGTGTATCTGCCCACACATCGATCTGCCGGACGGTTTCTCTTGGCTGAGTTCATCTACACCATGCGCAAGACGCGCAAGGCGCACGGCGACAAGGTGATTCTTGATGACGTCACCCTGAACTTCCTGCCCGGCGCGAAGATCGGTGTGGTCGGCCCGAACGGTGCCGGCAAGTCCACCGTTCTGAAGATCATGGCGGGCCTGGAGCAGCCGTCGAACGGCGACGCCTTCCTGTCGCCCGGCTTCACCGTCGGCATCCTCATGCAGGAGCCCAAGCTCGACGAGTCGAAGACGGTCCTGGAGAACGTCCAGGACGGCGCGGCCGAGATCATGGGCAAGCTGAAGCGCTTCAACGAGGTCGCCGAGGAAATGGCGACCGACTACACCGACGCGCTCATGGACGAGATGGGCAAGCTCCAGGAGGTCCTGGACCACGCCAACGCCTGGGACCTCGACGCCCAGCTGGAGCAGGCCATGGACGCCCTGGGCTGCCCGCCCGGCGACTGGCCCGTCACCAACCTCTCCGGTGGCGAGAAGCGCCGCGTCGCGCTCTGCAAGCTGCTGATCGAGGCCCCGGACCTGCTCCTCCTCGACGAGCCCACCAACCACCTCGACGCCGAGTCGGTGAACTGGCTGGAGCAGCACCTCTCGCAGTACAAGGGCTGCGTCATCGCCGTGACCCACGACCGGTACTTCCTGAACAACGTCGCCGAGTGGATCCTCGAACTCGACCGCGGCCGCGCCATCGCCTACGAGGGCAACTACTCCACCTACCTGGAGAAGAAGGCCACCCGACTCAAGGTCGAGGGCCGCAAGGACGAGAAGCGCCAGAAGCGCCTCAAGGAAGAGCTGGAGTGGGTGCGGTCCAACGCCAAGGGGCGTCAGACCAAGTCCAAGGCCCGTCTCGCCCGGTACGAGGAGATGGCGGCCGAGGCCGACAAGATGCGGAAGCTGGACTTCGAGGAGATCCAGATCCCGCCGGGCCCGCGGCTGGGCTCGATCGTCGTCGAGGTCAACAACCTCTCGAAGGCCTTCGGCGACAAGGTCCTGATCGACGACCTGTCCTTCACCCTGCCCCGCAACGGCATCGTGGGCATCATCGGCCCCAACGGCGCCGGCAAGACCACGCTGTTCAAGATGATCCAGGGCCTGGAGACGCCGGACTCCGGCGCCATCAAGGTCGGCGACACCGTCAAGATCAGCTACGTCGACCAGAGCCGCGCCAACATCGACCCCAAGAAGACCCTCTGGGCGGTCGTGTCGGACGAGCTGGACTACATCAACGTCGGCCAGGTCGAGATGCCGTCCCGCGCGTACGTCAGCGCCTTCGGCTTCAAGGGCCCGGACCAGCAGAAGCCGGCCGGCGTCCTGTCCGGTGGCGAGCGCAACCGCCTGAACCTGGCGCTGACGCTCAAGGAGGGCGGCAACCTGCTGCTCCTCGACGAGCCCACCAACGACCTGGACGTCGAGACCCTCTCCTCGCTGGAGAACGCGCTCCTCGAATTCCCCGGTGCGGCCGTGGTCATCTCCCACGACCGCTGGTTCCTCGACCGCGTCGCCACGCACATCCTGGCGTACGAGGGCGAGTCCAAGTGGTACTGGTTCGAGGGCAACTTCGAGTCGTACGAGAAGAACAAGGTCGAGCGTCTCGGTGCGGACGCCACCCGCCCGCACCGCGCCACCTACAAGAAGCTCACCCGAGGCTAGGCCGAGACCATGGCCAGACACCACTACCGGTGCCCCCTGCGCTGGGCGGACATGGACGCCTTCGGGCACGTCAACAACGTCGTCTTCCTCCGCTACCTGGAGGAGGCGCGCATCGACTTCATGTTCCGCCTCGCGCCGGGCGAGGGCAGCGAGTCCTTCACGGGCGGCTCCGTCGTGGCCCGTCACGAGATCGACTACAAGCTGCCCCTCGTGCACCGGCACGAGCCGGTGCTCGTCGAGTCCTGGGTGACCCGCATAGGCGCCGCCTCCCTGACCATCCGCTACGAGGTCAAGGACGAGGCGACCGAGGACCGGCCCGAGACGGTCTACGTCCGCGCCGAGACCGTGGTCGTGCCGTACAACCTCGCCGAGGGGCGGCCCCGCCGCATCACGGCCGAGGAGAAGCGGTTCCTGGAGGAGTACCTCGACCAGCCGAAGGACCCGTCGAAGGCTCCCGAAGGGCGTCTCGCGGCATGAATGAGCGGCTGTGCTTCGCCGACCCCGGGGAAGCGGCGGACCTCGCCGCCTTCCTGGGCCGGCTGGTGCACTACGACCGGGCCGCCGCCGTCCGCCTCCAGGCGGGCGGCGGCGCGCTCGGCGTCTTCGGACGGCCCCCGTCCTTCGACGTCCTGGCCATCCGCACGGTGCGGCTCGCCGAGCCCGTCTCCGTGCCCCTGGACCTCACGGCCTCCGCCGGCGAACTGCTGGAGTCCGTGGACGAGGCCGCGGCCACGGCCGTGGTCCCCGGGCCCGTCACCGGCCCGCCCTGGACCGGTGTGCTCCCGCCCCGCGGCGGCTGGGCGCGCCTGGCCGGGCTGCCCGGCCCCGAGCGGATGCGGGCGGCCCTGACGGCCGCGGTCGCCGAGTTCCGCTCCCGGGACGGTGCGCTGCCCGCCCACCACCGCACCCGGTCCGAGCGCGACCGCATCGGGCGCGAGATCTGGTCCCGCACCCTCGGCGACACGGAACTGCCGCTGCGCGCCCTGCACGCCGCCCAGTCCCTGGGCTTCCTGCGGCCGGTACGGACCCCCGTCCCCGCGGCCCCGGCGCCCGGGGCCGGCCCCGTCTCCACCGCCGAGCCGGTGGCCCTGCTCGCCTCCGGGAACTGGCTGCGCCTGCGCACCCCGTACGGCTCGGTCGCCCTGCGCCGGCCCGGCGGCCTCGGCGCCCTCCAGGTCAGGCCGGTCTAGGCCGTCTCCTTCGGATCCAGCGGGGCGTCGAGGGCCCGGCAGGATCCGAGAGGGACATCCGGCCCCGGTGCCCTCGGCGCCGCCCGGCCCGCGGGCCTCAGCCCGCGGTGTTGATCATCGACGCGGCCGCGTACGTCAGGTACTTCCACAGCTGCGCCTCGTGCTCCGGCGCCAGGCCCAGCTCGTCGAGCGCGACCCGCATGTGCTTCAGCCAGGCGTCGTGCGCCGCCGCGTCCACCTGGAACGGGGCGTGCCGCATCCGCAGCCGCGGGTGGCCGCGGTGCTGGCCGTAGGTGGTCGGGCCGCCCCAGTACTGCATCAGGAACAGCGCGAACCGCTCCTCGGCGGGGCCCAGGTCCTCCTCCGGGTACATCGGGCGCAGCAGCGGGTCCTGCGCGACCCCCTCGTAGAAGCGCCGGACCAGGCGGCGGAAGGTCTCCTCGCCGCCGACTTGCTCGTAAAAGGTCTGCTCCTGGACGGTGCCCCGCGGAATCTCATTCACCCGTCCATCGTCGCAGACGCCCGGACCCAGGTCCCGGGTCCTAGGACCCTCCCGCACCGCCCCGGCGGCCCGCGCGGTCGCACGCGGGCGCCCCGCGCAGCACAGTGGAGGCATGGCCGCACACACCCCGCGCACCGCGGGCGGCGCGAGCGGGGCACGGGACCTGCGGGAGACCGCGCACGCCGCCCAGGTGCGCGAGCTGACCGCCGCCGGCGCGCTGGACGATCCGCACTGGCGGGCGGCGTTCGCGGCCGTGCCCCGGCACGTCTTCGTCCCGTACTTCTGGACCGGCCGCGGCGCCGGCCACGAGCGGCTCTGGTCGGAGGACCCCGACCCCGAACGCCGGGCCCGCTGGCTGCGCGGGGTCTACGCCGACGCCCCCCTCGCGACCCGGCTGCGCGACGGCGAGCTGCTCTCCTCCAGCAGCCAGCCCTCGCTGATGGCGCGGATGCTGGAGGCCCTCGGGGTACGGGACGGGGACAACGTGCTGGAGATCGGCGCGGGCACCGGCTACAACGCCGCCCTGCTCTGCCACCGGCTCGGCGCGGACCGCGTGACCACCGTGGACCTGGACGAGGAGATCACCGAGTCCGCGCGCAGCCACTTGGCCGCGCTCGGCTACCGGCCCGCCGTGGTCACCGGCGACGGCGCGCGCGGCTGTCCCTCCCGGGCCCCCTTCGACCGGATCATGGTCACCTGCACCCTGCCGCGCGTCCCGTACGCCTGGCTCGGCCAGTGCCGCCCCGGCGCGCGCATCCTGTCGCCGCTGTCCACCGGGCTGATCGCCCTCACGGTCCGCGACAGCGCCCCGGGCTTCGCCGAGGGCCGCTTCCTGCACACCCCGGCCTACTTCGTCCCGCTGCGCGGGGCCACGGCGGCGCCCCCGGACCGGGACGCGAGCCCGCACGGGGTCCCGTACGACTTGGTGGACAACGAGCGGTTCCGGTTCCTGCTGGTGCTGACCGCGGGCGTCCTGCACCCCCGCGAGGCCCTGGACCTGTGGCGCCGCGAGGACCGCCCGGCGCGCGAACGCTTCGGCGTCACGGTCACCCCGGAGGGCCAGTGGTCCTGGCTCGACGACCCCCGGGGCCCGTACACATGGCCCCTGGGCCCGTAGGACCGGGCGGGCGCGGGGCCCGGTCTTGGCGGAAGACGGCTGCGTGCTCATCCGGCGGGTCGGGAGAGCCGGGTGGCGGGATGCGGAACCTCCGCCCACAGGTGATCAGTTGGCGGTAACGTGTGCAGGATGGAAGGCCTTTGCCGCGTCCTTGGGGAGGACCGTTGAGTACAGGTTCGGAGCCGTCCCGGCACGCGATCGCGCTCGTCCTCGTCGCGGGATACGCCGGCTCCGGCAAGTCCGAGGCGGGAAAGATGATGTCGCAGGCTACGGGGTGGCCGCTGCTGGACAAGGACACCCTGACGAGGCCCCTGACAGAGGCGTTGCTCTCACACCTCAACGGCGATCCTGACGACCGGCAGAGCAGCGTCTACGCGGAACGCGTCCGGCCGCTGGAGTACGAGTCCCTGATGAAGGCGTGCTGGGAGAACCTGGAGTGCGGGGTGCCGGTCGTGGCCGTCGCACCGTTCCTCACCGAGGTCGTCGACGAGCAGTGGGCCACACGTACGCGGAGGCACTGCTCACGCCTGGGAGCGGGGCTCGAGGTGGTGTGGGTAGACAGCGACGCGTCGTCCATGCGCGAGCGGCTGACATCGCGCAACGCGGCGCGCGACAACTGGAAGCTGGCCCACTGGCGCCGGTATCTCGCCGCGATCTCCCTGGACCGGCGCCCGGTGGGAGAGTTCCACCTCGTCGACAACCGGGTCACCGCGATGACGCCCTTGGCGGAGCAGGTCGAATCGGTGGCTCTGATCCTGTCCGGTCGATACGACGAGGCCCTGACGTGACCGTGGACGCGCAGCACGACAAGAACACCTCCGGCGTCGTACTGTTCGGACCTCCGGCGGCGGGCAAGGACACCGTCAGTACCGCGCTGGGCGTCCTGGACGCCCGTTACGGACAACTTCCCAAGATCAAAGTGGGTTCAGGGCGCACGACCGGCTACCGCATGGCCGAACGCGCTGAGCTGGACGCCCTGCGTGCTGCCGGCCGGTTGGTGCTGGAGACCGAGAGGTACGGCAACACGTACGCCGTCGACCGGGACGACCTGGAGGCGATGACCGGCGCCGGGCGGATCCCGCTCGTACACATGGGCAGTGTCGAGCACTTGCGGACCTTCAACGCCGCACTCCGTGCACCGTGGCTCTGCGTGCTGCTGTGGGTTCCCCGTGAGGTCTGCGAAGAGCGGTCGAGGGGACGGGGCGACCGGGACACGGCGGACCGGCTCGCCGCCTGGGAGGAGGCGCTGGCGGATCTGGCCTCGGTTCCGGCCGGCGAGGACCTCTTTCACCTCCTCGTGCGGACCGATCGTACGGACCCTGCCCCGACGGCCGAGCTCGTGGCTGCGGCGCATGCGTCCGGCGACCGCGATCCGGTCCGGCACGGCGACCTGGCCGCGCTTCTGGAAGGGGCGGCGCCCGCGGGCCTGTGACAACGGGTAAAAAGCGGCGGGGGAGAACCACGGGGGGATGGGCATGGCGACGATCAGTACGCTCGACGGGCTGGCCCGGGTCGTGGGCCTCACCGCGCCCGCAGGTCACGACCGCGACCTGACCATCAGGCAGCGGGACATCGACGACCCCCTGGTGCTGGATTCCCTGACTGCCGGGCGGCTCGCCCTGCACCGGGTGAACGTGGCGGGAGCGATCACCATTCGCTCCTGCGTCATCGAAGAGCTCGTCGTCGATCACTGCGCGGCAGACGCCCTGCTCGTGAGCAACTCCCGCATCGGCCGGTTGATCGTCCGCAACACCCCGCGGCACACGGAGGTCGACGTCAGCGAATCGACCCTGGAGGCACTCGACGTGCACTCCTGTGGGCCGACGCGTTTCGAGGGCGTGCGAGTGTCGGACTCCGTACAGATCGCTGCAGTGCGCGGGCCCGTCCAACTGAAACGGCTGAGGGCGGCGACGCTGGCCCTGCGCAGCCAGGCCACGGTGGGCAGGCAGCGCAGACCACGGGTGTCCCTGGAGAGCGTCAACGTAACGGAGATCATCGCTCTCGACGACCTCTGGCTGGAGTCGCTCACCCTCGACGAGGTCGACGTCTCGGCGCTGGTGCTGCGGCGCGTCCGCGTGGACTCGCCGTTCCGGGGCACCGGAGTGCGGTGTCGGGACGGCCTGCGCATCAACGGGATGGTGGTGTCCGGCGAGGCGAGCGCACTGCTCGACAGCGAGATCCGGGGAGCGGTGGTCGTCCGGGGACTGCGCCACGTCGTGGCCGTGCCCGTGCAGCGGAGGGTGCCGGTCGCGGGTGGGGTCCCCCCCGCGACGGGCACGGCCGAACTGGTCTTCAGGTCCTCGACGATCTCCAGCCTCAGCGCCAGCGCCGACGACGTGTCTCCGGTGGTGGTGGAACTCGCGGACACGGCGGTGCGCGCGCTCGCCGTGCCCACGGGGCCAGCCCGGTTCCGGCTGGCGGGCACGAGCAGCGTCCAGGAAGTGGACCTCGGTGATGTGGTCTTCCGCACCGACGAGCAGGTCACGAGCTTCATGGACCGGGTGTTCACCCGGGTGAGTCCGGGCGCCCTGGAAGCCGTCCGGTCCACGTTGACCCGACGCCGGCGGATGGCCGAGGGGGACCAGCTGTACTATTTCACCCGGCAGCGCGAAGCCGCGGAACGGCCTCTGTTCCAGAGGCTTGCGGGCCGGGGCTTCCTCGGCGGGATCCTCGGCTGGGGCGTGCGGGCACGCAACCCGGCGCGCACCCTGGGCGGCTCCGTGCTCTCCACCGGCTTGCTGCTCCACCTCTCGGGTGCGGCGCGCGGCGCTGACGGAGCGGGCCTCTTCGACCTCGTCGAGCTGGGCAAGGCGCTCGTCCTGGCTTGCGCGCTGTGGCTGAACGTCGGGGTGGGGGCACCTTCCGAGCTGAAGACGCACGCCTGGACGGCGCTCGCCGTCGGCTGCGCCGGAGGTGGACTGCTCTTCACGACCCTGACCGTCGGCATCGTCATCCGCAAGCTCGTGCGCTGAGGCCGTTCTGCCATCGTGCCGTCGCGGGTCAGCCGTCCGGCGGGGGTCGACGCAGCAGTTCGAGGGCCTCCTCGACCGTGAGGTGGGCATCGCGCGCCCCCTCCCAGCGGTCAAGGGATGTGGCGGCGGCGAGCATCAATTCCTCGGGCAGGCCGGCCTCGCCGAGCAGAGCGGCGGCCTCGGCGAGCTCGGGTCCCCAACGCCACGCACGTGCCGCGGTCTTGGGGATGTAGTCAGTCTCCGCGAGGTAGCTGCTACTCCGGTTGGCCGCGATGGCCAAGAGCTCCTCGCCGACCCCGTGCGTCTGGGCGGCTCCGTAGGACAGGGCGGCGAGAACGCGGGAAGCCTTCTGATAGCTGGAGTAGGCGAGTTTGAGCGCGGACGCCGCCCCGGGATCGAGTCCGAGGGAGTGCGTACGGACATCGGTGCCGGCGAAGAGCTGTTCGATCCCATCCCGCTGGGCACGCTCACCGGCGAGGTAGAGCGTCGGCCGCTTGCCACCGATGGGCGGGGACCCGATCACCGCGGCGTCGATCGTCACCGCCTCGGGGAAGAGTGCGACGATGCGTCGGACGCGCTCCGGGGAGACCGCGTTCGCCTCGACGTACGTCCGCCCGGCGAATCCGTGCGACGCGACCCGGCCGGCGAGCTCTTCGGCGCCGGCCGGAGGGCAGAGAGAGACGACGACGTCCGCCCGGTCCAGGAGATCGGGGAAGAGGGCCGGCTCCAGCCCTGCCCGTTCGGCGCGGCGTCGGGTGGCATCGCTTCGCCCGGCGGGGCACCAAAGGACGGTGACGCCGCGGGCTCGCAGCTGGGCGCCGACAGCGGCTCCCATGCTGCCCGGGTGGAGCAGTCCTACGGTGGTGACGGATCGCGTCGTCACGTCATCCCTCCTCAGGGGTGAGCGCCAAGAGCAGACGGATGGCCCGGAGCGCCGTCGGAGCGATCCGGTCGGGGGCGGGGAGCGTGGCCGGCCAGTCGGCCGCCCTGCCGATCCACAGAGTGGTGAGCCCGGCTGACCGACCGCCGATTATGTCCTTGACGGGATCGTCCCCCACCATCCATCCGCCCTCTCCAGGGTGTGCACCGCACGACCGGGCGGCGGCGGCGAACATCCGGGGGTCGGGTTTGCGGAAGCCGAGTTCGCCGGAGACGCACACCGCGTGGACCCGGGCCGCCAGGCCGGTGGCATCCAGTTTGGCCCGCTGGACGTCCCCGGGGCCGTTCGTCGCGATGGCGATCCTCCAGCCCCGCACGCGCAACGCCTCCAGGCCTTCCAGCACCCCGGCCGGACAGAGGACACTCTCGGCCATGTCCTGCGCGTACTGCTGCCACAGTGCCCCGGCCGGCACGGTCAGCCCGTGAAGCTCCCGGAGCGCCGCGAAGTCCGCGAGGCAGGCTCGCTCGCCGAGGCGGCCGAGAACCCCTTCGCGTTCGGCCGCGGTCAGCCGGTGACGGTCCGCGAAACGTGTGACCACGGCAGCCAAGGCCTGCCGGCGGTCGATGAGGGTGTCGTCGAGGTCCAAGAGGACGAGGCGCTGCACCATCGGAGCCTAATGCGCTTGCCCGGGCCGCCGGCCGCCGGATCCCCTCCGGCGGCCGGCGGCCCCGGCCTCCGGTCAGGCGCGGCGGATGGTGATGGTGGTCCAGGCGCCCACGTGGACGCGGTCGCCGTCCGTGAGGGAGACCGGGACGTAGGGCTGGATCGGGTCCTCGCCGCCGTTGATGGTGGTGCCGTTGGTGGAGTTCTGGTCCACCACGGCCCAGCTGAGGTCGGGCTGCTGGACCAGGACCGCGTGCTGGTGGGAGACGCCCGGGTCCTCCGGCGGGACCGACAGGTCGATGTCGGGGGACTCGCCCGTGGAGGCGCGGCGGCGTCCGATGGTGATCTGGCCGCCGGAGAGCGGGAGGTGCTGCTCGGGGGAGTACGCGGGCATGTTGAGCCCGGCGGCCTCCGGGCCGCTGCGCTGCATCATCGCCGTGAAGTACGAGCGGTCCGGCCCGATCGTCGCCGTCCACGAGCCGCCCTGGGGCGGGAAGGACGGCTGCTGCTGCTGGTACGAGGGCTGCTGGTGGTAGTCCTGGTACCCCTGCTGCGAGGGGGGCGTGTGGGACGTCTGCGCCGGGGGCTGCTGCTGGTAGCGGTGCTGTTGCTGTTGCTGTTGCTCGTGTGCGGGCGGCGGCAGCAGCCAGTCGTCCTCGCGCTGGAGCGGCTCGGCCGGCCGGTTGATGCGGGAGGGCCGCGAGCCCTGGTACTCGAAGGGGTCCTGCCCGTACGTCTGCTGCCCCGGCCCCTGGTGCTGCGCGGCCTGCGGGTTGGCCGTCGCCTGGCCGCCGGTGGTGCCCGGCCGGCCGTGGCCCGCTTCCGGCGGGGCCGGCGGGGCGTACGAAGTCGGCGTCCGGGTGAGGTAGTTGTAGCGGCACTCCTCGCAGAAGGGCGCCATGGCCTCGCGGGGGGTCCGGCACTGCGGGCACAGCTCGGCCTGGGCGGTCGGCTCACCGGCGGTGGGAGGGTAGCCGTAGCCGTAGGAAGGCGCCGGGGGAGCGCTCTCCCGGGCAGCCATGCGGTGGCCGCAGACCTCGCACCAGTCGTCGGAGGCGGACTGGTGCCCGTTCGGGCAGGTCGGCATGGCGGCGCTTCCCCCTTCTTCTCCCTGCGTCTTCACGGCAGGTCTTCTCAGGTCTTCTTCACTCGGACGGTCTGGGTCGAACGCGTTTCGAGGGTCATCTCGTCGGCATCGGCGACCTTGGCTTTCAGCCGCACAGTACCCGCCACCGCATCCACGACATCCACCACCTTGGCCAGAAGCCTGGCGGTGTCCGCGTTCCCGGAGGCGCTCGCCAACTGCACGGCGCGCCCCAGTTTGGCCGTGGCGCCGTCGACGTCACCCAGTTTGCGGGCCTCCAGGCCCTGCTGGATGGCCTGCGCCAGCTCCGCCTGGCCGGTGTAGTGCGCGACCTGCGGGCTGATCGCGGTCGAGGCGGCGAGGTCGTCCGTCCACACCGCCCGGACCAGCCCCTGCGCCAGGACGGACGGCGGCTCGCCCGCCGCACCCGGCAGGACCAGCGTGGCCCGGGCCGCGAGCATCTCCTGGCCGACGCTCGCGCTCGGCACCCGGACGCACACGTGGTACTCGCGGGACTCGTCGCCCCAGGAGCCGGTCGGATAGTCGCCGGCCCGCGGGCCGGCCTCGGTGCGGCGTCCGGTCAGGTCCTGGACGGCCGGAGCGACCTGCTTGACGTACTGGATCTCCACGCCGACCGGCGTCCACAGGCGCAGCGCCACGTCCGCGACCTCCTTGCCCATCACGTTCTCCATCATGCGCGTGAAGTCCTGCGCCAGATGGGCCGGATCGGCCACGATGTCGGCCGAACCGAGCAGCGCGCCCGCGATCCCGGTGACCTCCTTGACCTCCCAGTCGGTGCCCACCCCGCGGGCGTCGCAGGTGAAGCGGCCCGCGCACGCGTCGAGGGTCGCGCGCAGCACGGCCGGCTCCTCGTGCTCGTTGCGGCCGTCGGTGAGCAGGATGCCGTGCCGGATGGCGGCGCTGGACTGCCGCAGCAGCCCGTCGGCCAGCCGCAGCCAGGTGCCGATGGCGGTACCGCCGCCGGACCGCAGGCCGCGCAGCGCCTCCTTGGCCTGGGCGCGGGTGGCCGGTCCGGCGACGGCGAGGCGGCCCTGCCCCGGGTAGACCTCCTTGGCCTCGTGCGTCCCGGCGACCACGGCGAAGGCGGTGCCGTCGCGCAGGGTGTCCACGGCCGCGGCCGTGGCCTCGCGGGCGCCGCGCATCTTGTCCGGCGGGTACTCCATCGACCCCGAGCAGTCGACCATGATCACGACGGCGGCCGCGCCGCGGTCGGCCGCCGCACGCGTCGCCGCGGCGCCGCCGGTGGAGGTGACCGTGACGATGGCGTGGACGTCCCGCCCGCCCTCGGGGAGGAACTCGTTCTGGTACACCTCCGCGGTGAAGCGCGGGGCGCTCGGCTTGGCGAAGTTCGCCATCGGTAGGACTCCTAGGGGCTCGGGCAGCTCGGTCAGGCCTGCGGGCGCGGATCCGCCTGCGCCCGTGCGTCGGATCCGGGCTCAGGCTCCGCCTCCGCTTCCGGTCGGTGGCCGGGCCGGGCGGCGAACGGAACGACGGCCACGGTGACGTTGTCGTGCCCGCCGCCGTCGAGGGCGTGGCCCACCAGCACCTGCGCGCTGTGCAGCGGGCGCACGGCGGCGTCCGACGGCAGGACGCGGGCCATGTCCCGGGCGGACTCGGCGTAGTTCCACAGCCCGTCGGTGCACACCACGACGACGCCCGGGTGGTCCGGCTTGAACGTGGCGGTGTGCGGCTCCAGGTCGTAGGCGTCGGCCCCGAGCCACCCGGTGATCGCGTGCGCGCGGACGTCGGCGTACGCCTCGGCCTCGCCCATCAGCCCCGCCGCGACCATCTGCGCCGCCCACGAGTCGTCCTCGGTGAGGCGGCGCGGCAGGGCGGCACGGTCGTCCGGCACCCAGTACGCGCGGCTGTCGCCCACCCAGCCGATGGTCAGCAGCCCGCTGCTCACGACGGCGCCGACCAGGGTGCACGCGGGGGCGTTCTGCGCGCCCGGGGTCTCCGGAGCCAGGGCGTTCACCGCGGCCGCGGCGGCCAGGATCGCCTCGTGCATGGCCTCCTGCGGGTGCGCGCCCCGGGGCAGCGCGTCGAGCAGCGTCTCGTTGGCGGCGGCCGCCGCGGCCGCCGAGGCGTCGTCGGGACGGCTGGCGGAGGACACGCCGTCGCAGACGATCGCCACCGTGGCGGCGGAGCCGTCGGGCAGCGCGGTCGCGGCCACGGCGAAGGAGTCCTCGTTGCGGTGGTGGCGCAGCCCCCGGTCGCTGACGGCGGCGACGCTGCCCAGCTCCTCCTCCTGGTGGTCCCGCTCCCGGGGCTGGGCGTGCCCGCAGTGCTCGCAGTACCCGTCGGGGTCCACGTGCCCGGCCCGGCAGGCGACGCAGGTCCGGCCCCCGGCGGGGGTGCCCTCCGGCGGAGTGCCGGGGCCCTGCGGGGCGGCGGCGTACGGGTCCTCCTGCCGCGGGGGCTCCGGGACCGGTCCGGGAGCGCCGCCCACCGGGCCCCGGGGGACGCCGTACGCGCCCTCGTGCCCGGAGGTGGAGCCCCGCGGGGTGCCGTACGGGTGCTCCGGTACGGGCGCCCGCTCCGGGTGCGGGGCGGCGGACTCCTGCCCGGCGTGCCCGGCGTGCCCGGCGGGGGCCCCGCGGTGGTCGTACCGGGTGGCGGCGGGGGCCGGCGCCGGCGGTGCCGGGGTCCAGCCGGCCGGGTCGCCGACCGGGGCCGGGGCGGCCGAGGTGACGCTCCCCCAGCCGGGGGCGGGCCCGGCGCCGCCGGCCGCCGGGCCCGGGCCGTGGCCGGGTCCCGCCGCCGGGTCCGGACCGCCGGAGGGCGCGCCGGAGCCCGGCGCCGCGGCCGGGTGCGCAGCCGCAGCGGGAGCCGGGCCCGCGCCGGGGCCCGGGTCTCCGGGCGGTCCGGCGGGCCGTGCCGCCGGGGTGACGGGAACGGTCGGATGGTCCGCGGCCGGAGCCGGGGGAGGGGCGGCGACCGCGTAGCCGCAGACGCCGCAGAAGCGGTCACCCTCCTCCAGCGGTTCCGCGCAGCTGGGGCAGCCCGACAGCCGATGCATCGACATCAATCACACCCACGTCCGGGGACGGAAACGGTTTGCCCGCTCCACCAGTTCGATCCTCTCCTCGCCCCGCTGTGCCAGCCGTGCGAGGACGCGGTACGAGCGCTCCAGGCCGAAGCGCAGTCCGCGCTCGTCCAGTTGACTGCCGAGCAGCGAGGTCCGGCCGGGGTCGGAACCCCGCCCGCCCGACAGTACCCAGTCCAGGGCCGAGCCCAGAACCTCCGCCCGCAGGCGCTCCTGCCGCTCCGGGTCCAGGCCGAACAGCCGCAACGCCTCCACCTGGTCGGAGGCGGCCGTCAGATCGGCGAGCAGAGGCTCCCGCGGGGACCGGTCGCGCAGACGTGCGCGTACGGCGGCCACCCGGGCGGCGGTGTAGTGGATGGACGCCTCCGGAACGGACTCCAGCGTGCGCACGGCCCCGTCCCGGTCGCCGGCGGCCAGTTGGACCCGGGCCAGCCCGAAGGCCGCGCTGACGAACCCGGGGTCGGTGATCCACACGAGCCGGTAGTACTCGGCGGCGTTGTCGAGCTGCCCGAGCACCTCCGCGCACAGCCCGAGGGCCAGCTTCGGCGCGGGCTCGCCCGGGAAGGCGTCGTAGATCGCGTCGAAGGACAGGGCCGCTATCTCGTCGTCCCCGGCGGCCAGCGAGGCGATGCCGCGCGCCCACACCACCCGCCAGTCGTCCGGGTGCTGTTCCTCCAGCTCGACCAGCGTGCCGCCGGCCAGGGCCAGTTCACCCAGCTCCAGCCGCGCCCGCAGCTCGCGCAGCCGCAGTTCGGCCGAGTCGGCGGGCGCCGCGCCCAGCGCGCCCAGCAGGTCGGCCGGCGCCGAGCCCAGCAGGCCCGCCAGGAAGCCGGCGTTCGGGTCGGCCGCGTCCACCAGCGGCACCGGCAGGGCCAGCGACGCGCCCCGCGCGTCGAGCCGGGCCAGCCCCGCGGCCCCGGCAGCGGGCGCCCCGGCCGCGGGTGCGGCTACGGGTACGGACCCCGGCACCGGCGCCGGCGCGGCGATGGCCGAGGGGGCCGCCGCCGGTTCGGCCGGCGCCTGCCGGGGCGCCGGCACCGCGCCGCCGGTCACGCGCGTGGCGGTGGTCCCGAGCCCCGGCAGCGCGCCGCCCGGGGCGCCCGCCCGCGCCGCCGGATGCGGCCCGGAGCCCGGAGCGGTCGCGCCCCCGGCCCCGTGACCGGCCGCCGCACCGCCCGGCGCGGCCGCCGGGCCGGTCACCGGGTGCGGCAGCGCGCCCGGCGCGGCCTGCGCCACCGGCTGCACCGACGCGCCCCCGGCCCCGGCCCCGGCCCCGGTCCCCGCGCCCGTACCCGCGCCGCGCCGCCGCACCCCGAAGAGCCGGCTCTGCCGGGTGGCCGCCGGACGCAGCCCCAGCTGCGAGACCTCCAGGTCCGGGCCGTCGGTGAACAGCCGGGTGTCGGGGACCTTGAACTCCGGTCCGAACAGCGTCGACAGCTGCGGTCGCGGCCGGCCCGTCTGGAGCGCGACCACCTCGCGCAGCACGCCCGTCAGCTGGTCCGCCATCTCCTGCGCGGACGCGAACCGCCGCCCCGGGTCCGGGTCGGTGGCCCGCACCAGGAGCCGGTAGAAGGACTCGTACCGCCGGAAGACCTCGATGTGCCCGGGGTCGGGCAGCGCGTCCACGAACACGTTGGTGTAGCCCTGGAAGTCGAAGGTCAGCACCGCCAGCGTCCGCGCCACCGTGTACAGGTCGGAGGCGACGGAGGGGCCCACCTCCGCGACCTCGGGGGCCTGGTAGCCCACGGTCCCGTAGATGGCCGACTCCTCGTCGTCCATCCGGCGCACCGCGCCCATGTCGATCAGCTTCAGCTGGTCCTGCTGCTGGATCGCGTTGTCGACCTTGAAGTCGCAGTACAGCAGGTTCCTGCTGTGCAGGTGCCCGAGGGCCTCCAGGGCCTCGATGCCGTACGCGCAGGCCTGCTCCACGGGCAGCGGGTCGCGCCGCCCGTCCGGCCGCCGCCGCTCGTTGGCGATCTCCTTCAGCGACTTGCCGCCCACGTACTCCATGACGATGTACCCGTCCAGCGAACCGGTCCGCTGGTCCAGGTGCTCCACGAAGTTGTAGATCCGCACGATGTTGGAGTGCTCGATCTCGGCGAGGAAGCGCCGCTCGGAGATCGCGGCCTCCATCGCGTCCTGGTCGCCGGTGTCCAGCAGGCCCTTGAGGACCACCCACCGGTTCGACACCGCACGGTCCACCGCCAGGTAGACCCAGCCGAGGCCGCCGTGCGCCAGGCAGCCCGCCACCTCGTACTGGCCGTGCACCACGTCGCCCGAGCGCAGCTTGGGCACGAAGGAGTACGGGTGCCCGCACTTGGTGCAGAACCCCTCCGTGCGGCCCGGCCGCTCGCCCCGGGAACGCCCCACCGGAGCCCCGCAGTCCGAACGCGAGCAGAACCGCTTGCGCTCCGGGACCTCCGGGTTCTCCAGCACGGCCGCCGAGGGATCGGGGCGCGGCACCTCCGGCACGTCGACCAGACCGGCCCCGAGCCGGCCGCGCCCCGAGGGTGCGGAGGCCGAACCGGAACTGCGCACCGAGACCGACCGGGTGGAGGCCGGACCCGTCAGCGAGCGCGACAGCCGGCCCGACACGGAGCGCCGGGACGAGGACGAGCGCGAGGACCGCGAGGAGTGCGCCGAGGACGAGGCGGAGGAGCGCGCCGAGCCCTGGGAGCCCTGTGAGCCCCGCGACCCCCGGGACCCGCCGGCCCCCGGCGGGCCCTTCGCCGCGCTGGTCATCCCCGTCGGGGGCGACACCAGCTCCTCCGCGCCCGCCGCGACCGAGCCGACGGGCGCCAGCCCGCAGGTGTCGCAGTACAGCTCCCCGCCGCCCATGTCCTCGTACGTCCCCGGGCAGCCGGGGCGAACGCACGCCGTTCCGGTCGGGCTCATGCGTCCTCCTTCCCCGGCCCGTCGGGCCAGTGGTGTTCGGGCAGCGGCTGCTGCGGGACGAGCGACTCCGCGGCCGCCTGCTGGTAGCGCAGGACCGCCTGCTCGGCGGCCCGCAGGTCGCAGGGCGCGCTCCACAGCATCCGCCGGGCCGCGTCGTACCGTTCGATCAGCACCGGATCCTCCGCCATGCCGTGCCGCGCGACCTTCGCCCGGTAGGCGTCCAGCCGCCCGCGCAGCTCGGCGCGGACCGCCAGCGGGGCGGTCACCGCCGTCAACGACTCGCGGGCCCGGCGCAGTTCCTCCTCGGCCCGCTCCTCCAGCGACTCCAACAGCGGCGAGAGCCGGTGCCAGCGCGACCGGCGCCGGTGCTCGGCCGCCGCCGCGAGCTGCTCCTGGAGCACCGTGGGCGGTCCGCTGACCGCGGGCACCTCGGACGCGGCGATCTTCGCCAGCACCTCGATGCGCGCGGTCCGGGCCTCCGCCAGGGTCCGGTCGGCCCGCGACAACACGTCCCGCAGGTTGATCAGGCGCTGCTCGGCGTCCTGCCGCACGTCCAGCACCGCCTCGATCTCGCGGCGCACGTCCTCCAGCGCGAGCGCGGCCCGGTCGTAGCGGCCGGTGTCCGGACGGCCGCCGCCGGGCGCCGAACTGCCCGCCACCGGCAGCCAGAACGCCAGCGGGTCCTCGATCACCCGGGACCGCAGCGCGGCCAGCTCCGCCGTGATGTCCTCCAAGTCGTCGCCGGCGGGGTGCTCACCGGGGCGCACGCCCACCGAGTGGGCCAGCGAACGGGTGCGGTGCAGCTCGGCGGCGAGCAGGTCGATCCGGGCGGGCAGCGCCGACCACACCGCGTCGGCGGCCACCACGACGTCCAGCGAGCCCGCGTACAGCTCGTTCATCCGGGCCACCAGCTCCGCGAGCGAGAACCGCTCCGTGAGGGCGGCGCCCTCCACGGCGGCACCCGCGATCAGCACCCCGGGCCCGCGCAGCCGCTCCGTCAGCTCGGCCAGGTCCTCGCGGCCGGGCCAGCGGCGCCGCTCCCGGATCTCCCGGGCGGCGCGCAGCGCCCCGCTGTAGGCCTCGAAGTACGTCCACAGCCGGGTGATCCGCGCGTCGGCGGCGGCCCAGCGCTCCCGGGTGACCCCGGTCAGGGCGACCCCCTCCAGCAGCCGCCGTCCCGCGTGGTCCTGCAGGGCCAGCAGCGAGGTCTCCACGGCCTCGTGCTCCGCGCCCAGACGGGTGAGCGCGCGGTCGACGTCGTCCCGGTCCATCACCGCCGATCCCGCCTCCCCCGACTCCGCGTCCCGCGACCGTGTCCACGCGTCCGACTCCGCCACCGGCCTCAGCCGTCCCGGTACTTGGGCTCGGGCGGGCCGGAGACGTCGGGCAGCACGGCCTTCAGGTGCACGCCGTAGGAGGCCATCCACGGACTGGCGGCGCCGCCCGCGCGGTAGTCCTCCAGCACCTTGTTGACCCGCCGGACCAGGTCGGTGGCGCCCTTGTTCATCGCGACCCCGTAGAACTCGCGGGTGAAGGGCGAGCCCACCAGCCGCACCGAGGGGTCCTGGGCGGCCTGGCCGGCCGCGAGGGCGTTGTCGGTGACGATGCCGTCCACCTCGCCCAGTTGGAGCCGCACCAGGCAGTCCAGCTGGTTGGGGACGGTGACCGGGACCGATCCGTAGGACTGCGCCGACAGCGTCGCCTCCGCGGTGGAGCCGGCCGCGAAGCAGATCCGCCTGCCCTTGAGCGAGGTGTCGTAGCCGGTGATCGGCGAGCCCTTCGGCGCCAGCACCTGCTGGCCCGCCTCGAAGTAGGCGGTCGAGAAGGCCACGTCCTCCAGCCGCTTGCAGTTGATCGTCATCGTCCGCACGACGATGTCGACCCGCCCCTCCTGGAGCGCGGGGATGCGCTGGCTGGTGGGGATGGCGCGGTAGATGACCGCGTCCGGGTCGCCCAGGATGTCCTTGGCGATGGCCCGGACCAGGTCGATGTCGAAGCCGTCGAGGCGGCCGTCGCGGGCCTGGTTGAGGTAGCCCCAGCGGAAGCTGTTCTGGTCCACGCCCGCCACCAGCTTGCCGGCGCTCTTGATCCGGGCGACGGTCGCGCCGTCCACGGTGGACGGGCGCAGGCTCGCCTCCGGGCTCGGGCAGGTGTCGGTGGGGCCCCAGGGGGCCGCGGCGGCCTTCGGGGCCACCACCACCGACGCGGGGTCGCGGACCGCGCCCGGGCGCCCCGGGTCGGGCGCCGCCTGCGTCAGCGTGAGCAGCACCCCGGCCGCGGTCACCGCGCAGGCCGCGGCCATCGCGCTCACCCCGCCCCAGCCGCGCAGCCGCCGCGCGCCGCGCCGCGCGCCGGCGGGCCGGGCCGCGGCGCCGGGGCCCGCACGGTCCGGGTCGCCCGCGGGGCTTTCGGAGGCTCGTTCCGCCCGTATCCGCATCGCTCTCACCTGTACTCCGAAAGCCTGCGCCCGACACCGAGCAGTGCCGCCGCCGCGCCGACGACCGCCAGGGCCGCCGCGCCCGTCATCAAACCGCCCAGCGCGCCGAGCCCGGACCGGGCGGCGCCGGTGAACTCCCGCTGCTCGTGGGTCACCGCCTGCTCCAGCGAGGCGTCCACCGTGTCGAAGGCGGCGCCGCTGCTCTCCTTGTTCCGATCGGTCCCTATGACCTGGTCGCGGGCCGCGTCGTAGTCGCCCTTCAGGTCCGCCTCGCGGGCCGCGGCGTGCCGCTGCTTCCACTGCGCCACGCCGTCGGCGGCGTGCTTGAGCGGGGTGCGGCCCGCGTCGTCGTCGGCCAGCCGCAGCGCGGAGGCCAGACCGGCCTCCAGCTGCTTCATGTTGTCGGTGAAGTCCACGTCGTACTTGTCGGACTTGTTGTCCGCGGCCAGTACGGCGCCCCGTGAGACCAGCGTCAGGTTCTCCCCGGCCCGGGCCTGGAGCGAGGCGATCCGGGCGTCGTTGAGCACCTTGAGCGACTCCTGCCCGTCCGAGCGGGCCTGGCTCAGCTCCGCCCGGGCGACGGTGTGCCCCACGGCCAGCCACAGCAGCACCACCGCCGAGGCGGCCGTCGCGGCCAGCAGACCGTGGTTGAAGACCCGGTTCGTCCGCCGGTAGCTGCGCCGCTGCGCCCACCCGAGGGCGCCGAGGGCCAGCAGGCCGGTGCCGATCGAGGCCAGCGGCCAGGCCCGGGCGCCGTCGTAGTCGGTGTAGAGCCGGCCGGTCTCGGCCTCGTAGAGCCGCTGGGCGGCGGGCAGCAGCCGGGTGGTCATCTGCTCGTTCGCGTAGCGGAGGTAGGCGCCGCCGAGCGGCAGGCCCTGCCGGTTGGTCGCGCGGGCCTGCTCGATCAGGCCCGTGTAGCGGGGCAACTCCGTGCTCAGCAGGGCGATCTGCTTGCGGGACTCCTCGTCGGCCCGGGTGTTGGCGGCCGCGCTCACCAGCAGCCGGGAGGCGTTGGCGATGTCCTTCTCGTAGCGCTGGCGGACCTCGCGCGGCTCCTGGCCGCCCGCGAGGAAACCGCTGGAGGAGGCGGTGTCGGCGTCCGCCAGGGAGCGGTAGATGCTCGCCGCGTCCGCGCTCAGCGGCTGGCTGCGGCCCACCACGTCGCCGGCCGCGGTGGACCGGTCGGACACCTCCCACAGGCTGACCGCGCCGAACAGCACGATCAGCGCGGCCACCGCGGCGCCGATGATCCGCAGCCGGCCCGGCTCGGTCGTCGCCGCCCCGCGCAGCCGCTCCACTCCCTCGGCCCAGGCGGTGCCCCGCCCCGGCGGGCCGCCGGGCGGCGGCACGGCGACACCGCCCGGTGGCGCGGGCGGGCGTGTCGTGATGGCCACCGTGACCTCCCCCTCGGTCTGCGTTCCCCCGGATGCCCGCGGACGGATCCGCGAGCCTGCGCAGCAGTATGGCCGTAGTGACGGTCGACCACAGCACCCGGTGCTCGATCTTGGGCGATCCGCCCCCGGGGGCGTCCCCTACGCCCCTTCACCATCAATACGTCCCTGCGGTCGCCACGGTTCCAGACCGGGGCCGTCCCGGTGCGGGTTCACCCGAATTGGGCACGGAGTTTTCTGTAGGCGAGGGGTTCCGAGCCGAGCGCGTCCAGTCCCAGCAGCCCGGCCCCCAGGACCGGAGGGGCCTCGACCACCGTCATCACGGCCCGCGGGGCGGCCTCGGCCAGCCGCTGGGTGATCCGGTCGTTCAACTGCGGGTGCCGGGCGGCCAGCACGCTGCCGCCGAGCACCACCGGGACCTCGGCGTCCAGCAGGTCCAGCCGGCGCAGCGCCACCGTCGCCATCGCCACCACCTCGTCCGCCTGCCGGTGCACCAGCGACAGCGCCACCGGATCGCCCGCGGCCGCCACCGCGAACAGCAGCGGCGTCAGCTCGTGCCGCCGCTCCGCCGGCACGCGGCCCAGGTGCATCGCCTCGATCAGCTCGTACACCGAGTCGAGTCCGAAGTGCGCGGGCAGCGCCCGGGCCAGTTCGGTCGGGCCGCCGCGCCCGTCCTCGGCCCGGGCCGCGAACCACATGGCCTCGTCGGCCAGTCCGCCGCCGCCGCCCCAGTCGCCCGAGATCCGGCCGATCGCCGGGAAGCGCGCGGTCCGCCCGTCCGGGGTCATGCCCACGCAGTTGATCCCGGCCCCGCACACCACCGCGACCCCGCACGGGTCGGAACCCGCGGGCAGCCCGGCGCGCAGCAGCGCGAAGGTGTCGTTGTGCACCGCCGTCACCCGGCCCCAGTTGCGGCTCCGGATCTCGCGCGCCAACCGGTCCTCCTCCACCGGGAAGTCGGCGTTGGCCAGGCAGGCCGACACGTGCTCGACGCAGGGGCCGGCCTCGCCCCGGACGCGCAGTCCGACGGAGGCCATCGCCTCGGCCACCACGTCGACGGCCCCGGCCACCCCCGCGCGGAACGGCTGGAAGCCACCGGCCTGCCCCTTGACCAGCACCGAGCCGTCCGGACCGAGCAGGGCCACGTCCGTCTTGCTGTTGCCCGCGTCGATCGCCAGGACGGCGCCGAGGGTCACGCCCATGGCAGGTGCTCCTTGTTGTGCGCGAGCAGCCGGTCGGTCAGCCCCTCCGCGCGGTCGTACTGGCCGACCAGCGGGTGCGCCAGCAGGGCCCGGAACACCCGCTCGCGGCCGCCGCGCAGGGCCGCGTCCAGGGCCAGGTCCTCGTACGCCGTCACGTGCGCGACCAGCCCGGCGTACAGGGGGTCCAGCCGGGGCGCGGCCAGCGGGACCGGCCCGGAGCCGTCCACCCGGGCCTGCACCTCGACGACCGCGTCGTCGGGGAGGAAGGGCAGGGTGCCGTTGTTGAACGTGTTGACCACCTGGACGGCGGAGCCGCCGTCGCCGAGCAGCGAGGCGGCCAGGTCCACGGCGGCCTCCGAGTAGAAGGCGCCGCCCCGCTTGGCCAGCAGCGCGGGCTTCTCGTCCAGGGCCGGGTCCCCGTACAGGCCGAGCAGCTCCCGTTCCATCGCGGCGACCTCGGCGGCCCGCGAGGGCTTGGTGCCGAGTTCCCGCACGACCTCGTCGTGGGCGTAGAAGTAGCGCAGGTAGTACGAGGGCACCACGCCCAGGCGGTCCAGCACCGCGCGCGGCAGGTGCAGGTCGGCGGCGACGGCCTCGCCGTGCGCGGCGAGGAGCTCCGGCAGCAGGTCCTCGCCGTCCGGTCCGCCGCGGCGCACGCCCAGCTCCCAGGTGAGGTGGTTGAGGCCGACGTGGTCCAGGTGGATGTCGGCCGGGGCCAGCTCCAGCAGGGCCGCGAACTTCCGCTGGAACCCGATGGCGACGTTGCACAGCCCCACGGCCTTGTGGCCGGCCTTCAGCAGCGCCCGGGTGACGATGCCGACCGGGTTGGTGAAGTCGATGATCCAGGCGTCCGGGCTGGCCCGGCGCACCCGCTCGGCGATGTCCAGGACCACCGGGACGGTGCGCAGCGCCTTGGCGAGGCCGCCCGCGCCCGTGGTCTCCTGGCCGACGCAGCCGCACTCCAGCGGCCAGGTCTCGTCCTGGAGCCGGGCCGCCTGGCCGCCCACGCGCAGCTGGATCAGGACCGCGTCGGCCCCCGCCACGCCCGCGTCGAGGTCGGAGGTGGTGGTGATCCGGCCGGGGTGCCCCTGCCGGGCGAAGATCCGCCGGGCCAGGCCGCCGATCAGCTCCAGCCGCTCGGCCGCGGGGTCGATGAGGACCAGCTCGGCGATCGGCAGGGTGTCGCGCAGCCGGGCGAACCCGTCGATCAGCTCGGGGGTGTAGGTGGAACCGCCGCCCACCACTGCGAGTTTCATCGTGACTAGCCTTTCACTCCGGTCAGGGTGACGCCTTCGACGAACGCCTTCTGGGCGAAGAAGAAGAGGACGATCACCGGGGCCATGACCAGCACGGTCGCGGCCATGGTCAGGTTCCAATTGGTGTGGTGGGCGCCCTTGAAGGACTCCAGTCCGTAACTGAGCGTCCAGGCGGCCGGGTTGTCGGAGGCGTAGATCTGCGGGCCGAAGTAGTCGTTCCAGGCCGCGAAGAACTGGAACAGCGCGACGGCGGCCAGACCGGGCTTCGCCATCGGCAGGACGACGCGCAGCAGGGTGCGCACCTCCCCGCAGCCGTCCACGCGCGCCGCGTCCAGGTACTCGTCCGGGATGGTCAGCAGGAACTGGCGCAGCAGGAAGATGGAGAACGCGTCTCCGAAGGCCATCGGGATGATCAGCGGCCACAGGGTGCCCGACAGGTCGAGCTGCTTGGCCCAGAAGAGGTACATCGGGATGACCACCACCTGGGGCGGCAGCATCATCATGGCGATCACCAGCAGCAGCGAGAGCCGGCGCCCGCGGAAGCGGAACTTGGCGAGCGCGTAGGCCACGGGCAGCGAGGAGACCACGGTCAGCAGGGTGCCGAGTCCGGCGTACAGCAGGGTGTTGCGCCACCAGGTCAGGAAGCCCGGGGTGTGCCACACCTTCGCGTAGTTGCCCCACTCCCAGGTGTGCGGCCACAGGTCGCGGGTCAGCGCCTGCCGGTCGCCCATCAGGGAGGTCAGGAAGAGGAAGACGAAGGGGAGGACGAAGAACAGGGCGGCGGCCACGCCGAGGGAGTGGACCCCGATCCAGTGCAGTGCGGCCTTGCGCCTGTGGGTGCTCATTCACCGGCTCCGATCAGTCCGCCACGGCGGCGCATCAGGAGCGCGGTGAAGGCCATGGAGAGGGCGAACAGGACCAGGGCGACGACGCAGGCGGCGCCGTAGTCGAAGCGCTGGAACCCGACGTTGTAGACGACCTGGGGCAGGGTCAGGGTGGACTTGTCGGGGTAGCCCGGCTCGAACTGCTGCCCCGAGCCGCCGATGACGCCGGAGGCCACCTTCCCGGCCACCAGGGGCTGGGTGTAGTACTGCATGGCCTGGATGACCCCGGTGACCACCGCGAACAGGATGATCGGGGAGATGTTCGGCAGGGTGATGTGGCGGAAGCGCGCCCACGCGCCGGCCCCGTCCAGCTCGGCGGCCTCGTACTGCTCCCTGGGCACGTCGAGCAGGGCGGCCATGAAGATGACCATCAGGTCGCCGACCCCCCACACGGCCAGGGCGGTCAGCGCGGGCTTGGACCAGCCGGCGTCGGTGAACCAGCCGGGCGTGGGCAGTCCGACCGCGTCGAGGATGACGTTGACCGGGCCGGTGCCGGGGTTGAGGAGGAAGACGAAGGCGAGGGTCGCGGCGACCGGCGGGGCCAGGTAGGGCAGGTAGAACAGGGTGCGGAAGATGCCGGCCCCGGTCTTGATCTTCGTGATGAGCAGGCCGACGCCGAGGCCGAAGACGACCCGGCAGCTCACCATGACCACGACGAGCCACAGGGTGTTGCGCATCGCCGGCCAGAAGAGCGGATAGTCGGTGAAGACGTAGCTCCAGTTGTCCAGCCCGTTGAACACCGGGGGCCGGAAGCCGTCGTACTTCGTGAAGGAGAAGTAGACGGTGGACAGCAGCGGGTAGGCGAAGAAGACCGCGAACCCGATCAGCCAGGGCGACAGGAAGGCCGCGGTGCGCAGGGCGGACCGGCGGTGCTTCGCCCGCAGGGCGCGGGCGCCGCCGGAGGCGCCGCTCGTGGTGTGCGTGCTGGTCATCGGGGCTACTTCGCCTTCGCGATGTCCGTGTCGATCTGCTGGTCGACCTTGGCGAGGCCGGCCGGGATGTCGGCGACGGCGCCCTTCTCGACCGCGTACGCGAAGTCCTGGAAGGTCAGCTGGTAGGTGCCGCCGTCTGCCTGGGCCGGGGTGGTGCCGGACTTGGGGTGCCGGGCGATGTCGAGGAAGGTCTTGGACTCCGGGGTCACCTGGAGGTCCGGCGACTCCAGGGCCGCCAGGGTGGACGGCACGTTGTGGATGGCGTTGGCGAAGGCCACCACCGCCTCCGTGTCCGTGGTCATGTACTTGACCAGCTCCCAGGAGGCGTTCTGCTTGGCGCTGCCCGAGGCGATGCCCATGATCGTGCCGGAGAGGTAGCCCTTGCCGTAGTCGGCGGCCTGGTCGTCCGGGACGGGCAGCGGGGCGGTGCCGATCTCGAACGGCACTCCCGCCTCCTTGGCCATCGAGGGCCGCCACTCGCCGTCGACCTGCATGGCGACCTTGCCGGTGTGGAAGGGGTGTTCGGCGCTCCACTCGTCGCCGAAGGTGTTGCGGAACCGCTCCAGCTTCTCGTAGCCGCCCAGTTTGTCGACCAGGTCCTTCTGCGCGGTGAGCATCTTCGCGAAGGCCGGGTCCTTGGCCAGGTTGGACTTGCCGTCGGCGCCGAAGTACGTCGGGCTCCACTGCGCGGCCAGCCGCATCGGGGTGGTCTCGTAGCCGTGGTAGGTGGGCATCAGGCCGACCTGCTCGTACGAGTCGCCGCTGGTCTTGGTCAGCTTCTGCGCGACCTCGGTGAATTGGCTCCACGTGCGCGGGGGCTCGGTGATGCCGGCCGCCGCGAAGGCGGTCTTGTTGTAGACGAGGCCGTAGGCGTCGTTCAGCAGCGGCAGGGTGCACTGGTTGCCGTTGAACTGGGTGTACTCCAGCAGGGTCTTGGGGAAGACCTTCTCCTTGTCGATGCCGGACTTCTTCAGGAGGGGGTTCAGGTCGGCGAAGGCGCGCGAGTTGCAGAACTTGCCGACGCTGTCGGTGGTGAAGGAGGCGACCACGTCGGGGGCCTTGTCGCCGCCCGCCCGCAGCGCCTGGTTGATCTTGTCGTCGGTCATGTTGCCCGTGACCTGGACCTTGATGTTCGGGTGCGCCTTCTCGAACCGGGCGATGTTCTCCTCGATCGCCTTGATCTCGCTCGGCGCGGACCAGCCGTGCCAGAAGTTGAGGGTGACGTCCTTGCCCGGGTCGTCGGCGGCCGTGTTGCCGCCCTGTCCCGTACAGGCGGTGGCGAGGACGGATATCGCGGCGAGAAGGGTGGCTGCGGCGGTCAGGCGTCCGGTTCTGGGCATGGCGGTGCTCGCTCTCTGCGGGAGGAACTTCCGGGAGGGGTGCCAGGTGGGCGTACGGGGCGTACGGGTACGGGTCGTGCGGGCGGGTCGGGCCGGGCCGGGGGAGCCGGCGGGGTGGGGTGCGGTGCGGGTCAGCGGGAGGTGTCGAAGACCTCGTCGCGGGTGGCGGCCAGCGCGCTCTCCAGCGCGCCGTGCAGGACCGGCCGTTCGGTGACCTGACCGGCGACCAGGCGGGGCCGGGACGGGGCCAGTTCGGCGAGCTCGGCCTCCAGCAGGGCGCGCAGCGGTTCGCCGCCGGCCGCGATGACGCCGCCGGACAGGACCACGATCTCGGGGTCCAGTACGGAGACCAGCGAGGCCAGACCGGTCGCGAGCCCGGTGGCGTAGGACTGGAGGAAGGCCAGGTACGGGCCTTCGGGCGTGGCGGCGGCCCGGGCGAGCAGGGCGACCGCGGCCGCCACCTCCGCGCCGTGCGGTCCGTCCGGGGCATCGGCCGGCGCGGGCACGTCGATGCCCAGACCGGCGGCGAGCCCGGGCAGCACCTGGAAACCGGCCAGTTCCTGGTAGCCGCCGGAGTTGGCCCGGGTGACCTGCCGGACCAGCGGGTGCCCGGGGACGGGCAGGAAGCCCACTTCGCCCGCGCCGCCGGTCCAGCCGCGGTGCAGCCGGCCCCCGAGCACCAGGGCGGCGCCGAGCCCCTCCTCGTTCCACAGCAGCACGAAGTCCTCGTGGCCGCGGGCCGCGCCGCGGCGCTGCTCGGCGACCGCGGCGAGGTTGACGTCGTTCTCGTACTCGACCGGCATGGGCAGGGCCGCCGCCAGTTCGTCGAGGAGGGTGGGGGAGTGCCAGCCGGGGAGGTGGCTGGCGTAGCGCAGCCGGCCGGTCTGCGGGTCGAAGGCGCCCGGGGTGGCGATGACCACCCGGTGCAGGTCGGAGCGGTGCAGCCCGGCGGCCTTGACGGCTCCGCCGAGGGCCTCGCAGACCTGGTCGACGGCCCCGGCGCCCTCGGCGTAGGCCACCTCGTGGCTGCCGACCACCGTGCCGGTGAGGTCCGCGACGGCCGCCAGCACCCGCCCCGGGGTGACGTCCACGCCGCCCGCGTACGCCGCCCGGGGGTTGACGGCGTACAGCTGGGCGCTGGGGCCGGGGCGGCCGCCGTCGGTGCCGGTGGCCACCACCAGCCCGGCGGCCTCCAGCCGGGCCAGCAGCTGGGAGGCGGTGGGCTTGGACAGGCCGGTCAGGTGTCCGATCCGGGTGCGGGAGAGCGGGCCGTGGGCCAGCAGCAGGTCGAGCGCGGCCCGGTCGTTCATGGCGCGCAAGAGGCTGGGCGTTCCGGGCGTGGCGGCGGGCATGGCTGGATTTCTCCCTCACCGAGGTGAACTGTTAGGTAAGTTTCCTATCACTGTCGGAGCCGTGTCAATGGCGCTGCCCCGCAGGAAACGACCTGCGGGGCAGCGGGGGTGCGGCGGCGGGTTCCCGCCGGCCTCGCCGGCGGCGCGTCCCTACTTGGTGATCCGCGGGCCGCCGGACGCGGGCTGCTGCGGTATCGGGGCGGTGGCCAGCGACTGCGGCGAGGTCGGGTTCGCCATCGCCGACGGCGCGGCCACCGAGGCCGAGGGATCGACCGCCTCCTCCTCGTCGCCCGCCTCCGGCAGGCCGCCGATGATGCGGATGCCCGCCGCGTCGAAGGCCTCCTTGATCCGCCAGCGCAGCTCCCGCTCCACCGCGAACTGCTGCCCCGGCATCGTCTTCGCCGACACCTTCACGGTCATCGAGGCGAGCAGCACCTCGTCCAGGCCCAGCACCTCCACCGGACCCCACAGCCGCTCGTCCCACGGGCTGTCCTTGGCCAGGCCGTCCGCGACCTCCTGGATCACCTCGCGCAGGTGCGGCAGGCTCTCCGTCGGCCTGACCTGCACGTCGACCCCGGCGGTCGCCCAGCCCTGGCTGAGGTTGCCGATCCGCTTGATCTCGCCGTTGCGGACGTACCAGATCTCGCCGTTGTCGCCGCGCAGCTTGGTCACGCGCAGCCCGACCTCGATGACCTCGCCGGAGGCCACGCCCGCGTCGATCTTGTCCCCGACGCCGTACTGGTCCTCCAGGATCATGAAGACGCCGGAGAGGAAGTCCGTCACCAGGTTCCGGGCGCCGAAGCCGATCGCGACACCGGCCACGCCGGCGCTCGCCAGCAGCGGCCCCAGGTTGATCTTGAGCGCGCCGAGCACCATCAGCCCGGCCGTGCCGAGGATCAGGAACGAGGCCACCGAGCGCAGCACGGACCCGATCGCCTCGGACCGCTGGCGCCGCCGCTCCGCGTTGACCAGCAGCCCGCCCAGCGCCATGCCCTCCATGGCCTCGGCGCCGCGGTTCATCCGGGTTATCAGCTTGGTCAGCGACTTGCGGACCACCGAGCGCAGGACGCCCGCGATGACGATGATCAGGAGGATCCGCAGGCCCAGGTACAGCCAGTCGGCCCAGTTCTCCTCGATGAAGCTCGCGGCCTCGGTGACGCTCTGGTGCGTCTCCCTGAGCGTCGTGGACGTGTCCGGGGTGTCTGCTGCGAGCGGCAGCAGGGCGGCGGGCCAGGGCACGGCAGGAACCTCCAGGTATCGCGGCCTGCCCGCGGAGGGGGGTGCGGGCAGACCAACCACACTAACGGGGCCCGACCGGCGACCCGGCCCGCCGATCGGGGGAGAGACCAGACTCACCCGGGACCCACCGTGTGGGCGAAAACACCCCGGACCCGTTACGGGCGCGTAGTGGCGTTCCGACCAGCCATGAGGAGAGACTGGAAAGCAGATCGTCCCGGCGCGAGCCACGCGCCGCCGGCGTACAAGGAGGCAGTCCGTGCCGCACGTCCTGGTCCTCAACGCGTCGTACGAGCCGCTCGGCGTCGTACCGCTCCGCCGCGCGCTCGTCCTCGTCCTGGAGAACAAAGCGGTCTCCCTGGAGGAATCCGGCGCCTATCTGCACAGCGCGACAAGGGCCGTCCCCGCTCCCAGCGTGGTCCGGCTCAAGCGCTTCGTGCGGGTCCCCTACCGGGGGCCCGTTCCGCTCACCCGGCGCGCCCTGTTCGCCCGCGACGGCGGCCGCTGCATGTACTGCGGGGCCGTCGCCACCAGCGTCGACCACGTCATCCCGCGCAGCCGGGGCGGCCAGCACGCCTGGGACAACGTCGTCGCCGCGTGCCGCCGCTGCAACCACGTCAAGGCCGACCGGCACCTGCTGGAGCTCGGCTGGCGGCTGCGCCACCAGCCGGCCCCGCCCTCCGGGCTGGCCTGGCGCATCATCGGCACGGGCCACCGCGACCCCCGGTGGATGCCCTACCTCCAGCCCTACGGGGCCGAGGACGCCCTGGAGCGCATCGGGGCCGCGGCGTCGTAGGGCGCCCCCGGTCCCGATCTTCCGCACCGCACCCGCCCGCCGCCCCGGCCCGCGGGTGCGCCGGCCTGCCCCCGGGGGGTCGTACGCCCTCGAATGGGTATGGCTGCGGTGTTCCCCGGCGATGCCCCCACGTTCGCGCCGTGTTCTGCACCACCCTTCTGACCCGCCCTCACGTACGAAGGAGTGCCCGTCGATGGACGACCTGTCCCGGCTCGCGGAACTGCACGGCATCGCCACCGCCTACCGGCCCGCCGCGGACGTCACCGCCACGGTCCCGCCGGCCACCGTCGCGGCGGTGCTCGGACTGCTCGGGGTGGCCACCGACGGCCCCGGCGACGTCCGGGCCCGGCTGGCCGCCGCAGAGGCGGAGGCCGTGGCCCGGCCGCTGCCGCCCGTCCTGGTCGGCTGGGCCGGGGAACCGCCGCCGGTCGCGCTGGCCGCCCTGCCGCCGGGGACCCGCGTCCGTCTGGACCCGGAGGAAGCGGAGGGCGCCGAGGGCGCCGGGGCCGCGGCGGCCGACGGGGCCGCGGCCGCCGTCGAGTGGGAGCCCGGTCCGGCCGGGGCGCTGCCCGAGGGGCTGCCGCTGGGCGTCCACCGGATCACCGCGACCCTGCCGGACGGCCGCACCGCCGCGGCCACGCTGATCCTGGCCCCGGACCGGGCGCCGGCCGCCCCCGCCCGGACGCACGGGCTGCTCGTCCAGCTCTACTCGCTGCTCTCCGAGCGCTCCTGGGGCATGGGCGACCTCGGCGACCTCGCGGCCCTGGCCCGCTGGGCGGCCGAGACCCACGGCGCCGGCTTCGTCCAGGTCAACCCGCTGCACGCGGCCGTGCCCGGCACCCCCACCGACCCGTCCCCCTACCGGCCGTCCTCGCGCCGCTTCCCGGACCCGGTCCACCTGCGCGTCGAGGACGTGCCCGAGTTCGCCGACTGCGCCGACCCGCGGGCGCGCGCCGAGCTTGCCGACCTCGCCGACCGCGGCGCACAGCTGCGCCGCTCGGTGCTGGAGAAGGGCGCGCTCATCGACCGCGACGCCGTCTGGGCGCTCAAGCGCCGGGCGCTGGAGCTGCTGTACGCCGTCCCGCGGACCCCGGAACGGGCCGCCGCCTACCGCCGGTTCCGCGCCGAGCAGGGCCCGGCCCTGGACACCCACGCCGCCTGGTGCGCGTCGGCCGCGGGCGAGGAGCCGCGCGAGCGCGGCGACTTCCACCGCTGGCTGCTGTGGCTGACGGACACCCAGCTCGCCGCCGCCCAGCGGGCCGCCCGGGACGCGGGCATGTCCGTGGGCATCGTGCACGACCTGGCGGTCGGGGTGCACCCGGACGGCTCCGACGCGCTGACCGGCCCCTTCCACGCCCGGCACGTCTCGGTCGGCGCGCCGCCGGACGCGTTCAACGCCCGCGGCCAGGACTGGGGGCTGCCGCCGTGGCGCCCGGACCGGCTGGCCGCGGCCGGGTACGCGCCGCTGCGCCGGCTGCTGCGCGGGGTGTTCCGGTACGCGGGCGCGCTGCGCATCGACCACGTGATGGGCCTGTTCCGGCTCTGGTGGATCCCGGAGGGGATGCCGCCCGCCGACGGCGCGTACGTCGGGTACGACGGCGAGGCGATGCTCGCCGTGCTGGTGCTGGAGGCCCACCGGGCGGGGGCCCTGGTCATCGGCGAGGACCTCGGGACGGTGGAGCCGGGGGTCCGTCAGGCACTGTCCCGGCGCGGGGTGCTCGGCACCTCGGTGCTCTGGTTCGAGCGCGACTGGGCGGGCGGGGGAGCGCCGCTGCCGCCGGAGGCCTGGCGCTCGGACTGCCTGGCCACCGCCACCACCCACGACCTGCCGCCCTCGGCCGCCAAGCTGGCCGGGGCCCACGTGGAGCTGCGCGACCGGCTCGGCCTGCTCACCCGCCCGGCCGAGCTGGAGCGGGCCGAGGACGCCGCCGACACCGCCGAGTGGCTGGAGCTGCTGGACGGGCTCGGACTGGAGACCAAGGACGAGGAGGCCGCCGTACAGGCCCTGTACGCCTTCCTGCTGCGCACCCCCGCCCGCATGGTGGGGGTGTGGCTGCCGGACGCGGTGGGCGACCGGCGGCCGCAGAACCTGCCGGGCACCTGGGACCAGTACCCCAATTGGCGGCTTCCGCTGGCCGATGCGTCCGGCCGGCCGCTGACCCTGGAGGAGCTCACCGCCTCGCCCCGGGCGAACGCCCTGCTGAGCGCGGTGCGGGAGGGCGCCGGACCTCGTACGGCACCCCCGGGCGCGCGGGCTGTTTAGGTGTTCGCTACGTTTGCACCGTGGACAAGAAGAACGCTCTGCGCGCCGGCGCCGTCACGGCCGGAACGACGCTGATGATGCTGCTGATGACGTCTCCCGCCCTCGCGCTGACCCGCGACGACGGTGACGACCCGGGTCCGGGCCTGAGCATTGGCGAGACGCTCGGCCTGTTCGTGGCCGCGCCGATCGTGCTGTTCCTGGTCATCGCGGGCCTCGTGATGGTCCTCGACAAGTCGCGCAAGCCGCACGAGGGCTGATACCGCCCGACACGGGCCGTCCCGCCGGGGCGGCGCACGGATCGACGTCCGGGGCGCCGGGGGTCCGCACCGCCGACCACGAGTCGGCGCCGGTGCGCACCCCCGGCGCCCCGTCGTGTGTCAGGGCGCGCCCGCCAGCACCTTGCGCAGCAGCCCGCCGAGCACCTCGACCTCCTCGGGCTCCAGCCCCGCCAGGGCCGTGCGCTGGACCTCCAGCCCGGCGACGACGGCCTCGTCGACGAGGGCGAGGCCGCGCTCGGTGAGGGCCACCCGCAGGCCGCGCCGGTCGTGCGGATCGGGGCTGCGGGTGAGCAGCCCGGCCTTCTCCAGCTTGTCCAGGCGCCCGGTCATGCCGCCCGTGGTGAGCATCAGCGTGGCCGACAGCTGGCGCGGCGAGAGCGTGTACGGGGCGCCGGAGCGGCGCAGGGTGCCGATGACGTCGAACTCGCCGCGGGAGAGCCCGTAGCGGCCGTAGGCCCGTTCCATCGCGTCGCCGACGGCCTTGGCCGTCCGGAAGATGCGGCCGAAGACGGCCATGGGGTCGGTGTTCAGTTCCGGTCGTACGGCGTACCACTGCGCGGTGATCGCGTCGACGGCGTCCTTGCTGGCCTCGGTCATGAGCGAAGTATCGGCTTCCGGTTGGTTGTTCGCAAGAAAGTTGCTTGACGGAAAGTAGCTTACGAGTAAGCTACTTGCGAGCGAGCTATTCCGCGCACTCCGCCCTCCTCGCCCCGCTCCCTTAGGAGTCACCTCCCGTGAAGCGTTTCGCGACCGTCGCCCTGACCGCCCTCGCCCCCGTCTCCTGGGGTTCCACCTACGCCGTGGCGACCGAACTCCTGCCGCCCGACCGGCCGCTGTTCACCGGCGTGATGCGCGCCCTGCCCGCGGGCCTGCTCCTGACCGCCCTGGCCCGGACCCTGCCCCGGGGCGCGTGGTGGTGGAAGTCCGCGGTCCTCGGCACCCTCAACATCGGCGCCTTCTTCCCGCTGCTGTTCCTCTCCGCCTACCGGCTGCCCGGCGGGGTCGCGGCGGTGCTCGGCGCCGCCGGACCGCTCTTCGTCGTCGGGCTGGCCGCCCTCCTCCTCGGAGAGCGGGCGAGCCTGCGCACCGTGCTGGCCGCGGTCGTGGGCGCCTTCGGCGTCAGCATGGTGGTGCTCACCGCCGAGGCCCGGCTCGACCTCGTCGGCGTGGTCGCCGGCGTGGTCTCCTCCGCCTCCATGGCCTCCGGCACCGTCATGACCAAGCGCTGGGGCCGCCCCGAGGGCGTCGGTCCGCTGGCCGTGACCGGTTGGCAGCTCACCGCCGGCGGACTGGTCATCATCCCCGTCGCCGCCCTGGTCGAGGGCGCCCCGCCGGCCCTGGACGGCAACGCGCTCCTCGGCTACGGCTACATGATGCTGATCAACACCGGCATCGCGTACTGGCTCTGGTTCCGCGGCATGGGGCAGCTCACCGCCACCTCGGTCACCCTCCTCGGCCCGCTCTCCCCGCTCAGCGCGGCCGTCATCGGCTGGGCGGTCCTCGGGCAGGCGCTGACGCCCGTGCAGCTGCTCGGGATGGCGATCGCCTTCGGGGCCACGGTGGCCGGCCAGCTGGCAGCGGCCCGGGCCGCCAAAACGTTCAGTTCTACTGAAAAGACCGATCGAAACATTTCGATGGACCTGACTGATGGTGCGGTGCGACGGTAGGGCCACGCCCTAACCGCACCGTCCCGAGGAGGAGACACCCAGTGGCCGTCACGGACCGCGCCCGTACCGTTTCACAGGCCGAGCAGGCCAAGGCCGAGCAGATCGAGCAGGCCGAGCAGATCGAGCAGGCCGAACAGAGCGGCACCGGCCCGGCCCCCGGAGGGAAGGCCGGCGCCGGGCTGGGCGCCGGACTGCTCCTCGCCCTGCTCGCGACGGTCGTCTGGTCCGGCAGCTTCGTCGCCACCCGCGGGATGGCCGGTACCGTCCCGCCGGTCCAGGCCGTGTTCTGGCGCTGGATCATCGCCCTGGTCGCCGTCGCCCCCTTCGCGGCCCGCCAGGCCTGGCACCAACGGGCCCTGATCCGCCGACACTTCCGCTACATCGCCGTCGCCACGCTGTTCGGCGTCACCCTCTACAACACGCTCGTGCACCAGGCCGGACTGACCACCTCCGCCTCCAACATGGGCATGATCATGGCGGCCTCGCCCGTCATCATGGCGCTCTACGCCCGCCTCGGCGGCGAACGGCTCGGCGCCCGCCGCACCTTCGGCATGCTGCTCGCCGCCTTCGGGGTGCTGCTGCTGGTCGGCGACGGCTCCATCGGCTTCCACTTCGGCGCCGGCGACCTGTGGATGTTCGCCGCCGCCCTCTCCTTCGCCACGTACAGCGCCCTGCTCAAGCGCAAGCCCGCCGAGCTCGGCGGACTGGCCTTCCTGATCACCACCTTCGCGCTCGGTGCGCTGATGCTGGCCCCCGCCTACGCCGTCTCCCTCGCCGTCCAGGGCGGGTTCCGCGCGAGCACCGGCTCGGTCGGCATGCTGCTGTACGTCGGCGTCCTCTCCTCGGCCGTCGCCTTCTTCGCCTGGAACAAGGCCATCTCCCTGATCGGCGCCGCCCGCGCCGGGGTCGTCTACTACCTCCAGCCGGTGTGCGTGGCCGGTCTCGGCTTCCTGCTGCTGGGCGAACACACCGGACCGGCCCAGCTGCTGTGCATGGCGCTGATCCTGGGAGGCGTCGGGCTCGGTGCCCGCCGGTAGGTTCGAGCCCATGATCGAGTGGGACATCAAGAAGCTGCGGATCCTGCGGACCCTGGCCGAACAGGGGACCGTGACCAAGGCGGCCGAGGCGTTGCACATGACGCCCTCGGCCGTTTCGCAGCAGCTGACCAACCTCGCGCGCCAACTGGGGGTGACGCTGCTGGAGGCCCAGGGCCGGCGCGTGCGGCTCACCGACGCCGCGCACCTGGTCCTGCGGCACGCCGAAGCGGTCTTCGCGGAGCTGGAGCGGGCCGACGCGGAACTGGCCGGCTACCTCGCCGGGGACGCGGGAGAGGTGCGCATCGGCGCCTTCTCCACCGCCGTGCCGGCTCTGGTGGTCCCCGCCGTGGCCGCGCTGCGCGACGCCCACCCCGGGGTGGTGGTGCGGGTCCGCGAGACGGAGGCCGCCGAGTCCTACGAGCTGCTGTCCGCCGGGGTCGTGGACCTGGCGCTGTCGCTGGCGGCCCACGCGCCGACCGAACGCGACGCCCGCTTCACCCGGCTGACCCTCCTGGAGGACCCGCTGGACGTGGCGCTGCCCCCGGGGCACCCACTGGCGGACGCGCCGGACCTGCGGCTCGCGGACCTGTCCCGGGACCCGTGGATCTACGGGGGCAGCGGCCCCTGGTCCGAGATCACCCGCAGCGCGTGCGAGGCGGCGGGCTTCGTCCCCGAGCAGGCGCACTCGGCGTCCGGCTGGACGGCGATCCTCGCCATGGTCGGCGCCGGGATGGGCGTGGCCCTGGTCCCCCGGATGGTGTCGAGCCGCGCCTCGGGTCCCGTCGTCCGCGTCCTGACCCGGGACCGCCCGACCCGGCAGGTCGTGGCGGCGGTGCGCCGCGGCGCCGAGGCGGCCCCGGCGGTGTCCCACGTCCTCGCGGCGCTCAGGTCGGCCGCCCGCCAACCGTGACCGCCCTCCCGGCCCCCGCCGTCGGGGCGGGGCGGAGCCCGCCGGCGGCGGGCCGGGACGTACCCGGCCCGCCCCCGTCGGGGTGGTGGTCAGACCCGGGCCGCGGCCGCGTCGGCCGCCTGGGCGCGCAGGGCGCGCTCGACGCCCGCGCGGGACTCCGACACCAGACGGCGCAGGGCCGCGTTCGGCTCGGCCGAGGCCAGCCAGGCGTCCGTCGCGTCCAGGGTCTCCTGCGAGACCTGGAGGGCCGGGTACAGGCCCACCGCCACCTGCTGGGCGATCTCGTGGCTGCGCGTCTCCCAGACCTCCTTGACCGCCGCGAAGTACCGCGCGGTGTACGGGGCCAGCAGCTCGCGCTGGTCGGTCTGGACGAACCCGCCGATCACCGCCTCCTGCACCGCGTTCGGCAGGTCGCCGGAGTCCACCACCGAGGCCCACGCCGCGGCCTTGGCCTCCGCCGTCGGGCGCGCCGCCCGCGCGGTCGCCGCGTGCCGCTCGCCGGCCGCCGTGGCGTCCCGCTCCAGTTCCGCCGCGACGGCCGCGTCGTCGGCGACGCCGGTGGCGACCAGCCGCTCCAGGAACGCCCACCGCAGCTCGGTGTCGACGGCCAGCCCCTCGATCCGCGCGGAACCGTCCAGCAGCGCCGACAGGTACGCCAGCTGCTCCTCGGTGCGGGCCGTGGCGGAGAACGCCCGCGCCCACGCCAGCTGGTGGTCGCCGCCCGGCTCGGCCGCCCGCAGGTGCTCCAGGGCGGCGCCGGTCCAGGTGGCCAGCCCCTCCTCGCGCCACGCCGGGTCGGCGTACAGGTCGACGGCCAGCTTGACCTGCCGGTGCAGGGACTGCACGACGCCGATGTCGGACTCCTTGCCGATCCCGGAGAGGACCAGTGCCAGGTAGTCGCGGGTGGCGAGCTCGCCGTCGCGGGTCATGTCCCAGGCCGAGGCCCAGCACAGGGCGCGCGGCAGCGACTCGGTGAAGTCGCCCAGGTGCGCGGTCACGTTCGCCAGGGAGACCTCGTCGAGGCGGACCTTCGCGTACGACAGGTCGTCGTCGTTGAGCAGCACCACGGTCGGCCGGGCGCGGCCCACGAGCTGCGGCACCGCCGTCAGCTCCCCGTCGATGTCCAGCTCGATCCGGTCGGTGCGCACGAGGCGGCCGCCGCGGAGCTCGTACAGGCCGATGGCGATGCGGTGCGGGCGCAGGGTCGGCTCGCCCTTGGCGCCGGCGGGCAGGGCCGGGGCCTCCTGGCGGACCGCGAAGGCGGTGATGGCGCCCTGCTCGTCCGTCTCGATCTCCGGACGCAGGACGTTGATGCCGGCCGTCTCCAACCACGCCTTCGACCAGGAGGCCAGGTCGCGGCCCGAGGTCTGCTCCAGGAAGCCGAGCAGGTCGGAGAGGCGGGTGTTGCCGAAGGCGTGCGCCTTGAAGTAGGCCTGCACGCCCTGGAAGAAGGCGTCCGTGCCGACGTACGCCACGAGCTGCTTGAGCACCGAGGCGCCCTTGGCGTACGTGATGCCGTCGAAGTTGACCAGGACGTCGTCCAGGTCGCGGATGTCCGCCATGATCGGGTGCGTGGAGGGCAGCTGGTCCTGCCGGTACGCCCACGTCTTCATGGAGTTGGCGAAGGTGGTCCACGCGTGCGGCCACTTCGAGCCCTCGGCGTCCGCCTGGCAGGCGATCGAGGTGTAGGTGGCGAACGACTCGTTCAGCCACAGGTCGTTCCACCACTCCATGGTGACGAGGTCGCCGAACCACATGTGGGCGAGCTCGTGCAGGATGGTCTCGGCGCGCACCTCGTACGCCGCGTCCGTCACCTTCGAGCGGAAGACGTACTGGTCGCGGATGGTGACCGCGCCCGCGTTCTCCATCGCGCCGGCGTTGAACTCCGGGACGAAGAGCTGGTCGTACTTGGCGAACGGGTAGGCGTAGTCGAACTTCTCCTGGAACCAGTCGAAGCCCTGCCGCGTCACGTCGAAGATCGCGTCGGCGTCGAGGAACTCGGCGAGCGAGGGACGGCAGTAGATGCCGAGCGGCACGGACTGCCCGTCCTTGCCCTCGTACGAGCTGTGCACCGCGTGGTACGGGCCCACGATCAGCGCGGTGATGTACGAGGAGATCCGCGGGGTCGGCTCGAAGGCCCACACCCGGTCCGCCGGCTGCGGCGTCGGCGAGTTCGAGATGACCGTCCAGCCCTCGGGCGCGGTCACGGTGAACCGGAACGTCGCCTTCAGGTCGGGCTGCTCGAAGCTGGCGAAGACGCGCCGCGCGTCCGGCACCTCGAACTGGGTGTACAGGTATGCCTGCTGGTCGACCGGGTCGACGAAGCGGTGCAGGCCCTCGCCGGTGTTGGTGTACGCGCAGTCCGCGACGACGCGGAGCTCGTTGTCCCCCGCCGCCAGGTGCGCCAGCGCGATCCGCGAGTCCCGGAAGACGGCGGCGACGTCGAGCGAGCGGCCGTTGAGGACGACCTCGTGCACGGCCGGGGCGACCAGGTCGATGAAGGTCTCGGCCCCGGCCTCCGCCGACTGGAAGCGCACGGTGGTCACGGACGGGTAGGTGCCCCCGTCCTGCGCGCCGCTGAGATCGAGTTCGATCTCGTAGGAGTCGACGGTGAGCAGCTTTGCCCGCTGCTGAGCCTCTTCACGGGTGAGATTCGTGCCTGGCACGCGTTCATCTCCTTCGATGGTGACGTTCCGGCCCATCCTTCCACGCGCACCGGGCCACCGCTTCGGAGTAATCCACGGGCGAACACCCCGCCCGGCCGCACCCCCTCCCCGGCCCCCGCGGACGTGCGGAGGGCGGGCGCCGACGGCGCCCGCCCTCGCCCTCCCGCCGGTCCGCCGGGTCAGCCGCGCAGCTCCTCGGCCACCAGCTCGGCGATCTGCACCGCGTTCAGCGCCGCGCCCTTGCGCAGGTTGTCGTTGGACACGAACAGCGCCAGGCCGTTCTCCGCCGTCTCGTCCGCGCGGATGCGGCCGACGTACGAGGCGTCCTTGCCGGCGGCCTGCAGCGGGGTGGGGATCTCCGAGAGCTCGACGCCGGGTGCGTCCTTCAGCAGCTCGTAGGCGCGCTCGACGCTGATCGGGCGCGCGAAGCGGGCGTTGACCTGGAGGGAGTGGCCGGAGAAGACCGGCACGCGCACGCAGGTGCCGGAGACCTTGAGCTCCGGGATCTCCAGGATCTTGCGGGACTCGTTGCGGAGCTTCTGCTCCTCGTCGGTCTCGAAGGAGCCGTCGTCCACGAGCGAACCCGCGAGGGGCAGCACGTTGAAGGCGATGGGCCGCTTGTAGACGCCCGGCTCGGGGAAGTCGACGCCCGCGCCGTCGTGCACCAGCGCGGTGGCCGCGTCGGCCACGGCCCTGACCTGGCCGTCGAGCTCGGCGACGCCCGCCAGGCCCGAGCCGGACACGGCCTGGTAGGTGGTGGCGACCAGCGCGGTCAGTCCCGCCTCGTCGTGCAGCGGGCGGAGCACGGGCATCGCGGCCATGGTGGTGCAGTTCGGGTTCGCGATGATGCCCTTGGGACGGTCCTTGATCGCGTGCGGGTTGACCTCCGAGACCACCAGGGGCACCTCCGGGTCGCGGCGCCAGGCCGAGGAGTTGTCGATCACGACCGCGCCCTGGGCGGCGACCTTCTCGGCGAGGGCCTTGGAGGTGGCGCCGCCCGCGGAGAAGAGCACGATGTCCAGACCGGAGTAGTCCGCCGTGGAGGCGTCCTCGATGGTGATCTCCCGGCCCTCCCACGCGAGGGTGGAGCCCGCGGAGCGGGCCGACGCGAACAGCCGCAGCTCGTCCACCGGGAACTTCCGCTCGGCGAGGATGCCGCGCATGACTCCGCCGACCTGTCCGGTGGCTCCGACGATTCCGACCCTCACGGTGACTCCTTCGATACGTACGACGCGGGCGCGCGTGGAGCCATCATGCGTTCGACCCCACGAGCCTTGTCCAATCCATTGTCCGAGGAACGGACGGTGTCTGGAATGTGAACCCGTGTGACGACTCCGTGGCGGGCCCGTTGCGCGCCCCTCGAAGGTCCGTTTTGCCTGGTCGGAGCCGGTTAGCGTCCGGTCGGTCGTGACCGCTATCCGGACACGGCCGACCGCAGGACGACCGTCCGACCCATCCGACCCGGGGAGATCCACCGTGCCCGCCACCCGCCACCGCCGCCGCTCCATACCGGCCCTCGCCGCCCTCGCGGCGGCCGCCGTCGCCGCGCCCCTGCTGCTCGCCGCCGCCCCGGCGCAGGCCCACGGGCAGCGCGAGGGCCGGCTCGCCCGGGAGCTGGTGGAGGAGGTCACCGCCCGCGGCGCCTACCGGCACCTGGCCAGGTTCCAGCAGATCGCCGACGCCAACGGCGGCAACCGCGCCGCCGGCACGCCGGGCCACGCCGCCTCCGCCGCTTACGTCCACGACACCCTGAAGAAGGCCGGGTACGCGGTCTCCTACCAGGACTTCGACATCTACGAGGCGCACACCAGGACCGAGCGGACCACCGTCCTCGGCGCGAGCGGCCGCGAGCTGGCCACCGCCGCCTTCACCTTCACCCCGTCCACCCCGGCCGGCGGCCTCACCGCCCCGCTCGCCCTCGCCCGGGTCGACGAGACCCCCGGCTGCTCCGCCGACGACTACGCGTCCGACACCTTCACCGGGAAGATCGCCCTGGTCAAGCGCGGCTCCTGCACCTTCGCGGAGAAGCAGAAGGCCGCCGCGCAGGCGGGGGCCGCCGGTGTCATCGTCTACAACCACAGCGGCACCACCCCGGTGCGCGGCGGCTTCTCCTCCCCGTCCGAGGGGCTCGTCCCGAGCGCGGGCATCACCCTGGCCGACGGCGAGGCGCTCGCGGCGGCCGCCGCCGCGGGCGAGGTCCGGGTGCGCCTGGACCTGGACCAGGAGCACGTGAAGAAGACCACCCGCAACGTGGTCGCCGAGACCCGCGGCGGCCGCGCGGACCGCGTCGTGACGGTCGGCGCCCACCTGGACTCGGTCCCCGAGGGCCCGGGGATCAACGACAACGGCTCCGGCTCGGCCGGACTGCTGGAGGTGGCGCTGAAGCTCGCCGACGAGGGCGCGAACAAGAAGGGCAGGGGGCCCGCCAACAAGGTGCGCTTCGCCTGGTGGTCGGCGGAGGAGCTGGGCCTGCTGGGCTCCGAGCACTACGTGGCGCAGCTGTCCGAGAAGCAGAAGAAGGACATCGCGCTCTACCTGAACTTCGACATGATCGCCTCGCCCAACCCGGTGCAGTTCGTCTACGACGGCGACGACTCGGACACGACGGGCGAGGGCGCGGGCCCGGCGGGCTCCGACCGGATCGAGGCCCTGATCAACGGCTTCCTCGACGCGCGGCGCACGCCGCACGAGGGCAGCGACTTCGACGGCCGCTCCGACTACGGCCCGTTCATCGCGAACGGCATCCCGGCCGGCGGCACCTTCACCGGAGCCGAGGGCGTCAAGACCGCCGAACAGGCCGCGCGCCACGGCGGCACGGCCGGAGCCCCGTACGACCCGAACTACCACGGGGCGGGCGACACCCTGAAGAACGTGGACCTGAAGGCCTTCGACACCAACCTGGACGTGATCGCCCACACGGTCGGGACGTACGCGCAGTCGCTGCGGTCGCTCGGCAGGTAGCCGGCCCGGGGAAACCACGGGCCGGGGGAGCCCGAGGGGGGAAAAGCCCGGAGGGGCGGTGCTCGTGCGAGCGCCGCCCCTCCGGTGTCCTGCCGGCCCTACCGGGTCACGGGAGGACCTTCTCGATCTGCACGCTGCCGGTGCCGGCGGCGGTGCCGCGGGCGTTGAGCAGCTGGACCTGGCCGAAGAACTGCCGGCCCTCGGGGGCCGCGCTGTTGACCAGGACGTTCGCCGAAACCTGCGCGGTGGCGCCGTTGGCGAGGTTCACCGCGGCGTTCTCGTCGACCTGGACCGAGCCCAGTCCGGCCGAGAAGTACACGTCGCGGTAGTCGTACGTGGTGGAGCCGGACGGGATCGCGTAGCCCAGCACCTGGATGGTGTAGGTGCCCGCGGCCGGGTTGACCAGGCTCACGGCCTCCTCGGAGTCGCCGTCGGCGGAGGTGCCGACCTTGACGCCGTCCTTGTACACGTCCAGGTCGAGGTCGGCGCCCGTGTCGGACGTCTTGCCGATCGCGATGTCGAGACGGGAGACGCCCGCGCCGATCGTGACCTCGCTGGTCTGGGTCTGACCGGTGGTGATGGTCGGCTTGGCGACCTTCGCGGAGCCGAGCGGGCCGCCCTTGAGCTTGCCGCCCGAGATGGCCGCCGCGTCGTTCTTGACGGTCCACTGGACCGGCGCCGGGGTGCCCTGCTTGACCTCGGGCAGGACCTTGACCGCGGGGTCGAAGGCCGCGCCGAGCACGGAGACGTCCAGCTTGTACGGGTTGTCGAGCAGCGGCGACGTACGGCGCGACTCGACCTCGATCTCCCAGACGCCCGGCTGCGGGTCCGCGTAGGAGCGCAGGTCGGGGCGGCAGGTGTTCGCCGGGTTGTTGTAGTTCGGGTAGCACTGCGTCGTCGCGCTGTCCTCGACGCCCAGGCCGTACGGGTGGATCGAGATGAAGCGGGTCTGGCTGCCCGGCTTCAGACCGCCGAGGGCGACCTCAAGGGTCTTGGCGCCCTGCGGGACGGTGACGAAGTACGACTTGTGGCTGTTGCGCTGCACCGAGGAGGTGTCGGACAGCGTGAAGGACGGCTTCGCCAGCGGGGTCGCGGCGACGACCGTCGCGAGGACCTGCTTGTCGATGCCCTCGGTGGTCTCGTCGTCCAGCTGCAGGATGCCGCTGTGCACGCCGGCCGACGTGGCCTTGGCCTCGACCTTGATGGTGACGGGCTTGTTCAGCGGCAGGGTGACGTAGTCGTAGCCGCCGACGACCTTGAAGGTGCCGTCGTTGTTGCGCCAGCTCAGGTCGTGCCGCGTGCCGTACTTGACGCCCGTGGTGCGGGTGACGACGACGTCGTAGACCTTCTTCTGGCCGACCTTGAGGCCGCCCTCGCGGTCGTAGAGGCCGGTGCCGAAGCCCGGGGTCTTCAGGAACTGGTCGATCGCGGTGTCGACCGGGGCCTTGACGGCGAACTCGTTGGCCTTGGCGCCGCGCTGGATGGACTCCCACGCGCCGATGACGTCGATCAGACCGGAGCCCTGGGCGTGGGCCGGGACGTCGGCGATCTTCTTCGCGGTGCTGGTGAGGGCCACGCGCAGGCCCGCCGGGTCCAGCTTGACGTTGTTCTGCTTCGCGGCCGAGATCAGCAGGGCGCTGGCGCCCGCCGCCTGCGGTGAGGACATCGAGGTGCCCTGGAGCATGCCGTAGCCGGCCGGCAGGGTGTATCCGGCCTCGGCCACGGGCGCGCCCGGCAGCCAGGTCTGGATGGTGTTGATAGCCGCACCGGGGGCGGTGATGGTCGGCGTGAACCCGCCGTCCTCACGCGGACCGCGCGAGGAGAAGGGGAACATGTTGTACTTCTTGCTGACCTCGGAGCCGTAGTTGGCGGCCCAGGTGTCCTTCGAGACCGCGGCGCCCACGGAGATGACCTTGTCCGCGAGACCGGGGTCGCCGATGGTGTTGACGCCGGGGCCCTCGTTGCCCGCCGAGATGACGAGCTGGACGCCGTAGGTGTCGATGAGGTTCTTGTAGAGCTCCGAGCGCGCGTTGTTGCCGTCGTTCAGCGCGGGGAGGCCGCCGATGGACATGTTGACGATGTCCACGCCGCGGTTGACGACGAGGTCGATCATGCCCTCGGTCAGCGCGATGTTGGTGCAGCCGCCGCTCCAGCTGCAGGCGCGCGAGGAGACGAGCTTGGCGCCGGGCGCCTCGCCGTTCATCTTGCCGCCGAAGAGGCTGTTCGCGGCGGTGATGCCGGCGACGTGCGTGCCGTGCTCGGACTCGATGATGCCGACGTTGACGAAGTCGGCCTTCTTGCCGATCCAGTCACCGCCCAGCGGGTCCATCGGGACGTCCTTGCGGATCTCGATCACGAACGGGATGCGCTCGGCGACCTCGGTCGCCGGGTTGTCCGTGCCGAAGTAGCCGATCTGGTAGCCGTCCTTGTACGGCTTCATCGGCTCGTTGTTCGTGAAGTCGCCGTCCTGGTCGGTGTCGACGCGGACGGTGCCGGCGGCGACGTCGTAGAGCAGGCCGAACCGGTCGGTGGTGTCCCCGTCCCGGTTGACGTCGCCCTTCATGTCGCCCGTGGCGGTGATCGACTCGCTGAAGCGGCTCCACTGGAAGGTGCCCTCGGGGGCCTTCCAGCTCTGGCCGCCCGCGGTGAAGGTGCCGCCGGTGGAGGTGACCGGGGTGATCTGGGCGCGCCAGGTCGCGTCGTTGTCCGTGATCGGGTCGGTCGCCGTGACCCAGTCGACGATCTTGCGCTCGCCGGTGGTGGTCTTCTGGAGCGCCGGGTGGCCGAGGTCGACGCCGGAGTCCATGATGCCGATGGTCACGCCGCGGCCGTCGGCCTTCGGGTTCTGCTTGACGAAGTCCACCGCACCGGTCTCGAAGGACGGGTTGTACGGGTTCTTCGCCGGGGTGTTCTTGTCCGGCGCCGCGTAGGTCTTGGCCGCGGTCTTCTTGGCGGCGGAGGGCTCGCTGCCCGCGTCGGGGCGCGGGTCCGGCAGCTGGATCTCGTGCCGCAGGTCGATGCCGTGCACGGAGGACAGCTTGGCGGCGGCCTTCAGCGCGGCGTCGGCCTTGCCGGTGGGCAGGGTGGCGCGGACGTAGCCGAGGTCGTCGTACGTCCGGCCCACCGAGGCGCCCTGGACGGCGTCGAGCTGGTCGGCCACCTGCTTGGTCTGGCCGGGCGCCGTGGCGACCATGACGGTGACGGTCGCGTCACCCTTGGCCTTGGCCTCCTGCAGCAGCTCCGCGTCGGCGGAACCGAGCTTCTCCTCGGCGGACTTCACCGGCGGGGTGGCACGGGGGCCGTCCGCGGTGCCCGCCGCGAAGGCGGGCATGGCTCCGGTCGCGCAGAGCGCGGCCACGAGGCCCGCGGCGGCCGCGACACGGGCCACGCGTCTGGCCCCGGATATGGAGCTGGGGGATTCGAGGGTCATCAGCATCCCTGGTATGTGGAAGATACGGTCCGGATTTCGGTGCCGGATGACCGGTCAGCTTTGCGCACGTGACCGCTCTTTGGGGAGTCTTGTCACTGACCGAGACCTGCCGTGGCGGACTCCCGCCAGCGCGGGGTATGCGCCAGCCGGGCCGTATCCGGGCGTACCGGTGCGAACCACAGGGGCTGGAGAGTAGATTTGTAGACTTCCTGACCTCACGTCAGGGAGGGAGGGCGGTCACGCGGCGCTCGGGGTGTGACAGATTCCGTCCGCGCAGCGCTCGCGCGTGCGCGCGTAGTGTCAGATCACTTTCGGTCGGTCGGTGCAGGCGGCCGTCGCGCACCGGCGCCGGGTGCCCTCGCCGGTCGCGTCCCACCACCGCAGCGCGCAGCCCCCGGCGGCGCAGGTGCGGATGCGGCCGACCGCCGCGCCCAGCAGCTCCAGGTAGCCGTGCGCGGCCGTCCAGGCGGGACCCCAGGCGGGATCGGCGAACTCGGCGCGCTCGCCTGGGCCTTCGGCGTCCAGGGTGACGCGGATGCGGCCGTGCTCCAGGACGGCGTCGACCAGGGCGCGCGCACCCGCGTCGGCGGGAGCGGCCACCGCCCGCTCCAGGGCCGCGCGCGCGGTCATCAGGTGCACGAGGGTCGGGGCGTCGGCGCGGAACCGGTCGGCGAGGCCGGCGCCGCGCAGCCAGACGGCGAGCCCTTCGACCCGGCTCAGCCCGGCCGCGCCCGCGAAGAGGTCCCGGGGTGCTCCGTCCTCGGTCCAGCGGGTGTTCAGCAGGTCGAGGGCGACCGGCTCCCCGGTCAGGGGTCGTGGGTCCGCCGCCGTCATGACCTGCCGTCCTTCTCCGCCTCGCTGGTCCTTCGAGGGTACGGGACCGCGCCGGCGCACCGGCGCGGGCCGCCGGCCGGTCACCGGGGGAGGACCACCAGGTAGGCGGCGGGCTCCTGGTCGGCGGCGGCCGTCAGGGCGGTGCGGACCACGGCGGCCTGCTGTTCGGGCCAGTCGCGCAGCTTGCGCGGGGTGACGTGCAGGACGGTCACCCCGAGCCGCTCCAGGACCTCCCGCTTGCGGGCCCCCTCGGACCACTCCTCGTCCCCGCCCCGGCGCGGGCCGCGGGTGTCGATCTCCAGGGCCACGGCCTGCTCCGGCCAGAAGGCGTCGACCCCGCCCAGGTGCGGGCCGCCGGGCAGCCGCAGGTCCACGTTCCAGACGGGTTCGGGGAGCTCGAAGCCCCGGACGAGCCGGTAGAGCCGGTCCTCGGCGAGGGCGCGTCCCTCGGCCAGCAGCGACTCCACCGCGTCGACCACGTGCGGCCGGTTCAGCAGCCGGCCCACCGTGAGCTCCCGCACCACGGCCGCCGGTTCGCAGTGTCCGCCGCTGACGGCCTCGCCGAGCAGCCGCCGTACCGTACCGGCGTCCGAGAGCCGGGCCACGGCGTCCGCGACGGCCCGCGCGACCGGCGCCACCGGGAGGCCGGTGACCTCCTGCGGCCGGGGCGGGGTGTGGGCGCGCACGAAGCGCACGTCCCCGGTGGACCGCAGCCGGCGGGTGGCCGGCACGAGCACGTCGATCTGCGGGACGGAGGGCAGCGCGGGCGCGGAGGCGAACCGGTACAGCGCCAGCGCCGCCAGCCCGGTGATCATGGCCCCGTCGGCGCCGCGCCGGCCGGCGTACAGCAGCGCGGCGTGCAGCCGCTCCTCGCTGGTCGCGGGCCCGGAGTGGAGCAGGAACACCCCGGGCAGCACCTGCTGCCAGGGCCGCTCCGCGGCGTCGGAGGCGCAGACGCCGTGCTCGCGCAGCTGGGCGAGGGTCAGCACGCGGGGGCGGCTGCCGGTGAGGTGGGCGAGGGGGAGGGGCGCGTTCTGGTTCATGACGCTGAGGTTCCCTCAGGCCATGGCCTCGATAACCCGTGTTACAAGCTCGTCGACAAATCCGGACAAGACAGGGCTAAAGTACGGGCGTTCGACTGCCGATGAGGGGTCCGGCCGACCGGTCGGGGGTGCGGGGGCGCCGGCCCCCGCACCCCCGCGCGTCAGACGGCGTCCGGGGCCGCCGCCGCGTCGCACCGCTGGGCGCGCAGCGCGCGGGCCAGGTCGTCACGGGACTCCAGGACCAGCCGCCGCAGGGCCGGCGGAGCCGCCGGGTGGGCCTCCAGCCAGGCGTCCGTCGCGTCCACCGTGGCCTGTCCGTCCCGCAGCGAGGGGTACAGCCCCTTCACCACGTCCATCGCGATCTGGATCGACCGCTGCGCCCACACCCGCTCGATCACCTCGAAGTACCGCCCGGCGTACCCGTCCAGCAGCTCGCGCTGCGACGGCTGCTGCATGCCCGCGATCGTCGCCTCGACCAGCGCGTTCGACAGCGCGTCGGATTCCACCACCGCCGCCCACGCCTGGTCCTTGACCGCCGCCGACGGGCGCGCCGCCAGGCAGCGCACCTGGTGCCGCTTGCCCGAGGCCGTGTCGTCCCGGGCCAGTTCGGCGTCGAGCGCCGCCTCGTCCACCGCGCCGTGCGCGGCCAGCGGCAGCAGGAAGTCCCAGCGCAGCTCCTGGTCCACGTCCAGCCCGTCGATCCGGGCCGAACCGTCCAGCAGCCCCAGCAGCAGCCGGAAGTCGCTCTCGGTCGCCGCGCTCGCCGCGAAGAAGCGGGCCCACGTCAGCTGGTGCTCCGAGCCAGGCTCGGCCAGCCGCAGCTCGTGCAGCGCGCCCGCGGCCAGCTCGCGGCCGCCCTGCTCGCGCCAGTCGGGCGCCGCGTAGTGGGTGACGGCCGTCAGGGTCTGCGCGTGCAGCATCTGCAGCACGCCGACGTCCGTCTCCCGGCCCGCGTGCGCCAGGACCAGCGAGACGAAGTCGCGCGCCGGCATCAGGCCGTCCCGCGTGAGGTTCCACAGCGCCGACCAGCTCAGCGCCCGCGCCAGCGGGTCCGTGAGGTCGCCGAGGTGGCCGCGCAGGGTGGCCAGCGAGGTCTCGTCGAAGCGGATCTTGCAGTAGGTGAGGTCCTCGTCGTTGACCAGGATCAGGTCGGGCCGCTCCAGCCCGGCCAGCTCCGCCACCACCGTCCGGGCGCCCGCCACGTCCACCCCGGCCCGCGCGTACCGCGCCAGGGTGCCGTCCGGAACCTGCCGGTACAGGCCGACCGCGACCCGGTGCGGGCGCAGCTCGTCCCCCTCCTGCACCACCGCCAGCTCGGTCAGGCGGCCGCCGGCGTCGTACGTCACCACCGGCGTCAGCGCGTTCACGCCGGCCGTCTGCAGCCAGGCCCGCGACCACTCGGCCATGTCCCGCCCGGAGACCTCGGCGAGCACCGACAGCAGGTCGTCCAGGGTGGTGTTCCCGTACGCGTTCGCCTTGAAGTAGCGCCGCGCGCCCTCCAGGAACGCCTCCCGCCCCACGTAGGCGACGAGCTGCTTGAGCACGGCCGCGCCCTTGGCGTACGTGATCCCGTCGAAGTTCAGCTTCGCGGCCTCCAGGTCGCGGATGTCGGCCGTGATCGGGTGCGTGGACGGCAGCTGGTCGGCGCGGTAGGCCCACGCCTTGCGGCTGTTGGCGAAGGTGACCCAGGCCTGGTCGAAGCGGGTGGCCTCGACGAGCCCGAAGGAGCCCATGAAGTCCGCGAAGGACTCCTTCAGCCACAGGTCGTCCCACCACTTCATGGTGACCAGGTCGCCGAACCACATGTGGGCCATCTCGTGCAGGATCACGTTCGCCCGGCGCTCGTACGAGGCCTGCGTGACCTTCCCGCGGAAGATGTACTCCTCGCGGAAGGTCACCATCCCCGGGTTCTCCATCGCGCCCAGGTTGTACTCCGGCACGAAGGCCTGGTCGTACTTCCCGAAGGGGTAGGGGTAGTCGAAGATCTCGTGGAACAGGTCGAAGCCCTGCTTCGTCACGAGGAACACGTCGTCCGCGTCGAAGTGCCTGGCCAGGCCCTTGCGGCAGAGGGCGCCCAGCGGGATCGTCAGGTCCCCGCGCGTGTAGGTGTCGGTCACGTAGTGGTACGGGCCCGCGACCACGCAGGTGATGTAGGTGGAGATCGGGGCGGTCTCGGCGAACCTGCGCACCGCGCCGTCCCGCGACTCCTCCGCGCCGTTGCTCCACACCTGCCAGCCCTCGGGCGCGGCCACCTCGAAGCGGTAGGGGGCCTTCAGGTCCGGCTGCTCGAAGTTGGCGTACACGCGCCGGGCGTCCGCCGGCTCGTACTGGGTGTAGAGGTAGACCTCGCCGTCCTCCGGGTCCACGAAGCGGTGCATGCCCTCGCCCGTCCGGCTGTACGCGCAGTTCGCGTCCACCACCAGGACGTTCTCGGCGGCGAGCCCGTCGAGCGCGATCCGCGACCCGTCGAAGACGGCGGCGGTGTCGAGGGCCTGCCCGTTGAGGGTGACCGCGTTCACCGAGGGGGCGATCAGGTCCGCGAAGGTGGCGGCGCCCGGGGTCGCGGCCCGGAAGCGGATCGTGGTCACCGAGCGGAAGGTCCGGGGACCCTCGGCCGGCTCGGCCTCGTCCACCGCGGACCGCAGGTCGAGGACGACCTCGTACCCGTCGACGGACAGCAGCTCGGCCCGTCCTCGGGCCTCGTCGCGGGACAGATTCTCTCCGGGCACCCTGCACTCCTTCGTGCGTGATCGCGTTCTTCCCGTGAATCCTCGCACGGGGGAATGTGCGCGCCCCCGGCCTGGTTGCCGACGGAGAACGACGCGGAACACGGTCCCCGTGACGCCCTTGTCCGAGTTGAGGAGAGACATGACCGACACCCAGGATCGCGAGAAGACCCCGGTCGACTTCTGGTTCGACCCGCTGTGCCCCTGGGCCTGGATGACCTCGCGCTGGATGGTCGAGGTCGAGCAGGTCCGCGACGTCGAGGTCCGCTGGCACGTCATGAGCCTGGCCGTCCTCAACGAGAACAAGCTCGACGAGCTGCCCGAGACCTACCGCGAGCTGCTCGGCCCCAAGGGCTGGGCCCCGGTCCGCGTGGTCGTGGCGGCCCAGCAGAAGCACGGCGAGGAGATCACCGGCAAGCTCTACACCGCCCTCGGCACCAAGATCCACAATGAGGGCCGCGGCCCGACCCGCGAGGTCATCGCCGACGCCCTGGCCGAGGTCGGCCTGCCGGCCGAACTGCTCGCGTACGCGGACTCCGACGAGTACGACGAGGTGCTGCGCGCGTCCCACAACGACGGCATCGACCGGGTGGGCCAGGAGGTCGGCACGCCGGTGATCTCCGTCCCCGGCGCCGACGGCGCAGAGGTGGCCTTCTTCGGCCCGGTCGTCACCCCGGCCCCGCGCGGCGAGGCCGCGGCCCGACTGTGGGACGGCACCCTGCTCGTCGCCTCCACCCCGGGCTTCTACGAGATCAAGCGCACCCGCACCCAGGGCCCCTCCTTCGAGTAGCCCGCCGCACCGGGGGACCGGCCCGGCACCGTGCGCAGAAGGCCCCCGTGAGTCATGTCCTCACGGGGGCCTTCTGGTGGACACGCCCGCCGGTGAAGGGTGAGAAGACGATCACGAGGCGGACGGGCGGGTGGTGCCGATCAGGCCGTGCCGGCCGGGATCAGCAGCGGGGTGTTCGCCTTGGCGTCGGCGTAGCGCTTGGCCACGTCCTGCCAGTTGACGACGTTCCACATGGCCTCGATGAAGTCCACCTTCTGGTTCTTGTACTGCAGGTAGAAGGCGTGCTCCCAGGCGTCGAACACCAGGACCGGCACGGAGGCCTGGCCCACGTTGCCCTGGTGGTCGTAGACCTGCTCGACGATGAGGCGGCCGCTGATGGGCTCGTACGCGAGGACGCCCCAGCCGGAGCCCTGCGTCGCGGAGGCGGCGAAGGTCAGCTGCTTCTTGAAGGCGGCGAAGGAGCCGAAGGACTCGGTGATCGCGGCCGGGAGGTCGCCCAGGCCGTCCTTCTCGTCCGGCACGCCGCCGCCGTCGCCGGTCTTGGGGCTGGCCATGTTGTGCCAGTAGATGCTGTGCAGGATGTGGCCGGAGAGGTGGAACGCGAGGTTCTTCTCCAGGCCGTTGAGCGCGCCCCAGTTCTCCTTGTCGCGCGCCTCCTCCAGCTGCTCCAGCGTGTTGTTGGCGCCCGTCACGTACGCCGCGTGGTGCTTGTCGTGGTGCAGCTCGATGATCTGCGGGTTGATCACCGGCTCCAGCGCCGAGTACTCGTACGGAAGCTCAGGAAGCGTGTAAATGGCCATGCGTGTATCCGGTCCCCTCAGCGTGCCAACCGCTTATTGCAATCAATGCGCAACTGCACGCTAGCAGTATCTATTCCGAGCCACGAGTAAGGCTTGCCTGGCCTGGCCGTCGCCCGGAAACGCCGGAGGCCGGGCCCGTGCGGTCGCACGGGCCCGGCCCCTGACGTGCCGTCCTGCGGGGGTGTCGCGCCGGACGGAGGTCCTACGCCGCCGCGCGGGCGGCCGCCCGGCGCTGCATCGCGTAGCCGGTGGCGGCGAGGGCGAGCGTCAGCCCGCCGGTGAAGAACACCTGCACCCGGGTGTCCTCGCCCAGCGCCATCAGCACCAGCACCCCGGCCACCGCGGCCAGCGCCACCCAGGTCAGGTACGGGAAGCCCCACATGCGCACGCCGAGCAGCCCGGGGGCCTCGCGCTCGGTCCGGCGGCGCAGCACGAACTGCGAGACGGCGATGAAGCCCCAGACGATGAGGATGACCCCGCCGACCATGTTCAGCAGCCAGGCGAACAGCGTGTCCGGGTACCAGTAGGACAGCAGCACGGTGACGAAGCCGAAGCCGGAGGAGGCGAGCACCGCGCGGCGCGGCACCCGGCCGGTGACCCTGCCCAGGGCCTTGGGGCCCTGGCCGCGGGAGACGAGGGAGTACGCCATCCGGGAGGAGCCGTAGATGTTCGCGTTCATCGCGGAGAGCAGCGCGATCAGGATGACCACGTTCATGATCTCGCCGGCCGCGGGGATGCCCAGGCGGTCCAGGGTGGCCGCGTACGGGCCGTCCGCCGTCACAGCCGGGTCGTTCCACGGCAGCAGGGTGACGATGACCAGCATGGAGCCGACGTAGACGATCGCGATCCGCCACATGGTGGTGCGCACGGCCTTGGCCACGCCCTTGACCGGGTTCTCGGATTCGGCGGCCGCGATGGTCACCGTCTCCAGGCCGCCGTACGCGACCACCGAGGCCAGCAGGCCGACCAGCAGGCCGTCCATGCCGTTGGGCAGGAAGCCGCCGTCGTGCAGCAGGTTCGCGGCGCCGGGGGAGCCGGTGCCGGGCAGCAGGCCCAGCACGGCCAGGACGCCCAGACCCAGGAAGAGGCCGATCGCGCCGATCTTGAGGGCGGAGAACCAGAACTCGAACTCGCCGAAGTTCGACACCGCCGCCAGGTTGGAGCCGCAGAAGACGGCCATGAACACCAGCACCCACATCCACGAAGGGGTGCCCGGGAACCAGCCGGTCATGATGTGCGCCGCGCCGATGGCCTCGATGGCCACGCCCACGCACAGCAGCGTCCAGAACATCCAGCCGGCCGTGAACCCGGCCCACGGGCCGATCGCCCGCTCCGCGTGCACGGAGAAGGAACCGGAGGCGGGGTTGGCGGCCGACATCTCGCCGAGCATCCGCATCACGAACATCACGAGCAGCCCGGACGCGGCGTACGCGAGCACGATCGAGGGGCCCGCGGCCGCGATGCCGGCACCGGAGCCGACGAAGAGGCCGGCGCCGATGACACCGCCGAGGGCGATCATCGAGAGGTGGCGCTGCTTGAGTCCGTTGCCGAGCGGGGAACCGGCGTCCGCCTGCGGCGGAGCCTGCTGCTCGGAGGGGGTGAGGGTGCTCTGGCTCATGCCACCAGTCTGCCGACCGTCCGATAATCGGACGGTCGCTGTCCATCATCCGGACGCCGCCTTCACCGGCCGTGACGCCCCTCCTACGAGGCGCGGCCCGCGGCGGCCGCGGTCAGGCGGCCCGGCGCGCGCGGATCTCGCGCACCCACGCCACCCCCAGCACCAGGGCGGCCGCCCCCGTCGACCACAGCAGCTGCGGCCGGGCGGAGTCGTCGAACAGCATCAGCACCAGCACCGCCGCCATGCCCGCCAGCGCGGCCCACGTCAGGTAGGGGAAGCACCACATCGGCAGGGTCAGCCGCTCCGGCATGTCGCGCTCGATGATGCGGCGCAGCTTCAGCTGCGAGACCGCGATCAGCGCCCACACGAACAGCAGCACCGCCCCGACCGCGTTCAGCATGTAGAGGAAGATCGTGTCCGGCCACAGCAGGTTCAGCACCACCGAGACGAAGCCGAAGGCCACCGAGGCGAAGACCGCCCGGCGCGGCACCCCGCCGCCCGAGACCTTCAGCAGCCCCCGGGGCGCCTCGCCCCGCTCGGCCAGCGAGAACACGATGCGCGAGGACCCGTACAGGTTGGCGTTGAGCGCCGACAGCAGTGCCACGAAGACCACGATGTTCATGATCTGGCCGGCCGCCGGGATGCCGATGGAGTCGAGGACGGCCACGTACGGGCTCTGGCCCGGCTCCAGCGAGTCCCACGGCAGCAGGGTCACGATGACCAGCATCGAGCCGACGTAGAAGAAGAGGATGCGCCACACCGCGCTGCGCACGGCGCGGGCCACCGACCGGGCCGGGTCGTCCGACTCGGCGGCCGCGATCGTGACGACCTCCAGGCCGCCGAAGGCGAAGACGACCGCCAGCATGCCCGCGACGACCCCGCCGAGCCCGGCCGGGAAGAAGCCGCCCTGGCCGGTCAGGTTGGTCAGGCCCACCGGGTCGGTGTCCGGGAGCAGGCCGAAGATCGCCAGGGTGCCCAGGACCAGGAACAGCACGATCGCGCCGACCTTGAGCGCGGCGAACCAGAACTCGAACTCGCCGAAGTTCTTCACGGCGGCCAGGTTGCTGGCGGTGAAGACCACCATGAAGATCAGCACCCACACCCACTGGTCCACGGACGGGACCCAGCCGTTCGCGATCTTCGCGGCGCCGGTGGCCTCCACGGCGAGCACCACGACCAGCAGGAACCAGTAGAGCCAGCCCGCGGAGAAGCCCGCCCAGCGGCCGAGCGCCCGCTCCGCGTACACGGAGAAGGAGCCCGAGGCGGGCATCGCGGCGGACATCTCGCCCAGGGCCCGCATCACCAGCATCGCGAGGACGCCCGCGAGCAGGTACGAGCAGATGATCGCGGGACCGGCGACGGCGATGCCCGCGCCGGAGCCGACGAAGAGCCCGGCACCGATCACGCCGCCGAGGCCCAGCATGGTCAGGTGGCGCTGCTTGAGCCCGTGGCTCAGGGGTTCCGCTGCGAGTTCAGGCAGGGGTGCTTGTGACATCTCGACAGTGTCTCCGAGTGGGGAGCGGCGACGCAAAACGGATTTGCCCTACTTGTCGCAGGGGTGATCCGCATCACTTCGGGCGCGGTGGTTACCAGTTGGTAGAGCGTTTTTGTGAACTCCCCACCACGGCGGGGAGCGTTGCTTTGTGCCGCGCGACGGTGGGGCCGGGGCGGCCCCGGGACTAACGTCACGGTGTCCCGTCCCGCCACGCACCCACGGAGCCCCGATGAGCACCGCATCCGTCGCCACCGCCTCGTCCGCCGCCTTCCGGCCCGGCGCCGTCCTCGCCGACCTGCTGCCCGCGAGCCGGGTGCGCGACATCGCGCTCGTCGCCGGCGGAGCCGCCCTCACCGGGATCGCCGCGCAGATAGCCGTTCCGGTCCCCGGCTCCCCGGTGCCGGTCACCGGCCAGACCTTCGCCGCGCTGCTCGTGGGCACCGCCTTCGGCGCCCGCCGCGGCTTCCTGTCCCTCGCGCTGTACGCCCTCGTGGGCATGGCCGGGGTGCCGTGGTTCGCGAACGGCACGTCCGGGGCGGGCGGCGCCTCCTTCGGCTACGTGCTCGGCATGCTGCTGGCCGCCACCCTGGTCGGCGCCCTCGCCCGGCACGGCGCCGACCGGTCGGTCCTGCGCACCGCGGGCACGATGGTGCTCGGCTCGGCCGTGATCTACGCGGTGGGCGTGCCCTACCTGATGGCCGCGACCGGCATGTCACTCACCGCCGCCGTCGCCGCGGGCCTGACCCCGTTCCTCGTCGGGGACGCGCTCAAGGCCGCCCTCGCGATGGGCCTGCTGCCGGCCGCCTGGAAGCTGGCCGGCCGCCGCGGCTGAACCGCACCCGCCCGTGACGCGGCAGCCCCGGACCGCCGATCGCGGTCCGGGGCTGCCGCGTCGCACGGGGAGCCGCTCCCTAGCCGCGGACCTCGGCCGGGCCGGCGGCCTCGGCGCGCTCGGCGGCCTTGCGGCGGCGGTCGCGGAACACGCCGGCGGCCACCACCAGGGCCGCCACCAGCACCGACAGCGAGACGACCTCGCGGTTGGCGTCGTCGAAGAACATGTAGCCCAGGACCAGGACGATCATCGCGGCCGTGGCCCAGGTCAGGTACGGGAAGAACCACATCTTCACGGTGACCTTCTCGGGGGCCTCGCGCATCAGGATGCCGCGCATCCGCAGCTGCGTCAGGCAGATCACCAGCCACACGAAGAGCGCGATGGCACCCGAGGAGTTCAGCAGGAAGTTGAAGACCGTGTCCTTGAACGCGTAGTTGAAGTAGACGGCCACGAAGCCGAAGACCACCGAGCCCAGGATCGCGGCGACCGGCACGCCCCGCTTGCCGACCCGGGCGAACGCCTTCGGGGCGTCCCCGCGCTCACCGAGCGAGAAGGCCATGCGGGAGGCCGTGTAGAGGCCGGAGTTCAGACAGGACAGCACGGCGGTCAGGATGATGACCTCCATGATCGTGCCGGCGTTCGCGATGCCGATCGAGTCCAGGGCGGCGACGTACGAGCCCTTCTCGGTGATCGAGGGGTCGTTCCACGGCAGCAGCGTCAGCACGATGAAGATCGAGCCCAGGTAGAAGATGCCGATGCGCCAGATCACCGAGTTGGTGGCCTTGGTGACCGCGCGGCGCGGGTCCTTGGACTCGCCGGCGGCCAGCGTGACGATCTCGCTGCCCATGAAGGAGAAGACGACCATCAGCACGCCGGTGAGGATCGAGCCGAAGCCGTTCGGCATGAACCCGCCGGTGTCGGTCAGGTGGGCGAAGCCCGCCCCCGGGTTGTCGGAGCCCGGCAGCAGGCCGAAGACGGCCAGCAGGCCGACGATCACGAACGCGCCGATGGCGACGACCTTGATGCCGGCGAACCAGAACTCGAACTCGCCGTACGAGGCGACCGAGCCGAGGTTGGTGACGGTCAGCACCGCCATCACGATCAGCGCCCAGGCCCACTGCGGGACCGCCGGGATCCAGCTTTCGAGGATGGCCGCACCGGCGGTGGCCTCGACCGCCAGCACCACGACCCAGAAGAACCAGTACAGCCAGCCGATGGAGAAGCCGGCCCAGCGGCCGAGGGCGCGGTCGGCGTATGCGGAGAAGGAGCCCGAATTCGGGCTGGCGGCCGCCATCTCGCCGAGCATCCGCATCACGAAGACCACCATCGCGCCGACCAGCGCGTAGGAGACCAGGATGGCGGGGCCGGCCTTGGCGATGCCGCCGCCGGAGCCGACGAACAGGCCGGCGCCGATCACGCCGCCGATGGCGATCATGGACAGGTGACGGTTCTTGAGGCCGGCCTTCAGACCGTCTGACGGCTGCGCGCCCCCGGGTTCACCGGTGGGGTCGCCGCCTGCCTTCTGCAGGGTCGTCGTGGAACTCATGGACGGATCCTTAGGTTCTCGGGTTGCGAGCCCCGGCATTCAAACCTGAGAGGAACGCAGGACGGAAGACCTCAATCCGGATCGTTGCGTGGGGACGAACGTCCAGGACCTTGGTCCTGCCGTGTCCCATCTGCGTTCTTTGGGTTTACTTGAGCTTTAGAAGTGATTTACGCGACACCCGCTGCCGGTCGCCGGGCCCGTTCGTGCCACACTCGTCCCATGCGCGTGTACCTCGGATCCGACCATGCCGGCTTTGAGCTCAAGAACCACCTGGTGGACTGGCTCAAGGACAACGGCCACGAGCCCGTCGACTGTGGCCCCCACATCTACGACGCGGTGGACGACTACCCCCCGTTCTGCCTGCGGGCCGCGGAGCGGACCGCGGCCGACGCCGACGGCCTCGGCATCGTGATCGGCGGTTCCGGCAACGGCGAGCAGATCGCCGCGAACAAGGTCAAGGGCGTCCGCGCCATCCTGGCCTGGAGCGTCCAGACCGCCCAGCTCGGCCGTGAGCACAACAACGCCAACGTGATCTCCGTCGGCGGCCGCATGCACACGCAGGACGAGGCCGTCGCCTTCGTCGAGGCCTTCCTCGCCACCCCGTACTCCGGCGAGGAGCGCCACACCCGGCGCATCGAGATGCTCACCGCCTACGAGCAGACCGGCGAGCTCCCCCCGATCCCGGCCCACCACCCGCAGGGCTGATCCCGCCTCCCGGCCGTGCCGCCCCGCCCGGGGCGGCACGGCCGTTGTCATGCCGAGACCCGTCCGAGGAGCCAGCCGTGCCCGAGGGGCATACGATCCACCGCCTCGCCCAGGACCACACCGAGCGGTTCGCCGGCCGCCCGGTCCGGGCCGCCAGCCCCCAGGGCCGCTTCGCGGAGAGCGCCGCCCTGCTCGACGGGCGCACGCTGGAGAGCGCCGAGGCCCACGGCAAGCACCTCTTCCTGGAGCTCGGCGACGCCTGGATCCACATCCACCTGGGCCTCTTCGGCAAACTCGGCTTCGGCCCCGCCCCGGCCCCGCCCGCGAGCGACACCGTCCGGCTGCGGCTGCGGAACGAGGACCACTACGCCGACCTGCGCGGCCCCACCGCCTGCGCGCTGATCGGCGAGGGCGAGAAGAAGGCGGTGCACGAGCGGCTCGGCCCCGACCCGCTGCGCCCGGCCGACGACCCGGACCGGGCCTGGGCCAGGATCTCCCGCTCCCGCACCACCGTCGCGGCGCTGCTCATGGACCAGAAGGTCGTCGCCGGCATCGGCAACGTCTACCGGGCCGAGGTCCTCTTCCGGCACGGCATCGACCCCTACCGGCCGGGCCGCGACCTGCTGCGGGCCGAGTGGGACGCCCTGTGGGCGGACCTGGCCGCGCTGATGCGCGAGGGCGTGCGGAACAACCGCATCGACACCGTCCGCGACGAGCACCTCCCCGAGGCCATGGGCCGCCCGCCGCGCGTCGACGACCACGGCGGCGAGGTCTACGTCTACCGCCGCGCCCACCTGCCCTGCCACGTCTGCGGCACCGGGATCCGCACCGCCGACCTGGGCGCCCGCAACCTCTTCTGGTGTCCGGGCTGCCAGACCCGCTAGGGAGCGCCGTCGACGTCGTGTCGTCCGCCCGCCGGCCGGAGAGGACTCGACGACGCTGCCCGGGCCGCGTGCCCCGCGACCGGGTCCCGCGTCCCGTCCGGCAGCGCCCGGGCCCCCGCGGCGGGCCCGGGCGTCCCTGCTCTCCGCGCGCCGGCTAGAAACCGTGCGGGAGCCAGGGTGCGACGTCACCGGTGAAGGCCCGGGAGGCCTCCGCCACCGCCCCCGGGCGCAGTTCGCGGACCCGGCCCGCTCCCGCCAGCGCGGTGAGCGCGACCCCGCCCAGGTACGCCGCCCCCAGCTCCCGCACCGTCAGCGCCAGTTCCGCCGGGTCCGCGGTCCGCGCGCACCGGGCGCCGCCCTTCGCGTCCGCGGTCAGCCGCCAGCGCCCCGCGTTCCACGGGCAGAACGCGTCCTCCACCTCCAGCACCACGTCCAGCGCGGCCCCGTACGCCCGTGCCTCCAGCGCCGCCGGCAGGTCCACCAGCCGTACGTACATGGCGTCCCGGACGCGCGCCTGCGACCGGCGGACGTCGCTGACCAGGTGCAGCACCGGATCGTCCACCGGCCGCTTGACCGCCCGGACCGACCACGTCAGGTCGATCCCGAAGAGGTAGCGCCACAGCGCCGCGTACGCCGCCGGGTCGAGGGCGTCCAGGTCGCCGACCTCCACCCGGCCCTGCGAACCCGACAGGTTCCACTCCGGCGCGACCCGGTAGCGCGCGTACCCGACCACCTCGCCGTCCGCCCGCTCCGCGACCACGCACTTCAGCGGGGAGCCGGAGCCGCGCAGCGACGGCGCGTCCAGCAGCGGCTGCCGCTCCCAGCCCGGCTGCCGGGCCGGCATGCCGGGACGGCCGGGGACCAGCGCCGCGTAGACGCGCTCGCAGTCGGCCAGCGCCGCCTCCGGGTCGACCAGCCGCAGCCGCACCTCGTCCGCCCCCGGCGGCACGTCCAGGCGCACCCGGGCCGTGTCGATCTCCACCGCCAGGCCGTACACCGCCTGTCCGTAGCCGAACCGTCCGTAGATCGCCGGATCGGAGGCCGTCAGCACGGCGAGCGGCTCACCGCCCGCCCGGACGTCGTCGAGCTGCCGCCGCATCAGCGAGGTGAGCACCCGGCGCCTGCGGTGGGTGGGCGCGACGCCCACCATCGTCACGCCCGCCGCGGGCACCAGGGCGCCGCCCGGCACCGACAGCCGGAAGCTGAACGCACCGGCCGAACCCACGCACGTCCCGCCGTCCCAGACGCCGAGCGAACGTTCCGCCTCCGTCAGCGACCGGTAGAGCCCGCGCTCCTCGGCGGACTCGGGCACGCCTCCGAACGCCAGTTCCAGATGGTCGTACCAGACATCCCACTCATCGGGCTGCAATACACGCGTCTCAAGGGCCATATGGCCATGCCTATCAGGGCATTCCGCCCCAGTCGAAGAGTTTTCGGGTACGGATCCGCCCCAGGTCCGGGGGTACCCCTGCGCATCCACAGCCGGGATGGATAGGGTCCCGAAGCAATGGCCGGAGCGCGCGTCGAGACCCTCATGGCCCGGATGCGCATGCTGTCGCACCGGGCGCGCACCGGGCTGCGCAAATCCGCCGTCGACTACTTCCGCGGCGACGCCTCCGACTGGCTCGCCTTCGGCGGCCTCCTGCTCACCGTGCCCGCGATCGCCTTCGGCACGCTCATGCTGCCCGTCTGGTTCTCCCCGTCGGCCCTCGTCCTGCCCATCGTGGCCGGCGGACTGCTGCTGCGCCCGGCCAGCCTGCTGGCCCTGTACGCGGCCTCCGCGGCCGCGCTGATCGTCGAGGCCCTCGTCCTCGGCCCGTACACCGAAGGGCCGGCGCGGGTCACCCCCGGAACCGTCCTGGTCGTCGCCGCCTGCGGCTTCTTCGGGCTGGTCATCGCGCAGTTCCGCAGCCGGGTCGGCGTGCCCTGGCGGCGCGGCGGCACCATGCTCTTCGACCTGCGCGAACGCATCCGGGTGCAGAGCAAGCTGCCCGCCCTGCCGCGCGGCTGGCACCGCGAGATGGCGCTGCGCCCCGCGGGCGGCCAGTCCTTCTCGGGCGACTTCGTCGTCGCGGCCCGCACCAACGGCGGCCGCACCCTGGAGATCGTGCTGACCGACGTCTCCGGCAAGGGGATGGAAGCGGGCTCGCGGGCCCTGCTGCTGTCGGGCGCGTTCGGCGGCCTGCTCGGCGCCCTCCCGCCGCACGGCTTCCTGCCCGCCGCCAACGGCTACCTGCTCCGGCAGGACTGGGAGGAGGGCTTCGCGACCTCCATCCACCTGGTCCTGGACCTGGAGAGCGGCGACTACGAACTCCTCTCCGCCGGACACCTTCCCGCCCTCCAACTGTCCGCCGGCACCGGCCGCTGGCAGGAGAAGTCCGGCGAGGGGCCGCTGCTCGGGGTGTACGACGGGGCCGAGTTCACCGCGGCCCGCGGCAACCTGCGCCGCGGCGACGTCCTGATGCTCTTCACCGACGGCCTGGTCGAGACCGCCGACCGCGAGATCAGCGAGGGCATCGACCGGCTCACCGGCGAGGCCGACCGCTACGTGGCCGCCGGCTGGGAGGGCGCCGCCTGGCACCTGATCGAAAAGGTCGCCAAGGACGTCAACGACGACCGCGCCCTCCTCCTCATCCGCCGCTCGGCCTGACCACCTCCGGCCGCCCTCGCGCCCTCGGCAACCGCAGCCCCGCACCGGTGCGTGCCCCCCTGAAGCAGAGCGGAGCCCACCGCGACGCCGGAGGCGCTTCCCGGGCCCCGCGACCACCCGGTCAGCGCCGCCACGGGCCGATGCCCAACCGGCCCGTGTTCCCGAGGTCGACCGGCCGGGTCAGCGCGAGCGTCACCCAGGGCGCGTCCGGGCGGGGCCGCAGCTCCAGCACCCGGCCCTCCACCGCCGGCACGGTCGCGTCCGTGACCCGGTTGCGCCACACCACCGCCACCGACGCGGTCTGCCCCGGCTGCAGCAGCACCCGCTCGGGCAGCGCGTCCAGGGCCGGTACCTCCGAGGTCACGGGCGCCGATCCGTGCCCGACCGCCACCTCCACCGGCCGACGCCGCTCGTCCAGCAGCCGCACCTCCGGGTAGCCGTTCAGCTCGTACGGCTGCGCTCCGCAGTTCTGCAGCCGGTAGCCCTCCAGCCGCAGCCCCATCGCCGCGTCCCCGCCGTCCTCCCGGAGCCGTACCCCGCCCTCGGGGCACGGGGAGGACACGTCGGAGGGCGTCGGCGACACCGCCGGGGGAGTGCGTACCGCCCCGGGCGACGCCACCGGCCCCGGCGCCGCCGCAGGGGGCGGCGGCACGTCACACCCCGCGAGCACCGCCACCCCCACGGCCAACGCCACCGCGCCCCGACGGCCCCCGCCCCGCACCCACCGCATCCCGATCATCCCCAGACCCTACGACGCCCCGCACCCCCGCCCAGAGCCCCCGCCCACCCAGCCAACTCCGCCCGGAACAAAGCCTCCTGGCGCGCCACCCGCGCCTCCTTCCCCCGGCATGCCGAGGACCGCACGGCCGACCCCGCACACGGCGACGGCCCCGCCCCACCCGGCCAGGGTCCGCCCCACCCGCCCACCGAGCGCCGCCCGTCACCCCCGCAGCCGCGCACCCCGCACCGCCCCGTCCCACGCACGGCCACCCACAGCGGACACCCGGACGCCCGGACGCCCGGACACCCGGACGCCTAGACACCAGGACATCCGGACGCCCGGACGCCCGGACACCCGGCGGCCGGACGGTCGGAGGGCCAGAGGACCGGGCGCCCGGACGCCCGGACACCCAGCGGCCGGACGCCCGGACGCCCAACGCCCGGACGACCGCCCGGCCCCGCCACCGGCCACTCGCCCCCGATTGGCCCGTCCCACCCGCCCCGGACGCGCCTACCGTGCCCTCATGGACCGCACCCTCGCCGCCGACCTCGCCCGTCTCCCCGAACTCCTCGACGCCACCCGCCGCGCCGCCGTCCGCGCGCTGGAGACCCTGGAGGCGCGCCCCGTCGTACCGGCCGCCCCGGCCCCCGACTCCGTACCCGCCCCGCCGCCCCTCCCCGAGCACGGCGCCGGCGCCGAGGCCGCCCTCGCCGCGTTCCAGGAGCGGTGGGAGCCCCGGCTGTCGGCCTCGGCCGGCCCCCGCTACCTCGGCTTCGTCACCGGCGGGGCCACCCCCGCGGCCCTGGCCGGCGACTGGCTCACCGCCGTCCACGACCAGAACTCCAACTCCGCCCTCGACGGCGCGGGCTAGGACCTGGAACGCGAGACCGTCGGCTGGCTCCGCGAGCTCTTCGGCCTCTCCGGCGCCCACCGCGGCACCCTCGTCAGCGGCGCCACCATGTCCAACACCACCGGCCTCGCCATCGCCCGGGAATGGCTCGGCGAGCGGGCCGGCGTCTCCCCGGCCGAGGACGGCGCGGCGGCCCTCGGCCCGGTCCGCGTCCTGTCCGCCGCCCCGCACTCGTCCATCGCCAAGGCCCTGTCCGTCCTCGGCCTGGGCCGCCGCTCCCTCGTCGCCGTCCCCACCCTTCCCGGCCGCGAGGCCGTGGACCCGGCCGCCCTCGACCGGGCCCTCGCCGACACCCCCGGACCGGCCGTGGTCGTGGCCAACGCGGGCACCGTCAACACCGTCGACTTCGACGACCTGCGCGCCGTCGCCGCGCTCAAGGACCGCCACGACTTCTGGCTGCACACCGACGCCGCCTTCGGCGCCTTCGCGGCCCTCTCCCCGGACCACGCCCACCTCGTCGCGGGACTCGACGCCTCCGACTCCCTCTGCGTCGACCTGCACAAATGGCTCAACGTCCCGTACGACAGCGCCGTCCAGTTCACCCGCAGGCCCGACCTCCAGGCCCGCGTCTTCCGGAACGCCGCCGCCTACCTCGGCCCCCTCGGCGACCACCCCGACCTGGTCCACCTCACCCCCGAGAACTCCCACCGGCTGCGCGCACTGGCCGCCTGGTTCACGCTCCGCGCCTACGGCCGCCGCGGCCACCGCGAGATCGTCGAACGCGACATCGCCTGCGCCCGCGCCCTCGGCGCGGAACTGGACCGCGACCCCGCCTTCCGCCTGCTGTCCCCGGTCCGACTCAACGTCGTCTGCTTCACCCTCGCCGCCGATCCCACCCCGGCCCGCCTCGCCGCACTCCGCGAAGCCGCCGCCGCGGACGTCTTCGTCACCCCCACCCGCTACGCGGGAACCCCGGCCCTGCGCGCCGCGTTCTCCAACTGGCGTACGAATCAGGCGGATGTGCGCCGGGCCGCCGCGGCCCTCCGTACGGCAGCAAGGGACACCGCATGACGCAGCAGCCGCTCACCCTGATCGAGGTCGAGGCCCTCGCCCGCGCCGCCCACGAGGGCCAGAGCGACAAGGCGGGCCGGCCCTACGCCGAGCACCTCGCGGCGGTGGCCGAGGGCGTCCGGCTGCGCGGCGGCAGCCCCGAACAGCAGGCGGCGGCCTGGCTCCACGACGCGATCGAGGACGAGGCCCTCAGCCTCACCTGGCTGGACGGGGCCGCGCTCCCGCAGCACGTGAAGGAGATGGTCCTCGCCGTCACCAAGCGCCCCGGCGAACCGGTCGAGCGGTACGCGGCTCGCGTCCTCGCCACCCCCGGCGCCCTGCTGATCAAGGAATCGGACCTCGCGCACAACTCCGACCCCGTGCGCCTCTCCCTGCTCGACGACCCCACCCGCGAGCGGCTGTCCGCCAAGTACGCGTATGTCCGCTCGCTGCTCGGCCTGACCCAGCCGTGACCTGCCGGACGGTGCCCGAAATATGCCGAGTGCAGGTGTGGTTGGCGAAAACGGAACGACGGCGATTGGCCACGGGACGGATAGCCGGGGCCCGTTGGTGGGAGGATGTTCGGTGGGGGTGTGCGTGGCCGTGCGCCCCGGGCCGACCAGGGGACGACCGAAGGTGTGATCAGTAGTGGCCATTTCGCTGTCCGTGGTGGTTCTGTTGGCGGTCATCCTGGTGGTGCTGATCCGCGGCAACCACATCAAGGCGGGCCCGGCCATCGTCGCGGCCCTCTTCGGCTTCTTCCTCGCGTCCAGCTCCATCGCGGACGACGTGAACCGCTTCCTCAACTCACTGGCAACGATGATCGCGAACATCAAGCTCTAGCCCGCCCCGCCCCGCGAGCCGGAGCGCCGAAGGGCCGGCCCGAGCAAACCCTCGGGCCGGCCCTTCCGTCCGCAGGCCACGGCCGCCGCGACCTGTCTGCCGCGGGGCCGTCCGGCGTCGCGTGCACGAACCGTTCGAGATCCCGTTGGCGGTCCGTGCGGATCGGAAGTGCGCAGACGGGCTCCTCGGGAACGAAGCCCTGTTCGGCGACGCGGCGGGCAGCGCCGTACGCCCTCGTGCCGACCTCGCATCCCGAGAACTCCGACCGTGCGACCCGGGCCCGCGCCCCCGGGAACGACGAAGGGCCAGGTCGAGGAGACATCCTCTGACCTGGCCCTTTTCGCTTCAGAGCGGGTGACGGGAATCGAACCCGCGTAGCTAGTTTGGAAGATCGCGTACGCGCCCGGCCCCTCACCAGCCAAGCCCCTGACCTGCACGTCCCCACCCACCTGCCCGGCATTCCCCGAGGCTCTCCACAGAAGTCCGCCGGTACGGGCACGTGGGGGACACGGTCCGACGGGCCTTTGGGGAGGCGGTGACGATGGGCCGGGGGAGGCCGCGGTGTGCTTCCCCAGACGCTCAGGCTGCGGCTTGGCTGGGTCCTTCGTCCTCATCCTCGTCATCCGAGGAGCCGCCCCGCTCGTAACCCGCAATGGGAACGACGCGCCCGTCAGCAAGGGTCCTCGTGTGCCCGACCACAGGGTGCTTGACGGGGGACTTCCGTCGCTCGTCCTCGGCCGCAAGGTCGGCGACCGATCCGGTGTCCTCAGCGTCCTCAGTGGTGCTCTGTTCCTTGGCCTGCCTGGCGACCACGACGAGGACGGCCAAGGCGATGCCGCCCAAGGCGGTGCCGGCGGCGATGACCTTCCCCCTGTGCTTCCCGTACAGATTCTTCGTCTTCTCGACCAGGGAGGTGGGTTCGCCATCCTCGGACGTGGAGTCATTCATGCGCACACATCTACCGGACCCATGCCTCACCTGTCAGGCAATCACCCGACCTCGCCGGATCGAGTTCAATAGCTCGGCTTTGCGGGCCGTTCGCTCCACGTTCCCAGCGGATAACCTCGGCGCGCCTCCGCCCGCCGCTCTAGCGACCGACAGGGATCTCGTAGACGATCTCGCACAGTGCGGCGGGGATGACGATGTCCGCAGTCTCCACGGGCTGCCCCTGGTCGCTGTAGTACGTCCGCCGGATGTGCGTCACTAGGGCCGCTTTCTGAATCCCGAGGAGTGACGCCTCCTCGGCGGTCGCTTGCCGCGGCTCCGGCTGCTCCACGGCGTGGCTGACGGTGATCCCGATCGTGGCCATCCGGTTTACGACGCCAACGCCGGCATGCGGTCCACCCTCGGGCAGGACTACCAGCGTGCCGGCGGTGAGCCCGTACGGCTCCCAACTCGTCGACAGCTGCACCGGTCGGCCATCGGCGAGGAACTCGTACACCGTGCGCACGCACAGCTCCTCAACGGCGATGCCGAGACGTGCCGCGATATCGGCCGGTGCGGGCACCTTCGCCTCGGTCCGGCTCTCCCAGTTCCCCTGCCTGCCCAAGGCCTGCATGTCCGCACGGAACGGAGAACCGCCCGGCTGCTCACGCGCCGACGACCGAACGACCCGCACGCGCTGCCGTGGCTCCGCGACGTATGTTCCCGAGCCCGCGCGACCTTCCAACACGCCCTGGGAGATCAGGAGCTCCTGTGCCCGGCGGACGACGTTCTCGCCAACCCCGCACTCCTCGGCGATCTGCGCTCGCGAAGGGAGCCGGTCACCCGCGTTCCAGTCGTGCTCCGCGATCCGCTGCCGCAGGACGTCGGCGATGCGGAGATAAGGCGGCTGCTCAGGCATGTAGAAAATCTAGTCCACTAGCTCTAATCTAGTTAACTAGCTTCACTCAACGTGTTCACTCGGCGACGGAGGCCCTCTGTGCCCGCTTCGAAAGCCAGGGCCGAGGACATCGCCTCCCGACTGTCCGCCCTGGGGCTGACCACGAGAGTGGAACAGCACGCCCGCTACACGTCGATCGAATCGGAGGTACCGGAATCGCTGCCCGCCGACTCATGGCGGGAGGTCCTGGAAGTAGTCGCGGAGGCTGACCGATTCGGTCTCCTCGCCAGCAGCCTGACCGGTCGCACTCTCTGGGCCGCTGTACGCAGAACGGTCCCCGCGACGGGCGACGTCCGGGCACCTGGCCATCAGCAATAGGAGCTGATCAGCATGTCGAGCCGTACGATCCCCACCACCGCCCGCACCAGTGGGCACCCCCTTCGGCCGGAATTACCACTCGGTGCGAATGCCACCCCCTACCGGTCGAGCTCGTGCGCGATCGGTACTCACCGCGATTGCGCGCAGTCGTCCCCGGCCACGGCCCCGATCGGTGTGCCTGTGACCTACGAGGCCTGCGATTGCCTCTGCCACGACACGGACAACGGATCCCAGCTGCGGCGGGTGGCTCCGTGAAGAGATGGAAACCCAGCGGCGCCGTCGCCACGAACGTCGAGGTCACCTCGGCCACCGTCCAGCGCGGCGACGTCATCCAGATCGGCGGGCAACCGTGCCGCGTCATCGACCTGATCCAACTCCCCGCCAGCGCCAAGCGGCTCTGCTTCGAGTCGGGCGAGCTGCTCACGATGCACGCCCGAACCCGCTTTATCGCCCTCCGGATGCGGAGGAACTGGTGACCCAACCCGCACCGTCCCGCCGACACGCCATCGCGGACGACCTCCGGAATCAGATCTCGACGGGCCGCTTGAAGGCCGGCGAACGACTCCCCTCCGAAGCCCAACTAGCCGCCCGCTACGAGGTCAGCACGCCTACCCTGCGGAACGCCCTCGCGCTCCTCCAGGCCGAAGGCCTCGTAGAGAAGATCCACGGCACCGGCAACTTCGTCCGCCACCCGCTCCGCAGGACCACGTACGTCGGCGGCGGATACGCACCCAGCGCGTTGACCGCGGCTGAGGGGGCCCTCCACACCACCATCCGAACCACCAACCTCGGAGCGCACGGCCGTCTGACCGCCCTCCTCAAGGTCTCGCCCCGAAGTTCCCTGACGGAATTCCTCTGCCTCACCCACGAGGGGAAAACGCCGCACAGCCTGGCGCGCATCTACATACCCCGAGACCTAGCACCGGCCGACGTCCCGGATGGACTGCTAGCGGCACGACTGTCAGACCAGCGCCCACCGCTGGCCGTGATCCAGGAAACGGTGAGCATCCGCCTCCCCACTCCAGACGAAACGACGACCCTTCGCATCGGCTCAACCCTGGCCATCCTCTCGATCACCCGCGTGGCAACCGACACCGCGGTCCGCGTGGTCGAGGTGGCTCTCCTGGTCCTCCCCGGCGACCGAGCCGATGCAGTCTTTACCACGCATCACAGGACCGAAGGTAGGAGGGCGGAATGACTACACCCCACGACGAGCTACGCCTCTTGCCCTGGTCGGGCCCAGACGGCAAGCCCTGCTTCTTGAGCGCCGATGACAACACCGGCTACCTGTCCCGTCTCGCCGATAACACCGAGTCGCTGCAACTCAGCCTGGCTTCAAAACTCCTGGACCACGCTCCTGAAGTCCTCGCGGACGAGGAGGCGGACCCTGATGAACTCCGCCTCCTGGCAGCGGACCTGACTGGAGCCCTGAGGGACGCGGTACGCGTAGCAAGCAGCCGCGGCCACCGCCTAGCGATACCAGCCCCCTTTGCCGGCGAAGAGCGCACCGAAGCTCCTCGTCAGCCTGTGGCCCCGGACTAGTGCCACCGCGCCCCAGCGACAGTGAGGCCCCCAGCCGATCGCTGGGGGCCTCACTGTTCGTGTCTCCCTGAGCTGGCGCACGGCGCCGGAGGCAGGTCTCAGTAGCCGACTTGTCTTACAGGATCCCTGTGGAACGCCTATATGCCTGATTCTCGGCTGCTGCGCTCACGGTATTGCGCACGAAATCCATGATCCAGAGCACCTCCGCATGCAGCTCCTCATATGAGTTCGCACCGACACTCAGGTATTGACCATGCGCTATCTCGTTTCTCACTCTCAAGAGTTGATAGTCAATCAATCTTGCCTTGGTGTGAAGAGGGGAGGCGTCGAGGCCTAGAGATTCAAACAGGTCGAAACATCTGACGCTGTTCAAATTCGACTGGGTGTCAATTCCGCGACGCCATGGAATGGTTGCCCTGACGCCATCCCCTGAGAGGAGTGCTTGGGCCCTGCGCACGATCTTCCGAGTGGCAGACATTCCCTCCTCTGAGTCGAGAGAAGACTCGTGGCCTAGAGCCACGAAAGCAGGGTGGAGTTCACCATAGGTGAGGCGGCGTCGTCCAACGTATTTTAGGTACGCCGAGAGGCAGTGCTTTGCGTAACCTTCCCAATGTGCATACAGGAGGGGTATGCCGGCGCGGCAAAGGGTTCGTTGGGCGGTACTCTCGGAGTGAGCCCGTCGGACCGTACTCAAATAGCTGTGAAGCTCACTTCGACGCCACGCGAAATCCTCGTCGAGTGTGTCCTGGAGTTCATCGAGAGTGCGCAACTACTCTCCCAGTGAAAATACTCTTTGCCCGACCTCGAACATGTGCGGGATGCGTAGGTCTGCGGACTTTCCGGCACCCGTTCGGCTTTGGAAAGTGGAATTTTTCCATACGGCTTGCACTCTTTGGCTGAGCATTTTCGGTCGGAGGCCGCTATCCAGGCGCTTCCATTGATCGTAGTTGAGTGCCAGACCGACGGTCACCGCTTCGAACGCCGAAACGGTAAATCGGCCGCTGTGCTTCGACTTGGTGAGATCGTAACGCTTGAAGGATGACTCTCCCAGGGCTTCGGTGAGCCAAGAAAAGATATCCGTGAAGCGCATGTACTCGAAGTCTCGATCGAAATGCGGAGATTCGATGAAGCCTCGCATGCGCGACGTCAAAAATTCACCCACGTCGGCAAGGCCGGCGAGGTCGGATCGCTCGGCTGTAGCGATGGCGAGGTAGCGAAGTGCGAGTTCCACGCCGTAGGCTTCTTCTTCTTGCCGCTCGCTGATGCTGACGGTTTCCTTAAAAGTCGAACTGGCGGCAAGCTGCTGAAGCCACCTGAAGAACGTCGGGTCCAGCATGACTGCCAGACAGTTCCGTGCCTCCTGCTCGGAAAGGTGTGCGCCGCTGTTCAATCGTTGGAACAAGTCAAACTTTGCTTGCTCGTCGCTTGTGTGTTCCACGATTTGGAAGTCGAGTCGGGCACGTTTAAAGAACCGCTGCTGTGCTTCTGATAGAGCCGTTACTTCAACCCGGCTCGAAGGGGTTGTGGAGTCGCTCCAAACAACCCCCTTTAGGCTCTTCAGGTAGTCCCCAGCTGTCAACGGATCCGGCTCGTCGATGGCGTCACCCTCTTTCCGGAGGACGCCCATGAAGCGAAACAAGGTAGATAGCCGCTGAACGCCGTCCACAACGTCCCACACCCCGTCCTTGCGAGCCGCAACAAAGATGGGGGGGATGGGAATTCCGAGGAATACGCTCTCGATCAAACGAGATTGTTGCTGGATCCCCCACCTGAAGATTCTCTGAAACTCTGGGTGAATTTCAAGGTCGGAATTTTCATACATGGAGAGAGCCTCATTAATCGCCATGCTGTAGCGATCGGTGTGAATCTCGCGAGAGCGCTGTTCGATCTCGTCCTGCAACGTCACTTGATCCTCCTGGAATGCCATCTGATCTGGCATGATCCCCCCTCCGGCTCGGCCCTCCGCTGACTCAGTATGGACCGCCTCCCGCCTGGTGGGAGCTGTTTTGGCCGAACCGCTGCTAGTTCGTCTCGGTCGACGGAGCGGCTTTTGTCGGTGCTCTCCACGCCTTAGGGGCGAGCGCGGCAGCGGACGGGGAGCTCCTAGAGGATGACTGGACGGCACACTCATCAGCCACAACGAGACCAGGATCGACGCGGGGCGACCGCATCGGTCGCCGCCAGCTCGTGGCGGCAGCTGCGCCCCGCCAGCCCCTTCCCGTAGTGCGGTTACCTCACGCACCCGCCGTCCATGACGGCAGGGGTGCGGTGCCCATTCCAACTCGGTCTCGGCAGATGGATGACCGTATGCCAGAGGCCGCCACTCCGCGTCGTGCGGGAGATCCTTGGGCACAGCCAGATCGGCGTCACCAGGCACGTGTATGTGTAGATGATCCGAAGGAAACGACCTAGTGACCTGAGTCAGAGATTCGGTGGCAGTAGGCGTCGACTTTGTCGAGGATTTCGTCGGCTGTCTTCGTCCAGACGAAGGGCCTGGGCTGGTCGTTCCAGTCGCTCAGCCAGGCCCGGATGTCGCGTTCGAGGGCCTGGACGGAGCGGTGGACTCCCCGCTTGAGCTTCTTTTGTGTGAGCTCGGCGAACCACCGCTCGACCAGGTTGAGCCAGGACGCGCTGGTGGGTGTGAAGTGCAGGTGGAACCGCGGGTGGGCCAGCAGCCACTTCTTGATGTCCGGGGTCTTGTGGGTCGCGTAGTTGTCGAGGATCAGATGGACCTGAAGATCCGCCGGGACCTCTTTGTCGACCTTGGTCAGGAACTTCTTGAACTCGGCGGCCCGGTGGCGGCGGTGGAGTGATCCGATGACCTTGCCGGTGGCGACTTCCAGGGCCGCGAAGAGGGTGGTGGTGCCGGCGCGGATGTAGTCGTGACTACGGCGCTCGGGAACGCCGGGCATCATGGGCAGGACCGGCTGGGACCGGTCCAGGGCCTGGATCTGCGACTTCTCGTCCACGCAGAGGACCAAAGCCTTCTCCGGCGGGTCGAGGTAGAGACCGACCACGTCACGGACCTTGTCGATGAACAGCGGGTCCGTCGACAGTTTGAACGTTTGGGACCGGTGCGGGGCCAGCGCGAACGCCCGCCAGATCCTCGAGACCGTCGACTGGGACATCCCGGTTGCCGCGGACGGTCACGCTGCTGGTGGTCCTGGCCGTGGCGCTCGTCCTGCGCTGGCTGCGGCCCACCTGGTACTGGTTGACCTTCGGGGTCACCTTCGCGACGATCCGCGTCCTCATCCGCTACCGCTCGGTGATGGACGCCTGCGGGCTCACCGTCCCGCCCGCCCGCTGGCGGCTGACGCTCGCCCGGGTCACCAACCGCCCCGCCCCCGAAGACCGTTCGCCGCGGATTCTGCGGCTGCGGCCCACGTCGACCGGCCTGGTCCTGCGGCTGAAACTCAGGCCCGGACAGGACGCGTTCGACTTCTCCGCCTCCTCCGACCGGCTACGGCACTCCTTCGCCCTCCACAACGTCGTCTCGCGAGAGATCCGCTCCGGCGTCGTAGAGCTGCGGATGACCGGCTACGACGTACTCAAGCGGGTGCGCATGCCGGCCGCCGTCCCCGATGGCGTGCTCCGGGTGCCGGTGGCCCTGCGGGAGAACGGGGAGGTTCACCACCGCGACTACCGGCAGGTCCCGCACGCTCTGAACGTCGGCGGGACCCAGTCCGGGAAGTCCGTCTACCAGCGCACGCTTGTCGCCGGGCTTGCCCCGCGGAACGCCGCCTTGGTCGGCATCGACTGCAAGAACGGCGTAGAACTCTCGCCGCTTGCTGCCCGGTTCACCGCCCTGGCCGACAACCCCGTGGAAGCGGCTGAGCTGCTGGCCGCACTCGTCCAGTACATGGGCCGCGTCTACGAAGTCATCCGGGCCGAACAACGGATCAGCGTCGGCCTGCCCGATGCGGAGATCACTGCCGACATCTGGGACCTTCCCGCACACCTTCGTCCCGTACCCGTCGTGCTCCTCGTGGACGAAGTCGCGGAGCTCGCCCTCGCCGCGGTCAAGGCAGATGAAGCCCGGCGCGACCAGATCATCACCGACCTCGTCCGCCTCGCCCAGCTCGGCCGCGCCGCCGGCATCTACCTGGAGATCTGCGGCCAGCGCTTCGGCTCCGAACTCGGCAAGGGCATCACCATGCTCCGCGCCCAGCTCACCGGCCGCACCGCCCACCGCGTCAACGACGAGACCTCGGCGAACATGGCCTTCGGGGACATCTCCCCGGACGCCGTCCTCGCCGCCGTCCAGATCGGCAAGGACCGCCCCGGCACGGCGGTGGCCGGTGACTCCTCCGGCGGCTGGTCCCGCATCCGGGCCCCGCACACCACGCTCCGCCAGGCCGTCGACACCTGCAACGCCCACGCGCACCGGACCCCGAGCATCCCGGAGCTGGAGCGCTTCCGGCCCGCGCTCCCGGTACGCGTCCTCGTCGGCAAGGTCCAGCCGAAGAGCGCTACAGCAGGTGCCTTCTAAGCACATGCTCCACCCGGTGGGCGCGACCTCTCGCGCCACGTCCCTACCCCACCCATGCCTGAAACGAGGTGAAGACCATGACCCGCCTGGTCCGCCCGGACGCCGTCCTCGTCCAGGCCGTCATCGCCGGAGCCCTCTCCTTCGCCCACCTCCACGACCTCGCCGAAGCCGCAGGACAGCACGGCTGGAAGGCCTGGGCCTACCCGATCAGCGTGGACCTGCTCCTCGTCGCCTCCTGGCACCGCCTGCGCACCCTGCGGGAAGCGGGGGAGCCCTCACGCTCGGCCTGGTCCTGGTTCGCCGTCGCCCTGGCGGCCTCGCTCGGCGCGAACGTCGCGACCGCCGGCCTCCTCGACCTGGGCGACGTCCCGGACTGGCTCCGCATCCTCGTCGCCGGATGGCCAGCGCTCGCCTTCCTCGGCGGCACCCTCCTGGTCCATCGGCCTACGCCGCCCAACGACCCGGAGCCCGCCCCGGCGCCCCGGCCCGTGGTCGAGCGGGAGACAGAACCCGGCGCACAAGCCGCCCCGGCTCCTGCCCTCCCCGCTCCGGCACCAATACCCGCACCCGTGGTGACCGCTCCGCCCGCCCTCGTCGCCCACGCCCAGAAGATCGCCGCCGATCACCGCACCCGTACCGGCTCGGACATCGACACCGAGACCCTGCGCGCCCGGCTCGGCGTCCCGTCCTCGATGGCTGAGGCCATCGCCGCCCAGCTCGCCTGAGGAGACCCGATGCCCGCCCGGATCAACTTCCGCTCACTGATGAAGATCGGCCCCGTCCAGATCGGCACCTACCGCGACCGGCGCGGCCGCACGAAGGACTCCGCCGTGTGCACCGCCGACGCCTGCGGCTGGTCCTCCGACTACAGCTCCTCGACCGCCGCCCAGCTCGCCGCCCGCTCCCACCGCTGCCGCGTCAGCTGAACCGAAAGGCCACGTCATGGACGTACCGCTCTGGTTCGCCCTCCTCGCCGTCGGAGCCCTCGGCGTGAAGCTCATCCGCCCGCCCTGGTGGCTCGTCGCCGTGATCCTCCTCGGCGGCTTCCTCCTCGCGGACAGCTTCCTAGCCCCCGCCATCGACACCGCGATCAACAAGTAACCCGCCCCGGAAGGAGAACAGCCGTGTTCAAGCCCAAGTACCCCAGCCCCGACACGTACACCCCGGCAACCATCCGCCCCGCCCCGGCGCCCACCGAGTACGTGGTGCCCGCCCCGGCCCCGGTCCCCGCCAAGGCTCCGACTGTCCTCGGCGGCCTGGTCCAGAACTCGCCCGGAACCGCGCTCGCCCTCGCCGCCGGCGGAGTCGCCGGAGTCCTCGCCCTTGCCTCCGTAGCGGTCTCGCTGCTCCTGGCCGTCGCCGTCACCGCGGTCGCCCTGTCCGTCAGCGCCGTTGTCCTGCTCTTCCTCGTCCGCGCCCTGCGCCAGGAGTTCAAGAGCCGTTGACCGGCCCCGGGACGGCCTCAACCGCCAAGTTTCCGCCGTCCCGGCGCCGCGCTCCCACCCGATCCGAAGAACCGGAAGGAAGCACCATCATGGCCCAGCACACCGTCAGGCCCGTCAAGGTCTGCCCGGACTGCATCGGCTTCGCCGCCGTCGCCATCACCCTCGGCGGCCACGACCGCGCCGGCGCCCGGCGCACCATCACCGCGCACTGCTACGCCTGCCAGGGCACCGGCACGGTCACCGGTACCAAGCGCGCGGGGGTGACCGCGTAGTGGGGATCTTCACGCGCCGGACCTACGGGGACGACCCGTACGACCGCGACATGGACCAGGTGTACGACCGCCTCACCGGCGAAGCCCGCCACCAGGAGCGGGTCACCGAGGCCCACGCGGTGCACGACTCCCGGCGCTCCTCCAGCTCGCGCAACAGCCGCAGTCAGCCCGCCTCCGGACCCACGTCCAGCGATGCCAACACCCCGAAGCGGGGGCGACGCTCGTGACCCAGTCCGCGACCGTGGCGGACCTGGCCCCCGGCCTCCTCGGCGACATGCTGAGGGTGGCCGGGGCTCCCGGTTACGCCCGCTGGGAAGACCAGATCCGCCGCACCGGCGGCTGCTCCGACCCGATCCACATCACCGGCTGGACCGTTGCCAGGGACAAGACCACCGGCGAGATCATGCACCGGTACTCCACCGCGGACGAACCCGGTGCCCGCCTCCGCATCGCCTGCGGGAACCGCCGGGCCTCTCGCTGCCCGGCCTGCGCCTGGACGTACGCGGGCGACACGTACCACCTGATCCGGGCCGGACTGGCCGGCGACGACCGCCGAGACATCCCCGCCAGGGTCCGCGAACACCCCCGCGTCTTCGCCACCCTCACCGCCCCGTCCTTCGGCCCGGTCCACAACCGCCCCGCTGGCCGTCCCTGCCGCTGCGCCCAGCACCACCAGGAGGACGCCGCCGAACTCGGAACCGCCCTCGACCCCGCCACCTACGACTACGCCGCCGCCGTCCTCTTCAACAACCACGCCGGACAGCTCTGGCAGCGCTTCACGACCCGCCTGCGCCGCGAGATCGCCGCGTACGCCGGACTGACCCAACGCGAGCTGAAGGAGGAAGCCCGGATCTCCTACGGCAAGGTCGCCGAATTCCAGAAGCGCGGCGCCATCCACTTCCACGCCGTGATCCGCATCGACGGACCCGCCGGGCCGACCAGCCCGCCGCCCTCCTGGGCCAGCACGGGACTCCTCGACCGCTCGATCCGGGCAGCAGTCGCCCACGCCTACACCTCGGTGTCCGTCCCGGCCGCCGCCGACCAGCCCGCCCGTACGTTCCGCTGGGGCACGCAGCTCGACGTACGCCCCATCAAGGCCTTCGGAGACGGCTCCGACATCACAGAGCAGGCGGTCGCCTCGTACGTCGCCAAGTACGCCACCAAGGCCGCCGAGAACACCGGCACCCTCGACCGCCGCATCGGCAACCGCGAAGCCCTGGTGCTCCTCGACGTCCCCGACCACACCGCCCGCCTGATCGGGGCCTGCCTCGACCTGGACCCGCTGTACCCGGACCGCCGCCTCACCGCCTGGTCGCACATGCTCGGCTTCCGCGGCCACTTCTCCACCAAGTCCCGCCAGTACTCCACCACCCTCGGCGCTCTCCGCAAGACCCGCGCCGACTACCGCGCCGCCCAGGAGCGCGATGCCCGAGGCCTGGACGATGTCGAGCCGGACACGGTGCTCGTCCTCGCCTCCTGGCAGTACGCCGGCCACGGACACAGCCCGGGGGAGTCGGTACTCGCCGCCAGCATCGCCCGGGACATTCACCTGAACCGTCAGACCGCCCGCGAAGCCCTGCAAGGAGAGCAGCATGAATGAGCGTTTCCTCAGCGTCGTCCAGGTTGCCGAACTGCTCGGCACCACCGTGCGATTCCCCCGGCGCCTCGTCGAGGAGCGGCGGATCACGTACGTGAAAGTCGGTCGCCACGTGCGCATCCCGGAAAGCGCCGTCCAGGCGTACATCACCGCGAACACCGTCGAGCCGCGTCGCCGTCGCCGTCTGGGGGTGGCTGCCTGATGGCCGGGAAGCGCCGCCAGTTCGGCCGGGTCCGCAAGCTGCCCTCCGGCCGGTACCAGGCCCGCTACCTCGGACCGGACGGGGAGCTCCGTCCCGCGCCCGAGACGTTCCGCACGAAGAAGGACGCGGACGACTGGCTCGCCGACACGCAGACCGAGATGCGCCGGGGCGACTGGCGCGACCCGGACGCCGGGAAGGTCGCCTTCGGGCCGTACGCCGTCGCCTGGATCAAAGAACGCGAGCTGACCAGCACCACGCGGCAGCTGTACGCCTCTCTCCTCAAGCACCACCTGGAGCCGGCCCTCGGTGCCGTCAACCTGGCGGAGATCACGCCGCCCCTCGTCCGCAGCCGGCGTGCCGACAAGCTCGCCGCCGGCACCGGCGCGACCACGGTCGCCAAGTCCTACGCCTTGCTCCGGGCCATTTTGGGGACGGCGCTGTCGGATGAGCTGATCCGGCGGAACCCCTGCCAGGTCAAGGGCGCCAGCTCCGTGGACACCCCGGAGCGGCCGACCGCGACGGTCAAAGAGGTCTACGCCCTGGCCGAGGCGATTGAGCCGCGCTACCGGGCCCTCGTACTCATGGCCGGATTCCTCGGGCTGCGCTGGGGCGAGCTGATCGGGCTCAGCCGGCGGGACGTGGACCTGGAGCACCGGACCGTGCGGGTCCGCCGGTCCGTCGCAGAGCTGAGCAACGGACAGCGGGAGATCAAGGCGCCGAAGAGTGCCGCGGGAAAGAGGACGGTCTCCATTCCCGGCGTGATCCTCCCCGACCTCCACGAGCACCTGAAGCGATACGCCGAGGCCGGTGTCGACGGCCGCGTGTTCATCGGGGCCAAGGGGGCGACCCCGCGCCGGAATCACTTCAATCTGTTGTGGCACAAGGCGTGTCGAGAAGCGGGGATCAAAGGGCTTCACTTCCATGATGTTCGGCACACGGGCAACACGCTCGCCGCGTCCACGGGGGCCAGCACGCGCGAGTTGATGACGCGCATGGGCCACAGCACCGCCCGCGCCGCGCTGATCTATCAACATGCGAGTGCCGATCGGGACCGGCTGATCGCCGACGCCTTGAGCGGGCTCGTGAAGAAGAACCGCAAGAACAAGAAGAAGGATGTGCCTGGCACGAAGGAAGATCCACAGCGGGAGGGGCACGCAGGGGGCACGCGGACCTGATCAGGGCCCCCGGGAACGACTAAGGGCCAGGCGGAGGAAACGTCCTCTGACCTGGCCCTTAAGTACTTCTGAGCGGGTGACGGGAATCGAACCCGCGTAGCTAGTTTGGAAGACTAGTGCTCTACCATTGAGCTACACCCGCAGCGCGCGCGCCGCAGGTCCGAAGGCCGCGGCACGGACAGCATCCTAGCGGGTCGTGACGGGGGAGTGCACACCGCGTTTCCGAGGGCCCGGCTGGTCGGGGCGGGGCGGTGTAGGGAATCGGGCACATCAGAGGGTCTCCGGGCATGTACCCTACGTGTCGCACCGACGGGGTGTGGCGCAGCTTGGTAGCGCGTCCGCTTTGGGAGCGGAAGGTCGTCGGTTCGAATCCGGCCACCCCGACCACCGGTGGCATCTCCCCAGAGGTCTTCCAGGCCTCCCGGAGAGGTCCGCCGCAAGATCGCGTTGTGGGCTGATTGCCGCTTGCGGTTACTATGCAAGCTGCGTGCCCGTGTGTCTGATGTACCGGGCCGAAGTCCGCTGAACCGCTGCATCGCAGCGTGACGGCAGAACCCCCAGCAGTCAGCCACAAGGAGACCGAACCGTGAAGAGCGCCGTGGAGACCCTGAACCCGACTCGGGTTCGGCTCACTGTTGAGGTGCCCTTCGAGGAGCTCAAGGACAGCCTCGACGCGGCGTACAAGAAGATCAACCAGCAGGTCACGGTGAAGGGCTTCCGCAAGGGCAAGATCCCGGCCCGGGTCATCGACCAGCGCTTCGGCCGCGGTGCGGTGCTGGAGGAGGCCGTCAACGACGCCCTCCCGAAGTTCTACACCGAGGCGGTCAACGAGGCCGACCTGAACCCGCTGGGCCAGCCCGAGGTCGACATCACGGAGCTGAAGGACGGCGAGCTGCTGTCCTTCACCGCCGAGGTCGACGTGCGCCCCGAGATCGAGATCCCGGACTACTCCGGCATCGAGGTCGAGGTGGACGCCATCGAGGTCTCCGACGAGGACGTCGAGAAGTCCGTCGAGCAGCTGCGCGGCCGCTTCGCGTCCACCAAGGACGTCGAGCGCGCCGCCGAGGACGGTGACGTCGTCACCCTCGACCTGGAGGCCAAGGTCGACGGCGAGGTGCTGGAGGACGGCGTCGCGAGCGACGTGTCCTACACCATCGGCTCCGGCGAGCTCCTCGAGGGCATCGACGAGGCCGTCAAGGGCCTGGAGGCCGGTGGCGAGGCCACCTTCACCTCCCAGCTGAAGGGCGGCTCCGCCGAGGGCAAGGATGCCGAGGTCACCGTCAAGGTCACCAAGGTCTCCGCCCGCGAGCTCCCCGAGCTGGACGACGAGTTCGCGCAGATGGCGAGCGAGTTCGACACCCTCGACGAGCTGAAGGCCGACAGCCGCAAGCGCCTTGAGAACATGAAGCAGTACGACCAGGCCACGCAGGCCCAGGAGCGCGTCCTGGAGAAGCTGCTGGAGCTCGTCGAGGTCCCGATCCCCGAGAAGCTCCTCGCGGACGAGGTCCAGACCCGCAAGCACAACCTGGAGCACCACCAGCTCGGCCAGATGGGCCTGGACCTGGAGAAGTACCTGGAGTTCCAGGGCAAGACGGTCGAGGAGTTCGACGCCGAGACCTCCGACCAGGCCGTCAAGGGCATCAAGACCCAGTTCGTCCTCGACGCGCTGGTCAACAAGGAGAAGCTGGGCGTCAACCAGGAGGAGCTCACCGAGCACCTCATGCGGCGTGCGCAGTCCTCCGGCATGTCCCCCGACCAGTTCGCCCAGGCCGTCGTCGAAGGCGGCCAGGTCCCGATGCTGGTCGGCGAGGTCGCCCGCGGCAAGGCCCTCGCGGTCGTCGTCGAGGCCGCCAAGGTCGTCGACACGAAGGGCGAGGTCATCGACCTCTCCGACGAGGACGAGGACGAGGCCGCCGCCCCGGCCGCCGAGGCCGCGGCCGAGGGCGACGACGAGGCGAAGGCCGACGAGGCCAAGTAACACCCCGGGCCACGCCCGCCGAGCAGCACCCGAAGGGCCCGGACGCCGTCGCGTCCGGGCCCTTCGGCGCGGGCCCGGCGGGGGCGCGTACCTTGCGCTCCGAGCGAACAGTTCGGGAAGCGGGATGGCGTTGTCCTACCTGCGCGTTAGGGTCCATGAATACGAGGGCACGGGACTACCCGGAGCCGGCGGACACGTCCGCACCGGCCGGGCCGCGCCCCAGAACGAGACGCTGAGACGGCACATGGCCGTCGGAGACGAGCAGGTGGATACGTGACGAATCTGAAGCCTTACGCCGCGGGTGAGCCGTCCATCGGTGGCGGCCTCGGCGACCATGTCTACAACCGGCTGCTCGGCGAGCGGATCATCTTCCTCGGCCAGCAGGTCGACGACGACATCGCCAACAAGATCACCGCACAGCTCCTCCTCCTGGCCGCCGAGCCGGAGAAGGACATCTTCCTGTACATCAACAGCCCCGGCGGCTCCGTGACGGCGGGCATGGCGGTCTACGACACCATGCAGTACATCCCGAACGACGTCGTCACCATCGGCATGGGCATGGCGGCCTCGATGGGCCAGTTCCTGCTGACCGGTGGCGCCAAGGGCAAGCGCTTCGCCCTGCCGAACACCGACATCCTGATGCACCAGGGTTCCGCCGGCATCGGCGGCACCGCCTCGGACATCAAGATCCAGGCCCAGTACCTGCTGCGCACCAAGCAGCGCATGGCCGAGATCACCGCGTTCCACTCGGGCCAGACGGTCGAGGCGATCATCCGCGACGGTGACCGCGACCGCTGGTTCACCTCCGAGGAGGCCAAGGACTACGGCCTGATCGACGAGATCATCTCGGCCGCGTCCAACGTTCCGGGCGGCGGCGGCACCGGGGCCTGACCTCCGGCACCACCGTCAGTACCCCAGCAGCCGACAGCCCGCAGAACGCCACCAGGATGGTGAACACCTCGATGTACATGAACAACCTCTCTCCCGCGAGCGGCCTCCACACCGGCGCGTCGGTGGACAACCGCTACGTCATCCCGCGCTTCGTCGAGCGCACCTCGCAGGGCGTGCGCGAGTACGACCCGTACGCGAAGCTCTTCGAGGAGCGCGTGATCTTCCTCGGCGTGCAGATCGACGACGCCTCCGCCAACGACGTCATGGCGCAGCTGCTGTGCCTGGAGTCGATGGACCCGGACCGCGACATCTCGATCTACATCAACAGCCCCGGCGGCTCCTTCACCGCGCTGACGGCGATCTACGACACCATGCAGTTCGTGAAGCCGGACATCCAGACGGTCTGCATGGGCCAGGCGGCCTCCGCCGCCGCGGTCCTGCTCGCCGCCGGCACCCCCGGCAAGCGCATGGCCCTGCCGAACGCCCGCGTGCTGATCCACCAGCCCTCCGGCGGCACCGGTCGCGAGCAGCTCTCCGACCTGGAGATCGCGGCCAACGAGATCCTGCGCATGCGCGACCAGCTGGAGTCGATGCTGGCCAAGCACTCGACCACCCCGCTGGAGAAGATCCGCGAGGACATCGAGCGCGACAAGATCCTCACGGCCGAGGACGCCCTCGCGTACGGCCTGATCGACCAGATCATCTCCACCCGCAAGAGCTCCAACTGATCCTTGCCGCCACTGGACGTGGTCGCGTCACCGGATTCGGGGACGTGAACCACGCCAAGGGGGCCCCGCACGGGGCCCCCGGCAAGGTACCGTCGGATATGAGGCACCAGGAGCGCTGAACCAGGCGTCTCCCAGGCGAAGGGGAAGCACCTCGTGGCACGCATCGGTGACGGCGGCGACCTGCTCAAGTGCTCGTTCTGCGGAAAGAGCCAGAAGCAGGTGAAGAAGCTCATCGCAGGACCCGGTGTGTACATCTGCGACGAGTGCATCGACCTCTGCAACGAGATCATCGAAGAGGAGCTCGCGGAGACCTCGGAGGTCCGGTGGGAGGAACTTCCCAAGCCCCGTGAGATCTACGAGTTCCTGGAGAGCTACGTCGTCGGCCAGGAGCCGGCGAAGAAGGCGCTCTCCGTGGCGGTCTACAACCACTACAAGCGCGTCCAGGCCGGCGAGAACGGCGGCGCGCAGGGCCGTGACGACGCGATCGAGCTCGCGAAGTCCAACATCCTGCTGCTGGGTCCGACCGGTTCGGGCAAGACCCTGCTGGCGCAGACGCTCGCCCGCATGCTGAACGTCCCGTTCGCCATCGCCGACGCGACGGCGCTGACGGAGGCCGGGTACGTGGGCGAGGACGTCGAGAACATCCTGCTCAAGCTGATCCAGGCGGCGGACTACGACGTCAAGAAGGCCGAGACCGGGATCATCTACATCGACGAGATCGACAAGGTGGCCCGCAAGAGCGAGAACCCGTCGATCACGCGCGACGTGAGCGGTGAGGGCGTGCAGCAGGCCCTCCTGAAGATCCTGGAGGGCACGACCGCCTCCGTCCCGCCGCAGGGCGGCCGCAAGCACCCGCACCAGGAGTTCATCCAGATCGACACGACGAACGTGCTCTTCATCGTGGGCGGCGCCTTCGCCGGCCTGGAGAAGATCATCGAGTCGCGTGCGGGCGCCAAGGGCATCGGTTTCGGGGCGACGATCCGCTCGAAGCGCGAGATCGAGGCCAGTGACCAGTTCCACGAGGTCATGCCGGAGGACCTGGTGAAGTTCGGGATGATCCCCGAGTTCATCGGCCGTCTCCCCGTCCTGACGTCGGTGCACAACCTGGACCGCGAGGCCCTGCTCCAGATCCTGATCGAGCCGCGCAACGCCCTGGTGAAGCAGTACCAGCGGCTGTTCGAACTCGACGGTGTCGAGCTGGACTTCGAGCGCGAGGCGCTCGAAGCCATCGCGGACCAGGCGATCCTCCGCCAGACCGGCGCGCGCGGCCTGCGCGCCATCATGGAGGAGGTCCTGATGTCGGTGATGTACGAGGTGCCGTCCCGCAAGGACGTGGCCCGCGTGGTCATCACCGCGGACGTCGTCCGCTCCAACGTCAACCCGACGCTGGTGCCGCGGATCGTCCCGAAGGACCAGGGCCCGCAGGAGAAGTCGGCCTAGCCGACGCGCACACGACGAGGGGCGCCCCGGACATCCGGGGCGCCCCTCGTGCGTGCGCGGACCGTGCCGGCGCGCGGTGCTACTTCTTGACGCGGGCGGTGTTGTAGAGCTTCGCGGCCAACTCCGAGGCCTGCTCCAGCGTGTAGCCCGGCTTGCCGGCGAGGACCGAGGCCAGGTCGGTGGCGCTGACCATGCTCAGGGTGCTGTAGTCACCCCAGATGCAGAACGGCAGCGTGACCTCCTTGGGCCCCTTGGCCGCCGTGTCCTTCGAGGTGAACTTGAAGTTCTGGCACTTGAGCACGGCGCCCTTGAACCCGGCCGGGTTCATCGTCTTCGGGGTGCCGATGAGCTCGATCTCCGACTTGCTGTCCTGCTTGGCCGCGTTCAGCCGGGCCAGGGCGAAGTACCCGTCCACGGCCTTCTCCGGGTCGGCTATCTCGCCGTACACGCCCTGGAAGTTGAGGCCCTTGGCCGACAGCGGGTTCTTCGGGTCGCCGGCCTGGTAGTTCATGCCCACCTGGGTGGGGTTCTTCACGCCCGCCGACTCGGCTTCCTTGCGGTCGGTGGCGGAGAACTCGTCCTGCTTGTACTTCGGGTCCTTCTTGAACTCGTCCACCGCGTCCGGGGCGACCAGCTTGTAGCCCTTGGTGTCGGCGGCCACGGCGCCGCCGGAGCCGCCGCCCCGGAGGAAGTACCACCCGCCGCCCGCGATCACCGCGACCGCGACGACCACCGCGACGACCGCGCCGGTCTTCGACTTCTTCGGGGGCTGCTGCGGGGGCATCCCGCCGTACGGGGGCTGCTGCGGGTAGCCGTACCCCGGCTGCGGGGGCTGCTGGGGGTAGCCCTGCGGCGGGACGCCGGGCTGCTGCGGGTAGCCGTAGCCGGGCTGCGGCGCGCCCTGGCCGTAGGGGCCGGGCTGCGGGGGCTGCTGCCCGTACGGGCCGGGCTGCGGGGGCTGCTGCCCGTAGGGTCCCGGCTGCTGCGGCTGCTGTCCGTACGGTCCTGGCTGGTTGTAGCTCATCCCGCGTCCCCCATGAGGTTGCTTATACGTTCCACACATCCTGGCGGAAGCCGGGGGCCGGCAGGGCGGCGGGTCCCCGGATTACCGGTTTCATGACTGGACTGTTACGGCTCTAAACTGTGCCCCGTGACCGAGAACACGCAGACACCCAGCGCCCCCGACTCCGAACTGCCGACCCAGTACGCGCCGGCCGAGGTAGAGGGGAAGCTCTACGAGCGCTGGGTGGAGCGTGGGTACTTCACGGCCGACCCCGCGAGCGAGAAGCCGCCGTACACCATCGTCATCCCCCCGCCGAACGTCACCGGCTCCCTGCACCTGGGGCACGCCTTCCAGCACACCCTCATGGACGCCCTGACCCGCCGCAAGCGCATGCAGGGCTACGAGGCGCTGTGGCTGCCCGGCATGGACCACGCCGGCATCGCCACCCAGAACAAGGTCGAGCAGCAGCTCGCCGAGGAGGGCAAGTCCCGTCACGACCTGGGCCGCGAGGAGTTCGTCGAGCGGGTCTGGCAGTGGAAGGAGGAGTACGGCGGCAAGATCCTCGGGCAGATGCGCCGCCTCGGCGACGGCGTGGACTGGTCGCGCGAGCGGTTCACCATGGACGAGGGCCTGTCCAAGGCCGTCCAGACGATCTTCAAGAAGCTGTACGACGACGGGCTGATCTACCGCGCCGAGCGCATCATCAACTGGTGCCCGCGCTGTCTGACGGCCATCTCCGACATCGAGGTGGAGTACCAGGACGACGCCGGCGAGCTCGTCTCGATCAGGTACGGCGAGGGCGAGGACAGCCTGGTCGTCGCCACCACGCGCGCCGAGACGATGCTGGGTGACACCGCCGTCGCCGTCCACCCCGACGACGAGCGCTACGCGCACCTGGTCGGCCGGCAGATCAAGCTGCCGCTGACCGACCGGACCATCCCGGTCGTCGCCGACACGCACGTGGACCCGGAATTCGGCACCGGCGCCGTCAAGGTGACCCCGGCGCACGACCCGAACGACTTCGCGATCGGGCAGCGCCACGGCCTGCCCAACCTGGCCGTCATGGACGAGCACGGCGTCATCACCGTCCACGGCCCCTTCCTCGGCCTGGACCGTTTCGAGGCGCGTTCGGCGATCGTCGGCGCCCTGCGCGAGCAGGGCCGCATCGTCGCGGAGAAGCGCCCGTACCAGCACTCCGTGGGCCACTGCTCGCGCTGCCGCACGACCATCGAGCCCCGCCTGTCGCTCCAGTGGTGGGTCAAGGTCGAGACCCTCGCGCAGGCCGCCGGTGACGCGGTCCGCGACGGCCGGGTCGCGATCCACCCGCAGGAGATGGAGAAGCGCTACTTCGACTGGGTCGACAACCTCAACGACTGGTGCATCTCGCGCCAGCTGTGGTGGGGCCACCGGATCCCGGTCTGGTACGGCCCGGACGGCGAGGTCGTCTGCGTCGGCCCCGACGACGTGGCGCCCACCGGTGAGGGCTGGACCCAGGACACGGACGTCCTGGACACCTGGTTCTCCTCCGGCCTGTGGCCCTTCTCGACCCTCGGCTGGCCGGAGAAGACCCCGGACCTGGAGAAGTTCTACTCCACGGACGTCCTGGTCACCGGCCACGACATCATCTTCTTCTGGGTCGCCCGGATGATGATGTTCGGCCTGTACGCCATGGACGGCGAGGCGCCGTTCAAGACGATCGCGCTGACCGGCCTGGTCCGTGACGAGCGCGGCAAGAAGATGTCGAAGTCCTTCGGCAACGTCGTCGACCCGCTCGACTGGATGGACAAGTACGGCTCCGACGCCGTCCGCTTCACCCTCGCCAAGGGCGCCAACCCCGGCACCGACGTCCCGATCGGCGAGGACTGGGTCCAGGCGTCCCGCAACTTCGCCAACAAGATCTGGAACGCCACCCGCTTCGCGCTGATGAACGGCGCGACGATCGAGGGCGAACTGCCGCCGGTCGAGAAGATGTCCGCGACCGACCGCTGGATCCTGTCCCGGCTGAACAAGACGGTCGCGCAGGTCGACGCGTACTACGAGGACTTCCAGTTCTCCAAGCTCAGCGAGGCGCTCTACCACTTCGCGTGGGACGAGGTCTTCGACTGGTACGTCGAGCTCTCGAAGACCACCTTCTTCGCGGGCGGCGAGGGCGCGCAGGTCTCCGGCCGGGTCCTCGGCGAGGTCCTGGACACCACGTTGCGCCTGCTGCACCCGGTGGTGCCCTTCGTCACCGAGACCCTGTGGACCACGCTGACCGGCGGCGAGTCCCTCGTCATCGCGAACTGGCCGAAGGACAGCGGCTTCCGCGACGAGGCCGCCGAGACCGAGATCGAGAACCTCCAGGCCGTGGTCACCGAGGTCCGCCGGTTCCGCGCCGACCAGGGCCTGCAGCCGGGCCAGAAGGTCCCGGCCCGCCTCGACCTGGCCGGCACCGCGCTGGCCGCGCACGAAGGCGCCATCCGCCAGCTGCTGCGCCTCCAGCCGGAGGGCGAGGACTTCAGCGCCACCGCGACCCTTCCGGTCGGCGGCGCGACGGTCGCCCTCGACCTGTCGGGCACCATCGACGTGGCCGCCGAGCGCAAGCGGCTCTCCAAGGACCTCGGCGCGGCCGAGAAGGAGAAGCAGCAGGCCGAGGCGAAGCTCGGGAACGAGGCCTTCCTGGCCAAGGCCCCCGACAACGTCGTGGACAAGATCAAGGGCCGCCTCGCCAAGGCCGAGGCGGACATCGCCCGCATCCGGACCCAGCTCGACGGGCTGCCGGCCGCCTAGGCCGTCCCCCGGCGGGCGAGCCGGGTACGCGGGAGGCCCCCATGCCGCCGGTCGGCGCGGGGGCCTCTCCCATGGGCGCCCAGCCCGGAGGCGGCCGCCGGACCCCGCCGGACCCCGCCGGACCCCGCCGGACCCCGCCGGACCCCGCCGGACCCCGCCGGGTCCGTCCGGCGACGGCGGAGCGGAAGGGCCCGGACACGCAGGGTCGACGGGCCCCGCCCCGCCATGTCCGAAGTGCCCCAGATCACTCCGTACGGGCTTCCGGCGGCCCCGATCCGCTGCGGCGACCACGGATGATGGAAGGCATGCACGTCAAGCCCGTCGCCCCGGCGCTCCACCGGGCCGAGGCCGCCGGCCGCCGGCTCGCCCGGAGCTGGTCCGACTCGCCGAGGGCGCTGGACGTGCTCACCGCGCTCAGCTGCCTCGGCCTGATGGCCCTGGACCTGCCGGGCCTGGCCGCCGCCGACAACTCCCTCAACGGACCGCTCGCCGCAGCCGTGCTCGCCCTGGGGTGCGCGACCCTGCTGCTGCGCCGCCGGGCGCCCTGGGCCTCGTTCGTGGCGGCCCTGCTGTTCATCGGCTGGCTGCACGAGCTGACCCTGATCCAGTTCGCGCTGTACTCGGTGGGCCGCTACCGGGGGCGCCGGGCCGGGATCCTCGCCACGCTCGCGTACGTGGCCTTCGCGTTGATGCTCTTCAGCGTGCCCGGGTGGCCCGAGCCCCGGGTCGAGACCCTCAGTTCCTTCCTCAGCCTGGTCGTGCCCATCGGGGTGCTGGCCTCGGCCGTGGGCATCGCCGCCTACCGGCACGACCTGGTCGCGGAGCTGAACGGCCGGCGGGCCGAGGCCGCGGTGCTCCAGGCGGTCCAGCAGGAGCGGACCGCCGTCGCCCGCGACGTGCACGACTTCGTCGGACGGGAGCTGACCCTGCTGACCGTGCGCTCCGAGGTGCTGTCGGTGCGGGCCCGCGAGACGGCGTACGCGAAGGACTTCGAAGAGCTGGCGGACACCGCGCGCCGCGCCCATCTCGTGCTCAACGACATCATCGTGCAGCGCGGGGAGCGGGCCTCGACGCCCGGCGTGGACGGACTGGCGGCGCTCGCGGAGGAGAGCGAGCGGGCCGGGTCGCCGGTGCGGCTGGACCTGGACCCGGAGGCGCACGCGCTGTCGCCGCTGCGGCAGGCGGCGGTCTACCGGGTGGTTCAGGAGTGCCTGACCAACGCGGCGAAGCACGCGCGCGGGGAGACCATCGAGGTGGCGGTGGCGGTGGAGGGCCGGCAGGTGCGGATCGCGGTGGGCAACGCGCTGCCCGAGAGGACGCCGGGCCGGGCGCCCGTCTCGGCCGGCTCGGGCACGGCGAGCATGGCCGAGCGCGTGCGCAGCCTGGGCGGCACCCTGACGGCGACGCGCTCGCAGGACGCGTACCTGGTGGTGGCGACCCTGCCGCACGGCTAGGCCGTCTCTTTAGGATCGTGCCGGGCCCGCGACGCCTGGCACCGTGCCTGGCCGCACTGCCGAGGCGACCACGTACGTCCAGTACGCGAGCGCCCCGGCAGCACGCCCAGGCACGGCACCAGACGCCGCGGGCTCGGCCGACAAGATCCGAAAGAGACGACCTAGTCGCCGCGCCCAGGCCCCCGGTCCGGCCCCGCCGCCGCCCGGGCCCGCCCGCGGCGCGCCAGTGGCCCGGCCCCGCCGCCCCGGTCAGGCCTTCGCCGGTGCCAGCAGGCGGCCCAGGGTGTCGAGGTCCTCGACGCACTTGCCCGAGCCCAGCGCCACGCAGTCCAGCGGCGCGTCCGCCACGAAGACCGGGATGCCCGTCGCGGAGGCGATCCGCAGGTCCAGGCCCGGCAGCAGCGCGCCGCCGCCGGTCAGGACGATGCCGTGCTCCATGACGTCGCCGGACAGTTCCGGCGGGCACTCCTCCAGGGTGGTGCGCACGGCGGCGATGATGGCCTCGACCGGCTCGTCGAGGGCCGCGCGCACGTCCGCGGCGGTGAGCACGAGCGACTGCGGCATGCCGCCGACCCGCTCTCGGCCGCGCACCGTGAACGTGGCGCTCTCCAGCTCGGGCCGGCCGGGCACCGGCCAGGCGGAGCCGACGGCGACCTTGACGTCCTCGGCGGTGCGCTCGCCGATGAGCAGCGAGTACTCCTTGCGGACGTGGTCGGTGATCGCGGCGTCGAGCCGGTCGCCGCCGACGCGCAACGACTGCGAGGTGACGATGCCGCCGAGGGAGATGACGGCGACCTCGGACGTGCCGCCGCCGATGTCGACGACCATCGAGCCGCGCGCTTCCTCGACGGGCAGTCCGGCGCCGATGGCGGCCGCCATCGGCTCCTCGATCAGGTGCACGCTGCGGGCGCCGGCCCGGGTGGAGGCCTGGACGATGGCGCGGCGCTCGACCGGGGTGACCCCGGAGGGCACGCAGATCACCATCCGGGTGCGGGTCCGCCGGCCGGGGACCGCCTTGCGGACGAAGTGCCGGATCATCTCCTCGGCCGCCTCGTAGTCGCAGATCACGCCGCCCTTCAGGGGCCGGATCGCGGTGATGGAGCCGGGGGTGCGGCCGATGGTCTCCTTGGCCTCGGTCCCGACGGCCAGGGCGGTGGTGGTGCCCGCCCGCACGGCGACCACGGACGGCTCATTGAGGACGATCCCGTGCCCCCGGGCGTAGACGAGGGTGTTGGCGGTGCCCAGGTCCATCCCTATGTCGCGGCTGGAAGCGGTCTTGTTCTTGCTTGCCTGCGGCATTTGTTCCCCAATCTCCTGCCCGCAAGGCTTGCATAACGATCTGGTCGCTCCGGCCGCCGAAGGTCCCGAAACGCCCGGGCCGAAGGTCCCGCCGGTCGCCGTCCGTAGACTGGGGTCCGTGAGTGAGCAGCAGCCCGAGAGCCACGGCCCCGACGATCTTGACCACCGTCTCGACGAGTTCGACCAGATCGTGGCGGAGGAGTCCGAGCGCGACCCCGACCTGGCGGTGATCGAAGCCGGGAGCCGCACCCTGCGCGCCCTGGCCGGCCCGCCGCAGGGGGACGCCGTACCCGCGCACCCCACCGACCCGGAGGTCGCCCGGGCGCTCCTGGAGGTGGAGCAGGAGCTCGCCACCCGCTGGGGCGAGACGAAGCTGGAGCCGTCGGTGTCGCGCATCGCGGCGCTGATGGACGTCCTGGGGGAGCCGCAGCGCGCGTACCCCTCCGTCCACGTCACCGGCACGAACGGCAAGACCAGCACGGCCCGCATGATCGAGTGCCTGCTGAACGCCTTCGAGCTGCGCACCGGCCGCTACACGAGCCCGCACGTCCAGTCGGTCACCGAGCGGATCAGCCTCGACGGTGCGCCGATCAGCGCCGAGCGGTTCGTGGAGACATACCACGACATCAAGCCGTACGTGGAGATGGTCGACGCCGCCGAGGAGTACCGGCTGTCGTTCTTCGAGGTGCTGACCGGGATGGCGTACGCCGCCTTCGCGGACGCTCCGGTCGACGCGGCCGTGGTCGAGGTCGGCATGGGCGGCACCTGGGACGCGACCAACGTGATCGACGGCTCGGTCGCGGTGGTCACCCCGATCAGCCTGGACCACACCGACCGGCTCGGCTCCACCCCCGGTGAGATCGCCGGGGAGAAGGGCGGGGTCATCAAGCAGGGCGCCACCGTGATCCTCGCGCAGCAGCCGGTGGACGCGGCGCAGGTGCTGCTGAAGAAGGCCGTCGAGGTCGACGCGACCGTGGCCCGCGAGGGCATGGAGTTCGGCGTCGTCTCGCGCGAGGTCGCGGTCGGCGGCCAGCAGCTGACGCTGCGCGGCGTGGGCGGCGAGTACGACGGGATCTTCCTGCCGCTGTACGGGGCGCACATGGCGCGCAACGCGGCGGTGGCGCTGGCCGCGGTCGAGGCCTTCTTCGGCATCGGCCAGGAGCACGCACGGGCGCTGGACGTGGAGACCGTGCGGAAGGCCTTCGCCTCGGTGACCTCGCCGGGCCGCATGGAGGTCGTGCGGCGCAGCCCGACGGTGGTCCTGGACGCGGCGCACAACCCGGCGGGCGCGGCGGCCACCGCGGAGGCGGTCACGGAGTCGTTCGGCTTCAGCCGCCTGGTCGGGGTCGTCGCCGCGAGCGAGGGCAAGGACGTGCGCGGGGTGCTGGAGGCCTTCGAGCCCATCTTCGCCGAGGTGGTGGTGACGGAGAACTCCAGCCACCGGTCGATGGGCGCGGACGAGCTGGCGGGCGTCGCCGTCGAGGTGTTCGGTGCGGACCGGGTGCAGGTGGAGCCGCGGCTGGACGACGCCCTGGAGGCGGCGATCACCCTGGCGGAGGAAGAGGCCGAGTACGGAGGGGCCGGGGTCCTGGTGACCGGTTCCGTGATCACGGTGGGCGAGGCCCGCCTGCTGATGAAGAGGGGCTGAGGATGCGCACGCTGTGTGCGAGCACGCTGATCGGCGAGTTCTTCGTGATCGGCTTCGCCGGTCTGGTGGCCATGAAGAACCCGGACCTGACGCAGACGCAGGTCTGGACGGTCTGCGGCGTCACGATGCTGCTGTCCGTGCTGCTGTGCGGGATGCTGTCGCGCCCCGGGGCGGTCCAGCTGGGCTGGGCCCTGCAGATCGGGCTGATCGCGAGCGGGTTCGTGGTGCCGACGATGTTCTTCCTGGGCGCGGTCTTCGCGGGGCTGTGGTGGTGCTCGGTGCACTACGGCCGGAAGATCGACGCGATCAAGGCCCGCTGGGCGGCGGCGCAGGAGGCCCCCGCGGCGGCTGACGCTGTGTGACGGTTCACCGCAACGGCCCTGTAGATTCGTCCCACCGCACCCGTATGCCGCAAGGAGCAGCAACATGACCCAGCGCACCCTCGTCCTGCTCAAGCCCGATGCCGTCCGCCGGGGTCTGATCGGCGAGATCATCGGCCGCATCGAGCGGAAGGCCGGCTGGACCATTCCCGCGCTGGAGCTGCGCACCCTGGAGCAGGACACCCTTGAGGCGCACTACGGCGAGCACAAGGGCAAGCCGTTCTACGAGCCGCTCATGGGCTTCATGGCCGGCGGTCCGGTCGTCGCGCTGGTGGTGGAAGGGGAACGCGCCATCGAGGGTGTCCGCCAGCTGGCCGGACCCACCGACCCGATCGCCGCCGCGCCCGGGTCCATCCGGGGGGACTTCGGCAGCATCGTGCGGGAGAACCTGATCCACGCCTCGGATTCCGAGGAGTCCGCCGCGCGCGAGCTGAAGCTGTTCTTCCCCTCTTTGTGAGCACTCCTCACTGACGTGACATCAGCCAAACAGCGCTCATGACCTGGGGCGACCGAAGTAATTTCGGTCGCCCTTCGGTATTTCCGGCCCGGACCGGGAACGCCTGTGCAGGACGCGACGTCACCACTAAGGGGGCGGGTATCCGATCCGGCGGGATTGCCGGAGTCCCGTCGCGCGGTCTTCGTACTCGCGGCACTACGATGGGGCCTCCACCCACACACCCACCTCGCCGACCTGACAGCAGCCGCTATCAACTGGAAGGCCAGACGCTCCTCATGGGGAACAAGGGGAACAACATGTCGTTCATCGGCCGTGACATGGCGATCGACCTCGGGACCGCCAACACGCTGGTGTACGTGAGGGGCCGGGGAATCGTCCTGAACGAGCCGTCCGTGGTCGCCATCAACACGAACACCGGCGGCATCCTGGCGGTCGGCTCCGAAGCGAAGAAGATGATCGGGCGCACGCCCGGCAACATCGTCGCCGTACGCCCCCTCAAGGACGGCGTGATCGCCGACTTCGAGATCACCGAGCGTATGCTCCGGTACTTCATCCTCAAGATCCACAAGCGCCGCTACCTGGCCCGCCCGCGCGTCGTGGTCTGCGTGCCCTCCGGCATCACCGGAGTGGAGCGACGCGCCGTCATCGAGGCGTCCACGCAGGCCGGCGCCCGTCAGGTGCACATCATCGAAGAGCCCATGGCCGCCGCCATCGGCTCGGGCCTGCCCGTCCACGAGGCCACCGGCAACATGGTCGTGGACATCGGCGGCGGCACCACCGAGGTGGCCGTCATCTCCCTCGGCGGAATCGTCACGGCGCAGTCCATCCGGGTGGCCGGCGACGAGCTCGACAACGCGATCATCCAGCACATCAAGAAGGAGTACTCGCTCCTCCTCGGTGAGCGCACCGCCGAGCAGATCAAGATCACCATCGGGTCGGCCTACGACCTCGACAAGGACGAGCACACCGAGATCCGCGGCCGCGACCTGGTCTCGGGCCTGCCCAAGACCGTGGTCATCTCGGCCGCCGAGGTGCGCAAGGCCATCGAGGAGCCCGTCAACGCCATCGTCGACGCGGTCAAGACCACCCTCGACAAGTGCCCTCCGGAGCTCTCCGGCGACATCATGGACCGCGGCATCGTGCTCACCGGCGGCGGCGCCCTGCTGCGCGGCCTGGACGAGCGGCTGCGCCGTGAGACGGGGATGCCCATCCACATCGCCGAGGACCCCCTGGACTCCGTCGCGCTCGGCTCCGGCAAGTGCGTCGAGGAGTTCGAGGCGCTCCAGCAGGTTCTGGACGCCCAGCCCCGCCGCTGATGCTGCCGCCCGTGGCCTCCGGTCATGCGGAACACAAGAATCCGCCGTACGGGTGCTACCGCGTCCGTGCGGCGGATCGTTGATATACAGGCAAAAGACCTGTGCGAGCTCCGGCTCCACCGGCGCGGCTCCGCCGCGAATATCTCTACGAGGAAGGCACGCCGCCGCACGTGAGGGACACACGAGAGAGCCGGCTGCTCCTGGTGCTTCTGATCGCCATCGCGTTCGCACTGATCACGGTGGACATCAGGGCGGGCGAGGAGTCTCCGGTCGACGGTGCCCGGCAAGCCGCCGCCACGGTCTTCGGCCCGGTCGAGAAGGGCGTCGCGACCGCCGTCGACCCGGTCGGCAACGCCATAGGGGCCGTACGGGACTCCGGCAAGCGCCACAACCGCATCGCCACGCTGGAACGCGAGAACGCCGGGCTGAAGGCCAGGCTCGGCAGCGAGGACCAGACCCGCAGCCGCGTCCGCGAGCTCGACGAGATGCTCAAGCGGGCCGGCGCCGGGCAGTACGGGATCAAGGGCGCCGAGGTCATCGCCATAGGAGCGGCCCAGGGCTTCTCCTGGACCGTGACCATCGACGCCGGCAGCAAGGACGGCATCGAGCGCGACATGACCGTCCTCAACGGGGACGGCCTCGTCGGCCGCGTCTCCACCGTCGGACCCGACACCGCCACGGTCGTCCTCGCCAACGACCCCGACTTCACCGTCGGGACGCGCCTGGAGAAGACCGGCGAGCTCGGCTTCGCCACCGGCCAGGGCGACCGCGCCCTGTCGGTCCAGATGCTCAACGGCAAGGCCAAGGTCAACCCCGGCGACCGGCTCGTCACCTTCGGCTCGCGCGGCAACAAGCCCTTCGTGCCCGGCGTGCCGATCGGCGAGGTGGTCAAGGTCGAGCCCTCCCGCGGCGACCTGACCCGGACCGTCTGGGTGAAGCCGTTCGTCACCTTCTCCCGGCTGGACATCGTCGGCGTCGTGGTGACGCCGCCGCGCGAGGACCCGCGCGACGCCGTCCTGCCGCCCAAGCCCGAGGCCCCCAAGCCCACCCCGACCGTCACCGTGACGGTCACCCCGTCCGCGACGGCCGGTGTGGCCGGCAAGCCGGCCGACGAGTAGGAGCAGACCGCCCATGCGCTTGAACCGGATCCTGCTCTCGGCGACCCTCGTGGTCGTCGCCCTCGTCGTCCAGGTCACCGTCCTGGGACGGCTCCAGCTGCCCGGAGCCGTCCCCGACCTGGTCCTGCTGACCGTCGTCGCCCTCGCGCTCGTCTACGGGCCGGTCGGCGGCGCCCTCGTCGGCTTCACCGCGGGCCTCCTCGCCGACCTGGCCCCGCCCGCCGACCACGCCGCCGGGCGCTACGCCCTGGTGCTGTGCGTCATGGGGTACGCGGCCGGGCTGGTCCGCCCCGACAACGGGCGGTCCCGCTCCGCCTGGGGCCCGATGCTCACCGTCGTCGGTGCCGCGATCGCCTCCACCCTGCTCTACGCGGGCGTCGGCGCCCTCGTCGGCGACACGGCGGCCCGTCACGTGGGCCTGCTGGGCCTGCTGTTCACGGCCACCCTCTACGACCTGCTGCTCGCGCCGTTCACCGTGCCGCTCATCATGGCCCTCGCCCGGCGCGCCGAGAACGACCCGATGGCCGTCGAGGCCGGGGGCGGGCCGGCCCAGAGCGCGGACGTCTCCTCCGGCTGGCTGGCCGGGGGCACCGGCCTGCGGATCGGCAGCCAGCGCGGCGGCCTGCGGATGAAGACGGCGCGCGGCCGGGCCAACCGGGCCGGCCGCATAAAGGGCATCAAGGTCGTCAAGGGTGTGAAGAGCGTCAAGAAGCTGTGAGGGAGGAGCACACGTGACCAACGTTCCGGAGACCGGCCGCACCTCCCGGGTGCGGATCCGGCTCGTCATGATCCAGGTCCTCGTCTTCTCCCTGCTGCTCACGCTCGGCGGGCGCCTGTGGTACCTCCAGATCCGCAACGGCGCCGAATACTCCGACGAGGCGAAGAACAACCACGTCCAGCAGGTGGTCCAGCCCGCCGTGCGCGGCTCGATCCTCGACGCCCGCGGCGTCCCGCTCGCCGACAACGAGACCCGTCTGGTCGTCTCCGCCAGCCGGACCGACCTGATGAAGATGAAGGACAAGGGCAAGGGCGTCCTCACCCGCCTCGCCGGCGTCCTCGACATGAAGCCGCGCGAGGCCATGGACAAGGTGCGGCTCTGCGACTCCCAGACCCCGCAGCCCTGCTGGAACGGCTCCCCGTACCAGCCCATCCCGGTCACGCTGAAGGCCACCACCCAGCAGGCCCTCCAGATCCGCGAACGCCCCGAGGACTTCCCCGGCATCACCGCGGAGCCCACGGCCGTACGCCGCTACCCGGCGCCCGGCGGCGCCAACACCGGCCAGGTGCTCGGCTACCTCTCCCCGGTCACCGACGCGGAGATCGTCAAGGCCAAGGACACCAACTCGCCCTTCCTCCGCTCCGACCAGGTCGGCCGCTTCGGACTGGAGCGCACCTACGACAAGGAGCTGCGCGGCAAGGCCGGCGTCACCCGCTACGAGGTGGACAACCTCGGCCGGGTCATCGGCGAGGCCGCCAACGACCCCACCGTCCCCGGCGCCCACCTGGTGACGAGCATCGACGCCCGCGTCCAGGGCGTCGCCGAGTACGAGCTGAACGCCGCCATGGTCGAGGCCCGCAAGCAGAACGACCGCAACACCGGCGTGAACTACAAGGCGGACGCCGGCGCCGTGGTGGTCCTGGAGTCCAAGACCGGCCGCGTCGTGGCGATGGCCTCCAACCCCAGCTACGACCCGAACGTGTGGGTCGGCGGCATCTCCGCCAAGGAATACGCCAGGCTCACCGCCAAGGCCTCCAACGTCCCCCTGATGAACCGGGCGATCCAGGGCCAGGCGGCCCCGGGCTCGATCTTCAAGGTCATCCCGACCGCGGCGGCCGTCAACGCCGGGTACAAGTTCGACGGCGAGTACCCCTGCCCGAGCTCGTACTCCATCGGAGGCCAGGTCTTCAAGAACTTCGAGTCCCAGGGCCACGGGTCGATCACCCTCGGCCAGGCCCTCGAAGTCTCCTGCGACACCGTCTTCTACGCGCTCGGCCACCAGCAGTGGCTCAAGGACGGCGGGCTCAAGCCGAAGCGGCACCCGGCGGAGATCTTCTACAAGACCGCCCACGAGTTCGGCCTCGGCGCCGAGACCCACGTGGACCTGCCGGGCGAGGAGAAGGGCCGGGTGCCCGACCGCCGGTGGAAGCAGCGGTTCTGGGAGGCCAACAAGAACATGTGGTGCAAGAGCGGCAAGAAGGGCGGCACCTACGTCGAGCTGCTGTCCTACGAGAACTGCCTCGAAGGCAACCTCATGCGCGCCGGTGACGCCGTCAACTACTCCATCGGCCAGGGCGACACGCTCGTCACCCCCATCCAGATGGCCACCATCTACGCCGCCATCTCCAACGGCGGCACCCTGTGGAACCCGACCATCGGCAAGGCCATCGTCAGCGCCGACGGCAAGCACGTCGAGGAGATCAAGCCGCAGGCCCACGGCCGGCTCCCGATGACCGAGACCACCCGGCAGAAGATGAACGGCGCGCTCGAAGGCGTCGCCACCCGCGGCACCGCCGCCTGGCGCTTCGGCGGCTGGCCGCAGAAGCAGATCCCCATGCACGCCAAGACCGGCACCGCCGAGGTCTACGGCAAGCAGACCACCTCGTGGTTCGCCACGTACACCGAGGACTACACGATCGTGATGACGATCTCCCAGGGCGGCACCGGCTCGGGCGCCTCCGGCCCCGCCGTGCGCAACCTCTACAACGCCATCTACGGTCTGGACATGGCCGGCAAGCAGGACCCGGCCAAGGCCCTGCTCCCCAAGCCGGAGGCCGGGCTGCCCCGGATCCAGCCCGACGGCTCCATCGACGCCCCCGAGATCAGGCCGTACGTGCCGCCGTCCCCGGAGGAGCTGGCCCCGGCCGCGCTCGCCGGGCCTCCCGCCCCGCCCGTGGCACGCCAGGACTGAGGACCGAGTACCGACATGCAGACCGCCAACAAGTTCTCCGTCTCCCGGTACGCGCCCGAGCGCGGGGCGATGGCCAAGCTCACCGCCCGCGACTCGGTGGTGCGCCGGCTCGACTGGCCGATACTCCTGTCCGCCCTCGCCCTGTCCCTCATCGGCTGCCTGCTGGTGTGGTCGGCGACCCGCAACCGGACCTCGCTGAACCAGGGCGACCCGTACTACTTCCTCTTCCGGCACGCCCTCAACACCGGCATCGGCGTCGTGCTGATGATCGGCACGGTCTGGCTCGGCCACCGCACCCTGCGCGGCGCGGTGCCCGTGCTCTACGGGCTCTCGCTCGTCCTCATCCTCGCCGTGCTCACCCCGCTCGGCGCCACCATCAACGGCGCCCACGCGTGGATCGTGATCGGCGGCGGGTTCTCGATCCAGCCGTCCGAGTTCGTGAAGATCACGATCATCCTGGTCATGGCGATGCTGCTGGCCACCCGGGTGGACGCGGGCGACCTCGCCCACCCGGACCACCGCACGGTCGTCAAGGCGCTGTGCCTGGCGGCCGCACCGATGGGCATCGTCATGCTGATGCCCGACCTCGGCTCCGTCATGGTCATGGTCGTCATCGTGCTCGGCGTGCTGCTCGCCTCGGGCGCGTCCAACCGCTGGGTCCTCGGCCTGATCGGCTCGGGCGCGGCCGGCGCCATCCTGATCTGGCAGCTCGGCGTCCTCGACGAGTACCAGATCAACCGCTTCGCCGCCTTCGCCAACCCCGAGCTCGACCCGGCGGGCGTCGGCTACAACACCAACCAGGCCCGCATCGCCATCGGCTCGGGCGGCCTCAGCGGATCCGGCCTCTTCAAGGGTTCGCAGACCACCGGCCAGTTCGTGCCGGAGCAGCAGACCGACTTCGTGTTCACGGTGGCCGGCGAGGAGCTCGGCTTCATCGGGGCCGGCCTGATCCTGGTCCTGCTGGGCATCATCCTGTGGCGCGCCTGCATGATCGCCCGGGAGACCACCGAGCTCTACGGGACGATCGTGTGCGCCGGGATCATCGCCTGGTTCGCCTTCCAGTCCTTCGAGAACATCGGCATGACGCTCGGCATCATGCCGGTCGCCGGCCTGCCGCTGCCCTTCGTCTCGTACGGAGGATCATCGATGTTCGCCGTCTGGATCGCCGTGGGACTGCTCCAGTCGATCAAGGTGCAGCGGCCGTTGTCGGCCTGATGGGCCATGCCCCCTGGAGCCGTGATCCGTTCGGGACTAAATTCGTCCCATGGCGGACACGAAGCGCGAAATCGAGCGGAAATTCGAGTTCACTAAGGCGTCGGCGGCCCGGCGCGGGGTCCCGGACCTGACGGGCACGGCCGGGATCGCGGCCGTCACCGACCAGGGCACCGTGGACCTCGACGCCGTCTACTACGACACCCCCGACCAGCGGCTCGCCGCAGACGGCCTCACGCTGCGCCGCAGGACCGGCGGCGCGGACGCCGGCTGGCACCTCAAGCTCCCCGTCTCCCCGGGGGTCCGCGACGAGGTCGGGGCCGAGCTCGGCGACACCGTCCCGCGCTCCCTCGCCGCCCTGCTCCGCTCGCGCGTCCGCGGCACCGGGCTCCGCCCCCAGGTCAGACTGCTGTCCTCGCGCCGGGTCAGCCACCTGCTCGACGCGGACGGAGCCCTCCTGGCGGAGCTGTCCACCGACACCGTCCTGGCCGAACGCGGCGAGGCCACCGCCGCCTGGACCGAGGTCGAGGTGGAACTCGCCGACGGAGTGGACCCGGGCCTGCTCGACGCGGTCGAGAAGGCCTTCCGCAAGGCGGGCCTCAAGGTTTCCGAAGCCCCCTCCAAACTCGCCCGCGCCCTCGCCGAGACCGGCAGCGCGCCCCCGGTCCGGCCCGGCCGCGAGGCCGCCGACCCCACGGCCGGCGCACACGTCCTGGCGTACCTGCGCACCCAGCGCGACGCCCTGGTCGCCCAGGACCCGGCCGTCCGGCGGAACCTGCCCGACTCCGTCCACCGGATGCGCGTCGCCACCCGCCGGCTGCGCAGCGCCTTCACGACCTACCGCAAGGTGCTGGACCGCACCGTCACCGACCCCCTCGGCGAGGAACTGCGCTGGCTGGCCGGGGAACTCGGCGCCGACCGCGACCAGGAGGTGCTGCTGGAGCGGCTCCGGGCCCACATCGGCGAACTGCCCCGCACCCTGCTGATGGGGCCCGTCCGCAACCGTCTGCGCCTGTGGCACACCACCCGCCGCTCCGGCACGCGCCGCCGGGCCCTCGCCGCGCTCGACGGTGCGCGCTACCTCGCCCTGCTGGACTCCCTCGACGCCCTGCTCGACGCGCCGCCGCTGCTCGGCCCCGCGGCCGACCCCGCCGACGAGGTCCTGCCCCAGGCGGTGCTCCGCGACTTCGCGCGGCTGGCCGGGCGCGTCGACACCGCCCTCGCCCTGGAGCCGGGCGGGGAGCGCGACCTCGCCCTGCACGACGCCCGCAAGGCCGCCAAGCGCGCCCGCTACGCGGCGGAAGCGGCCGTCCCGGCCCTCGGCAAACCGGCGAAGCGCCTGGCCAAGGCCGTGAAGTCGGTCCAATCGCTGCTCGGCGACCACCAGGACGGCGTGGTGGCCCGCGACGCCCTGCGCGGGCTCGCCGCCCAGGCCCAGGGATCGGGGGAGCCGAGCTTCACCTGGGGCGTGCTCCACGCCCGCGAGGAAGCCCTGGCCGAGCGGCGCGAACGGGAGCTCCCGGAGGTCTGGGCGACGGCCTGCGCCCCGGAGTTGCGGGCCGCCCTGGCATGATCACGCGGACGGGGGCGGCCGGGCCCCGGGGTACGCTTGAGAGTCGCCCCCTGCCCGCTTCACGAAAGTCGCGTGATGTCCGAGTCGGTCTTCCCACAGCTCGAAGCTCTGCTCCCGCATGTGCAGAAGCCCATCCAGTACGTCGGTGGTGAGCTCAACTCCACCGTCAAGGAGTGGGACTCGTGCGACGTCCGCTGGGCGCTGATGTACCCGGACGCGTACGAGGTCGGGCTGCCCAACCAGGGCGTCATGATCCTCTACGAGGTGCTCAACGAGCGCGAGGGCGTGCTCGCCGAGCGCACCTACAGCGTCTGGCCCGACCTCGAAGAGCTGATGCGCGAGCACAAGGTGCCGCAGTTCACCGTGGACAGCCACCGCCCGGTCTCCGCCTTCGACGTGTTCGGCCTCAGCTTCTCCACGGAGCTGGGCTACACGAACATGCTCACGGCCCTGGACCTCGCGGGCATCCCGCTGGAGGCCCGCGACCGCACCGTCGACCACCCGATCGTCCTCGCGGGCGGCCACGCGGCCTTCAACCCCGAGCCGATCGCGGAGTTCATCGACGCGGCGGTCATCGGCGACGGCGAGCAGGCCGTCCTCGACATGACCGAGATCATCCGGACCTGGAAGGCCGAGGGCCGCCCCGGCGGCCGCGACGAGGTGCTGCTGCGCCTCGCCAAGACCGGCAACATCTACGTCCCGCGCTTCTACGACGTGGAGTACCTCCCGGACGGCCGCATCGGCCGCGTCGTCCCGAACCGCTCCGGCGTGCCGTGGCGCGTGTCCAAGCACACCGTCATGGACCTCGACGAGTGGCCCTACCCCAAGCAGCCGCTGGTCCCGCTCGCCGAGACCGTGCACGAGCGGATGTCGGTGGAGATCTTCCGCGGCTGCACCCGCGGCTGCCGCTTCTGCCAGGCCGGCATGATCACGCGCCCCGTGCGGGAGCGAAGCATCACCGGCATCGGCGAGATGGTCGAGCGCGGCCTGAAGGCCACGGGCTTCGAGGAGGTCGGCCTGCTCTCCCTCTCCTCGGCCGACCACACCGAGATCGCCGAGATCGCCAAGGGCCTCGCGGACCGCTACACGGACGACAAGGTCGGCCTGTCCCTGCCGTCGACCCGCGTCGACGCCTTCAACGTGGACCTGGCCAACGAGCTGACCCGCAACGGGCGCCGCTCCGGCCTGACCTTCGCGCCCGAGGGCGGCTCCGAGCGCATGCGCAAGGTCATCAACAAGATGGTCTCCGAAGAGGACCTGATCCGGACCGTCTCGACCGCGTACGGCAACGGCTGGCGCCAGGTGAAGCTGTACTTCATGTGCGGCCTGCCCACCGAGACCGACGAGGACGTCCTGCAGATCGGCGACATGGCGGTCAACGTCATCGCCAAGGGCCGCGAGGTCTCCGGCCAGAACGACATCCGCTGCACGGTGTCCATCGGCGGGTTCGTCCCGAAGCCGCACACCCCCTTCCAGTGGGCGCCGCAGCTCTCGGCCGAGGAGACCGACGCCCGCCTCGGCAAGCTCCGCGACAAGATCCGCGGCGACAAGAAGTACGGCCGCTCCATCGGTTTCCGCTACCACGACGGCAAGCCGGGCATCGTCGAGGGCCTGCTCTCCCGCGGCGACCGCCGCGTCGGCGACGTCATCCGCGCCGTGTACGAGTCCGGCGGCCGCTTCGACGGCTGGCGCGAGCACTTCAGCTACGACCGCTGGATGGAGGCGGCCGAGAAGACGCTGCCCGCGCACGGCGTGGACGTCGCCTGGTACACGACGCGCGAGCGCACCTACGAGGAGGTCCTGCCCTGGGACCACCTGGACTCCGGCCTCGACAAGGACTGGCTCTGGGAGGACTGGCAGGACGCGCTCGACGAGACGGAGGTCGACGACTGCCGCTGGACGCCGTGCTTCGACTGCGGCGTCTGCCCCCAGATGCAGACCGAGATCCAGATCGGCCCGACGGGCAAGAAGCTGCTGCCGCTGTCGGTCGTGAAGTGACCCGGACCGCGTAACGGCTCCGACGGGAGGCCCCCGCCACGACGGCGGGGGCCTCCCGCGCGTCGCCGGCCCGGCCCGGTGCTCCTTTCCGGGAACCGGCGAGGTCACGGGCGCGTACTCTGGGTAGGAGAAAGCCGCAGGCAACACGCCCGGCCCCGAGATCTCCCTCCGCGAACGGCAGGGGTGAGCCGGAGGCGGGGCGGGGCCCGCAGGCCCCGGACCTCAGGGCGACGCGCGAGCCGCGGAGCCCCGCACAAGGAGAAGAACCACTGGGCAAGCGACAGCCCGAAGGCCCGCCTCCCGCACCGGTGGTGCAGCGCATCCGACTGCGCTACACCAAACGCGGGCGCCTCCGGTTCACCAGCCACCGCGACTTCCAGCGCGCGTTCGAGCGGGCCCTGCGCCGCGCCGCCGTGCCGATGGCGTACTCGGCCGGCTTCACCCCGCACCCCCGCGTCTCGTACGCGAACGCCGCTCCGACCGGGACCGGCAGCGAGGCCGAGTACCTGGAGATCGGGCTCGCCGAGGCCCGCGACCCGGAGAAGCTCCGCGCCCTGCTCGACGAGTCGATGCCCACCGGCCTCGACATCGTCGACGCCGTCGAGGCCCGCACCTCCGGCCTCGCCGACCGCCTGACCGCCTCCGTCTGGGAGCTGCGCCTGGACGGCGTGGAGCCGGCCGAGGCCGAGCGGGCCGTGGCCGCCTTCCTCGCGGCCGAGACCGTGGAGGTCCAGCGCCGCACCAAGAACGGCATGCGGACCTTCGACACGCGCGGCGCCGTGGTGAGTCTGGCGGCCCTGTCCGACCCGGCTGATAGGTCCGCGGACCGTGCCTGTGCGATACTGCGGCTGGTTGTTCGGCATTTGACACCTGCCGTGCGACCCGACGACGTCCTGTCCGGTCTCCGAGCTGTGGCCGACCTGGCGCCGCCGGTCCCCTCAGCGGTGACCAGGCTGGCGCAGGGGCTCTTCGACGAGGAGTCCGGCACGGTGACCGACCCGCTCGCGCCCGACCGCGAGGCTGATACGGCCGCTCCACCCACGGCCGCCGTAACAGCCGACGCGAAGGCGCCGGAAGGTCCCGCCGCGTAGGGATCGTCGCCGTCGCGCAGCCCTGGGACTCGGGAGCCACCTGGGTCGGGCAGCGCACTGACCTGAAGACTTCCGCCAGGCCGTACGGACAAAGACGTACGGAACCGGCGGCCATGGACTAGAGCTCCCGTGTGGCGAACGCGCCCCGGAGGCCGGTGTCCGCGCTCATTACGCGGACACCGTGCCGGACCGGACGTCAGCCGCGGCGCCCGGGAGCGTGACGGGAGAACCGCCCGCAATGCTCAACAACGAAATCGACTCCACCACCGCAGGCAACGCCGACAGCGGCAGCCCCAGCGACAACCTGCCCCCGCGCAGGCGTCGCCGCGCCGCCTCCCGGCCCGCCGGCCCGCCCGGCGCCAGCCCCGCGGAGACGGCCCCCGTGGCCGAGGCCGCCCCGGCCGCCCCCGTCGAGGAGGCCGCCCCGGCCGCCGCCCCCGCCCGTACCCGCCGCCGCGCGACCCGCGCCGTGGCCGCCCCCGAGACGCCGGCCGCCGAGGCCGCGGCTCCCGCCGTCGCCGAGGCGCCCGCCGCACCCGCGCCGGTGGCCGAGGAGACCGCGGCTGCCGCCCCGCGTGCCCGCCGCCGCGCCACCCGCGCGGTGACCGCCCCGGAGGCTCCGGCCGCCGAGGCCCCTGCCCAGGCGCCCGCCGCCGCCCCCGCCGAGCCGCAGGCCGAGGAGTCCGCGGCCCCCGCGCCGCGTGCCCGTCGCCGCGCCACCCGCGCGGTCGCCGCTCCGGTGGCCGAGGCCCCGGCCGCCGTGGAGGCCCAGGCGCCCGCCGCCGCTCCGGTCGAGCCGGTGGCCGAGGAGTCCGCGGCCCCGGCGCCGCGTGCCCGTCGCCGCGCCACCCGCGCCGTCGCCGCCCCGGCCGCCGAGACCGCCGCTCCGGTGGCCGAGGCCCCGGCCGCCGTGGAGGCCCAGGCGCCCGCCGCCGCTCCGGTCGAGCCGGTGGCCGAGGAGTCCGCGGCCCCGGCGCCGCGTGCCCGTCGCCGCGCCACCCGCGCCGTCGCCGCCCCGGCCGCCGTCGCTTCCCCGGCGCCCGTCGCGGACGAGGCCCCCGCCGCCGTGGAGGAGGCCGAGGCCCCCAAGGCCCCCGCCACCCGCTCGGTGACCGTCGCCGACGCCGTGGACTCGCCGAAGCGCGGCGGCCGCCGCCGCGCCACCCGCTCCACCGGCACCGCCGCGCCGGCGCAGCCCGTACAGCCCGCCGCCGAGGCCGAGGCGGCCCCGGCGCGCGGCCGCCGCGCCGCACGGCCCGCCGTGGCCGTCTTCCAGGCCCCGGTCTTCGCCGAGCCGATGTTCCAGACCCCCGAGACCGCGGCCATGGCCGCCGCGGCCGCCCGCGCCGCCGCCCCGGCCGACGAGGTCGAGGACGAGGAGGAGGTCGAGCTGGAGGCCGAGGTCGTCGAGACCCCCGCCCCGCAGCCGGCCGGCCGTCGCCGTCGCCGCGGTCGCGGCGCCGCCGAGGCCGCCCCCGTCGCCGAGAGCGCCCCGGTCTCGCTGCCCGAGGTGCTCGCCGAGGAGGAGCCGGAGGCCGAGGCCGCCGAGCTCGACGAGGAGTCCGCCGACTTCGAGGACGGCGACGAGTCGGGCGAGCGCCCCTCCCGCCGCCGCCGTCGCGGTGGCCGCCGCCGTCGCCGCGGCGAGTCCGCCGACCTCGACGAGGCCGCCGACGAGGACACCGAGGCCCCGGCCGCCGAGCAGGAGGCCGAGGACGAGCAGGACGACGACGAGGACGAGGACAACGGCGCCGCGGGCTCCAGCTCCAGCCGTCGCCGCCGTCGCCGTCGCCGTCGCAGCGGTGACTCCGCCGACTCCGCCGACTCGGGCGACGACGACGGCGTACGGACCGTCGTCAAGGTCCGCGAGCCGCGCCCGGCCCGCGAGCGCAGCGAGTCCACCTCCTCCGACGAGGTCCAGTCCATCAAGGGCTCGACCCGCCTGGAGGCGAAGAAGCAGCGCCGCCGCGAAGGCCGCGAGCAGGGCCGCCGCCGCGTCCCGATCATCACCGAGGCCGAGTTCCTGGCCCGCCGCGAGGCCGTCGAGCGCGTGATGGTCGTCCGACAGGCCGGCGAGCGCACCCAGATCGGCGTCCTGGAAGACAACGTGCTCGTCGAGCACTACGTCAACAAGGAAGAGGCCACCTCGTACGTCGGCAACGTCTACCTGGGCAAGGTCCAGAACGTGCTGCCGTCCATGGAGGCCGCCTTCATCGACATCGGCAAGGGCCGCAACGCCGTCCTGTACGCCGGCGAGGTCAACTTCGAGGCGCTCGGCATGGCCAACGGGCCCCGCCGCATCGAATCCGCCCTCAAGTCCGGCCAGTCGGTCCTGGTGCAGGTCACCAAGGACCCCATCGGCCACAAGGGCGCCCGCCTGACCAGCCAGGTCTCGCTGCCCGGCCGCTACCTGGTCTACGTGCCCGAGGGCTCGATGACCGGCATCAGCCGCAAGCTGCCCGACACCGAGCGCGCGCGCCTGAAGACCATCCTCAAGAAGATCGTCCCCGAGGACGCGGGCGTCATCGTGCGCACCGCCGCCGAGGGCGCGAGCGAGGACGAGCTGCGCCGCGACGTCGAGCGGCTGCAGGCCCAGTGGGAGGACATCCAGAAGAAGTCGAAGCAGATCTCGACCTCTTCGCCGAGCCTGCTGTACGGCGAGCCGGACATGACCGTGCGCGTCGTGCGCGACATCTTCAACGAGGACTTCTCGAAGGTCATCGTCAGCGGTGACAGCGCCTGGGAGACCATCCACGGCTACGTGAACCACGTGGCCCCGGACCTGGCCGACCGGCTGTCGCGCTGGACCTCCGAGGTCGACGTCTTCGCGACGTACCGGATCGACGAGCAACTCGCCAAGGCGCTCGACCGCAAGGTGTGGCTGCCCTCCGGCGGCTCGCTTGTGATCGACAAGACCGAGGCGATGATCGTCATCGACGTCAACACCGGCAAGTTCACCGGTCAGGGCGGCAACCTCGAAGAGACCGTCACCAGGAACAACCTGGAGGCGGCCGAGGAGATCGTGCGCCAGCTGCGGCTGCGCGACCTGGGCGGCATCGTCGTCATCGACTTCATCGACATGGTCCTGGAGTCCAACCGCGACCTGGTCCTGCGGCGCATGCTGGAGTGCCTGGGCCGCGACCGTACGAAGCACCAGGTGGCCGAGGTCACCTCGCTGGGCCTGGTCCAGATGACCCGCAAGCGGGTGGGCCAGGGCCTGCTGGAGTCGTTCTCCGAGACCTGTGTCCACTGCAACGGCCGCGGTGTCATCGTGCACATGGAGATCCCGACCGCGGTCGGCGGCGGCGGCAACGGCAAGCGTTCCAAGCGCCGCGGCAAGGGCGAGTCGGACCACCACGACCACGAGCACGAGCACGAGGCCGTCGAGTTCGAGGCCGAGACCGAGGCCGAGGTGGCCGCCGAGGCCGCCGCGCCGCGGGCGCTGCCCGAGCCGGAGTTCGTCGCGGACGAGGAGCTGTACAGCAGCGCGGCCGAGGCCGAGGCCGCGGCGGGCCTGAGCGGCCGCCGCAACCGCCGCCGGGCCACCCGCAAGGCCACCGCTCCGGCGGGCGCGCCGCGTACGGCGGCCCCGGCCGCCGAGGCACCGGCCGAGCCGGTCGCGGCCCCGGTCGTCACCGCCCCGGAGCCGGTCCGCGAGGCCGTCGCCGAGCCGGTCGCCGAGCCCGTGGTGGAGCCCGTGGCGGAGGAGGCCCCCAAGGGCCGCACCCGTCGCCGGGCGACCCGCAAGGCCACCGCACCGGCCGGCGCCCCGGCGTCCGCTGCCGAGGCGGCCCCGGAGCCGGTCGCGGTCGCCGCGGCGGAGCCCGTCGCCGTACCGGAGCCGGAGCAGTCGCAGCCCGAGCCGGTCGCGGAGGCGGCCGAGGCCCCGCAGGCCGTGGAGGACCCGGTCGTGGAGGCCGCCCCGGCCCGGCCGCGCCGGCGTGCCACCCGCAAGGCCACCGCACCCGCCGGGTCCCCGGCCGGCGCGGCGGAGGCGGCCGTGGTCGTCGTCGAGGCGCCGGTGAACGAGCCGGCCGCCGAGCCGGCGGCCGAGGAGGCCGCTCCCGCCGACGAGGCCGCCCCGGCGAAGAAGGCCGCCAAGAAGGCTCCGGCCAAGAAGGCGACCGCGGCGAAGAAGACGGTGGCCAAGAAGGCGACGGCGGCGAAGAAGGCCACCACCGCCAAGAAGGCCGCCACGACGACGAAGAAGACCGCGACCAAGCGGGCCACGAAGAAGACCGCGGCGGCGGAGCAGCAGTCGCTCCCGTCCGTCACGGCCCCCACCGAGGCCTGACCCGCGGCTCCCGCGTCACCGGCCCCGCCCGGCACCTCCTGGTGCCGGGCGGGGCCTTTCGCCGCCCCGGCGTCCGGATGAGGCAGGCCGCGGCCGCAGGCGTCCGTGCAGGGGGTCGGGAGGCCCTCCGCGGCGGGGCCGGCGCCGGGGCGCGCAGCCGCGGGCGAGGGGCCCTTCCGGGGCGGCGGAGCGTCCGTCGACGGGGCCCCGGACCGTGGCACCGGCCTCGCGGACCGCGGTCGTGATCGTGCGGATCGTGCCCGTCCGGGCCCCGGTTTGACCCCCCAGACCCGGCCCCGTAACCTAGGGCGCTGGCGTGTCTATGTGCCCGCCGTCCACTGAGCACCTCACCTCCCGTACCGCCTCGCGGCTCGGGGGAGGCCGGCCTGCGGCGTCTGTCCGCGGGGCCGGCTGGCTTCAGGGGTTCCCGAATCGAGCGAGAGAGAGATCCGCGTGTACGCCATCGTGCGCAGCGGTGGTCGCCAGCACAAGGTTGCTGTTGGTGACATCGTTGAGGTTGACAAGATTTCCACTGCCAAGGTCGGCGACACGGTCGAGCTCTCGACCCTGCTCGTTGTCGACGGCGACGCCGTGACCAGCGACCCGTGGGTGCTGGCCGGGATCAAGGTCCAGGCCGAGATCGTGGACCACCACAAGGGCGCCAAGATCGACATCCTGCGCTACAAGAACAAGACCGGCTACCGCCGTCGCCAGGGTCACCGTCAGCAGTACACGGCGATCAAGGTCACCGGTATCCCCACGGCTGCGAAGTAAGAGGGACTGAGACATGGCACACAAGAAGGGCGCATCGTCCACCCGGAACGGGCGCGACTCCAATGCCCAGCGGCTCGGCGTGAAGCGCTTCGGCGGTCAGGTCGTTTCCGCTGGTGAGATCCTCGTCCGCCAGCGCGGCACCCACTTCCACCCCGGTGCGGGTGTGGGCCGTGGCGGCGACGACACGCTGTTCGCGCTGCAGGCCGGTTCGGTCGAGTTCGGCACGCACCGTGGCCGCAAGGTCGTCAACATCGTTCCGGCCGCCTGATCCAGCTCTGCTGATCACGGCGTACCGAACTTTCCCGAGGGCGGATCTCAGCTCTTCCCGGCTCAGGCCGGGAAGAGAGGTCCGCCCTCGGCGCGTTGTCACACAGACACGTTTAATGGGTAGCAAGGCCTACCCCCCGGACTTTCCGGGATATTCCCGCTGTATCTGGAGGAACAACCATGACCACCTTCGTGGACCGCGTCGAGCTGCACGTCGCCGCGGGTAACGGGGGCCACGGCTGCGCCTCCGTTCACCGGGAGAAGTTCAAGCCGCTCGGCGGCCCCGACGGCGGCAACGGCGGCCGTGGCGGCGACGTGATCCTGGTGGTGGAGCAGGCGGTCACCACGCTGCTCGACTACCACCACAGCCCCCACCGCAAGGCCACCAACGGCAAGCCCGGCGAGGGCGGCAACCGCTCCGGCAAGGACGGCCAGGACCTGGTCCTGCCCGTGCCGGACGGCACCGTCGTCCTCGACAAGGAGGGCAACGTCCTCGCCGACCTCGTCGGCCAGGGCACCACCTACGTGGCGGCCGACGGCGGCCGTGGCGGCCTCGGCAACGCGGCCCTGTCCTCCGCCCGCCGCAAGGCGCCCGGCTTCGCGCTCCTCGGCGTCCCCGGCACCACCGGCGACATCGTCCTGGAGCTCAAGACCGTCGCCGACGTGGCGCTGGTCGGGTTCCCGAGCGCCGGCAAGTCCTCGCTGATCTCGGTGCTCTCCGCGGCCAAGCCGAAGATCGCGGACTACCCCTTCACCACCCTCGTCCCGAACCTGGGCGTCGTCACCGCCGGCTCGACCGTCTACACCATCGCCGACGTCCCGGGCCTGATCCCCGGCGCCAGCCAGGGCAAGGGCCTCGGCCTGGAGTTCCTGCGCCACGTGGAGCGCTGCTCGGTGCTGGTGCACGTGCTGGACACCGCGACCCTGGAGTCCGACCGCGACCCGGTGGCCGACCTCGACGTCATCGAGGAAGAGCTCAAGATCTACGGCGGCGGTCTGGAGAAGCGCCCCCGCCTCGTCGTCCTGAACAAGGTCGACATCCCCGACGGCCAGGAGCTCGCGGACATGGTCCGCCCGGACCTGGAGGCCCGCGGCTACAAGGTCTTCGAGGTCTCCGCGGTCGCCCGTACGGGCCTCAAGGAGCTCTCGTACTTCCTCGCCGAGGTCGTCGCCAAGGCGCGCGCCCGCAAGCCGAAGGAGGAGGCGACCCGCATCGTCATCCGTCCGAAGGCCGTGGACGACGCCGGCTTCACCGTCGCCTACGACGAGGTCGAGGACGTCTACAACGTGCGCGGCGAGAAGCCGGAGCGCTGGGTCCGCCAGACCGACTTCAACAACGACGAGGCCGTCGGCTACCTCGCCGACCGCCTCAACCGCCTCGGCGTCGAGGAGGCGCTCAGGAAGGCCGGCGCGCGCGCCGGCGACGGCGTGGCCATCGGTTCCGACGAGAACGCGGTCGTCTTCGACTGGGAGCCGACCATGATGGCCGGCGCCGAGATGCTGGGCCGCCGCGGCGAGGACCACCGTCTGGAGGCGCCCCGCCCGGCCACCCAGCGCCGCAAGGACAAGGACGCCTCGCGCGTCGACCCCGCGCAGCAGGAGTACGACGAGTTCCGGCCGTTCTCCTAGCCGCTCAGGACGGAGGCCGGCAGGCAATTGAGGGCGCTTTTACTTCGTTCGCCTAGGATCCACCGGGTGAACAGCAGCAACCTCCCCACGGTCTCCGTGGTGGTCATCGCGTACAACGACGCCGGGCTCGTGGGCGAGGCCGTCTCCTCGGCCCTCGCCCAGGGCCCGGTCGTCGCCGAGGTCATCGCCGTCGACGACGCCTCGTCCGACTCCACGGGCCGGGTCCTGGACGAGCTGGCCGCCGCCCACCCGCGCCTGAAGGTCGTGCACCGGGCCGACAACAGCGGGGGGTGCGGCACGCCGCGCAACGACGGCATCGCCGTCGCCACCTCCCCGTACGTGCTCTTCCTGGACAGCGACGACGTCCTGCCGCCGGGAGCGGCCGAGGCCCTGGTGCGCACCGCCGTGCTGCACGGGGCGCCGGTCACCGTCGGCGCGGCCGTGCGCCGCGAGCTGCCCCAGCACCACGACGTGCCGTGGATGCCCGGCCTGCACACCCCGGGCGAGGTGGTCGAGCGCCCCGCCGACCGGCCCGAACTCGTCCGCGACACCCTCTGCGTCAACAAGCTGTACGAGCGCGACTTCCTGGAGAAGCACCAACTGCGCTTCCCCGACGGCCGGTTCACCTACGAGGACTTCGTCTTCACCGCCGGCGTCCTGGCCGCCGCCCCCCGGATCGCCGTCACCGGCGAGCTCGTCTACGTCTGGCACGTGCGACGGGACGCCGCCCGGGTGTCGATCTCCCTGGACCGCAAGGACGTCGGCAACTGGCGCTCCCGGATCGAGGCCCACCGCACGGCCTCGGGCATCCTCGCCGACGCCTCGCCGGAGCTCGGCCGGGCCTGCCAGGTGAAGTTCCTGGAGTACGACCTGCCGATGTACCTGCGCGAGCTCGGCAAGGACCCCGAGTACCAGCGCGCCTGGTGGACGCTGACCCGCGCCTACCTCGACACCTTCGACGAGGCCGACGTCGCGTCCGCCGCGCCGCACGCCCGCTGGATCGTCCGGGTGCTGCGCGCCGCCGAGACCCCGCCCGCCGACGTCGAGCGGCTCACCCGCCTCGCCGCCGACCCGCCCCGCCTGCTGCCCCCGTACGCCTCCGGGCCCGACGGCGGCCCGGTCTGGAGCGCGGAGCTCCCCGTCGAGCTCGACGGGCTGCTCGCCCTGCCGACCGGGGACCTGCCCGTCACCATGGACGCGGAGCCCGCGGGCCGGACGGCGGTGCGCATCCGCCTGCACGACCTCTACGGGCGGCTCGCCGCCGCCGCCCCGCAGAGCGCGCAGCTGCACTTCCTGCCCCGGGCCGGCGGCGCGCCGGTGCTCGCCAAGCCGGTCCCGCTCGCCCCGGACCCGGACGGCGGCTGGAGCGCCGTGCTGCCCTTCCGCCCCGGCGACCTGGCGGCCACCGGCCGCGCCCAGGGCCTGCGCAGGCTCCAGACGTGGAACGTCGCCGTGGGCGTGCGGTGCGCCGACGGGAGCTCCCTGATCACCTCCCTGCGCCCCCGGGCCGGACTGCTGCGCCGCCGGGCCCTGCCCAGCGGCCGGTACGGTGTCCTGCTGACGCAGCCGTTCCGCACGGGCTCCGGCTCGCTGGCCCTGCGCCTGGCGCCCGGCGCGGCGGGCGCGATGTACCTCGTACGCAACCGACTCCACCGGGCCAGGGCGGCCCGCGAGTCGGTCTGAACCACACGAAAACAGGAGACGCACATGACCTTTCTGATCACCGGTGGCGCCGGGTACATCGGCTCGCACGTGGTCCGCGCGATGCGGCTCGCGGGGGAGGAGGTCGTCGTCCTGGACGACCTCTCCACGGGCGACGCGGCCCGTGTGCCCGAGGGCGTCCCGCTGGTGGTCGGCTCGGTCCTCGACCGGCTCGTCCTCGACCGGACCATCGCCGAGCACCGGATCACGGGCGTGGTGCACCTCGCGGGCAAGAAGCAGGTCGGAGAGTCCGTCGAGAAGCCGATGTACTACTACCACGAGAACGTGGGCGGTCTCACGGTGCTGCTGGAGGCCGTGGCCGCCGCGGGCGTCCGCAACGTCCTGTTCTCCTCCTCCGCCTCCGTCTACGGCATGCCGGACGTGGACCTGGTCACCGAGGACACGCCCTGCGCCCCGCTGAGCCCGTACGGGGAGACCAAGCTGGCCGGCGAGTGGCTGATCCGGGCCGCGGGCCGGACCCACGGCATCGCCACCGCCTGCCTGCGCTACTTCAACGTGGCGGGCGCCGCGACCCCCGAGCTCGCCGACACCGGTGTCTTCAACCTGGTCCCGATGGTCTTCGAGCGGTTCGACGCCGGCGAGGGCGCCAAGATCTTCGGCGACGACTACCCGACCCCCGACGGCACCTGCGTCCGTGACTACATCCACGTCGAGGACCTCGCGGAGGCCCACGTGGCGGCGGCGCGCAAGCTCGCCGAGTGGGCCGCCGCGGGGGAGTACAAGGACCTCACCGTCAACATCGGCCGCGGCGAGGGGGTTTCGGTCCGGGAGATGACCGAGCTGCTGAACGCGGGCACCGGGCACGACGTCCCGCCGGTCGTCGTCCCGCGCCGCCCCGGCGACCCGGCGAAGGTCGTGGCCTCCGCCGAGCGCATCGCCGCCGAGCTGGGCTGGAAGGCCCGCCACGACGTCCGCGAGATGGTCGTCTCCGCCTGGGCCGGCTGGCAGGCCCACCGCAAGGCCTGAGCGCCGCGCGGTACGAAGCCGCCCGCCCCGGAGACGTCTCCGGGGCGGGCGGCTTTCGTACGGGGCGGGCGGCGGCGCGGCCGCTCAGCGCTCCAGGAAGGAGAACAGCTCCTCCCAGCGGTCGGTGATCTCCGCGCTGGAGTAGCGCCGTACCGAGCGGAACGCCGTGTCGCCGAGCCGGTCGCGCAGCCCGCGGTCCGACATCAGCGCGTCCAGGTGCCCGGCCAGCTCCATCGTGTTGCCCAGCCGGGCCAGCAGCCCGTCCGTGCCGTGCTCGACGATCTCGCGCACGCCGGGCGCGCAGTCGAAGGCCGCCACCGGCACGCCCGCGGCCATCGCCTCCAGCAGGGTGATCGGGAAGCCCTCGGCCCGCGAGGCCTGCGCGAAGACCGAGGCCCCGCGCAGCGCGCCCAGCACGTCGTCGGTGCTGCCCATCCACTGCACGGAGTCGTCCAGGCCCAGCGAGGTGCAGTGTGCCCGCAGCGTCGGCTCCTCCACGCCCGCCCCGTAGATCCGCAGCACCCAGTCGGGGTGGCGCGGGGCGGCGTCCGCCCAGGCGTCGAGCAGCAGGTCGACGCCCTTCTCGAAGGCGAGCCGGCCGACGCTCGCCACGACCTTCCCGGTGCGCGGAGCGGGCTGCTCCGGCATGAAGGGCAGCGGGTTCGGCATGCTCCCGACGTTCTCCATGCCCGACCGGATCCACAGGTCCGCGTCCTCGGCGGTCAGCACCAGCAGCCGGTCCACCTCGCGGTAGTGCCGGCGGACCCGCTCGCCGCGGCTGGACTTCTTGCTGGCCTCGAACGACTCGTGGCTCATGCCGATGACGCCGAGCCCCTTGGTGTCGGCGAGGGCCACCCACTCCATCGCCCAGACCTGCGTGACGATGACGACCGCGCCCGGGGCGGCCGCGCGGAACAGCTCGCTCAGCCGTTCCGCCTTGGCCCGCATCTGCGCGCGCCGGGCCGCCTGGCGGCGCCGCTCGGGCGCGTTCAGCCGGCCCTTGAGACCGTGCAGCCGGCGGGCCGCCGGCGGGTGGGTCTCGTACAGCGTGGTGGTGCGGTAGGGCAGGTCCTGCGGGAGCTTCTGGCGGATCTCGTCGGCGACCGGGGCGATGCCGACGATGTGTACCCGGTGGCCGCGCTCGACGAGGAGCCGGGCCATCTGGTGCGACCAGGTGGTCACCCCGCCGAGCTCGTCGACGCTGTTGGAGACGAGGAAGATGTCACGGCCGCCCGCGGTGGCGGTCTGCTGGCTCACTTGCCGCTCCTGGTGAAGAACTTCTCGACGATCTGGCGTGCGGCGTCCCCGCGGTCGTACTCGCCGAACTCGGCGAGGAACCGCTGGCGCGCCTCCGCGTACTTGGCGTCGGCCTCCTCGAAGGCGGAAACGGCCTGCAGCAGCTCCTCCGCCGTGGCCACCACCGGGCCGGGAGCCTTCTCCTTCAGGTCGAAGTACGTCCCGCGGATGTCGGTGGCGTACTTCTCGTAGTCGTACGCGAAGAACAGCATCGGCCGGTCCAGGACGGCGTAGTCGAACATCACCGACGAGTAGTCGGTGATCAGACCGTCGGCGAGGGCCAGCAGCGGGGTGACGTCGTGGTGCCGGGAGACGTCGAGGACACGGCCGGCGACCGACGGCGGCAGGCTCACGCTGTTGAGGTAGTGGGTCCGCACCAGCAGCGTGAAGCGGTCCCCGAGCCGGTCCGCGAACTCCTCCACGTCGAAGGGGAACTCGAAGCCCTCGACCGCGCCCTCCGCGTTCGCCCGGAAGGTCGGCGCGTACAGCAGCACCTTCTTGTCCGGATCGAGGCCGAGCTCGGCCGCGAGCGGGCCGCGGACCCGCTCACCGCTCTGCGCCTCGGCCCGCTGTGCCTCGACCAGCGCGTCGTTGCGCGGGTAGCCGGTGCGCAGCAGCACCTCGTCGCGCAGCCGGAAGCCCTTGGCGAGGGTGCGCGTGTCGTGCTCGGAGCGGATCAGGAAGTGGTCGAAGCGGTCGACGGCGGCCTGGAAGCGGTTCTGGCCGTCGCGGCCCTGCGCCTTGGTGCGCGGTTCGTGGAAGCCCATCCGCTTGAGCGCGGAGCCGTGCCAGGTCTGGATGTACGTGGTCCCGGGGCGCTTGGCGAGGGCCAGCGGGAAGCCCTGGTTGTCGACCCAGTACTCGGCCTGGGCCAGCGCCCGCAGGTACGCCCAGCTCCAGCGCCGGACCAGGGTGGCCTCCTTGGGGAAGCCGGCGGGCTTGCCCGCGTACGACCAGATGGCCTCGAAGGGGGCGCCCTGGCGCACCAGCTCCTCGTAGATCGCCTTGGGGCTGTCGCTGTACTGCTTGCCCATGTGGCTCTCGAAGACGACCGTGCCCTTCTTGACCGGCAGCTTCGAGAAGACCTCGTGGTAGAGCTTCACCTTCTGCTCGCCCGAGCCCATGTTGCGGCGGGTCCGCAGGGCCTTGCGCAGGCCCCGTTTGACCACGCTCGCGGCCTTGCCGTGTATGGCGTTGTTGATCAGAGCCTGGGTGCGGACCGCGGCGGGGCCCTCGGCGGTCAGGACGTAGGACAGGTTGCCCTTCTTGGTGACCTCCGGCTCGAAGCGGTCGGAGACCAGCCGGGTGAGCCGGGGCCGCACCCGCAGGCGGGCCGCCGACTCCAGGTCGACGCCGCCGACCGACACCCGGGTGGTGACGCGGTCGCGCCCGGCGTTCAGGTGCAGCCGCACGTCCCAGACGGCGTCGATGATGCCCAGCGGCCGGACGGTGCCGCCGACGTCGGCGCTGCCGCTCCACTCGATCGTGTCACCGGCGTGCCGCACGGTGTCCACCGGGAAGCTGAAGGAGCGCACGCCGATCTGCCGGCGGGCCCGGAACTCCAGCGAGGCCGAGAGGTCCACGTCGGGCCGGATGCGGCCCAGCGGGTTGACGACGGCTCCGGAGAGGGTGACGGTGCCGCGCCCGTCGTCCGCGTAGGAGGTGAGGCGGTTGCCCAGCTGGAGGGAGGAGAGCGGGGCGGTGTGGAAGCCCTGGTCGGTCACGTCCAGTATCCGGCGGGCCTCGGCGTCGTCGAGGTGCGGGGCGCACCAGTAGACGCGGCCGTCGCGCTCGGCCAGGGGGGAGGAGAGCCGGCCCTTGTTGGTCATGGCGTCGGCGGCCGGGAGCAGGTTGTCCCAGTCCTCCTTGCCCAGGAGGTAGGCGCAGATCGCCTGGAGGTGCGTGACGTTGTCGTACGCGGCCGGGTCGATGCCGGCGAGGTAGCCGTTGGCCAGCCGGGCGAACTCCTGGCGGTACGCGTCGCCCAGCAGGGGCAGGTCGCGCAGGTGCAGCACGAGGTCGTGCTTGAGGAACTTGGCGTCCTTCGCGGTCTTGATGTCGGTGTGGCCGTGGGCGGCCAGCAGCTCGTCGACGCGGCGGTGGATCTCCATCCGGTGGACGAAGTTCGCGATCTCGTGGCGCCGGTTGCTGATCGACTTGGCCGCCGCCTTCTCGACCACGTTCCAGAAGTAGACGTGGTTCGGGATGAGCGTGATGCGGCGGGCGGCCACGTAGGCCTGCGCGGAGAACAGCAGGTCCTCGTAGTGGATGCCGACCGGGAACTCCAGGCCCCGCTCCAGCAGGAACGCGCGCCGGTAGCACTTGTTCGTGGAGAGGGTGTCGTAGACCAGCAGGTCCGGGAATTCGGTGATCGATTCCAGGGTGCGCGTGTGCGCGTAGATCCACGGGTACCACTCGGTGGTCTTGCCCCACCGGCTGTCGAGGTGCACGCGCACGCACATGCCCGAGACCAGGTCGGAGCCGGTCCGCTCGGCGGCGGCCAGCATGTTCCGGCAGGCGTTGCGCTCCAGCACGTCGTCGCTGTCCAGGAACATGACGTAGGTGCCGGTCGCCTGCCGGATGCCGTGATTGCGCGGCGCGCCGCAGCCGCCGCTGTTCTCGGGCAGCCGGAAGGCGCGCACTCTGCCCGGATGCGCCGCTTCCAGTTCCTTCGCGACCGAGTACGACCGGTCCTTGCTGCAGTCGTCGACGATCACGACTTCGACCCCGTGAAGGGTTTGGTCCAAAACCGACTGGACGGCTGTCGGCAGACGCTCTGCGTCGTTGTAGACGATGACGACCACGGAGACGTCAGGCACGTGCACCTCGATCCCTTTGTTCCGTTCCGCTTATCCCGTCAAAGCTACCGCGTGCCGCGCCCGACTCCGGCAGGCCGACGCTCGCCGCGCACACTTCCGAGGAAGGGGCGGGCGCCGGGTCCGGTCGCCGACAATCACCCGTTCGGACCAGGAAGTATTCATGACGAAGCTGTCCGTAGTTGTCCCTTGCTACAACGAAGAGGCCGTCATCGACAGCTTCGACGTGGAGATCCGCAAGGTGCTCGATGCCCTCCCCGTCGAGTACGAGGTCTGCTACGTCGACGACGGCAGCCGGGACGGCACCCTCGGGAAGCTCCGCAGGATCACCGCCGAGCACGGCGAGCGGACCCGGTACGTCTCCTTCAGCCGCAACTTCGGCAAGGAGGCCGGCATGCTCGCCGGCCTGCGCGAGGCCACCGGCGACGCTGTCGTGATCATGGACGCCGACCTCCAGCACCCGCCGGAGCTCATCGCCACGATGCTCGACCACTACCGGCAGGGCCACGACCAGATCATCGCCCGCCGCACCCGCGAGGGCGACAAGAAGCTCCGGTCGGCGCTCAGCCGCGTCTACTACCGGGGCGTCAACCGCTGGGTCGACGTGGAACTCGCCGACGGCGTCGGGGACTTCCGGATGCTCTCGCGGCCGGCCGTCGACGCCCTGCTGTCCCTGCCGGAGTGCAACCGCTTCTCCAAGGGCCTCTTCTCGTGGATCGGCTTCGACACCGTCCACTTCGACTACCGCAACGCGCTGCGCGAGGCCGGCGAGACGAAGTGGAAGTTCGGGTCGCTGCTGAACTACGGCATGGACGGCCTGATCTCCTTCAACAACCGCCCGCTGCGCATCGGGATCTGGCTCGGCGTGTCCCTGGTCGGGCTCACCGCCCTGTACGCGCTGTGGATCACGGCCATGGCCGTCACCCACGGCGTCGAGTCGCCCGGCTACGTCACCCTGGTGGCGATCATCGTCGGCCTCGGCGGGGTCCAGATGATCATGCTCGGGCTGATCGGCGAGTACATCGGCCGCATCTACTACGAGACCAAGCGCCGCCCCCACTTCCTGGTGAAGGAGGCCCACGGGGCGGACGCCCTCCCGCGCGACCCGGCAGCGGCGCCGCCCGCGCCCGCGCCCGCGGCCGCGTCCGCCTCCGCTTCCGCCGCGGCCGCCGAGGCGGCCGTCGTCGAGCGAAGCTCGCAGCGCAGCGCCCGGTGAGCCGGCGGGAACAGCTCGGCCAGGTCGTCCGCTTCGGCCTCGTCGGAGGCGTCAACACGGCCACCTTCTTCGGCGTCTACCTCCTCCTGCACCCGTGGATGCCGTACTTCGCCGCCTACTCCCTCGCCTTCCTGCTGGCGATGGTCGGCTCGTTCTTCATGAACACCTACTTCACCTACCGCACCCGGCCGACCTGGAAGAAGTTCCTCCTCTTCCCGCTCACCAACATCACGAACTACGTCGTCCAGTCGGCCGGCCTGTACGCCCTGGTGCGCTGGGCCGGCCTGGACACCCGCATCGCCCCGCTCGTCGCCGCCGTCGCCGCCATCCCCTTCACCTTCCTGCTCTCGCGCCGGATCCTCGTCCCGCGCTCCGCCCGGGCGGGGCGGCCCGGGCCCGGGGAGCCCGGCGAACCGGGGGCGTCCAGGGTCTGAAACCCGCGAGCAGCCGCTCCCGCCCACCCCGTAGATTGAGCCGGCAGGCATTCGGCAAGGGGCAAGGGGACAGACGTGTCAGCGGCTAGGCAAGGTGTCGTGGACGCCCGCAGGATCGTGGTCAAGGTCGGCTCCTCCTCCTTGACCACCGCGGAGGGCGGACTCGACGCCGACCGGGTCGACGCACTCGTGGACGTCCTGGCCAAGGCGCGCAGCGGCGGCGAGAAGGAGATCGTCCTCGTCTCCAGCGGGGCCATCGCCGCCGGACTCTCCCCGCTCGGCCTGCGCCGCCGTCCCAAGGACCTGGCCCGTCAGCAGGCCGCGGCCAGCGTCGGGCAGGGCCTCCTCGTCGCCCGCTACACCGCCTCCTTCGCCCGCTACGGCGTCCGCGTCGGCCAAGTGCTGCTCACCACCGACGACACCAGCCGGCGCGCGCACTACCGCAACGCCTACCGGACCCTGGACCAGCTGCTCGCCATGGGCGCGCTGCCCGTCGTCAACGAGAACGACACCGTCGCCACCGACGAGATCCGCTTCGGCGACAACGACCGCCTCGCCGCCCTCGTCGCCCACCTGGTCCGCGCCGACCTGCTGGTGCTCCTGTCCGACGTGGACGGCCTCTACGACGGCGACCCCTCCCTGCCCGGCACCACCCGCGTCGAGGAGGTGCGCGGCCCCGCGGACATCGCCCACGTCACCATCGGCAGCGCCGGCAGGGCGGGCGTGGGCACCGGCGGCATGGTCACCAAGGTCGAGGCCGCCCGGATCGCCGCCGCCGCGGGCATCCCCGTCGTCCTGACCTCCGCCAGTCAGGCCGCCGACGCGCTGTCCGGCGGGGCCACCGGCACCCACTTCCACGCCACCGGCCGCCGCTCGGCCGACCGGCTGCTGTGGCTCCAGCACGCCTCCACCCCGCAGGGACACCTCGTCCTGGACGACGGCGCCGTGCGCGCCGTCACCGAGCGCGGCAGCTCGCTGCTGCCCGCCGGCATCGCCTCGGTCGGCGGCGACTTCGCCGCCGGGGACCCGGTGGAACTGCGCGACACCTCCGGCCGGGCGGTCGCGCGCGGCCTCGTCAACTACGACGCCAAGGAGCTCCCGCAGCTCCTCGGCCGCTCCACTCGCGAGCTCGCGCGGGAACTCGGACCCGCGTACGAACGGGAGGTCGTCCACCGCGACGATCTGGTCCTGCTCCAGGGCTGAGGTTCGGGAAAAGCTCAGCGCGGGCGCCCGGGGACTGGTCAACTGTGAGAGCCGGGTGGACACGCGTAGCGCAGACAGGAGGCGGCTGGTGGGACGAGCGCTGACCAGCGTCGGTACGGGGGACGGTGAAGGCGGCGGACACGGACGGGAGCCCGAGCACGACTCCCGCCTCTGGCACGTCACCTTGAGCGTCTCCGGCAAGCCGGCGCCGTTGTCCGAGGTCCGGCGCGGGCTGGAACAGCTGGCCCACGACCACCCCTTCCTGCTCACCAGCCGGTACGCCGACGACCACGCGGAGATCCGCTACTGGGAGGAGGCCCGCGACCTCCACGACGCGGCGGCCGTCGCCCTGCGGCTGTGGGGCGAGCACCGCTCCTCGGCGCAGCTCCCGCCGTGGGAGATCGTCGGGCTGGAGGTCATCGACCGCGCCACCTACCACCAGCGCGTGGCGGAGGGCTACGGCCCGCCCCCGGCCCACCCGGTGGGCGTGCACCCGTACTAGGGCGGGCACCCGCAGGGAGGGCCCACCCGGACGGGCCCTCCGCGGGTGCGCGCGCCCCGCAGGGAGCGCCCACCCGCAGGGAGGGCCCTCCGCAGGCCCGGCGCCGCCCTGCGGGGGCCGGCCGTCTCGGGGGGTGGAACCGCCTCGGCCGGGGTCCGGCCGGGGACTACCCTGGCCGCATGACCTCGCCCGACGCCGCCACCGCCGCCTCGCCCGTCCTCGCCACCGCGCAGCGGGCCCGCACGGCCGCCGCCGCCCTCGCCCCGCTCCCGCGGTCCGCCAAGGACGCCGCCCTGCTGGCGGTCGCGGACGCGCTGGAGGCCCGTACGCCCGAGATCATCGAGGCCAACGCCGTCGACACGGCCAAGGCCCGCGAGGCCGGCACCAGCGAGACCGTCATCGACCGCCTCACCCTCACCCCCGAGCGCGTCGCCGCCATCGCCTCCGACGTGCGCGACGTCGCCGCCCTCCCCGACCCGGTCGGCGAGGTCGTCCGCGGCGGCACCCTGCCCAACGGCATCGACCTCCGGCAGGTCCGCGTCCCGCTCGGGGTCGTCGGCATCATCTACGAGGCCCGCCCCAACGTCACCGTCGACGCCGCCGCCCTCTGCCTCAAGTCCGGCAACGCGGTCCTGCTGCGCGGCAGTTCCTCCGCCTACGCCTCGAACACCGCCCTCGTCGGCATCCTCCGCGACGCCGTCGAGAGCGCCGGACTGCCCGCCGACGCGGTCCAGCTCGTCCCCGGCGAGTCCCGCGACTCCGTCCGCGAGCTGATGCGCGCCCGCGGCCTCGTCGACGTCCTCATCCCGCGCGGCGGTGCCTCCCTCATCAAGACGGTCGTCGAGGAGTCCACCGTCCCGGTCATCGAGACCGGTACCGGCAACTGCCACGTCTACGTCGACGCCCGGGCCGACCTGGACATTGCGGTGGACATCCTCGTCAACTCCAAGGCCCAGCGGCCGTCCGTCTGCAACTCCGCCGAGACGCTCCTCGTCCACCGCGACATCGCCGGCGCCTTCCTGCCGCGTGCCCTCGACGCCCTCGCCGAGGCCGGCGTGACCGTCCACGGCGACGCCCGCGTCCTCGCCGCCGCCGCGGACTCCAAGGTCACCGCGCTGCCCGCCACAGACGAGGACTGGGCCGCCGAGTACCTGTCCTACGACATCGCCGCCGGAGTCGTGGACAGCCTGGACGACGCCGTCGCCCACATCCGCCGCTGGACCTCCGGCCACACCGAGGCCATCGTCACCACCTCGCAGGCCGCGGCCCGCCGCTTCACCCAGCTGGTCGACTCGACCACCGTCGCCGTGAACGCCTCCACCCGGTTCACGGACGGTGGCCAGTTCGGCTTCGGCGCCGAGATCGGGATCTCCACCCAGAAGCTGCACGCCCGGGGCCCGATGGGCCTTCCCGAGCTCACCTCCACCAAGTACATCGTCACCGGCGACGGTCACGTTCGGTAGTCGCGGCCGGACGCGGCGCGGCCGGATTCCGGCGTACGCCCTGCCCAATCCGTCCCCCCAGGTCTACGCTGGTCCCGTGCCGGACGACGTGGGGGGCAAGCCGTTCCCGGACGACGGGGAGCCCGACGACGACCGCGGAGGCGCGGATCACGACTTCGCCTCCGTGGTGTTCGACGAGGCCTTCGTCCGGAACGCCGAGATTCACGAACCGAGCGCCGCCGAGCGCCAGCGGGCCGCCGACCGGGCCCGCGCCGAGGCCGAGGCGGCCCGCGCCGTCGCGGGCGGCCGCCCCGGCGACGACGACCACGACGCCTACGGCTACGGCCACCCGGACGGGTACGGCCCCGAGGACCACGGCTGGGACCACGACCGCCACGGCTACTCCGACGGCCCGTACGGGGCCTACGGCGGCAGCCTGCGCCCCTACCGCGGCCGCTCGCCCTGGCTGCGCCCCGTCGCCTGGGTCCTCGCCTTCGTCATGGGCCTCGGCATGATCGCGCTCGCGTTCAGCGCCGTCTACCGCAGCGCCGCGGGCGAGGCGGACCCCGCTCCCGCCCCCGCCAGCACCCCGCTGCGGGAAGTCGGCGGCGCCGGCGCGTTTATGGAACCCGTCGGCCGCCAACCCTGAAGGTACGACCCCGCTCGCATCCGCCGGAGCTGGGGGCTTCTCTGAAGCGGGGACAGCGGGGAGAAGCGATGGCCGTTCCAGGAGATCCGCCCAACGGCACCCCCGAAGGCATCGGCGGGGGCGACGACGAGTTCCGGTCGGACGAGTACCGGTCGGTGGTGTTCGACGAGGACTTCGTACGGGCTGCCCGGATCCAGGAGTTCTCCGCGCAGGAACGCATGGGCGAGCACGCCCGGGCCGTACGCTCCCGGTCCGTCTGGTCCGGCGGCGGCGCGGGCCCCCGGGGCGGGCGCCCCGGCCGCGGGGCCCGTCAGGGCAGGTTCCTCGTGCTGTTCATCGCCGTCGCCTTCGCCGCCGCGGTCTACCTGGGACTGCGCAGCCCGTACGCCGCCCCGCCCGAGGCCACCGCCCAGCCGCTCGCCAGCACCGTCGTCCCGCTCGCGCCCGCCGGGGCCGTGCCCGGCGGGCCGCCCGCCGAGCTCTACGCGCAGAGCCCCGCGGCCGACTACCGCGTCGGAGCGGCCGGGATCACCCTGCCGGCCGTGCGCCACACGCCGCACTTCACCGACGGCCAGGTGCTGACCGCCCTGTCGATCGCCAAGGACTACCTGGTGCAGTCCTCGCTCGACCCCGACGTCCTCACCGGTGCCGCCACCCGCCCGGTGCGGGTGCTGCTCGATCCCGACCAGCTGGCCCAGTTCGACCGGAGCATGACCCTGCCCTCCGGCGACGGCCGGCACGCGGCGACCGGCTGGCTGGTCCGCTTCGACCCGGGCACCGCCGTCGTGGCCGACTCCCGGGTCCGGGTCAGCGGGACCCTCGCCTTCGAGGAGACGGCCCCCGGCGTGCTGGAGGTGACCACCGACCACACCTTCGTGTACGCCGTGCGCCCCGCCACCGGAGCCCCGGCCGCCGCCGACGGAGCCTCGCTCTTCACCGTCCGGCGCGAGCTGCGACTGCGCTTCGACCGGGAGGACCTGGGCGCCCGCCGCGCCGAGCTGGCCTCGGCCTACGTCATGGCCGGACCGCAGGACTGCTCCGCCGACCCGGCCGCCGGATTCCGCCCGCTGCTCGCCGGAGCCGGCCCGACGACGGCGGGCCCGGCCGCGAGCGACCCGTACGCCAGCGGCCACCCGAGGCGCGCCGCCGGGCTGTGCGGGGTCCTGGCCACGCCCGAGGCGCCCGGGGAGCAGGCCCCGCCCGTCAGCCCTGTTCCGTAGCCGGACCGCCCTTGCCCTCGGCTCCGGTCCCGGCGCCGCCCGCGCCGGCACCCGCTCCGGCCCCGGTGAACCGGTCGCGGAGCTTGCCGCCCAGGTCCGCCGTACCGCCCGCGATGTCGCCGACCAGCTTCATCAGCGGGTCCTTGCTGGTGCGCACCGCATCCGCGTAGTGCGAGGCCGACTGCCGGAACGAGTCGGTGACGGAGGTGTCCTTGTCCTCGTCGCGCCGCGGGTAGTGGCCGTCCATGATCCGCTGGTGGTCGCGGCTCTCCGCCCACTTCTTCAGCTCGGCCGCGCGCACCGTGGCGAAGGGGTGCGTGCGGGGCAGCATGTTCAGGATCTTCAGGACGGAGTCGCGCAGGTCGCCGCTCGACTCGTACTCCTCGGCCTGGGCCAGGAAGGCGTCCACGTTCATCTCGTGGAGGTGGTTGCCGCCGGCGAGCTTCATCAGCCCCCGCATCGACGCCTGGAGGTCCTGCCCCACCAGCAGCCCGGCCCGGTCCGCCGACAGCTCCGACTTGCGGAACCATTCGCGCAGGGCCGTCACGATCGCCATGATCGCCACGTTGCCCAGCGGGATCCAGGCCACCTTCAGCGCCAGGTTCGTCAGGAACAGCAGGATCGTGCGGTAGACCGCGTGCCCGGACAGGGCGTGGCCCACCTCGTGGCCCACGACCGCCCGCATCTCCTCCTCGTCGAGCAGCTCGACCAGGCCCGTCGTCACCACGATGATCGGCTCGTCGAGGCCGATGCACATGGCGTTGGGCCTGGGGTCCTGCTGGACGTACATCTGCGGGACCTTCTCCAGGTCCAGCACGTAACACGCGTCGCGCAGCATCGCGTACAGGTGGGGGAACTGCGTCTCGCCCACCCGGACGGAGTCCGACAGGAACAGCAGCCGCAGGCTCCGCTCCGGAAGCAGCCCGCTCAAAGCCTTGAACACGGTGTCGAAGCCGCTCAGCCTGCGCAGCGCCACCAGCGCGGAGCGGTCCGCCGGATGCTCGTACGCCCGCGAGGAGATGCCGGGGAACCTCCTGCGGTCCCGCGCCGGCACCTTCTCGAACCCGGTCTCCTTCATTGCGCCCTCCCCTGGATCGGCCTGCCTGGCCCTGCGTCTATCCTCTCCAACGCCTGAGTCGGCGTGAGCGTGCCCCAGGCCCCCGCATACGATGTGAGCGAAGTCTCCGCCCGCTCCCGACTCGATAGGTACCTGCCTGATGAGCCTCTCCTCCACCGCCCACAACCTGGTCGTCCTCGCCTCGGAGGGGGCAGAGCAGCACGTCGACAACCACGAAAGCCTCAGCCCCTACCTGACCGGCGGCGCCGCGTTCGTCATCCTGTGCCTGATGCTGTGGATCACGACGCGTCTGAACCGCGACCGCTAGAGCACGCCGCGCCGTTCCCCGCCCGTGCCGCCCCGGGTCGCGCATGCGGGTCCGCCCGCTCCACCGGGCCAGTAGGCTCTGCGCTCATGGGAGAGCAGGAAGTGCCTACCGGCCCGGTCAAGCGCCGTCTCGGCGTGATGGGCGGGACGTTCGACCCGATCCACCACGGACACCTGGTGGCCGCCAGCGAGGTGGCCGCCCTGTTCCACCTCGACGAGGTGGTGTTCGTACCGACGGGCGAGCCGTGGCAGAAGTCGCAGCGGGCCGTGTCCGCCGCCGAGGACCGCTACCTGATGACGGTCATCGCCACGGCGTCGAACCCCCAGTTCTCGGTCAGCCGCATCGACATCGACCGCGGCGGCCCGACGTACACGATCGACACCCTGCGGGACCTGAAGGCGCGCAACGACGACGCCGACCTCTTCTTCATCACCGGCGCCGACGCCCTCGCCCAGATCCTGACCTGGCGCAACGCCGACGAGCTCTTCGCCCTCGCCCACTTCATCGGCGTCACCCGGCCGGGCCACGTGCTCACCGACGACGGACTGCCCGAGGGCGGGGTCTCCCTGGTCGAGGTGCCCGCCCTGGCGATCTCGTCCACGGACTGCCGCGCGCGGGTCGTCAAGGGCGATCCGGTCTGGTACCTGGTGCCGGACGGCGTGGTGCGCTACATCGACAAGCGTGAGCTGTACCGGGGAGCCTGAGCTTCCGGAGAGAGGGGCCCCGCGGTGAACGACCGACAGGACGCGTACGACCCGTACGCCGCCCAGGAGCAGCAGCTCATCGGCTACGACGCGTACGGGCGGCCGCTGTACGGCCCGGCGCCCGCGCAGCCCGCTCCGCCCGGCCCCCCCTACGAGCAGCCCCGGTACGACCCGCAGCGGCAGCCGTACGAGCAGGCCCCGTACGAGCAGGCCCCGTACGAGCAGGCCCCGTACCAGCAGGCCCCGTACGAGCAGCAGCCGCAGCAGTACGCCCACGACTACGACCAGCAGGCGTACGACCGCCCGCCGCAGCCCCCGCAGCAGTACCACCCGCAGCAGCCGGCCGCCCCCGAGTACGGGCAGGAGTACCCCCGGCCGCCCGCCTACGGGTACGACACGCAGCAGGCCCGGCAGTGGATCCCCCAGCAGGCCGCCCCCCAGGCGCCGCCCCCGGCCGCGCCGCACCCCGACCCGGAGCCGGCCGCGGCGCACGTCCCCGAACCGCGCCGGCCCGACGCCCCCGGCGCGGCCGCCGCCCCCGACTACCGCACCGAACAGTTCGCGTTCATCGACCAGCCGGACGAGGACTCCGAGGACGTCATCGACTGGCTCAAGTTCACCGAGAGCCGGACCGAACGCCGCGAGGAGGCCCGCCGCCGGGGCCGCAACCGGGTGGTGGCGCTGATCGTCGTCCTCGCCCTCTTCGTCGTCGCGGGCCTCGGCTACCTCTGGTACGCGGGCAGGCTGCCGTTCCTCGACGGCCCGGGCAAGGGCGGGAGCGCCGCGGCCGCGGACCCCGCCGCCCAGAAGCGGGACATGATCGTCGTGCACCTGCACAACACCAAGAAGGGCGGCACCTCCTCGGCGCTGCTCGTGGACAACGTCACCGCCGGCCAGGGCGCCACCGTCCTGCTGCCGAACGCCCTCGCCGTCGCCGGCGCGGACGGCACCCCCACGACCCTCGGCGCGTCGGTCGGTGAGGGCGGCCTGGGCACCCGCGAGTCCCTGGACTCGGTGCTCGGCACCCACATCGGCGGCACCTGGCGGCTGGACACCCCCTTCCTGGAGAACCTGGTCGAGCTGGTCGGCGGCATCGAGGCCGACACCGACACGGCGGTCCCGGCCGACGACGCCGCGAAGACCCCCGCCGTCGCCCAGGGCCAGAAGCAGAGCCTGAGCGGCCCGATGGCCGTCGCGTACGCCACGTACCGGGCCCAGGGCGAACCCGAGTCCCGGCAGCAGGAGCGGATGGGCCGGGTGCTCCAGGGCGTCCTGCGCAAGGTGCCGAGCGACCCGAAGGCGGCCGCGGTCACGGTCGAGAGCATCGGCCAGATCCTCGACCCGGCGCTGAACGCGCAGACCCTCGGCGCACTGCTGTCGCGGCTCGGGGCCCACGCCAAGGTGGGCGCGTACCGCACGGACGCCCTCACGGTGAAGCCGGACGGCTCGCTCACGGACGAGGCCAACAAGAAGGTCGTCAAGGAGGTCCTCGGCGGCGCCGCCGAGGCCGCGCAGCCCGGCGCCACCCCCCGGGTGGGCCTGAAGGACGCCAGCGGGGACGAGAAGACCCGGCTCGCGGCGAAGGCGGCCCTGCTGAACGGCGGGTACGCCTTCGTCGACGGCGGCAAGGCGGACAAGACGGCCGCGGCCTCGCAGATCACCTACCAGGACGACGCGCAGCGGGACCGGGCGGTCGAGGTCGCCAAGACGCTGGGGCTGCCCGAGACGGTCGTCAAGAAGGCCGAGAACGCGGTGAACGCCGACGTCGTGGTGGTCCTGGGCAAGGACTACAAGCCGTCCTGACCCGGCCCCGGCACGGGCCCGGGAGGGACTCCGGGGCGGGGCTCCGCCCGTGCGGCACGTTCCGCGCGGGCGGTGTCGGCGGTACATGAGACCCTTGTAAGGATCTGCCCGCCAACCCGAAAGCATGGCCAGTGACCGCCACGGACCGCTCCATCGAGCTCATCACCGCCGCCGCCCAGGCCGCGGCCGACCGGCTCGCGCACGACATCATCGCGTACGACGTCAGCGACGTGCTGTCGATCACCGACGCCTTCCTGCTCGCCTCGGCGCCCAACGACCGCCAGGTCAAGTCGATCGTCGACGAGATCGAGGAGCGCCTGCTCAAGGAGCTCGGCGCCAAGCCGGTGCGCCGCGAGGGCGACCGCGACGCCCGCTGGATCCTGCTCGACTACGTCGACATCGTCGTCCACGTCCAGCACAGCGAGGAGCGCGTCTTCTACGCGCTGGAGCGGCTCTGGAAGGACTGCCCCGAGATCGAGCTGCCCGCGGACGCCAAGCTCACCATCGGCAAGGCCGAGGAGCACGCCAAGCTGCGGGAGGCGGCGGGCGACGACGAGCTGGACGGTGATCTGTTCTGAGCACCACCGCCTCGGGCACCTCCGGTAGGAAGATCGTCCTCTGGCGGCACGGCCAGACCGCGTGGAACCTGGAGCGCCGCTTCCAGGGCTCCACGGACATCGAGCTGACCGATGCGGGCGTGGCGCAGGCGCGCCGCGCCGCACGGCTGCTCGCCTCGTTGAAGCCCGACGCCATCGTCGCCTCCGACCTGCGGCGGGCCGCCGCCACGGCTGCCGAGCTGGCCGCCGTCACGGGCCTGTCCGTCGAGCACACCGCGGCGCTGCGCGAGACGTACGCCGGCGAGTGGCAGGGCCTGACGCACGAGGAGATCCTCGACAAGTACGGCGAGCAGTACGCGGCGTGGAAGCGCGGCGAGCCGGTGCGCCGGGGCGGCGGTGAGCTGGAGACCGAGGTCGCCGAGCGGGCCGCGCCGGTGGTGCTGGACCACGCCGACCGGCTGCCGCGCGGCGGGACCCTCGTCGTGGTCAGCCACGGCGGCACCATCCGTACGACCATCGGCCGCCTGCTGGGTCTGGACTCGTACCACTGGGAAGGCTTCGGCGGGCTCTCCAACTGCTGTTGGTCCGTGCTCGGCGAGGGCGCCCGCGGCTGGCGCCTGATGGAGCACAACGCCGGCACGCTGCCCGAGCCGGTCCTCGGCGACGACGACTGAGCGGCTCCTCGCGGCCCTCCGGCCGGGGCGGCCCTCCGGATTTCACTTTCCGGCTGGTCGCAAGCTAGAGTTCTTCTTGTTCGCAGCGCGGAACACCGGAGACGGGGGGAGCGCGGCGGAGAGCGGGGCTATAGCTCAGTTGGTAGAGCGCCTGCATGGCATGCAGGAGGTCAGGAGTTCAATTCTCCTTAGCTCCACAATCGGAATCCCGTCCCCAACTGGGGGCGGGATTCCTGCATTTGTACCCTTTGCACTTGCTGACCCGCCCCGTACCGGCATGGCAGAATCGGACGGCCGGAGGGGGACACGACGGCCCGACGCGGGAGGGAGTCGCTGACGGATGGGTGCACACCGGCGGCGGTGCGACTGGTGCAACAACGGCACGCCGATCGTGCGGGACATGGACCCGGTCAACCCCGACTACCAGTACTGGTGCGAGGAATGCGCGCGGGCGCTGATCATAAAAGGCGACGCGATCGAGACGTACCGCGAGCTGGAAGGGGAGCCGATCTACGGACGGCTGCTCGACGAGCACTGCACGCTCAAGCGGTTCTACCAGTTCGCCCGAGCCTGACCCAATCACATCAAAGCGGACATGGCCCGTGATCGGCGGAAACCGATTTTTGGACCAGGGCCATGACCGTGTAATGTTTGGGACGTCGCCAAGGGGAACCGGCAAGGGAAACCGAGCGGCAGGCAGTACGAGGGGCTATAGCTCAGTTGGTAGAGCGCCTGCATGGCATGCAGGAGGTCAGGAGTTCAATTCTCCTTAGCTCCACAGTGAGGAAGCGGGTCACCCGGATCGGGTGGCCCGCTTCCGTCGTTCCGGCCCGTGTGCGCGGTGCGTGTGCCCGGCCCGTGCGCGCGGCCCGTGTGCGCGGTGCGTCCCTGGCGTCCGACGGGCGGGCGGTCCGAGCGGGCGCCGGGGCCGCTGCGGTACCCTGGCGCCATGCGTGCCGTACGCCTTCTGCTTACCGAGCCGCGCTGATCAGTACCGACCCCCTACGACGGTCGGCATCGGCGCGGCGTCCCCTCCTGTGCGAGGGGTTTTTTCGTTTGGGCGGGCAGGGACGGCAGAGACGATCGATGGAGCTTCAGAAATCATGAGCGAGACGAACACCCCGGCCCCCGAGGCGGCCGAGGCGCACCGCTACACGGCTGCCATGGCCGCCGACATCGAGGCACGCTGGCAGGACGTATGGGACGAGCGGGGCACGTACGAGGCCCCGAACCCGACCGGTGACCTGGCCGGGGACCCCGCGGTCGTCGCCAGGCCCAAGAAGTTCATCATGGACATGTTCCCGTACCCGTCCGGCGCGGGGCTGCACGTCGGCCACCCGCTCGGGTACATCGCCACCGACGTCTTCGCCCGCCACCAGCGGATGACCGGCCACAACGTCCTGCACACCCTGGGCTTCGACGCCTTCGGCCTGCCGGCCGAGCAGTACGCCGTGCAGACCGGTACGCACCCGCGGGTGTCGACCGAGGCGAACATCGAGAACATGAAGGTCCAGCTGCGCCGGCTGGGCCTGGGCCACGACAAGCGCCGGTCCTTCGCGACGATCGACCCGGACTACTACAAGTGGACCCAGTGGATCTTCCTGCAGATCTACAACTCCTGGTACGACGCCGAGGCCGACCGGGCCCGCCCGATCGACGAGCTCGTCGCCGCCTTCGAGGACGGCACCCGCGAGGTCCCCGGCGGCCGCGCGTGGGCCGGGCTGACCGCGGCCGAGCGGGCCGACGTCCTGAACGGCTTCCGCCTCGCGTACGCCTCGGACGCGCCCGTGAACTGGTGCCCGGGGCTGGGCACCGTACTGGCCAACGAGGAGGTCACCGCGGACGGCCGCTCCGAGCGCGGCAACTTCCCGGTCTTCAAGGCCAAGCTGAGCCAGTGGAACATGCGGATCACCGCCTACGCCGACCGGCTGCTGGACGACCTGGACGCGCTGGACTGGCCCGAGGCCATCAAGCTCCAGCAGCGGAACTGGATCGGCCGCAGCGAGGGCGCGCGCGTGGACTTCGCGGTGGACGGCGCCGGCGCCATCACCGTCTTCACCACCCGCCAGGACACCCTGTTCGGCGCCACCTACATGGTGCTGGCCCCCGAGCACGAGCTGGTCTCCACGATCGTCCCGGCCGCCTGGCCCGAGGGCACCCACCCGGTGTGGACCGGCGGGCACGCCACCCCGGCCGAGGCCGTGAACGCGTACCGCAAGCAGGCCGCGTCCAAGTCCGACGTCGAGCGGCAGGCGGACGCCAAGGAGAAGACCGGCGTCTTCACCGGCGCGTACGCGACCAACCCGGTCAGCGGCGAGCAGGTCCCGGTCTTCATCGCCGACTACGTGCTGATGGGCTACGGCACCGGCGCGATCATGGCCGTCCCGGCGCACGACAGCCGTGACTTCGCCTTCGCGCGCGCCTTCGAGCTGCCCATGCGCTGCGTGGTGCAGCCCTCCGACGGCCGCGGCACCGACCCCGCCGACTGGGACGACGCGTTCGCCTCCTACGACGCGAAGCTGGTCAACTCGGCCGGCGTGGGCATCTCCCTGGACGGCCTGGGCGTCGTCGAGGCCAAGGCGCTGATCACCGACTGGCTGGCCGAGCGCGGCATCGGCGAGGGCACCGTCAACTTCCGGCTGCGCGACTGGCTGTTCAGCCGCCAGCGCTACTGGGGCGAGCCCTTCCCGATCGTGTACGACGAGGACGGCGTCGCGCACCCGCTGCCCGAGTCGATGCTGCCGCTGGAGCTGCCCGAGGTCGAGGACTACTCGCCGCGCACCTTCGAGCCGGACGACGCGCTGTCGCAGCCCGAGACCCCGCTGTCGCGGAAGGCGGACTGGGTCGAGGTCGAGCTGGACCTGGGCCGCGGCGAGGGCGTCCGGCGCTACCGGCGCGAGACCAACACCATGCCCAACTGGGCCGGCTCCTGCTGGTACGAGCTGCGCTACCTGGACCCGCACAACTCCGAGGCGCTGGTCGACCCGGAGATCGAGAAGTACTGGATGGGCCCGCGCGAGGGCCAGCCGCACGGCGGCGTCGACCTGTACGTCGGCGGCGCCGAGCACGCGGTGCTGCACCTGCTGTACGCCCGCTTCTGGTCGAAGGTGCTGTTCGACCTGGGCCACGTCTCCTCGGTGGAGCCGTTCCACAAGCTGTACAACCAGGGCATGATCCAGGCGTTCGTCTACCGCGACGAGCGCGGCTTCCCGGTCGCGGCGACCGAGGTCGAGGAGCGCGACGGGCGCTTCTACTTCGAGGGCGAGCCCGTCAAGCGCGAGCTGGGCAAGATGGGCAAGTCCCTGAAGAACGCCGTCACGCCGGACGAGATCTGCGAGGAGTACGGCGCGGACACCCTGCGCCTGTACGAGATGGCGATGGGCCCGCTGGACGTGTCGCGCCCGTGGGACACCCGCGCGGTCGTCGGCCAGTACCGGCTGCTGCAGCGCCTGTGGCGCAACGTCGTCGACGAGGAGACGGGCGCGGTCACGGTCGTCGACGCGGAGCCCGCCGAGGAGACCCTGCGCGCCCTGCACAAGGCCATCGACGGGGCCGGCGCCGACATGGCGGCGCTGCGCTTCAACACGGCCATCGCGAAGATCACCGAGCTGAACAACGCCCTGACGAAGGCCGGCCGGCCGCTGGAGCGCCCGGTCGCCGAGCAGCTGGTGCTGCTGGTGGCCCCGCTGGCCCCGCACATCGCGGAGGAGCTGTGGCACCGGCTGGGCCACGCCGACTCGGTCGTCCACCAGGACTTCCCGGTCGCGGACCCGGCGTACGTGGTCGACGAGACCGTGACGTGCGTGGTGCAGGTCAAGGGCAAGGTCAAGGCCCGTCTGGAGGTGCCGCCGACGATCTCGGACGCGGACCTGGAGCGGCTGGCGGTCACCGACGCCGGTGTCGTCGCGGCGCTGGGCGGCGCGGAGATCCGCAAGGTGATCGTCCGGGCGCCGAAGCTGGTGAACATCGTCGTCTGACCGGGCCGCACTCCGTCTAGGGGTATTCCCGTACGGGCAGGTTGGGGGTTCGATTGGAACCCCTGGCCTGCCCGTGGCGTTTACCGTGGAAGGGACGGACTAGGCAGGGGAGAGGAACCTCATGGAGCCAGCGTTGATCATCTTCGCGCTGATGGTGCTTTTCGCCTTCCTGGGCCTGGGCGTGTACGTCACCGTCAAGGCGGTCGGAGCGGCGAAGCGCGGTGTGGACCGGACGATCACACAGGCCCGGCGGACCGTCGAGGACACCACCCTGCGGGCCAGGAGCCTGGGACAGGGCGGCGTGAGCGGTTCGCTGGCCCAGCTGCGGCTGGAGCTGCGGACGTCGATGCGGTCCACGCAGCAGGCGCTCTACGAGGGGGTGCAGCGGGACGCCTCGCTGCGGGAGTCCATCGGCCTGTTCGAGCGGCTGAGCGTGCACGGGCACGAGCTGGACGACGAGCTGAAGCGGCTGGAGCAGGACCCGAACCGCAAGCGCATCGCCGACAGCCTGCCCGACCTGCGGGAACGCGCGGCGAGCATCACGCAGGCCGCGGACTCGCTGCGGTGGGCGGCGCGGGAGCGGGCGCGGAAGTTCGCGGCCGACGACCTGACGGTGCTGTCGGCGGAGATCGAAGTGGAGTCGGTGGCGCTGCGCGAATGGTCGCGGGAGTCCGTGGACCACCTCGCGGCGGCGGCCGACGCCTGGGACGCGGCGCAGGCATCGCCTTCGGCGCAGACGACGGCCTCGGGGCAGGGCGGAGCGGCCCGGGGTACCGGGCGCGGGCCCGGTCCGGACGCGGACGCGGCCCGGGCGGGGACCACTGCGCGGCAGGCGGCCCTGAATCCGGGCGCGCCGGCGACGCCGTACCCGTGGGAGAAGAGGCGGCGGCCGGAGAGCACTACCTGATCTGGCCTGACCCGACCTGACCCGGCCTGGCCTGACCCGGCCCGGCCCGGCCCGGCCTGGCCTGAAGCGGGCGCGGGGCGGGGTCGAGGCATGGCCTGAGGGGCATGGCCTGAGGCTCCGGGGATCGTTGCTGGTTGCTGGTTGCTGGTTGCTGGTTGCGGGCTGCCGGTTGATGTCTGCTGCTCGGGGATCGCCGGGTCGGGGTAGGGGCGGCGGAGGTGTCGGGCGGTGGAGAAACGGGGGCCAGGCTGCCGTCCCGGGTCCGCTGGCGGTAACCTCCGGCTCATGTCCCGCCATGTCGCCATCGTCACCGATTCCACGGCCTACCTGCCCCAACCGGCCATGGCGCGGCACGGAATCATCTCCGTCCCGCTGACCGTGGTGCTCGGCGACGAGGCGCTGGAGGAGGGCACCGAGATCTCCGCCCGAAGCCTCGCCCTCGCGCTGCAGAAGCGCCGCTCTGTCACCACCTCGCGCCCCGGTCCGCAGGAGTTCGCACGGGCCTATCGGGCGGCCGCGGACGCCGGTGCGAGCGGCATCGTGAGCCTGCACCTGTCCGCCGAGTTCTCCGGCACCTACGACTCCGCCGTCGTCGCCGCCCGTACCGCGCCGGTGCCCGTGCGCGTCGTGGACACCGGCATGGTGGCGATGGCCCTCGGCTTCTGCGCGCTCGCCGCCGCCGAGGTGTCCGAGGCGGGCGGCACGGTGGACGAGGCCGTCGCCGCCGCGGAGAAGCGGGCGGCGGACATGTCCGCCTACTTCTACGTGGACACCCTGGAGTACCTCCGCCGCGGCGGCCGGATCGGGGCGGCGCAGGCCCTGCTGGGATCGGCCTTGGCCGTGAAGCCCCTGCTCACGCTGGACGGCGGGCGCATCGAGATGCTGGAGAAGGTGCGCACCGCCTCCAAGGCCATCGCACGGCTGGAGGAGCTGGCCGTCGATCGCGCGGGCTCGGCCGCCGTCGATGTGGCCGTGCACCACCTGGCGGCCCCGGAGCGGGCCGAGAAGCTCGCGGAGCGGTTGCGCGAGCGGATTCCGGGCCTGGTCGAGCTGCACGTCAGCGAGGTCGGTGCGGTGATCGGCGCGCACACCGGGCCGGGGCTGCTGGCGGCGGTGGTCTCGCCGCGCTGAGGTGGTGGGGATGCGGGTGCGGGTGCCGTTGCGGCTGGGGCTGGGGCTGGGTGGGTCCGTGCGGGGGAGAGGGACCAGGGTCACCGGAACGAGTGACGCGGGTATCCACAACGAGACGGTTTTCCACCGGAATTGAGGGCTCCGAACGGGGATCGGGAGCGGCCCCTACGGTCGTTCCATGACTCTCCGAACGCGACCGCGTACCCCGTCTCCGTCCGGTGCCACGAGTGGCCCGGGCCGCCCCCGACCCTCCGACGGCCGCACCCGGTACCGGGCCGGCGGCCACCGCGCCGAACGCCCCGATCCACTGGTAGTGCGGCGGCGGATCGAAGTCCTGCTGGGCGCGGGCGGCCCGCCCGCTGCACCGCCGCCCGGGCCGCCGCCTGTGGCCGCCCGGCCGACGGCCCCTCCCGGATCTGCGGGCGGGGCGTTCTCGGGGCCTGCCGCCGTGGGTGGTCCCGGGGCGGCCCCGGCCTCTGCCTCTGCTTCGGGGCCGGAGGGGGCGGTGGCTCGGGCTCCGGACGGGGACGGGGAGGAAGCGGGGGCGGGGCTGTCCGCGCGGGAGGTGCGGAGGCTGGCGGTGCGGGAGCGGCTGCCGCTCTGGCTCCAGGCGCGCTGCGGTCTGGAGCCGCGCACGGTGGGCGCGGTGGCGGTGGTGCTGGTCCTGGGGGTCGGCTTCGCCGCGCAGCAGTACTGGTCCGCCCGGCCGCAGTCGGTCACGGCCCCGGCGGTGGTCGAGCCCGGGCCGGCCACGGCCACCGCCCCGGTGGCCGTTGCGGCTCCGGTACCGGCCGGTGTCGGGGGGCCGGCCCCGCCCACCGGCGCGGGCGCCGTGGGGGTCGTCGTCGACGTCAGCGGCAAGGTACGGGATCCGGGTGTGCGGCGGCTTCCGGCGGGCGCGCGGGTCGAGGACGCCCTCGCCGCGGCCGGGGGTGTGCGGCCGGGCACGGACACCTCGGGGCTCAACCTCGCGCGGGTGCTGGTGGACGGTGAGCAGGTACGGGTGGGGGGACCCGCGCCGCCGGAGGGCGGCCCCGGCCCGAGCCCCGCTCCCGGTCCGCTCAGTCTCGGCTCGGCCACGGTGGAGCAGTTGGACGGGCTGCCGGGGGTCGGCCCGGTGCTGGCACGGCACATCGTGGACTTCCGCACCGCCCGGGGCGGCTTCCGGTCCGTGGAGGAGCTCCGGCAGGTCAACGGCATCGGCGAGCGGCGCTTCGCCGACCTGCGCACGCTGGTCCGGCCGTGAACCGCGCCGAGCGCCGCGAGGAGGGCCGGGCGCAGAGCCGGGCCGGCGGTCGCGCCGGGGATCATTCCGAGAGCCGGGCGCGGGAGGCGTCGGGGGTGGTGGACCTGCGGTTGGCGGTTCCCGCCGGGGCCGCCTGGGGAGCGGCTGCCCTCGCCCTGGGCGTCCCGGGCGCGTGGAGCCTGGGCGGAGCCGGGCTGGGGGTCCTCGCTGCCGGACTGCTGATGCTGGCCGCCCGCCGGCTCCGAGGGGCGCGGTGGAGGATGCTCGGTGCGGCCGCGGGCGCCGCCCTGCTGGGTGCGGCCGCCGGAGCCGGGGTGGCGGGACTGCACCGGGCGGAGGCGCGGGCCGGACCGGTGGTGGCCCTGGCCGGGGAACGCGCCCGTGTCCTGGCCGAGTTCACGGTCGGCTCCGATCCGCAGCCCTCCCGCGGGGGGAACGGCCCGCCGCTGGTGCTCCTGGACGCGACGGTGATCCGGGTGACCGGGCCCGACGGGGCGCAGACCCGGGTGCAGACCCCGGTACGGGTCCTGGCCGGGCATCCCGAGTGGCTCCGGCTGCTGCCTTCGACGCGGGTCCGGGTGGTCGCCCGGCTGGCCCCCGCCCGGGCGGGGGAGCGGGCCGCGGCGCTGCTCCGTCCGGCCGGCGACACCCCGCCGACGGTGACGGGCGGCCCGGACGCGGTCCAGCGGCTCGCGGGGCGGTTGCGGGCGGGGCTGCGCGAGGCCACCGAGGGGCTCGCGCCCGATGCCCGTGCGCTGCTGCCGGGGCTGGTCGTCGGGGACACCTCCAGGGTGCCGCCCGATCTGGGCGAGGCGTTCGAGGCCACCGACCTGCTGCACCTGCTGGCCGTCTCCGGTTCCAACCTGACCGTGGTGCTGTTCCTGCTCATCGGGCCGCCGTCCCGGGCGCAGCGGGCCGAGCGGCGCGGGCTCGCGCCCCTCCTCGGGCTCTCGCTGCGGTCGACCGCACTGTGCGGGGCCGCGCTGACGCTGGCCTTCGTCGTGGTGTGCCGGCCGGAGCCGAGCGTGCTGCGCGCCGCCGCCTGCGGAGCGGTCACCCTCCTCGCCCTCGCGACCGGGCGCCGCCGCTCGCTGCTGCCGGCGCTGGCCGCCGCCGTGCTGCTGCTGGTGCTCTACGACCCCTGGCTCGCCCGCAGCTACGGCTTCCTCCTCTCGGTCCTGGCCACCGGGGCCCTGCTGACCCTGGCACCCCGGTGGGGCGAGGCGCTGCGCGGGCGCGGGGTGCCGCCCCGGCCCGCCGAGGCGCTGGCCGCCGCCGCGGCCGCCCAGGCGGTGTGCGCCCCCGTGGTCGCCGTGCTCGCCGCCCGGGTCAGCCTCGTCGCGGTGCCGTGCAACCTGCTGGCCGAGCTCGCGGCGGGTCCGGCGACCGTGCTCGGCTTCGCGGCGCTCGCGGCGGCCCCGCTGTCGATGCCGGCCGCGGAGGTGCTGGCCGGGTGTGCGGGGGTGCCGGCCGGGTGGATCGCCGCGGTGGCGCGGAGCGGGGCGCGGCTGCCGGGCGCCGAGTTGGCCTGGCCGGGCGGGTTCGTCGGGGGCCTGCTGCTGGCCGCCGCCACCCTGGGCGTCGTGGTCCTCGGCTCCCGGGGCCGCCGTACGCGCTGGGTCTGCCCCGCGCTGGCCGTGGTGGTGCTGCTGGCCGTCCTGCGGCCGCCCCCGTTGACCCGTGTGCTCACCGGCTGGCCCCCGCCCGGCTGGACCCACGTCCAGTGCGCCGTGGGGCAGGGGGACGCCGCCGTGCTCGCCCTCGGCCCCGGTGAGGCCGTGGTGGTCGACACCGGGCCGGACCCGCGCCCGGTGGACGAGTGCCTGCGCGCCCTGGGCGTGCGCCGGGTGCCGCTGCTGCTGCTGACGCACTTCCACGCCGACCACGTGGGCGGCCTGACGGGGGTGCTCCGCGGCCGGTCCGTGGGTGTGATCCAGGCCACCTCCTTCGAGGAGCCGGCCGAGCAGGCCCGGTCCGTGCACCGGGCCGCCGCGGCCGCCGGCGTGCCCGTCCGGCCCGTGGTCGCGGGGGAGCGCAGGCGGGCCGGGCCGCTGGAGTGGCGGGTGCTGTGGCCGCCCGTCGGGCAGGCCCCCCTCGGCCCCAACGACGCGAGTGTCGCCCTGCTCGTACGGGGTGCGGGCCTCACCCTGCTGTTCCTCGGTGACCTCGAACCCCCGGCACAGCAGGCCCTCTTGAGGGAGCATCCGGAGCTGGGGCCCGTGGACGTGCTGAAGGTGGCCCACCACGGCTCGGCGCACCAGGATCCGGGGCTGCTCGCCCGCGTCCGGCCACGCCTCGCGATCGTTCCGGTCGGGGCCGGAAACCGCTACGGGCACCCCGCACCGGGTACGCTCACGCAGCTGCGGGCGATGGGAACGACCGTACTGCGCACCGACACCGACGGCTCGATCGCCGTCACCGGGGCGGGGCCGCGCCTGCGGGCCTTCACGGCCGGCCGGCGAAGGAACCGGCCCGGGCATAACGGGCACGACCCTTCTGTTTGCCCACAACCGGACAGCATGATCGAATGCGTCTTCGCCAGAGCGGTACGAGTCCACACAGCACGGGGGTGCGTCAGCCATGTTCGGTCGCCGACGGGGGATGGAGTCGGCCGGAGGTTCCAGCCCGCACACATCCGCGACACTGACGCTGCCGCCGACGGCACGTCTGCTCAGCTGCCGGGTCCTCGACACGGTCCACCAGCCGGTCCGGCAGGCCACGTTCGAGGTGACCGACCCGATCGGCCGGCGCATCGTCAGCGGAGAGACCGACCCGTACGGCGGGTTCACGGCGGCCGTGCCGGAGGGGCAGTACCGGCTCTCGGTGACGGCCGAGGGGTACGCGCCGTTCCACGGGGCGACGCTGGTCGGGGACCCGGCGCAGCCGGGCACGGCGGAGATCGTCCTCGACGCGGTGGAACCGCCGCTGCTGCCCCAGCCCGGCCACTGGGAGATCGACCCGGCGCACTCGTCGATCGGTTTCTCGGTCCGCCACATCGGCTTCGCCCGGATCCGCGGCCGGTTCAACACCTTCGCCGGAGGGGTGCGGATCGCCGAGCGCATGGAGGACTCCTCCATGCACGTGATCATCGACGCGGCGAGCATCGACACGGGACTGCGGCTGCGGGACGACCACCTGCGGTCCGCCGACTTCCTCGATGCCGCCCGGTACCCCACGGTGGAGTTCTACAGCGAGCGGTTCATCCACCGCAGCGGCAGCCGCTGGGCCGTCGCCGGAGCGCTCACCCTGCACGGGGCCGGCCGCTCGGTCACCCTGGACACCCACTACCTGGGCCTGGGCACCGGCCTGGACGGGGAGCCGCGGGCCGCCTGCCGGGCCGAGGCCGAGCTGCACCGCGAGGACTTCGCCCTGAACTGGCAGTCGGTGCTGGCGCACGGGGTCGCGGCGATCGGCCCGAGCGTGGACGTGACCCTGGACGTCCAGATCGTCCACAAGGCCTGAGCCGGCCGTCCCCTTCCCGGCCGGCGCCCCGGCCCCGCTCGTTCCCGCGCCCGCTCCGCGCCGGCGCCTGCATGGAGCGGGCGGAGCGGGCTCGGTCGGACGGGCTACGGGGCTTCGAGCCAGCCCTCGTACTCGGCCGCGAGGGCGTCCAGCACGGCGGCTTCGAGCCGCGCGCGCGGGTCCTCGACGACCACCAGCCACTGGGCGTCCTCGGCGTCGTCCTCGCCGGCCAGGGCGTCGCGCACGAGCTGCGGCTCCTCGGGGAGGCCGAAGCGGTCGACGGCCTCCCGCGCCACCTCCTCGGCGGCGTCGCGGTCGGGCAGGACGAGTACATGTCGCACGTTCACGCGACCATTCTGAGGCACGCGGGGCGGGGGCCTGTCGGTGCGGCGTGGGATGCTGGAGCCGATGGCCACCAGGAAGAACCCCACCGACGATCCGCTCGCCCCGCTCACCCTCGCGGTGGGGCAGGAGGACCTGCTGCTCGACCGCGCCGTGCGGGAGGTGGTGGTGGCCGCGCGGGCCGCCGACACCGACACCGACGTCCGCGACCTCACCTCCGACCAGCTCCAGCCCGGCACCCTGGCCGAGTTGACCAGTCCCTCGCTCTTCTCCGAGCGCAAGGTCCTGATCGTGCGCAACGCGCAGGACCTGTCGGCGGACGCGGCCAAGGAGGTCAAGGCGTACCTCGCCGCGCCCTTCGAGGAGATCAGCGTCGTCCTGCTGCACGCCGGCGGGGTCAAGGGCAAGGGCCTGCTCGACGCGGCGCGCAAGGCGGGCGCCCGCGAGATCGCCTGCCCGAAGATGACCAAGGCGGCGGACCGGCTGTCCTTCGTACGGGGCGAATTCCGTGCACTGGGCCGGTCGGCGACGCCCGAGGCCTGCCAGAACCTGGTGGACGCGATCGGCAGCGACCTGCGGGAGCTCGCGAGCGCCGCGGCGCAGCTGTGCGCGGACGTCGAGGGCACCATCGACGAGGCGGTCGTCGGCCGCTACTACACGGGCCGGGCCGAGGCCTCCAGCTTCACCGTCGCCGACCGGGCCGTCGAGGGCCGGGCCGCGGACGCGCTCGAAGCGCTGCGCTGGTCGCTGTCCACGGGGGTGGCACCGGTGCTGATCACCAGCGCCCTGGCCCAGGCGGTACGGGCGATCGGCAAGCTGGCCTCCGCCCCGCGCGGCGCCCGGCCGGGCGACCTCGCCCGCGACCTGGGCATGCCGCCGTGGAAGATCGACCGGGTGCGCCAGCAGATGCGCGGCTGGTCGGCCGACGGCGTCGCCGACGCCCTGCGGGCGGTGGCCGCGGCCGACGCCGGGGTCAAGGGCGGTGGCGACGACCCCGAGTACGCGCTGGAGAAGGCGGTCGTGGCGGTGGCCCGCGCCGCACGCCCCCAGCGCCGCTGAGCCGCCCGAGCGCCCGGTCGGGCGCTCGTCGCGATCAGCGCGCCCCCGTCAGGCCCGGCTCCGGCTCCGGCCCCCGTCCCCGCCGCACGGCCCGTGGCAGCACGAAGGCCCCGGTACCGCCCTGGGGAAGGGCGGAGGCCGGAGCCTTCGTCGTACTGCTCGTGTGCGCCGCACCCGCGTGGCGAACGCTTCGTGTGCGGCGCGGAGTGCCGGTCGGGAGCGGGAGAGAGGGCCCGCTGGATCCCTGCCCGGCGATCACATCAGGGAGTTCAGCCCTGCAGGGAGGCAACCTTGGTGGCCAGCGCCGACTTCTTGTTGGCGGCGGCGTTCTTGTGGATGACACCCTTCGAGACAGCCTTGTCGAGCGCACGCGCGGCGGCGCGGGAAGCCACGGTGGCCTTCTCGGCGTCACCGGCGACGACGGCCTCGCGGGCCTTGCGGATCGCGGTCTTGAGCGAGGACTTGACGGCCTTGTTGCGCAGGCGCGCCTTCTCGTTCGTCTTGTTCCGCTTGATCTGGGACTTGATGTTCGCCACGAAAGAGCCTTTTCAGGTTCAGAGTTTTGTTCTTCGGATGGTGCCTCGACAGCTGAGAGGGCATACGAGGCACAGCTGCCCAGGCTACCAGGCACGCTCCGGGCGGCCCAAACCGAGCGCACTGCCCCGTCCATGGGACCATGGGAGTCCGCGTACAGATCCGCATCGCGCCGCCGAGAGCGACGGGAGCCGGACTTTCGCTCAGACCGACGCTCCGCAAACGCTTCCGACTGCGACCCGAGAATCAGGACACTGCGTGCCCGCGATCCCCAGCCACGTGCCCGAGCCGAGCCGTACCGACTCGGCGCTGATCCGCAACTTCTGCATCATCGCGCACATCGACCACGGCAAGTCGACCCTTGCCGACCGGATGCTCCAGATCACCGGTGTGGTCGACCAGCGGCAGATGCGCGCCCAGTACCTCGACCGCATGGACATCGAGCGTGAGCGCGGCATCACGATCAAGTCCCAGGCGGTCCGTCTCCCCTGGGCGCCCACCACGGGCGAGGGTCAGGGCAACACCCACATCCTCAACATGATCGACACCCCCGGGCACGTCGACTTCACCTACGAGGTCTCGCGCTCCCTCGCCGCCTGCGAGGGCACCGTCCTCCTGGTGGACGCCGCGCAGGGCATCGAGGCCCAGACCCTCGCCAACCTGTACCTGGCGATGGAGAACGACCTCGCGATCGTCCCCGTCCTGAACAAGATCGACCTGCCGGCCGCCCAGCCGGAGAAGTTCGCCGAGGAGCTCGCGAACCTCATCGGCTGCCAGCCCGAGGACGTGCTGCGCGTCTCGGCCAAGACCGGCGTGGGCGTCGAGGCGCTCCTGGACAAGGTCGTCGCCACGGTCCCGGCCCCGGTCGGCGTCAAGGACGCCCCGGCCCGCGCCATGATCTTCGACTCGGTCTACGACTCGTACCGCGGCGTGGTCACCTACGTCCGTGTCGTCGACGGCCAGCTGAACAAGCGCGAGCGCATCCGGATGATGTCGACCGGCGCCACCCACGAGCTGCTGGAGATCGGCGTCTCCTCGCCGGAGATGACCCCGTCCGACGGCATCGGCGTCGGCGAGGTGGGCTACATCATCACCGGTGTGAAGGACGTCAGGCAGTCCAAGGTCGGTGACACCATCACCAGCCTGCACAACGGCGCCACCGAGGCCCTCGGCGGCTACAAGGACCCGCGGCCGATGGTCTTCTCGGGCCTGTACCCGCTCGACGGCTCCGACTACCCGGACCTGCGCGAGGCCCTGGACAAGCTCCAGCTCAACGACGCCGCGCTGGTCTACGAGCCCGAGACCTCGGCGGCGCTGGGGTTCGGCTTCCGCGTCGGCTTCCTCGGCCTGCTCCACCTGGACGTGGTCCGCGAGCGCCTGGAGCGCGAGTTCGGCCTCGACCTGATCGCCACCGCGCCCAACGTGGTCTACCGGGTGGTCCTGGAGGACGGCAAGGAAGTCACCGTCACCAACCCGAGCGAGTTCCCCGAGGGCAAGATCTCGGACGTGTACGAGCCGGTCGTCAAGGCCACCGTCCTCGCGCCCACCGAGTTCATCGGCGCGATCATGGAGCTCTGCCAGACCCGCCGCGGCACCCTCCTCGGCATGGACTACCTCTCCGAGGACCGGGTCGAGATCCGCTACACGCTCCCCCTCGCCGAGATCGTCTTCGACTTCTTCGACCAGCTGAAGTCCAAGACCCGCGGCTACGCCTCCCTCGACTACGAGCCCACCGGCGAGCAGTCCGGCAGCCTGGTCAAGGTCGACATCCTGCTGCACGGCGACAAGGTCGACGCCTTCTCCGCCGTCACGCACAAGGACGCCGCCTACGCCTACGGCGTGCGCCTGGTCGCCAAGCTGCGCGAGCTCATCCCGCGGCAGGCCTTCGAGGTGCCGATCCAGGCCGCCGTCGGCTCCCGCGTCATCGCCCGCGAGACCATCCGCGCCATCCGCAAGGACGTCCTCGCCAAGTGCTACGGCGGTGACATCTCCCGCAAGCGGAAGCTGCTGGAGAAGCAGAAGGAGGGCAAGAAGCGGATGAAGATGGTCGGCTCCGTGGAGGTCCCGCAGGAGGCCTTCATCGCCGTCCTGTCCAGCGACGAGTCCGGCGGCAAGAAGAAGTAGGCACCGGAACGGAACGGGGCCCCCACGCTCAGGCGCGGGGGCCCCTTTCGTTATGAAGCGGCCGCTCGCGGGCTCTTACGCACCGGCCTGACGCGCTCTAGTCTGATCACTGCTCGATGGTTACTCGCCAGTCACTAACCGGCACGTCTCAAAACCCGCCCGTCCCAAGCGCCCCCCAGCGCCCCAGGCCCGCGCACTGCCGCGCGGACCGGTCCGGAGGATGTCGTGAGCGACACACAGACCCTGATCGAGAACCGTCCGCCCACCGTGGCGGCCCTCTTCCTTGAGCGTGTCGCCGCCACGCCCCACGCGGAGGCGTACCGGTTCCCGGTCCCCGCGGCCGGCGGCCCGGGCGCTCCCGACGACTGGAAGTCGCTGAGCTGGGGCCAGGCGGCCGAGCGGGTCTTCGCCATCGCCGCCGGACTGATCGGACTGGGTCTGCGGGCCGAGGACCGGGTCGCCCTCGCCTCCAACACCCGGGTCGAGTGGATCCTCGCCGACCTCGGGGTGATGTGCGCGGGCGCCGCGACCACCACCGTCTACCCGAGCACCAACGCCGAGGAGTCGGCCTACATCCTGGCGGACTCGGCGAGCCGGGTGCTGATCGCCGAGGACGCGAAGCAGCTGGCCAAGGCCCGCGCGCACCGCGCCGACCTGCCCGAGCTCGCGCACGTCGTGGTCCTGGACGCCGCCGACGCGCTCGCCGCGGACGGGGACCCCGAGGGGTGGGTGATCTCCCTCGCCGAGCTGGAGAAGCGCGGCGCGGAGCACCTCGCCAAGAACCCCGAGGCCGTGAAGGAGCGGATCGCCGCCATCACGGCCGACCAGCTCGCCACCCTCATCTACACCTCCGGCACCACCGGCCGGCCCAAGGGCGTACGACTGCCGCACGACAACTGGTCGTACATGGCCAAGGCGACGGTGGCGACGGGCCTGATCACCAAGGACGACGTCCAGTACCTCTGGCTGCCGCTGGCGCACGTCTTCGGCAAGGTGCTCACCTCCGGCCAGATCGAGGTCGGGCACGTCACCGCCGTCGACGGCCGCATCGACAAGATCATCGAGAACCTGCCGATCGTCCAGCCGACCTACATGGCGGCCGTCCCGCGCATCTTCGAGAAGGTCTACAACGGCGTCGCCGCCAAGGCCCGGGCCGGCGGCGCGGCCAAGTACAAGATCTTCCAGTGGGCCGCGGGCGTCGCCCGCGAGTACGCCAAGGTCACCCAGGACAACTTCCGGCGCACCGGCAACGCCACCGCCCCCTTCGGTCTCACCACCAAGCACAAGGTCGCCGACGCGCTCGTCTACTCCAAGCTCCGCGAGGCCTTCGGCGGCAAGCTGCGCGCCGCCGTCTCCGGCTCCGCCGCGCTCGCCCCCGACATCGGCTACTTCTTCGCCGGAGCCGGCATCCACATCCTGGAGGGCTACGGCCTGACGGAGTCCAGCGCCGCCTCCTTCGTGAACCCCGGCGAGGCCTACCGCACCGGAACCGTCGGCAAGCCGCTGCCCGGCACCGAGGTCCGCATCGCCGACGACGGCGAGGTGCTGCTGCGCGGCCCCGGCATCATGCAGGGCTACCACGGGCTGCCCGAGAAGACCGCCGAGGTGCTGGAGGCGGACGGCTGGCTGCACACCGGGGACATCGGCGAGCTGTCGCCCGACGGCTACCTGCGGATCACCGACCGCAAGAAGGACCTGATCAAGACCTCCGGCGGCAAGTACGTGGCCCCGGCCGAGGTCGAGGGCCGTTTCAAGGGCATCTGCCCCTACGTCTCCAGCATCGTGGTCCACGGCGCGGACCGGAACTTCTGCTCCGCGCTGATCGCACTCGACGGCCCGGCGATCCTCGGCTGGGCCGCCGAGAACGGCCTCGCGGGCCGGACGTACGCCGAGGTCGTGGCGGCGCCGGAGACGGTCCGGCTGATCGAGACCTACGTACAGACCCTGAACGAGGGGCTGCAGCGCTGGCAGACGGTCAAGAAGTTCCGGCTGCTGCCGCGCGACCTGGACGTCGAGCACGGCGACCTCACCCCGAGCCTGAAGCTGAAGCGGCCGGTGGTCGAGCGGGAGTTCAAGCACCTGATCGACGAGATGTACGAGGGGTCCCGCGAGGCCTGACCCCGCGCCTGACCCCGCGCGGCCGGCCCGCGCCGACCCCGCCCGCCCCGCCCCGCCGCGGAGGCGGGCGGGGGCCGGTGGCGGGTGCGGGACAATGGGGGCATGCCTTCCGCACTGCCCGACGGTGAACCCATGCCCGAAGACGGCTCCCTGCCGTCGCACGCCCTGGCGGGCGCCGGCGAGCGGCCGCTCGGCTTCTACCTGCACGTCCCGTACTGCGCCACCCGCTGCGGGTACTGCGACTTCAACACGTACACCGCCACCGAGCTGCGCGGCACCGGCGGCGTCCTCGCCTCCCGCGAGAACTACGCCGACACGCTGATCGACGAGGTCCGCCTCGCCCGCAAGGTCCTCGGCGACGACCCGCGCTCCGTGCGCACCGTCTTCGTCGGCGGCGGCACGCCCACCCTGCTGCCCGCCGCCGACCTCGTCCGGATGCTCGCGGCGATCCGGGACGAGTTCGGCCTGGCCGAGGACGCCGAGATCACCACCGAGGCCAATCCGGAGTCGGTCGATCCGCGCTACCTGGCCGAGCTGCGCGCCGGCGGGTTCAACCGGGTCTCCTTCGGCATGCAGAGCGCCAAGCAGCACGTCCTGAAGGTCCTGGACCGCACGCACACCCCCGGCCGCCCCGAGGCCTGCGTCGCCGAAGCCCGCGCGGCCGGCTTCGAGCACGTCAACCTCGACCTGATCTACGGGACGCCGGGGGAGTCCGACGCGGACTGGCGGGCCACCCTGGACGCCGCCCTGGGGGCCGGCCCCGACCACATCAGCGCCTACGCCCTGATCGTCGAGGAGGGCACGCAGCTCGCCCGGCGCATCCGCCGCGGCGAGGTCCCGATGACCGACGACGACGTGCACGCCGACCGCTACCTCATCGCCGACGAGGTCATGGACCGGGCCGGCTACCACTGGTACGAGGTGTCGAACTGGGCCACCTCGCCGGCCGGCCGCTGCCTCCACAACGAGCTGTACTGGCGCGGCGCCGACTGGTGGGGCGCCGGTCCCGGCGCCCACTCCCACGTGGGCGGCGTCCGCTGGTGGAACGTGAAGCACCCCGGCGCCTACGCCGCCGCACTGGCCGGGGGCCGCTCCCCGGGCGCCGGGCGCGAGCTGCTGACGCCCGAGGACCGCCGGGTCGAGCGCATCCTGCTGGAGCTGCGCCTGCGCGACGGCTGCCCGCTGTCCCTGCTGGCCCCGGCCGGCCGGGCGGCCGCCGGGAAGGCGCTGGCGGGCGGACTGCTGGAACCGGAGCCGTACGCGGCCGGGCGGGCCGTCCTGACCCTGCGGGGCCGGCTGCTGGCCGACGCGGTGGTCCGGGACCTGGTGGACTGACCGCAGGCCGTCCGGGCCCGCCGCCGGGTGGCCGGGGAGGACGGGGAGGGCGGAGCGACGGCCGCGGGCGCTACGGCGCCGTCACGAAGTCGATCAGCTCCTCGACCCGCCCCAGCAGCGTCGGCTCCAGGTCCTTGTACGAGCCCACCCGCGACAGGATGTGCTGCCAGGCGGCCCCGGTGTTCTCCGGCCAGCCCAGGGCCCGGCAGATGCCCGTCTTCCAGTCCTGCCCGCGCGCCACCACCGGCCAGGCGGCGATGCCCAGCGCCGACGGCTTCACCGCCTGCCACACGTCCACGTACGGGTGACCCGCGACCAGCACGTGCGGGGAGGTCACCGACGCCGCGATGCGGGACTCCTTCGACCCCGGAACCAGGTGGTCCACCAGCACGCCCAGCCGGGCGTCCGCCGCCGGACCGAACTCCGCCACCACCGCCGGGAGGTCGTCGATCCCCTCCAGGTACTCCACCACCACGCCCTCGATGCGCAGGTCGTCGCCCCAGACCCGCTCCACCAGCTCGGCGTCGTGCCGGCCCTCCACGTAGATCCGGCCCGCCCGCGCCACCCGCGCCCGCGCCCCCGGCACCGCGATCGAGCCCGACGCCGTACGGGAGGGCGCCGCGGGGCCCCGGGGCGGGCGCACCAGGGTGACCACGGCGCCGTCCAGCAGGAACGCCCGCGGCTCCATCGGGAACACCCGGCGCTTGCCGAAGCGGTCCTCCAGGGTCACCGTGCCCGCCTCGCAGGCCACCACCGCGCCGCAGAAGTCCGTACCGGCCACCTCGACCACCAGGTCGGGCTCCGCCGCCACCTCCGGCACGGCCTTCGGGCGCTTCCACTGCGGGGTCAGGTCGGGGGAGTACTCGCGCATCCGGCCGACAGTAGGAGAGCGGCGCCGCTCACGCCTCCGACACGCCGAAACGGGCGGCCAGTGTGGCGCGTTGCGCACGCACGAAGTCCGCCGTGACCACCGCTCCGTGACCCGGCACGTACAGCGCGTCGTCCCCGCCCAGCGACAGCAGCCGGTCCAGGGCCGCCGGCCAGCGCGCCGGCACCGCGTCACCGCCCGCCTGCGGCTCGCCCGACTCCTCCACGAGGTCCCCGCAGAACACCGTCTCCCGGCCGCCCGGCACGAAGACGGCCAGGTCGTGCCCGGTGTGCCCGGGCCCCACGTTCGCCAGCAGCACCTGTACCCCGCCCAGCTCCAGCGTCCACTCGCCCGACACGTGGTGCCGGGGCAGGACCAGCAGCTCCACGGCCCGCGCCGCCTCCTCCTCCGCCAGCCCGTGCTCCACCGCGGAGCGCCGCAGCGACTCCCGGCCGGACGCCAGGACGCGGTCCAGCCCGACCGCCGCGTACACCTCGGCCCCGGAGAAGGCCGCCCCGCCCAGCACGTGATCGAAATGGCCGTGGGTGAATGCGATATGGGTCACGCGCCGACCCGTCAACCGCTCGGCCTCGGCCCGCAGCAGCGCACCCTCCCGCAGGCTGGAACCCGGATCGACCAGCAGTACGGCGTCGTCCCCCACCACCAGCCCCACCGTGCAATCCCACACCGGGAGCCGCTTGCGGCCGGTCCGTCCGGTCAGCCGTTCCCAGCCGGCCTCTTCCCATCGCACGTCCATGCCGCGACGCTACCCTGACGGGCCGCCCTTGCCAGGCTCTCACCACCCGGCCGTACACTGAGCGGGGGTTCTCTGGCACTCGGACGTCCGGAGTGCCAAACGACCGGGGCAACGGACCACAGCTGGAGGTGTGCGCGAATGCTCAGTGAACGCAGACTCGAAGTGCTGCGCGCCATCGTCCAGGACTACGTCGGGACGGAGGAGCCCGTCGGCTCCAAGGCGCTGACCGAGCGCCACCGGCTCGGCGTCTCGCCCGCCACCGTGCGCAACGACATGGCCGTGCTGGAGGAGGAGGGCTACATCGCCCAGCCCCACACCAGCGCCGGCCGCATCCCCACCGACAAGGGCTACCGCCTCTTCGTCGACAAGCTGGCGGGGGTCAAACCGCTGTCGACGCCCGAGCGGCGGGCCATCCAGAACTTCCTCGACGGCGCCGTCGACCTCGACGACGTCGTCGGCCGCACGGTCCGGCTGCTCGCGCAGCTCACCCGGCAGGTCGCCGTCGTCCAGTACCCCTCCCTGACGCGCTCCACGGTGCGCCACGTCGAGCTGCTGTCGCTGGCCCCGGCCCGGCTGATGCTCGTACTGATCACCGACACCGGACGCGTCGAGCAGCGGCTCATCGACTGCCAGGCCCCCTTCGGGGAGACCTCGCTCGCCGACCTGCGCGCCCGGCTCAACAGCCGCGTCGTGGGCCGTCGTTTCACCGACGTGCCCCCGCTCGTCCAGGACCTCCCCGAGTCCTTCGACGCCGAGGACCGCGCCACCGTCTCCACGGTGCTCGCGACCCTCCTCGAAACCCTGGTCGAGGAAGCCGAAGAACGACTGATGATCGGCGGAACCGCCAATCTCACCCGCTTCGGACACGATTTTCCCCTGACGATCAGGCCGGTGCTCGAAGCGCTGGAGGAGCAGGTCGTGCTCCTCAAGCTGCTGGGCGAGGCCAGTGAATCGGGCATGGCCGTACGGATCGGGCACGAGAACGCCTACGAGGGACTCAACTCCACGTCGGTCGTCTCGGTCGGTTACGGTTCGGGCGGCGAAGCAGTCGCCAAACTCGGCGTGGTCGGCCCGACCCGCATGGACTACCCCGGAACGATGGGAGCGGTACGCGCAGTGGCACGTTACGTCGGACAGATCCTGGCGGAGTCGTAAGTGGCCACGGACTACTACGCCGTTCTCGGCGTGCGCCGCGACGCTTCCCAGGACGAGATCAAGAAGGCATTCCGGCGGCTTGCGCGCGAGCTGCACCCGGATGTGAACCCCGATCCCAAGACGCAAGAGCGTTTCAAGGAGATCAACGCGGCGTACGAGGTGCTCTCGGACCCGCAGAAGAAGCAGGTCTACGACCTCGGCGGCGACCCGCTGTCCTCCTCGGGCGGCGGCGGTGCCGGCGGCTTCGGAGCGGGCGGCTTCGGCAACTTCTCCGACATCATGGACGCCTTCTTCGGCCAGAGCCAGCAGCGCGGACCGCGCTCGCGGACCCGCCGGGGCCAGGACGCCATGATCCGCCTGGACCTGGAACTGGACGAGGCGGCCTTCGGGACCACCAAGGACATCCAGGTCGACACGGCCGTCGTCTGCACCACCTGCTCCGGCGAGGGCGCCGCCCCCGGCACCTCCGCGCAGACCTGTGACATGTGCCGCGGACGCGGCGAGGTCTCCCAGGTCACCCGGTCCTTCCTCGGCCAGGTCATGACCTCGCGCCCCTGCCCGCAGTGCCAGGGCTTCGGCACCGTCGTCCCGACCCCGTGCCCCGAGTGCGCGGGCGACGGCCGGGTCCGCTCCCGCCGCAGCCTCACCGTCAAGATCCCGGCGGGCGTCGAGAACGGCACCCGCATCCAGCTCGCGGGCGAGGGCGAGGTCGGCCCCGGCGGCGGCCCCGCCGGCGACCTGTACGTGGAGATCCACGAGCTGCCGCACCCCACCTTCCAGCGCCGCGGCGACGACCTGCACTGCACGGTCACCATCCCCATGACCGCGGCGTCACTGGGCACCAAGTGCCCGCTGGAGACGCTGGACGGGCTGGAGGAGATCGACATCAGGCCCGGCACCCAGTCCGGCCAGGCCATCCCGCTGCACGGGCGCGGCGTCACGCACCTGCGCGGCGGCGGCCGCGGCGACCTCATCGTGCACGTCGAGGTCACCACGCCGAGCAAGCTGGACGCCCAGCAGGAGGAGCTGCTGCGCCAGCTGGCGAAGCTGCGCGGCGAGGAGCGGCCCACCGGGCAGTTCGCGCCCGGGCAGCAGGGCCTGTTCAGCCGCCTGAAGGACGCCTTCAACGGCCGCTGAGCGGCCCGCGACCACGCGTACGAGCCCGGCCCGGAACACCCCCGGTCCGGGCTCCGCGCATCCCGCCCGGCCCCGCCGGGGAACGGGCCGGGCCGGGCGGACGCCGTGATTCGGCGCCCCGAGCGCGGCATGGCACGATGCAGTCCATGTCCTCCGCACCGAACGGTCTTCTTTTTCCGTACCCGATCGTGCAGGCTCCCATGGCGGGCGGTGCCTCGTGCCCGCCGCTCGCCGCCGCCGTGTGCGAGGCGGGCGGACTGGGCTTCCTGGCCGGCGGCTACAAGACCGCCGACGGCATGTACCAGGAGATCAAACAGGTACGGGCGCTCACCCGGCGCCCCTTCGGCGTCAACCTCTTCATGCCCCAGACCGGATACGTGGACCCGGCCGCCGTCGAGGCCTACCGGGGGCAGCTGGCCGGCGAGGCCAGCTGGTACGCGGTCTCCCTCGCCGACGAGGACATCATCGGCACCAGCGACGACGGCTACGAGGCCAAGCTCGCCATCCTCCTCGAAGACCCGGTGCCCGTCGTCTCCTTCACCTTCGGCTGCCCCGCCGCCGCGGCCCTCGCCGCCCTGCGCGCGGCCGGCACGTACACCGTCGTCACGGTGACCTCCGTCGAGGAGGCCCGCGCCGTGCAGGAGGCGGGCGCCGACGCGGTCTGCGTCCAGGGCGTGGAGGCCGGCGGCCACCAGGGCACCCACTGGGACGACCCGCAGGCCGACGGCACCGCCGCGGTCGGCCTGCTCGCGCTCGTGGCCCTGGTGCGGGAGGCCGTCGCCCTGCCGATCATCGCCGCCGGCGGGGTGATGCGGGGCTCGCAGATCGCGGCGCTGCTGGCCGTCGGCGTGGAGGCGGCCCAGCTCGGGACCGCCTTCCTGGTGTGCCCGGAGTCGGGGGCCGACCCGCAGCACAAGAAGGCCCTGACGGATCCGCTGTTCGTCAGGACCGAGCTGACGCGCGCCTTCTCCGGCCGGCCGGCGCGGGGACTGGTCAACCGGTTCGTACGGGAGCACGGGCCGTACGCCCCGGCCGCGTACCCGCAGGTCCACCAGCTGACCTCGGGGCTGCGCAAGGCGGCCGCCGCGGCCGGCGACCCGCAGGGCATGGCCCTGTGGGCCGGCCAGGGGCACCGGATGGCGCGCACGCTGCCGGCCGGCGAGCTGGTGGAGGTGCTGGCGGCCGAGACGGCCACGGCGCAGAGCACGTTGAAGACACTGCAGACGAGGAGCACGTCATGACCGCCCCGGTGTTCGTGGTCGAAGAGGTCCCGCCGGGCCCGGAGTTCGTCCTGGACGGCCCCGAGGGCCGGCACGCGGTCTCGGTGAAGCGGCTCAATCCGGGCGAGGCCGTGGTCCTCGCGGACGGACGCGGCCGGTGGGCCGAAGCCGTGGTGAAGGCCGCCGAGGGCAAGGACCGGCTCGTCGTGACCGTGTCCGGGGTCTTCGAGGAGGCCGAGCCCGCGGTGCGGATCACCGTGGTCCAGGCCCTGCCCAAGGGGGACCGCGGCGAGCTCGCGGTGGAGACCATGACCGAGACCGGCGTCGACGCGGTCGTGCCGTGGCAGGCCTCGCGCTGCATCACGCAGTGGCGCGGCGAGCGGGGCGCCAAGGCGCTGGCCAAGTGGCGGGCCACCGCCCGCGAGGCCGGCAAGCAGTCCCGCCGCGTCCGCTTCCCGGAGGTGGCCGAGGCACTCTCCACCCGGCAGGTCGCGGCGCTGCTGGCCGGGGCCGACCTGGCCGTGGTGCTGCACGAGGACCGCGACACCCCCTCGCAGGCGCTGGCCACGGCGGAACTTCCGGCGGCCGGGTCCGTCGTCCTGGTCGTCGGCCCCGAGGGCGGCGTCTCGCCGGATGAGCTGGCCGTCTTCGCCGACGCGGGAGCCCGCCCGTACCGGCTGGGCCGCTCGGTCCTGCGGACCTCCACCGCCGGCACGGCGGCGACGGCGGTGCTGCTGGCGCGGACGGGACGCTGGAACTGACGGGACGCCGGAACGGACGGGACGCCGGAACGGCCAGGGCGGCGGGCCGGTCGGGTCCGAGGGCCCGGCGGGCCGGTGCGGGCGGGTGTCCACGGGCTGCCCGGCGCGGGCCGGGCCGGGCCGGGCTGGATACGATGCCCGGACCGATCACCGTCACGGGAGGCGCACCAATGGCCGGGGAACCGCAGGCCGACTGCCTGTTCTGCAAGATCGTCAACGGAGAGGTCCCGGCCACGGTGGTCCGGGAGACCGAGACGACCGTCGCCTTCCGGGACATCAACCCGAAGGCACCCACGCACGTGCTCGTCATCCCCAAGGTCCACTACCCCGACGCCGCGTCCCTCGCCGCCGCCGAACCGGGCGTCGCGGCCGACGTGCTGCGCGAGGCCGGACAGGTGGCCGCCGACGAGAAGGTCGACGGCGAGGGCTACCGGGTCGTCTTCAACACCGGCGCGGGCGCCGGCCAGACCGTCTTCCACGCCCACGCGCACGTCCTGGGCGGCCGCGGCCTCCAGTGGCCCCCCGGATAGACCGTGTCCGTACGCGAGTTCGTGGTGCTGGGCACCGCCAGCCAGGTGCCCACCCGCCACCGCAACCACAACGGCTACCTGCTGCGCTGGGACGGCGAGGGCATCCTCTTCGACCCGGGCGAGGGCACCCAGCGCCAGATGCTGCGGGCCGGGGTGGCCGCGCACGACATCAACCGGATCTGCGTCACCCACTTCCACGGTGACCACAGCCTCGGACTGGCCGGGGTGATCCAGCGGATCAACCTCGACCGGGTTCCGCACCCCGTCACGGCGCACTACCCCGCGTCGGGGCAGCAGTTCTTCGACCGGCTGCGGTACGCCACGGCGTACCGCGAGACGGTGGCGCTCCGCGAGGAACCGGTCGCGCGGGACGGGGTCCTCGCGCGCGGGCCCTCGTACGTCCTGGAGGCGCGGCTGCTCTCGCACCCGGTGGAGTCCTTCGGGTACCGGCTGACCGAACCGGACGGTCGGCGCATGGTGCCGGAGCTGCTGGCGCGGCACGGGATCACGGGGCCGGACGTGGGCCGGCTCCAGCGCGAGGGACGGCTGGGCGGGGTGACCCTGGACGAGGTGAGCGAGGCCCGGCCCGGGCAGCGGTTCGGGTTCGTCATGGACACCCGGCTGTGCGACGGGGTGACGGAGCTGGCGCGGGGCTGCGACATGCTGGTGATCGAGTCGACGTTCCTCGACGAGGACGAGCGGCTGGCCACCGACCACGGGCACCTCACCGCCGGGCAGGCGGCCGGGGTGGCGCGGGAGGCGGGCGTACGGCACCTGGTCCTGACCCACTTCTCGCAGCGGTACGCGGAACCGGCGGAGTTCGAACGGCAGGCGCGGACCGCGGGGTTCGAGGGCGAGCTGACGGTGGCGGCGGACCTGGTCCGGGTCCCCCTGCCGAAACGCAGCGCCTGACCGCCCGCCCGTCGCCTCGCCGACGTGTGATCGCGCCCGGCTCTTCCGCGGCGGGGAGCGACCACAGCATGAGGGCGCCCGCCAGGACCATCCCGGAGCCACCCCGCGGGCAGCCGCCCCCCGCGGGGGGCGGGGCCGGAGGGCCGAGCCGGCGGGTGGCCGGCCAGACCGCCGCGGCGACCAGTGCGATGGCGGCGAACGGCAGCCCGTGCCCGCCCCCGAGCCGCGGCAGCGTCAGGTACAGCGCGCCCGCGGTCGCCGAGACCGACAACAGCCCGAGCGCGGAGGTGCGGTGGGGGTCGCGCTGCCCGGCGATGCCCGAGGCGGCCACGGCCGTGGCGGTCCCCGAGCCGAAGCCGCCGGCCACCGCGCCCGCGACGACCAGCGGCAGCAGCGTCGTCGCGGCCGCCGTGCCGTAGCCGGCCAGCGCCGAGCAGCAGCCCGAGGCGGGCCAGGGGCCATGCGGCGGGCGCCGGCGGTGGCGGCGCGGGGCTGCGGTGCACGGGTCGTCCAGTCGGTGCGTGGGAGGCGCCGCAGAGTGAGCGGGGATCCTGTTTACCAAGCGGCCCGAGTTGCGGAGAAGAGCCATCTCCTGGTGATGTGCGCCACACTGGGTTTTGCTCCGGCCTCCAGCGGGCATGGCTGGCAGCTTTCCACTGAACACCCGCATGCAGAAACGACCCTTCACGAACAACGGGGAGCACACCGTGACCAGTCGGGACAGCTTCGACAGCCTCTCAGCACCCGTGGACCCGCTCGGTCCGCTGCGCGACCCCCAGGAACCCGGCTGCGACGTCTTCCTGACCGGAACGGTCTTCCTCGACATCATCTTCACCGGCCTCGACTCCGCCCCGGTGCGCGGTACGGAATCCTGGGCGCGCGGCATGGGCTCCAGTCCCGGCGGCGTCGCCAACATGGCCACCGCCCTGGCCCGGCTCGGCCTGCGCACCTCTCTGGCCGCCGCCTTCGGGGACGACCACTACGGCGAGTACTGCTGGGACGCCCTCGAACAGGGCGAGGGCATCGACCTGTCGATGTCGCGCACCGTTCCCGGCTGGCACAGCCCGGTGACCGTCTCGATGGCGTACGAGGGCGAGCGCACGATGGTCTCGCACGGCCACGAGGCTCCGCCGCCGTCCGGCCCCGGCCCCTTCCCGCAGTGCCCGCCGCGCGCCCGGGCCGCCGTGGCCTCCCTGGGGCCGGGCCGGGGCGAGCCGTGGATCGGCGAGGCCGCGCGGCGCGGTTCGCGGGTCTTCGCGGACGTGGGGTGGGACGAGAGCGGCCGCTGGGACCTGGGCGCCCTGGCCGACCTGGAGCACTGCGAGGCCTTCCTGCCGAACGCGGGCGAGGCGATGCGGTACACGCGGACGGACTGCCCGCGCGCGGCGGCCCGGGCCCTGGCCGAGAAGGTGCCGATCGCGGTGGTGACCATGGGCGCGGAGGGCTCGTACGCGGTGGACGGGCTCACCGGGGAGACCGCGCACGTCCCGGGGATCACGGTGGACGCGCTGGACCCGACGGGGGCCGGCGACGTGTACGTGGCGGGCTTCCTCACCGGGACCCTGGCCGGCTGGCCGCTCGCGGACCGGCTGGCCTTCGCCGGTCTGACGGCGGCGCTGTCCGTCCAGGAGTTCGGCGGCTCGCTCTCGGCGCCCGGCTGGCCCGAGGTCGCCCACTGGTGGCACGCGGCGCCGCTGGAGCTGCGCGGCCGGTTCGCGTTCCTGGACGACCTGATGCCGCCGGGCACGACCCCGGCCGCCCGGCGACGCGCGGTGCCGACGATCGGCTTCCGCCACTCCGCGTGAGCCCCCGCCCGGGCCGCCGGTGACGCGCGCCGGAACAGGGCGTAAAACCTCTCGGGGAAGCAGCCGGGGAGACGTAGGCTTGGTAGTCCGAGGTCGTCGATCGGCGCGGCCCCTCAGCAGGAGGTATGTGCAGGCCACAGTGCCGGCCCATGACGCAGACACCGACATCCCACACCCCGGCGCCCGGGCAGGCGCGAGCCCACTTCACCGTTCCGGCCACGCACCCGATGGTCACGGTGCTCGGCTCGGGCGACGTGCTCCTGCGCGTGATCGAGAGGGCCTTCCCGAAGGCCGACATCCATGTTCGGGGAAACCAGGTCAGCGCGGTCGGCGAGGCGGCGGAAGTCGCCCTCATCCAGCGCCTGTTCGACGAGATGATGCTGGTGCTCCGCACCGGTCAGCCGATGACGGAGGACGCAGTGGAACGCTCGATCGCCATGCTCAAGGCGAGCGGCAATGGCAACGGGCCCGATGAGACGCCCGCCGAGGTGCTCACCCAGAACATCCTCTCCAGCCGCGGCCGCACCATCCGCCCCATGACCCTCAACCAGAAGCGGTACGTCGACGCGATCGACAAGAACACGATCGTCTTCGGCATCGGGCCGGCCGGTACCGGCAAGACCTACCTCGCCATGGCCAAGGCCGTCCAGGCCCTCCAGTCCAAGCAGGTCAGCCGCATCATCCTGACCCGGCCGGCCGTCGAGGCGGGGGAGCGGCTCGGCTTCCTGCCGGGCACCCTCTTCGACAAGATCGACCCGTACCTGCGCCCGCTCTACGACGCGCTGCACGACATGATCGACCCGGACTCCATCCCGCGGCTGATGGCGGCCGGCACCATCGAGGTGGCGCCGCTGGCCTACATGCGGGGCCGGACGCTCAACGAGGCGTTCGTCGTCCTCGACGAGGCGCAGAACACCACCACCGAGCAGATGAAGATGTTCCTGACCCGCCTCGGCTTCGACTCGAAGATCGTCGTCACCGGCGACGTGACCCAGGTCGACCTCCCCGGCGGTGCCAAGAGCGGACTGCGGCAGGTGCAGGACATCCTGGACGGGGTGCCGGACATCCACTTCTCGCGGCTCACGTCCGAGGATGTCGTCCGCCACAAGCTGGTCGGCCGTATCGTCGACGCGTACGAGAAGTACGACGAGAGCCGGCCGGCCCCGGGCGGCCATCAGCGGAAGTAGACCCCAGCGCACCATGTCGATCGACGTCAACAACGAGTCCGGAACCGAGGTCGACGAGCAGGCGATCCTCGACATCGCCCGCTACGCGCTCACCCGGATGCGGATCCACCCGCTCTCCGAGCTCTCCGTCATCGTGATCGACGAGGGGGCGATGGAGCAGCTCCACATCCAGTGGATGGACCTGCCCGGACCCACCGACGTCATGTCCTTCCCGATGGACGAGCTGCGTCCGCCGGCCAAGGACGAGGAGGAGCCCCCGCAGGGGCTCCTCGGTGACATCGTGCTCTGCCCCGAGGTAGCGAAGAAGCAGGGCGAGGAGGCCCCGACGCGGCACTCCATGGACGAGGAGCTCCAGCTCCTCACCGTCCACGGGGTGCTGCACCTGCTGGGGTACGACCACGAGGAGCCGGACGAGAAGGCCGAGATGTTCGGGCTCCAGGCGGCCATCGTCGACGGCTGGCGCGGCGAGCGCGGAATGACCGGGGCGTCTCCCGCCCCGACCGTCTCGTGAACGCCGCGCAGCTGATCACCGGCGCCGTCCTGCTGGTCGTGGTGGCGTGGTTCGCGGCGTGCGCCGAGTCCGGGATCGCCCGGATCTCCGGCTTCCGTGCCGAGCAGGCCGTGCGCGAGGGGCGGCGCGGCAGCGCCAAGCTGGCCCAGGTGGCCTCCGACCCGACCCGCTACCTGAACGTGGCGCTGCTGGTCCGGGTGACCTGCGAGATGGCGGCGGGCGTGCTCGTCACGTACGTCTGCCTGGACGAGTTCGGCGAGAACTGGACCGCGCTGCTGGTCGCGATCGCCGTGATGGTCCTGGTCTCCTTCGTCGCGGTCGGGGTCTCGCCCCGCACGATCGGCCGCCAGCACCCGCTGAACACCGCGACGGCGGCCGCCTACGTACTGGTGCCGCTGGCCAGGGTCATGGGGCCGATCCCGCAGCTGCTGATCCTCATCGGCAACGCGCTCACGCCCGGGAAGGGCTTCCGCAAGGGGCCGTTCGCCTCCGAGGCCGAGCTGCGCGCGATGGTGGACCTCGCGGAGAAGGAATCGCTGATCGAGGACGACGAGCGCCGCATGGTGCACCAGGTCTTCGAGCTGGGCGACACCCTGGTGCGCGAGGTGATGGTGCCGCGCACCGACCTGGTCTGCATCGAGCGGTACAAGACGATCCGCCAGGCGACCACGCTCGCGCTGCGGTCCGGTTTCTCGCGCATCCCGGTGACCGGGGAGAACGAGGACGACATCGTCGGGATCGTGTACCTGAAGGACCTGGTCCGCAAGACCCACATCAGCCGGGAGGCCGAGTCCGACCTGGTCTCGACGGTGATGCGGCCGGCGGTCTTCGTGCCCGACACCAAGAACGCGGGCGACCTGCTGCGCGAGATGCAGCTCGTGCGCAACCACGTGGCCGTCGTCATCGACGAGTACGGCGGCACGGCGGGCATCGTCACGATCGAGGACATCCTGGAGGAGATCGTCGGCGAGATCACCGACGAGTACGACCGCGAGCTGCCGCCGGTCGAGGAGCTGGGCGGGGACCGCTACCGGGTCACCGCGCGGCTGGACATCACGGACCTCGGGGAGCTGTTCAAGGTCGAGGCCTTCGACGACGAGGACGTGGAGACCGTGGGCGGGCTGCTGGCCAAGGCCCTGGGCCGGGTGCCGATCGCGGGCGCCTCGGCGCTGGTGGAGCTGCCGGACGGGCGCCCGCTGCGGCTGACCGCCGAATCGACGGCGGGGCGCCGCAACAAGATCGTGACGGTGCTGGTCGAGCCGGTGGTCCCGGCGGCCGGCGAAGGCGAGGAGGGCGAATGACCCCGGAGGCGCTGCGGGAGCTGTGCCTGTCCTTCAACGCGGCGGTGGAGGAGTTCCCCTTCACGCCGGAGACCTCGGTGTTCAAGGTGCTGGGCAAGATGTTCGCCCTGACGGCCCTGGACGCGGAGCCGCTGAAGGTCAACCTCAAGTGCGAGCCGGAGCAGGCGGTGCGGCTGCGCGAGGAGCACGAGGCGGTCGCGCCGGGCTACCACATGAACAAGCGGCACTGGAACACGGTGACCGCGGGCGGGCCCGGCGGACTGCCGGACGCGCTGCTGCGGGAGCTGGTCGAGGACTCGTACGACCTCGTCGTGGCGGGTCTGCCCAGGGCGGAGCGGCTGCGGCTCGACCGCCCGTGACGCTGCCGCCCGGCCGGTCCCGCGGGGCCGGCCGGGCGGGGGCCGTCGTGCGGGCCCGGCCGGGGGCTCCCTATGCTTTCGGCCATGACCGACAGCACCGGGATCGACCCCGAGGACAGCAAGATCATCACGCTGGCGCGCAGCGCCCGGGCCCGCAACGGCGTGCCCGAGGGGGCCGCGGTGCGCGACGAGACGGGCCGCACCTACGTCGCCGGGACCGTGGACCTCGCCTCCCTCAAGCTCAGCGCTCTGCAGACCGCCGTCGCGATGGCGGTGGCGAGCGGGGCGCGGTCGCTGGAGGCCGCGGCCGTGGTCAGTGCCGCCGACGCCCCGGCCGACGCCGACCGCGCGGCCGTCCGCGACCTCGGCGGCCCGGACACCCCGGTCCTGCTGGCCGGCCCGGACGGCACCCTGCGGTCCACCACCCCGGCCGGCTGACCGGGTCCGCCGCCGGCCCGGCCCCCGGTCCGGGGGTCAGGCCGCCGCCGTCGAGGGGGCGCCGGGGGAGCGGCGGCGGATCACCATGGCCATCAGCGCGGCCACCGCGCACAGCGCCCCCGACGCGTACCAGACCACGTCGTACGAGCCGAAGGCGTCCCGCGCCACGCCGCCCAGGAACGCCACCACCGCCGCGCCGACCTGGTGGGAGGCGAGGACCCAGCCGAAGACGATCGCCCCGTCGTCCCCGTACTGCTCCCGGCACAGCGCGATGGTCGGCGGCACGGTCGCGACCCAGTCCAGGCCGTAGAAGACGATGAAGAAGACCAGCGGCGGGCGCACGGACGGGGCCAGCAGCATCGGCAGGAACAGCAGCGACACCCCGCGCAGCGCGTAGTAGACGGCCAGCAGGCGCCGGGCCTCGAAACGGTCGGTGAACCAGCCCGAGGCCACCGTGCCGACCACGTCGAACACGCCGATCACCGCCAGCAGCCCCGCCGCCGCCGTCACCGGCATGCCGTGGTCGTGGGCCGCCGGGACGAAGTGGGTGCGCACCAGGCCGTTCGTCGAGGCCCCGCAGATCGCGAAGGTGCCCGCCAGCAGCCAGAACGGCCCCGTGCGCGCGGCCCCGGCCAGCACCCGCACGGCCCGGCGCGCGGCCCCCGGCACGGGAGCGGGCCGGGGCGCGTACGCGCCTCCGTACGGGGCGAGGCCCACGTCCGCCGGGTGGTCGCGCAGCAGCAGCCAGACCAGCGGGACGACCGCCACCGCCGCCAGGGCGACGGTCACCGCCGCCGGCCGCCAGCCGTGCCGCTCCACCAGCCAGGCCAGCAGCGGCAGGAAGACCAGCTGCCCGGAGGCGCCGGCCGCGGTCAGGATGCCGGTGACCAGCCCGCGCCGGGCGGTGAACCAGCGGTTCGTCACCGTCGCCGCGAAGGCCAGGGCCATCGCGCCGCTGCCGAGGCCCACCACCACGCCCCACAGCAGCACCAGTTGCCAGGCCGCGGTCATCCACACGGTGGCCAGCGCCCCGCCCGCTATGACGAGCAGGGCCACCGAGACGACCCGGCGGATGCCGAAGCGGTCCATCAGCGCCGCCGCGAAGGGCGCGGTGAGCCCGTACAGCGCGAGGTTGACCGAGACGGCCAGCCCGATCGTGCCGCGCGACCAGTCGAACTCGGCGTGCAGCGGTTCGATGAGCAGGCCCGGCAGGGAGGCGAAGCCGGCGGCGCCGATGATCGTCACGAAGGCGGCGGCCGCGACGAACCACGCGCGGTGGACGCGCCCCGCCGGCCGAGGAGCGGGCCGGAGGGGCGTGGAGGCGGGTGCGGTGTGGGTCACCGGCCCAGCTTCCGGCCCGGGACCCCGGCCGGACAGTGGCCTGACCGTCATGGTTCGCTACGATCGGGCCATGGAGCCGCAGCGCACACCGCACCGGGTCGTCGTCCTCGCCCTGGCCGGGCTGCTCCCCTTCGAACTCGGCATCCCGCACCGGATCTTCGGCTACGCCAAGGACCGCACCGGGCGGCGCTTCTACGAGACCCTCACCTGCGGGCTGGCCCCCGGCCCGGTGGCCACCGACGCCGACTTCGCCGTCCGGGTCGAGCACGGCCCGGAACTGCTGGCGACCGCCGACACCGTGGTGGTGCCCGCCTCCTACGAGCTGGGGCCCGTCCACGAGCACGGCCGGCTGACCGAGGAGCTCGCCGCCGCCCTCGCCCACATCCGTCCCGGCACCCGGCTCGTCTCGATCTGCACCGGCGGATACGTGCTCGCCGCCGCCGGGTACCTCGACGGCCGCCCGGCCACCACCCACTGGGCCTCCGCCGAGCACTTCCAGCGGCTCTTCCCGGCGGTGCGCGTGGACCCCGGCGTCCTCTACACCGACGACGGGGACGTGCTCACCTCCGCCGGGGTGGCCTCCGGCATCGACCTGTGCCTGCACATCGTGCGCCGCGACCACGGTGCGGCCGTCGCCAACGACGTGGCCCGGCGGACCGTCGTACCGCCGCACCGGGAGGGCGGTCAGGCGCAGTTCGTCGAGCGGCCGGTGCCGCACGCGCGGCAGGCCGGCACCGCCACCGCCCGCGCCTGGGTGCTGGACCGGCTGCACGAGCCGCTGCGCCTGACGGACCTGGCCCGGCGGGAGGCCGTGTCCGTACGGACCTTCACGCGCCGCTTCCGGGAGGAGTCCGGGGTCAGCCCCGGCCAGTGGCTGACCGGGCAGCGGGTGGAGCGGGCCAGGGAGCTGCTGGAGCGGACGGACCTGCCGATGGAGCACGTGGCGCGGGAGAGCGGCTTCGGGACGGCGCAGTCGCTGCGCAAGCACGTGCGGGCGGCGCTGGGGGTCAGCCCCACCGCGTACCGCAGGACCTTCCGGGCGGGCGGGGGAGGGGGCGCGCCGAAGGCCGGGTCGAGGGCCGGGGCGTGAGCGGCCCTCCCCGCGCCGCCGGGCCGGGCGCACGCGGCCCGCGGGCCGCCGGGAGGATCCGTCCACCGCGCGGCGCCCGCACCGCCCGTACGGGTCGGGGCCGACGGAAACCACAGCTCAGGGCCGTGCCGCCGGCGCCGCGCACCCGGCGGCGGCGGCACCCCGCAGCCCCGCCGCCGCCCGCCGGGCCGCGGCCTGGTCGGCGCTGGGAGCCGCATCGGGGAGAATGGCCCGTATGAGCGATCGTTCCCCCGAGTCCACAGCCCCGCACCGTGCGGGCTTCGCCTGCTTCGTCGGCCGCCCCAACGCGGGGAAGTCGACCCTCACCAACGCACTCGTGGGCACCAAGGTCGCGATCACCTCCAACCGGCCGCAGACCACCCGCCACACCGTCCGCGGCATCGTGCACCGCCCCGACGCCCAGCTCGTCCTCGTCGACACGCCGGGCCTGCACAAGCCGCGCACGCTCCTCGGCGAGCGGCTCAACGACGTGGTCCGGGCCACCTGGTCCGAAGTCGACGTCATCGGCTTCTGCCTGCCCGCCGACCAGAAGCTCGGCCCCGGCGACAAGTTCATCGCGAAGGAACTCGCGGGGATCAAGAAGACCCCCAAGATCGCCATCGTGACCAAGACCGACCTCGTCGAGTCCAAGCAGCTGGCCGAACAGCTCCTCGCCATCCACCAGCTCGGCGCCGAGCTGGGCTTCGAGTGGGCCGAGATCGTCCCCGTCTCGGCGGTCGGCGGCGACCAGGTCCAACTGCTCGCCGACCTGATCGCACCGCTGCTGCCCGAGAGCCCGCCGCTGTACCCCGAGGGCGACCTCACCGACGAGCCCGAGATGGTGATGGTCGCGGAGCTGATCCGCGAAGCCGCGCTGGAGGGCGTGCGCGACGAGCTCCCGCACTCGATCGCGGTGGTCGTCGAGGAGATGATCCCGCGCGAGAACCGTCCGGCCGACCGGCCGCTGCTCGACATCCACGCCAACGTCTACATCGAGCGGCCGAGCCAGAAGGGCATCATCATCGGCCCCAAGGGCTCGCGCCTGAAGGAGGTCGGGATGAAGTCGCGCAAGCACATCGAAGCGCTGCTCGGGACCCCGGTCTTCCTCGACCTGCACGTGAAGGTGGCCAAGGACTGGCAGCGGGACCCCAAGCAGCTCCGCAAGCTCGGCTTCTGACCGCCCGCCGACCGGCTCCCCGCGCGGGAAGCCGGTCGGCCGGCGCGTCCCCCGGCCGCGCCGGCTAGCGCAGCCGGCGCACCTTCACCACGTTGTCCGGACGGGTCCCGGGCCGGCCGTCGGGCTGGTCCTGGACCTTGACGTGCTCCTCCACGAGCAGCACCTCCCAGGCGCCCTCGGCGAGCTCCAGCCGGGCCAGCACCTCCTCGGCGGTGGGGAACTCCACGCCCGGGTGCGGCGGCTCCTCGACCCACGACGGCCAGCCCGCGTGGCCCACGACGAGCAGCGTCCCGCCGGGCGCCACCGCGGCGGCCGCGGAGCGCAGGACGGCCTCGCGGGGGAACTCCCCGTACGAGTGCAGGAAGCACGCGGAGACCAGGTCGAACTCCCCCTCGGGGAAGGACTCCGCGAAGTCGTGCCGCCGCAGCACCACCCGCTCCGCCACCCCGGCCTCGGCGGCGTGCTCGGCCGCCCTCCCGAGGGCCACCTCGGAGACGTCGCTCCCGGTGACCGTCCAGCCGCCGCGGGCCAGCCAGACCGCGTCCGCGCCCTCGCCGCAGCCGAGGTCCAGGGCGCTGCCCGGGGTCAGCCCGGCGACCTCCCGGACCAGGATCTCGTTGGGCCGGCCGCTCCAGATGCGGTCGCTCTCGCGGTAGCGCTCGTCCCAGTACTCCGCCCGGGACACCCCGGGCCCGGGGGCGGGCGCGGGGGAGGTGCGGGTGTGCTCGTGCTCGGGCATGGGTGCCTCTTCCGTGACGGGTGCCGGCGGGGTGCCGCTGCGGCCGATGCTGCGCCGCCCCCGTGCAGCGGGGCAAACATTGTTGCCGTTCCGGCAACACGACCCCGGCCGACCCGCGCGGGCCGCCGCGGCCGGGCTCAGCAGGCCGGCGGTTCCGCGATCAGCGCCGTCCCCACCCGGTGGAAGCCGATCCGGCCGTAGATCCGGGCCACGTCCTCGTCCCCGGCCGAGAGGAAGACCGTACGGGCGCCGCGCGCGCGGGCGTCGGCGGCCAGCGCCGCCGTCACCCCGAGGGCCAGCCCCTGTCGGCGGGCGGACGGCAGGGTGCCCACGGCGACCACCTCCGCGACCCCGTCCACCGGGTTGTACTGGCCCGCGCACAGCACCGTGCCGTCTCGGACCGCCCCCGCCAGCACCGTACGGCCCGACCGGATCATCCCGGCGACCCGGGCGCTGCGGGCCAGGACCGACGGCTCCGTCGCCGCGGCCGCGAGTTCCGCCGTCCCGGCGGTCCCCACGGCCGTGCCCGGCTCCGCGAAGGCCAGCGCCTGGACGGCCACCGCCTGTGTCAGCAGCGGGTCGTCGGCGCCGAGCAGCCGGACCCCGGGGTGGGCGGGGGGCGGCGGCGCGGTCGGGTCGAGCACCATCAGCGGGTGCGCGTGGACGTGCAGTCCCGCCGCCCGCGCCGCGGCGAGCAGCCCGGGGCTGTTCCCCGCCACCCACTCGAAGGCCTCGGGCACGCCCAGCTCCCGCTGCCGGGCCCGCACCCGCTCCACGTCGGCCGCGGTCGGCGCGGGGCCGCCCGGCGCCGGCCGGGCGTAGTACGGCCAGCCGGCGCCCTCCTGGACGAAGAGGGTCAGCGGCCCGAAGTCCTCCGCCCGGGCCCCGCCCACCCGCGGCACGGCGTCGTAGTACCGCTCCAGCCCGGGCAGGGGCGCGTCGGTCGTCCGCTCGGCCCGCTGCGCGCTCGTCGGCCCGGTCACGTGATCGGTCATCCGGTCGGTCATCCGGTCGGTCATCCGGTCATCCAAGCAAAGCGGCCGCGCTCAGGCACCTTCTTTCAGGAGCCGCGAGACCAGCGCCCGCTGGGCCTCCGAGAGGTGCGGATCGCGGCAGGACACGGTCCGCCCGTCCACGCGGATCGTGTACGAGAAGCCGTCCCGCACCCCGCCCGCCGGATCGCCGGCCCGGTCGCCCGCCCCCGCGTCCCGAGGGTCGGGCCGCAGGGCGAGCCGGACCAGTTCCGTCCACTCGTCCTCGTCGGGAAGGCCCGAGGTGTCCACCTCGGCCCGCCGCTCGATCCCCGCGAAACCGCCCGTCCGCACCACCGAAATCCGCATGCCCCTGCTCCTACCCCAGGCCGACCGCCGACCACGCCTTCTGCAGGGCCCGGTGTTCCGCGCCGCCGTCCCCGTACCGGGCGACGGCCGCGGCGACCGTCAGCCGGGCGAAGTCGGCGAAGTCGGCGTCCGCCGCCAGCTCCCCGCCCGTCAGGGTGTCGTACCAGATCAGACCGGCCCGCTCCCAGGCCTTGCCGCCCAGCTCCGTCGCCGCGATGTAGAAGGCGTGGTTCGGGATGCCGGAGTTGATGTGCACACCGCCGTTGTCGCGGGAGGTCCGGACGTAGTCGTCCATGGTCGCGGGCTGCGGGTCCTTGCCGAGCTCGTCGTCCTCGTACGCCGTGCCCGGGGCCTTCATCGACCGCAGCGCCTGCCCGCTGTCGACGGCCGGGCCCAGCAGGCCGGCGCCGATCAGCCAGTCCGCCTGGTCGGCCGTCTGGTCCAGCGCGTACTGCTTGATGAGCGAGCCGAAGACGTCCGACACGGACTCGTTGAGCGCGCCCGACTGGCCGTGGTACTCCAGGTTCGCCGTGTACTGGGTGACGCCGTGCGTGAGCTCGTGGCCGATGACGTCCACCGGCACCGTGAAGTCGAGGAAGAGCTGGCCGTCCCCGTCGCCGAAGACCATCCGCGTCCCGTCCCAGAAGGCGTTCGAGTACTCCTCGTCGTAGTGGACGGTCGCGTCCAGGGCGAGCCCCTCGCCGTCGATCGAGCGCCGCCCGAAGCCCCGGAAGAACAGCTCGTACGTCGCCCCGAGCCCGGCGTACGCGCGGTTGACGGTGGCGTCGGCGCTCGGCGGCGCGCCCTCTCCGCGGGCCTTCGCCCCCGGCAGCCGGGTCAGCCGCCCGGCGTCGTACACGGTCCGCTCCGGTCCGTCGGCGGCGGGGGCGTCCGGAGCGGGGGCGTCCGGGGCGGGGGCGACGCCCCGGACGGCGCTGACCCGGCGCCGGGTGCGCAGCAGGGCGTCGCGTTCCAGCGTGCGCTGGGCGAGATCGGCGCGCCGCGGGTCCCCGGACCGGGCGATCCGGTCGAGGAGGTGCGGGGGCACGACGGTGCAGAAGACGGGGTGGCGGCGGGGCGAAGAGGCGTCCATGGTCCGCAATGTGGCACTGGGTCACGAGACTGTCACTACCTGCCACCATGATTCATTCGGTCGTCTGAACCCGGCGCCACCGGGTTGACGGACCGGCCGCTTGCGAACGGATCAAAGCGGCTTGGCTCACATTTGATGTAAATCGGACTGGTGGGTCTTGCATACTGAAACAGGACCCCCGCGCACCGCGCGGCTCGGCTAGGCTCGGCCCATCATGCGTTTCGGGCTGCTTCTCCTTAGCTGCCGCGGCGAGGGTCTGTAGTCGTAGGCCGGCCCCCTCCCCGCGGAGTTTGGTGTTGCGGTTTTGCGACCGCCCGCCGGCCGTCCCAGCGAACTACACGCGGACACGCGAGGAGCCCAACGCCATGAGCCAGCAGCCTTTTGTCGGTCGCCCCACGCCCATCACCAACGCGACCCACAGCCAGAAGCCCTCCGGGATGCCCATCCACAAGTACGGCTTCTACGAGCAGGTCGAGATCCCCGACCGCACCTGGCCGAACGCCCGCGTCACCCGGGCTCCCCGCTGGCTGTCGACCGACCTGCGCGACGGCAACCAGTCGCTGATCGACCCGATGACCCCCGCCCGCAAGCGCGAGATGTTCGACCTGCTGGTGCGCATGGGCTACAAGGAGATCGAGGTCGGCTTCCCCTCCTCCGGCGAGACCGACTTCGCCTTCGTGCGCTCCATCATCGAAGAGGGCGCGATCCCGGACGACGTCACCATCTCCGTACTGACCCAGGCCCGCGAGGACCTGATCGAGCGGACCGTGGAATCCCTGGTCGGAGCCAAGCGCGCCACCGTCCACCTGTACAACGCGACCGCCCCCACCTTCCGCCGGGTCGTCTTCCGCGGCTCCAAGGAGCAGATCAAGCAGATCGCCGTCGACGGCACCCGCCTGGTCATGGAGTACGCCGAGAAGCTGCTGGGCCCCGAGACCACCTTCGGCTACCAGTACAGCCCGGAGATCTTCACCGACACCGAGCTGGACTTCGCCCTGGAGGTCTGCGAGGCCGTCTGCGACGTCTGGCAGCCGGGCGAGGGCCGCGAGATCATCCTGAACCTGCCCGCGACCGTGGAGCGCTCCACGCCGTCCACCCACGCGGACCGCTTCGAGTGGATGGCCCGCAACCTGACCCGCCGCGAGCACATCTGCATCTCCGTCCACCCGCACAACGACCGCGGCACCGCCGTCGCCGCCGCCGAGCTGGCCCTGATGGCCGGCGCCGACCGCATCGAGGGCTGCCTGTTCGGCCAGGGCGAGCGCACCGGCAACGTCGACCTGATCACCCTGGGCATGAACCTGTTCTCCCAGGGCGTCGACCCGCAGATCGACTTCTCGCAGATCGACGAGATCCGCCGCACCAGCGAGTACTGCAACCAGATGGAGGTCCACCCGCGCCACCCCTACGCGGGCGACCTGGTCTACACCGCCTTCTCCGGCTCCCACCAGGACGCCATCAAGAAGGGCTTCGACGCCATGGAGGCCGACGCGGCCGCCGCGGGCAAGACCGTGGACGACATCGAGTGGGCGGTCCCGTACCTGCCCATCGACCCCAAGGACGTCGGCCGCTCCTACGAGGCCGTCATCCGGGTCAACTCGCAGTCCGGCAAGGGCGGCATCGCGTACGTCCTGAAGAACGACCACAAGCTGGACCTGCCGCGCCGCATGCAGATCGAGTTCTCCCGGATCATCCAGGCCAAGACCGACGCCGAGGGCGGCGAGGTCACGCCCAAGGCGATCTGGTCCGTCTTCCGGGACGAGTACCTGCCCAACCCCGAGAACCCGTGGGGCCGCATCCAGCTGCGCTCCGGCCAGACCACCACCGACAAGGACGGCACCGACACGCTGACCGTCGAGGCGGTCGTGGACGGCGTGGACGCCGTGCTGGACGGCACCGGCAACGGTCCGATCTCGGCCTTCTTCGACGCCCTGGCCGGCATCGGGATCGACGCCCGCCTGCTGGACTACACCGAGCACACCATGAGCGAGGGCGCCTCCGCCGTCGCCGCCTCGTACATCGAGTGCGCGATCGACGGCCGCGTCCTGTGGGGCATCGGCATCGACGCCAACACCACCCGCGCCTCCCTGAAGGCGGTCATCTCCGCCGTCAACCGCGCGGGCCGCTGAACCACCCGCGCCGCGGCCCCGCCCCTCCCCCGCCCCGGGAGGGGCGGGGCCGCGGCGTCGGGGGCCCGCCGCGGGCCCGTTCCGGGGGGCGCGCGGCGGGGGCGCAGACCGGCCAAGTAGCCCTCCCGCGACATCTTGTCCTGCCGCACGGCTGACGCATCCTCATCGATGTGGCTAACATCACGCCCACCCGGCGATGTTGCCGGAAGGTTACGGAGGTGCGACGTGCTGCCAGTTCGGGGTGGGGACGGCCGGAAGCTGACGGCCTGGGGCATCCGTACCACCTGGAGCACCGTGGGCGACGGGGAGTTCTTCTGCCCGGCCTGCGGTGGCGACCGGAACTACCGCCGGCGCACCGGGCGCCGCCGCTTCGCCGTCCTCGGCGTCCCGCTGCTGCCGCGCGGCTCCGCGGGGCCGGTCGTCGAGTGCCAGGGCTGCCACGAGCGCTACGACACCGAGGTGCTGGACCACCCGACCACCACCCGCTTCACCGCGATGCTGCGCGACGCCGTGCACACCGTGGCCCTCGCCGTGCTGGCGGCGGGCGGTACGGCCTCGCGCAGCGCGCTGGAGGCCGGCGTGAGCACCGTACGGGCCGCGGGGTTCCAGGACTGCACGCAGGAGCAGCTGGAGTCCCTCGTGGAGGCGCTGGGCCGGGACGAGGGCCGGCTCGGGCTGTACGACGGCCCCGAGTGCTGCGGGGCGGCGCTCTCGATCGAGCTGCACGAGGCCCTGGAGCCGCTGGCCGTGCACCTGGCCGGCCCGGGCCGCGAGTCGATCCTGCGGCAGGGCGCCCGGATCGCGCTGGCCGACGGGCCGTACATCCCCGCCGAGCGGGAGGTGCTGGCCACCGTGGGCGCCGCCCTGCGCATGGACACCGACGAGGTGGCGCGGCTGCTGTCGGCGGTCCGGGCGCCGTAGGGGCCGCCGTGCGCGCCGCCGGCCCCGCGACCCCGGCCCCCGCCCGGCTGCCCGCCAGGGCCTTCGGGCGGTCGTGCGGCCGCTCCCGCCGGCCGCCCCGGTACCGGCGCGGGCGGTCCGGCGGGGCCGGACCGCGGGGGACAATGGGCGCATGAGCCTGTTCCGCGACGACGGCATCGTGCTGCGCACCCAGAAGCTGGGTGAGGCGGACCGCATCATCACGCTGCTCACCCGCGGCCACGGCCGGGTCCGGGCCGTCGCCCGCGGGGTCCGGCGCACGAAGTCCAAGTTCGGGGCCCGGCTGGAACCTTTCTCCCACGCCGACGTGCAGTTCTTCGCCCGCGGCAGCGAGCTGATCGGCCGCAGCCTGCCGCTGTGCACCCAGACCGAGATCATCGCCCCGTACGGCAACGGCATCGTCACCGACTACGCCCGCTACACCGCCGGCACCGCCATGCTGGAGACCGCCGAGCGGTTCACCGAGAACGAGGGCGAGCCCGCCGTGCAGCAGTACCTGCTGCTCGTCGGCGCCCTGCGCACCCTCGCGCGCGGCGAACACGAACCCCACCTCATCCTCGACGCCTTCCTGCTGCGCTCCCTCGCCGTCAACGGCTACGCGCCCAGCTTCGAGGACTGCGCGAAGTGCGGCATCCACGGCCCCAACCGGCACTTCTCCGTGGCCGCGGGCGGGGTGATATGCGGGGACTGCCGGGTGCCCGGCAGCGTCGTACCCTCGTCGGAGGCCATCGCCCTGCTCAGCGCCCTGCTGACGGGCGACTGGACCCATGCCGACGCGTGCGAGGCGCGTCACGTGCGGGAGGGCAGCGGGCTGGTCTCCGCCTATCTGCACTGGCATCTGGAGCGCGGGCTGCGTTCCCTGCGATACGTCGAGAAATAGGAGCTGGGCACATGGCACGACGCGGGATTCTGGGACGCTCTCGCCGCGAGTACAAGGTTCCCGAGCCGCATCCGTCCGGTGAGCGCCCGCCGAAGATCCCCGGAGAGCTCGTCCCGAACCACGTCGCGGTCGTCATGGACGGCAACGGCCGCTGGGCCAAGGAGCGCGGGCTGCCGCGCACCGAGGGGCACAAGGTCGGCGAGGGCGTCGTCCTGGACGTGCTCAAGGGCTGCCTGGAGATGGGCGTCAAGAACCTGTCGCTGTACGCCTTCTCGACGGAGAACTGGAAGCGCTCGCCCGACGAGGTCCGCTTCCTGATGAACTTCAACCGCGACGTCATCCGCCGTCGGCGCGACGAGATGGACGAGCTGGGCATCCGCATCCGCTGGGTCGGCCGCATGCCGAAGATGTGGAAGTCGGTCGTCCAGGAGCTCCAGGTCGCGCAGGAACAGACCGTCGACAACGACGCCATGACCCTGTACTTCTGCGTGAACTACGGCGGGCGCGCGGAGATCGCGGACGCGGCGCAGGCCATCGCGCGCGACGTCGCGGCGGGCCGGCTCGACCCGGCGAAGGTCAACGAGAAGACCTTCGCGAAGTACATGTACTACCCGGACATGCCGGACGTGGACCTGTTCCTGCGGCCCAGCGGTGAGCAGCGCACCTCCAACTACCTGCTCTGGCAGAGCGCGTACGCGGAGATGGTCTTCCAGGACGTGCTGTGGCCCGACTTCGACCGCCGCAACCTGTGGGCGGCGTGCCTGGAGTACGCCCAGCGCGACCGCCGCTTCGGCGGTGCGGTCCCGAACCAGTCCGAGGGCCCCACGGGCTGACCCCGCCGGCCGTCCCCCGCCCCGCCCGCGCGACCGCGGGCGGGACACGGGCACCGCTCGCCGGTCGGCCGGCAGCTCGTCGGCCGGTCAGCCGGCGGCGGCGCAGTCGGCGCAGGTGCCGAAGATCTCCACGGTGTGGGCGACGTTCACGTAGCCGTGCTCGGCCGCGATCGACTCGGCCCACTTCTCCACGGCCGGGCCCTCGACCTCGACGGCCTTGCCGCACTTGCGGCACACCAGGTGGTGGTGGTGGTCCCCGGTCGAGCAGCGGCGGTAGACGGACTCGCCGTCGCTGGTGCGCAGGACGTCGACCTCGCCGGCGTCCGCGAGCGACTGGAGGGTGCGGTAGACGGTGGTCAGGCCCACGGAATCACCGCGGTGCTTGAGCATGTCGTGGAGTTCCTGGGCGCTGCGGAACTCGTCCACCTCGTCCAGCGCCGCCGCCACGGCGGCCCGCTGCCGGGTGGACCGTCCTCGTACTGGCGCGGTATTCGTCTCGCCAGGCGCAGTCGCCACCGGTTCCTCCTCGTATCGGGCCTCGGCCCATTGTGCCAGGCGACCGGCTCTCCTAGACCTTCACATCGTCTCGGGTACAGACCTCTTCGGCGCCGCGGGCGGCTTTCGCCCGGCGCGCGGCCAGCGGGGTGGAGACCGCCGTCATCACCACGAAGACGGCGATGGCGAGCAGCACGATGGTGCCGCCGGACGGCGCGTCGAGGTAGTAGGTCGTGGCCGTGCCGGTCAGCGAGACCAGCACGCCGATCACCATCGCCACCGAGAGGGTCGCGGTGAACCCGCGGGTCACGCGCTGGGCGGCCGCCACCGGGATCACCATCATGGCGCTGACCAGCAGCAGGCCCACGATGCGCATCGCGACGGTGACGGTGACGGCGGCGGTGACCGCCATCAGCAGGTTCAGCGCGCGCACCGGCAGTCCGGTGACCCGGGCGAACTCCTCGTCCTGGCAGACGGCGAACAGCTGGCGCCGCAGCCCGAGCGTCACGGCGAGCACGAACACGGCGAGGACCACCACGGCGGTGATGTCCTCGGCGGAGACGGTGGTGATGGAGCCGAAGAGGTAGCTGGTCAGATTGGCGGTGGAGCCGCCCGGCGCCAGGTTGATGATCATGACGCCGCCGGCCAGGCCGCCGTAGAAGAGCATGGCGAGCGCGATGTCGCCGCTGGTCCTGCCGCGGGACCGGATCAGCTCCATGCCGACCGCGCCCACCACCGCGACCAGGGTGGCCGTCCAGATCGGGCTGGTGTTGAGCAGGAAGCCGAGGGCGACGCCGGTCATGGCCACGTGCCCGATGCCGTCGCCCATGACCGCCTGGCGGCGCTGCACCAGGTAGGTCCCGATCGCCGGGGCGGTCAGACCGACCAGGACGGCCGCGAGCAGGGCCCGCTGCATGAACGCGTAGTCGAGGATCTCCATCAGCTCAGCAGTCCCGTCCGCAGGGGCTCGGCGTCGTGCGCCGCGTGGGGGTGTACGTGGTCGTGGCCGGGCAGGGCGTGCTGGCCCACGGCCTCGGGGGGCGGGCCGTCGTGGACGACGCAGCCGTCGCGCAGGACGACGGCCCGGTCGATCAGCGGTTCCAGCGGCCCCAGCTCGTGCAGGACGAGGAGCACGGTGGTGCCGGCGGCGACCTGCTCGCGCAGGGCGCGGGCCAGGACCTCCTGGTTGGCCAGGTCCACCCCGGCCATCGGCTCGTCCATGATCAGGAGCTCGGGTTCGACGGCGAGCGCCCGGGCTATGAGCACGCGCTGGTGCTGGCCGCCGGAGAGGGCGTTCACCGAGGCGTCGGCGTACGCGTCCATGTCGACCAGGGCCAGGGCGCGCGCGACGGCGGCCTTGTCGGCCTTGCGCAGGACGCCGAAGCGGGAGCGGGCCAGCCGGCCGGAGGAGACGACCTCGCGGACGGTGGCCGGGACGCCGCTCGCGGCGGTGGTGCGCTGCGGGACGTAGCCGATGCGCGACCAGTCCCGGAAGCGCTTGAAGTCCGTGCCGAAGAGGGAAAGCCCGCCGTCGGCCAGCGGGACCTGGCCGACCACGGCGCGGACGGCCGTGGACTTGCCGGAGCCGTTGGCGCCGAGCAGGGCGACGACCTCGCCGCGGTGGACGGTGAGGTCGATCCCGCGCAGCACGGGGCGCGAGCCGAGCGAGGCGGTGGCCCCGCGCAGGGATATGACGGGCTGGTCCGCTGCCCGCCCCGGCGTGGACTGCATGGCGCGCGCCTCCGTTGCTGCTGCTGTCATCATTTGGCTCCGAGGGCCTTCTGGAGGTTGTTCAGGTTCGACCGCATGACCTCGAAGTAGTCAGCGCCCTGGGACTTGTCGGTGATTCCCTCAAGGGGATCGAGGACGTCGGTCCGCAGCCCGGTGTCCTTCGCGAGGGTCGTGGCCGTCTTGTCGCTGGCCAGCGTCTCGAAGAACACGGTGGAGACATTGTCCTTCTTCGCGACGGCCTGCAGTTCCTTCATCCGGGCCGGGCTGGGCTCGGACTCGGGGTCGACCCCGGAGATGCCCTCCTGGTCCAGGCCGTAGCGCTCGGCGAGGTAGCCGAACGCGGAGTGCGTGGTGATGAAGGTCTTGGACGCGGTGGTGCCCAGGCCGGTCTTGAACTCGGCGTCCAGGGCGGTGAGCTTGGCCACCAGCTCGTCGGTGTTCTTGCGGTAGTCGGCCGCGTGGTCGGGGTCGGCCTTCTCCAGGGCCGCGCCGACGCCCTTGGCGACCTGCGCGTACTTGACGGGGTCGAGCCACACATGGGGGTCCCGGCCGGTTCCGCCGTGGTCGTGGCCGTCCCCCTCCGCCGCGTGGTCGTGGTCCTCGCCGGCGTGGTCGTGGCCGGAGGCGCCGTGGACTTCGAGGGGGGTGAGGGCGGCGGCGTCGACGACGTTCTTCACGCCGGACTGGGCGACGGCCTCGTCGACGGCGGGCTGCAGGCTCTTGAGGTAGAGGACCACGTCGGATTCGCCGAGCTGGGCGGTCTGCTTGGGGGTGATCTCCAGGTCGTGCGGCTCGACGCCCGGCTTGGTGAGCGTGCCGACCTTCACGTGGTCCTTGCCGATCTGCTCGCCGAGGAACTGCATCGGGTAGAACGACGCCGTCACGGCGAGCCTGCCGTCCCCGTCCCCGCTCCCGCCTCCGCCGGCCGCCGTGGCTCCGGAGCATGCGGTGAGGGCCGTGGCGCCGAGGGCGACGGCTCCGGCGAGGGCGGCGGTGGGTATGAGGCGTCGTACGTTCATGACATCCATTTTCATCAAAGATGGAAACGATTGTCAACAATGCCTCGGGGCGGCCTCCGCCGGGGCCGGGGAACGGGAACCGATTTGAAAGGGGGGGTGCGGGCGCCGGTAACCTAAAGACTTCGCCGTTCGTCCTCGTAATGAAGAGAGCACCGTGGCCGCCGACAAGATCGAAACCATCGTCAGCCTGAGCAAGCGCCGTGGCTTCGTTTTCCCTTGCAGTGACATCTACGGCGGTTCCCGGGCTGCCTGGGACTACGGTCCGCTGGGTGTCGAGCTCAAGGAGAACATCAAGCGCCAGTGGTGGAAGGCGATGGTCACCGGACGTGAGGACATCGTCGGCCTCGACTCGTCCGTGATCCTGGCCCCCGAGGTCTGGGTGGCCTCCGGTCACGTCGCGACCTTCTCGGACCCGCTGACCGAGTGCACCGCCTGTCACAAGCGCCACCGTGCGGACCACCTGGAAGAGGCGTACGAGGCCAAGCACGGCCGGCTGCCCGCCAACGGCCTCGCCGACATCAACTGCCCCCACTGCGGCGTGAAGGGCCAGTTCACCGAGCCCAAGCAGTTCTCCGGCATGCTGGAGACGCACCTCGGCCCGACCCAGGACTCGAAGGCGTACCTGCGCCCCGAGACCGCCCAGGGCATCTTCACCAACTTCGCCCACGTGCAGACCACTTCGCGCAAGAAGCCGCCCTTCGGCATCGCGCAGATGGGCAAGTCCTTCCGGAACGAGATCACTCCGGGCAACTTCATCTTCCGCACCCGCGAGTTCGAGCAGATGGAGATGGAGTTCTTCGTCAAGCCGGGCGAGGACGAGCAGTGGCAGGAGTACTGGATGGCCGAGCGGTGGAACTGGTACCGCGGCCTCGGCATCCGCGAGGAGAACATCCGCTGGTACGAGCACCCGAAGGAGAAGCTGTCCCACTACTCGAAGCGCACCGCCGACATCGAGTACCGCTTCAACTTCGGCGGCAACGAGTTCTCCGAGCTGGAGGGCGTGGCCAACCGCACCGACTTCGACCTCAAGGCCCACTCCGCCGCCTCCGGCCAGGACCTCACCTACTTCGACCAGGAGGCCGGTGAGCGCTACACCCCGTACGTCATCGAGCCGGCGGCCGGTGTGAACCGCGCCATGCTCGCCTTCATGCTCGACGCGTACAACGAGGACGAGGCCCCGAACGCCAAGGGCGTCATGGAGAAGCGCACCGTGATGCGCCTCGACCCGCGCCTGGCCCCGATCAAGGTCGCCGTCCTGCCGCTGTCGCGCAACGCGCAGCTGTCGCCGAAGGCCAAGGGCCTCGCCGCCGACCTGCGCAAGAACTGGAACATCGAGTTCGACGACGCCGGCGCCATCGGCCGCCGCTACCGTCGCCAGGACGAGATCGGCACCCCGTTCTGCATCACCGTCGACTTCGACACCCTGGACGACAACGCGGTGACCGTGCGCGAGCGCGACACCATGAAGCAGGAGCGCGTCTCCCTGGACCAGATCCAGAGCTACCTCGGCAGCCGCCTGCTCGGCTGCTAGGTCCGTCCCGGCGCGAAGAAAGCCCGTGGCCCGGTGCGCGGTGCGCACCGGGCCACGGGCTTTCCCCCGCGGACGGTCAGGCCGCGGCCGCGCCCCCGGCGGCGGCCGCCGCGGCCGCGCGGCGTTCGCCCTCGGCCCGGGAGCGCTTCGCGTAGCGGGCGGTCCACACGGCGAGGGCGGCCAGCACGCCGTAGATCATGAACGGGCTGAGGGTCACCATGGTCCTGGTGTCCAGTCCGTACGCGAGGACGATCCGGACCAGGGACTCCGCGACGTAGGCCGAGCCCCAGACCAGCGTCATCCGCTTCATGGTGGTCCGGAAGCCCTCGTACGCCCACAGGCCGTTCCACCACGCCGTGCCCTCGGGCGTGCCGTCCGTGGCGAACTTGCGGCCGAAGTAGAACATCAGCGGGCGCGCCGCGGCCAGCGTGCCCAGGCAGAGCAGCCCGAACAGGCCGGTGACCGCGGAGTCCTTGATCAGCAGGGCGCGGGCCGAGTGCGCGCCGACGAGCGAGACCACCGCGGTGATCACCAGGAACACCAGGGTGACGACGGCGAACTCGTCGAACTTGCGCCGCCAGGCCACGCTGATCGCGCTGTCGAGCACCGGCCACGCGCCGCTGACGAGCAGCGCCGAGAACTCGCTCCAGCCGTGGTCGTCCGTGAGGACGTTGTACGTGATGATCGGCGCGACCACGTTCAGCGCGATGGTCAGCACCCAGCCGACGGCGGTCGCGGTGCCGGAGCGAGCGGGCGGCGCGGGTTGCTGCGGTGGCGGTGGTGGCGCTGACTGCGGAGCGGACATGCTTCCCCCTGGGACGTGCCTCGGCGTGCGGAAAGGGGAGCGTACGCACGACTCCGGCCTGCGCATGGCAATGCCGGCCCCAAATGATCGCCAAACCGTCCGGAGTGCCTCCCTCCGCCTTCGTCGGCCCCGCCCCGGTCGGCCCGCTCCGGCCGGGGTCCCGCAGGCGGGTCAGGCGCGCAGTCCCCGGATCAGCAGGGCGGTGACCGCCTCGAACTCCGTGAGGATCGTCGGCGACACCCAGTCCGCCGCGTACTGGGGGTCGTGGAACCGGCCGGTGGCGTGGAAGACCGCGCGGGCGGTGGCCGGCACGTCCTCGGCGGCCAGCGACCCGGCCGCGACGCCCTCGGCGATGATCCGCGACAGCTGGTCGGTCAGCTCCGTCAGGTGCGCGTCCACCACGCCGCTGTGCTCGGAGAGCAGCACGGTGTAGGTGGCGAACAGCTCCGGGTCGTCGCCCGCCTTGTGCCGCTTGGCCGCGAAGAGCGACTCCAGCCAGGCCTCCAGCTTCGATTCCGCGCTCGCACCGGGGTCGGAGGTGATCTCTTCCAGCACGACGACGCTCTTGGCGAGCCACCGGTCGGTGACCGCCTCGCGGAGCGCGGCCTTCGACGGGAAGTGCCGGTACACGCTGCCGTGACTCACGCCCAGGGCGCGGGCCACGTCCACCACGGTCGCCTTGGTGGGGCCGAAACGGCGCAGCACCTCCTCGGTGGTTTCGAGGATGCGCTCGGGTGTCAGGGGCTCGGCGGCAGCGGGGGACATGTGATGACCGTACCGTCTCAGTGTTCGCTGTCGAGGTGGGCCATCTGCGCGGACGGATAGCGCTCGCCGGCCGCGGCGCCCGCCGGTACGGCCTCCTCGATCGCGGCCAGGTCGGCGGCGTCGAGGGTGACCTCCATGGCACCCAGTGCCTCGGCGAGCCGGTCCCGGCGCCGGGCGCCCACCAGCGGCACGATGTCCTCGCCCCGGGACAGCACCCAGGCGATGGCGGTCTGGGCGACGCTGACCCCCTTGCCGCCCGCGACCTTGCGCAGGGCGTCCACCAGGTCGAGGTTCCGGTCGAGGTTGTCGCCCTGAAAGCGGGGGCTCATGCCGCGGAAGTCGCCGGGGGCCAGTGCGCGGTCGCGGCCGAAGTGTCCGCTGATCAGGCCGCGGGACAGCACCCCGTACGCCGTGATGCCGATGCCCAGCTCACGGGCGGTCGGCAGGATCCGGTCCTCGATGCCGCGCGAGATCAGGGAGTACTCGATCTGGAGGTCCGCGATGGGGGCCACGGACGCGGCCCGGCGCAGGGTGTCCGCGCCGACCTCGGAGAGCCCGATGTGCCGTACGTGCCCGGCCTCGACGGCCTCGGCGATGGCGCCCACGGTCTCCTCGATCGGGACGTCCGGGTCCACCCGGGCGATCCGGTAGATGTCGATGTGGTCCCGGCCGAGCCGTTGGAGCGAGTAGGCCAGGAAGTTCTTCACGGCCGCGGGCCGGCCGTCGTATCCGGTGAAGCCGCCCTCGACCGTCCGCAGGGCGCCGAACTTCACGCTGGTCAGCGCCTTCTCGCGGGCGGCCGCCGGAGCCGTCCGCAGGGCCTCGTTGATCAGCAGTTCGTTGTGCCCCATGCCGTAGAAGTCGCCGGTGTCGAGCAGCGTGACCCCGGCGTCCAGGGCGGCGTGGACCGTCGCGAGGGACTCGGCGCGGTCGCTCTCGCCGTACAGGGCCGACATTCCCATGCAGCCGAGGCCGAGCGGAAAGACGGCCGGGCCGGTGGTTCCGAGCCGGCGCCGCGGGGCCGGCTCGGAAGAGGGGGAGGGGGGAGAGGGGTTCGGGTTCGTCGTCATGCGACGAGAATGGCATGACGAGTGACAGATTTCAATATCTGTCACTCGTCAGGGTGAGAGGTCCCGGCGCCGGCCGGGCGAGAGGTGGTGAGGGCGGTGGTGGGAGCGCCGGTGTGGGCGGCGGTGTGCGCAGTGCGTCGGGGTGTGGGCCGGTCCGGTTCAGGCGAGGAGGCGCAACACCAGGGCCGCCGCCGCCAGCAGAGCCAAGACCGCCGCCGGGGCGAGCTCGTAGTCCTTGACGCGCACGTGGCTGATGACCGCCCCGATGAAGTAGAGGGTCACGCCGACGGCCGCGGCCACGCCGAGCGGCGCGATCCACAGGCCGGCTGCCAGGCCGACGGCGCCGGCGGCCTTCAGGGCGGCCAGCCGTGGCAGCCACGCCTCGGGGACCCGCACCTTGCGCATGTTGGCCACCACCTGCTCGTTGCGCCGGAGCGTGAAGACCGCGGAGGCGGTGAGGGCGAGCGCGAGCAGGATGCCGACGACGGCGTAGGCGATGAACATGATGAGCCCCAATGGTCGATTGCGTTAGATCATTGAATAGCATCAACGATCGATGGAGTGCAACCATCCGGTGATTGCTACGATGCGGACCATGACGGCAGACCAGGACGGATCGCACCCCCCGCAGCGCCTGGGCCTCCTGCTGGCCTGGCACGGCGCGGTCACCCAGGCGCGGATGAAGAAGGCGTTCAGCGCCGCCGGCCTCACCCCGCGCCACGCGATGGCGCTGATGCACCTGGAGGGCGGCCCCCTCGGTCAGCGCGTGCTCGCGGAGCGGCTGGAGGTGGACCCCAGCGTCCTCGTCGGCATCCTGAACGACCTGGAGGGCGACGGCCTGGCCGAACGCCGCCGCGACCCCGCCGACCGGCGCCGCCACAACGTGGCCCTCACCGCCGCGGGCGCCGCCGCCCTGCGCTCGACGAACGCGGCGCTCGACGACGTCGAGCGCGACCTCTTCGCGGGCCTCACCGCCACCGACCGGACGGCCCTGCGCACGCTGCTGGCCAGGATCGACACGCACGCGGGCGAGTTCGACTGCCAGGAGTGACCCCGCCCCGCCCGCACGTCGGCGGGGGCGCGCACGCCCCCGGGCTCAGGCGTCGGCCGGGGTCCGGGCGGACGCGGGGTCGAGGGCGCGCGCCGTGCGCTCGGCCGTCGCGCGGGCCCAGGGCCCGCTGGTGGCCGCGCCCACGACCAGGACGAGCAGCCCGCAGACCGTGATGATCCACCAGGCGGGCCCGGTCGCCGCCGCGAAGTCCGCGGTGTCCGTCATCCCGGACGCCAGCACCGAACCCACCACCGCCACGCCCAGCGTGCTGCCGGTCTGCCGGCTGGTGGACGCGATGGCGGCGGCGACGCCCGCCTGGGAACGCGGCATCCCGGACACCGCCGTGTTGGTGACCGGGGCGTTGACCATGCCGAAGCCCAGCCCGAAGAGCATGTAGCCGGCGAACAGCAGCGGGGTGGAGGTCTCGGCCCGGAACACCGCGAAGAGAAGCCCGCTCGCCCCCATGCACACCCCCGCGACCAGCAGCGGGAGCCGCGGCCCGCGCGCCGCGACCATCCGCCCCGAGACCGGGGCGAACAGGAACGTCAGGGCCGCCATCGGCAACATGTAGAGCCCCGCGTCCAGCGCGTCGAGCCCGCGCACGTCCTGGAGGTAGAGCGTGTTCAGGAAGAGGAAGCCGGCCAGTCCCGCGAAGGCGCTGACGGCGATCACGGTCGCGCCGCTGAACGGAGCGCTCCGGAAGAACCGGAAGTCGATCAGCGGCTCCTCCCGCCGGGGCTCGTACACCAGCAGTCCGACGAGCGAGGCCACGGCGACCACGGCGCAGCCCACGATCAGCGGCGAGCCCGGCCCGACGGCCGGCGCCTCGATGATCGCGTACGTGACCGTGCCGAGCAGCGCCATGACCAGCACCTGTCCCACCGGGTCGGGCCGGCGCGGCCGGGCGGCCCGGGACTCGGGGATGTAGCGCAGGGTCAGGACGAGGGCGGCCAGGCCGATCGGCAGGTTGAGCCAGAAGATCGAGCGCCAGCCCACCGTGTCCACCAGCACGCCGCCGATCAGCGGCCCGGCCGCCATGGAGATGCCGGCGACGGCGCCCCAGGCGCCGATGGCGCGCGCCCGTGCGGCGGGCTCGGTGAAGGTGTTGGTGATGATCGACATCGCCACCGGGTTGAGCATCGCGCCGCCGACGGCCTGCACCATGCGGAAGGCCACGAGCCAGTCGAGGCTCGGGGCGAGCGAGCACAGCGCGGAGCCGAGGGTGAAGAGCACCAGCCCCGCCACGAACACCTTGCGGCGCCCGATCCGGTCGGCCGTCGACCCCGCGAGCATCAGCAGCGAGGCCAGGACCAGGGTGTACGCGTCGATGGTCCACTGGAGCCCGGACACCGAGGCGTGCAGTTCGCGCCGCATGGTGGGCAGCGCGACGTTCAGGACGGTGTTGTCGAGGCTCACGATCAGCAGGCTCATGCAGCAGATGGCCAGGACGAGCGTGCGCTGCCGTGGACTCGACTCGATCATGCCGCCGATGGTACGTCCGCCCCACCACCGCGGCATGCGGGACAATGGGCGGATGACCACGCTTCCCCCGCCCCTCGCGATCGGCCCGCACACCGTGCAGCCGCCGGTGGTGCTCGCGCCCATGGCCGGCATCACCAATGCCCCGTTCCGCACCCTCTGCCGCGAGTTCTCGGGCGGCAAGGGGCTGTTCGTGAGCGAGATGATCACGACCCGCGCCCTGGTCGAGCGCAACGAGAAGACCATGCAGCTGATCCACTTCGACGCGACGGAGAAGCCGCGCTCGATCCAGCTGTACGGCGTCGACCCGGCGACGGTCGGCAAGGCGGTCCGCATGATCGTCGAAGAGGACCGCGCCGACCACATCGACCTCAACTTCGGCTGCCCGGTCCCCAAGGTGACCCGCAAGGGCGGCGGCTCGGCCCTCCCGTACAAGCGCAACCTGCTGCGCGCGATCCTGCGCGAGGCCGTCGCCGGCGCCGGCGACCTGCCCGTGACCATGAAGATGCGCAAGGGCATCAACGACGACCACCTCACCTACCTCGACGCCGGCCGGATCGCCGTCGAGGAGGGGATCACCGCCATTGCCCTGCACGGCCGCACCACCGCCCAGCACTACGGCGGCACCGCCGACTGGGAGGCCATCGCCCGGCTCAAGGAGCACGTGCCCGAGATCCCGGTGCTCGGCAACGGCGACATCTGGTGCGCCGAGGACGCGCTGCGCATGGTCCGCGAGACCGGCTGCGACGGCGTCGTGGTGGGGCGCGGCTGCCTGGGCCGCCCGTGGCTCTTCAACGACCTGGTCGCGGCGTTCGAGGGGCGCCCCGAGGACTTCCACCAGCCCGCCCTCCGGGAGGTCGCGGCCACCATGCACCGCCACGCCCAGCTGCTGGGGGAGTGGATCGGCGACGAGACGCGCGGGGTGATCGACTTCCGTAAGCACGTGGCCTGGTACCTGAAGGGCTTCTCGGTCGGCTCCGAGATGCGCAAGAAGCTCGCGGTGACCTCCTCCCTGGCCGAGCTCGACGCTCATCTGAGCGAGCTGGACCTGGACCAGTCGTGGCCCGAGAGCGCGGACGGCCCGCGCGGCCGGACGTCCGGAAACAACCGGGTTGTCCTGCCTGAGGGCTGGCTGAACGATCCGTACGACTGTGCCGGTGTGAGCGAGGACGCCGAACTGGACACGTCCGGAGGGTGAGAAGCGGCTGGCATTCCGTGCCGTCGACGGCGTGACATACGCCACGCATGGGTGGGCTTGCGCTCAGATGAGCGCAAAGATCACGGGTAAGACTTTCAAAGGGTGGCACTGGGTGCCACCCTTTGTTCGTTCAAGACTTGAACGCAAATGTATCGATGATCGCTCATCCGAGCGTGAACAGGCCCGAGTGGCGCCTTCGGTCTTCGGGATGTGAAGGCTGTTCGGGTGCTCTGGCTACCCATGAGTTACTTTCGATCTCCTGGCGCACGGGTGGTTACAGCCATATGACCGCCAAGTGGACGTACCCATAAGCCTTCGATCTGGGTATGTTCCTGGCCGTCAGGGCAGCCACCCGAGTCCTCGAGGAGTCGAGACCCGTGTCGGAAAACAAAGATCAGAAGTTCGTCTACGACTTCACCGAGGGCAACCGCGACCTCAAGGACCTTCTCGGCGGCAAGGGGGCCAACCTCGCCGAGATGACCAACCTGGGTCTCCCGGTCCCTCCCGGCTTCACCATCACCACCGAGGCCTGCAAGGTCTACCTCGACAGCGGCACGGCCCCGGCCGAGCTGCGCGCCGAGGTCAGCGCCCACCTGGAGGCGCTCGAAGCGAAGATGGGCAAGAAGCTCGGTCAGTCGGACGACCCGCTGCTGGTCTCCGTCCGCTCCGGTGCGAAGTTCTCCATGCCCGGCATGATGGACACGGTCCTCAACATCGGCCTCTCCGACGAGTCCGTGACCGGCCTCGCCTCCCAGGCCGGCGACGAGCGCTTCGCGTGGGACTCCTACCGCCGCCTCATCCAGATGTTCGGCAAGACCGTCCTCGGCGTCGAGGGCGAGCTCTTCGAGGACGCCCTCGAAGAGGCCAAGGCCGCCAAGAAGGTCACCGTCGACACCGACCTCGACGCCGCCGACCTGAAGAAGCTGGTCAAGCACTTCAAGAAGATCGTGGCCAAGGAAGCCGGCCGCGAGTTCCCGCAGGACCCCCGCGAGCAGATGGACCTCGCCGTCGAGGCGGTCTTCAACTCGTGGAACACCGACCGCGCCAAGCTCTACCGCCGCCAGGAGCGCATCCCCGGCGACCTGGGCACCGCCGTCAACATCTGCTCCATGGTCTTCGGCAACCTCGGCCCCGACTCCGGCACCGGCGTCGCCTTCACCCGCGACCCCGCCAGCGGGCACCAGGGCGTCTACGGCGACTACCTGCAGAACGCCCAGGGCGAGGACGTCGTCGCGGGCATCCGCAACACCGTGCCGCTCGCGGACCTGGAGGCCATCGACAAGGCCTCGTACGACCAGCTCATGACGATCATGGAGACGCTGGAGACGCACTACAAGGACCTCTGCGACATCGAGTTCACCATCGAGCGCGGTCAGCTGTGGATGCTCCAGACCCGCGTCGGCAAGCGCACCGCCGGCGCCGCCTTCCGCATCGCCACCCAGCTCGTGGACCAAGGCCTCATCGACGAGGCCGAGGCCCTCCAGCGGGTCAACGGAGCCCAGCTCGCCCAGCTGATGTTCCCGCGCTTCGACGACCAGGCGAAGACCCGCCTGCTGGGCCGCGGCATCGCCGCCTCGCCCGGCGCGGCGGTCGGCAAGGCCGTCTTCGACTCCTACACGGCCGTCAAGTGGTCCCGTTCCGGCGAGAAGGTCATCCTGATCCGCCGCGAGACCAACCCGGACGACCTGGACGGCATGATCGCCTCCGAGGGCATCCTCACCTCCCGGGGCGGCAAGACCTCGCACGCCGCCGTCGTCGCCCGCGGCATGGGCAAGACCTGCGTGTGCGGCGCCGAGGAGCTCGACGTCGACACCAAGCGCCGCCGGATGACGGTCGGCGAGACGGTCATCGAAGAGGGCGACGTCGTCTCCATCGACGGCTCCACCGGCAAGGTCTACCTCGGTGAGGTACCCGTCGTACCCTCCCCGGTCGTCGAGTACTTCGAGGGCCGCATGCACGCCGGCGCCGACGACGCCGACGAACTGGTCGCCGCCGTGCACCGGATCATGGCGTACGCGGACCGCGTCCGCCGGCTGCGGGTGCGCGCCAACGCCGACAACGCCGAGGACGCCCTGCGCGCCCGCCGCTTCGGTGCCCAGGGCATCGGCCTGTGCCGCACCGAGCACATGTTCCTCGGCGAGCGCCGCGAGCTGGTCGAGCGCCTGATCCTCGCCGACACCGACGAGGAGCGCGAGGCCGCGCTGGCCGCGCTGCTGCCGCTGCAGAAGAAGGACTTCGTCGAGCTCTTCGAGGCCATGGACGGCCTGCCCGTCACCGTCCGCCTCCTCGACCCGCCACTGCACGAGTTCCTGCCCGACATCACCGAGCTGTCGGTGCGCGTCGCGCTCGCCGAGTCCCGCAAGGACCACAACGAGAACGACCTGCGCCTCCTGCAGGCCGTGCACAAGCTGCACGAGCAGAACCCGATGCTGGGCCTGCGCGGCGTCCGTCTCGGCCTGGTGATCCCCGGTCTGTTCGCCATGCAGGTGCGGGCGATCGCCGAGGCCGCCGCCGAGCGCAAGAACGCCAAGGGCGACCCGCGCGCCGAGATCATGGTTCCGCTGGTGGGCACCGTCCAGGAGCTGGAGATCGTCCGCGAGGAGGCCGACCAGGTCATCCGCGACATCGAGGCGGCCACCGGCACCAGCCTCAGGCTGACCATCGGCACCATGATCGAGCTGCCCCGCGCCGCGCTGACCGCCGGCCAGATCGCCGAGGCCGCGCAGTTCTTCTCCTTCGGTACGAACGACCTGACCCAGACGGTGTGGGGCTTCTCCCGTGACGACGTGGAGGCCTCGTTCTTCACCGCGTACCTGGAGAAGGGCATCTTCGGGGTCTCGCCCTTCGAGACCATCGACAAGGACGGCGTCGGCGCGCTGGTCCGCAGCGCCGTCGAGGCCGGCCGGGCCACCCGGCCCGACCTCAAGCTCGGCGTCTGCGGCGAGCACGGCGGCGACCCCGAGTCCGTCCACTTCTTCCACGAGGTCGGCCTCGACTACGTCTCCTGCTCGCCGTTCCGGATTCCGGTGGCGCGCCTGGAGGCCGGTCGCGCGGCGGCCGAATCGAAGGGCAGCGACAGCCGCTGAGCCCCGGGCCGAGAAGGCCCCGAACGGACCGCGCCCGCCCCCGGGTTCCCTGACGCCCGGGTGCGGGCGCGCCTATTTTTTGATGTTCAACAATCCTTACGCCAGCAGGCGGTGGACGGATCCCCACCCGTCCACCGCCGCTGTCATTCTGCCGGGCACGTCGGCGCTTCCCGATGCGACCGACCGCCAGGCCCCGCAAAGCCCCCCACGGCCTTCACGGAGCGTTTCGGTCGCATCGGAGTGTGCCCGGCGGAGTACAGGATTTCGGTTGTCACGCCTCCGCCGAAAGGGGTTTCAACTGTGGCCGAAAGGGCGTGGTGACCACGTGTGACGGCATGCATACTCTTGGGGCGGGGCAATTGCGGTTGCACAGGTGGGGGTTCGGTGCTGCGTATCCATTTCACTGGAGTGGACCTGGCACGCGTACGGATGGCAGGACGTCCCGATGCGTTGTGGGAAACGATTCTGAGCTTTCACCGGTTAAGGGACCGGCGCGATGCGCGGCTCTTCGGTGAATGGCGGACGGAAACCCGGAGCAGGTTGAACAGTGAAACACGCATGCTCGGTATGTTGATACCGAGCAGGGGCTATTTCCCGGATTTCCTGACGCCCGTCGAGGGCCAGTACGGATGGGACGTGGGCCTCGACGCGCTGCGCGGCATACGCCCCGAGCGCATTCGGCGCGAGCTGACGCTCCTGGGCACCCGCGCGGGCACCGGCGTGAGCGCCGGGTCGCCCGTGACCCCGCGGCTGCGGGAGTTCATGGACGGCGCGGACCGGCACCTGCCCCGGCTGCTGGGCGAACTGCGCGGCTACCACCGCGCGGCCGTGGAGCCGTACTGGACGCACATCCAGGCGCAGATCGAGGCCGAGCGGGCGGCGCGCGGCCGGGCCCTGCTCGACGGGGGCGCGGACGAGCTGCTGTCCTCGCTGCCGCCGATGCTGCGCTGGCGGGCCCCGGTCCTGGAGTGCGACTACCCCGTCGACCGCGACGTGCGGCTGCGCGGGCGGGGGCTGCTGCTCCAGCCGTCGTTCTTCTGCCGGCGCACCGCGGTCACCCTGCACGACCCCGAACTGCCGCCGGTACTGGTCTACCCGGCCGCGGCGCAGCTGGCCTCGGCCCCGGCCGGGGGAGAGTCGGCGCGGCCGGAGGAGCAGCGCCAGCGCACGCTGGGCAAGCTGGTCGGCCACACCCGCTCCGTGGTGCTCCGGGCCATCGGCGACGGCGCGACCACCAGCGAGCTGGCCCGCCGCGCCGGGGTCTCGCTGGCCTCCGCGAGCCAGCACGCCTGCGTGATGCGCGAGGCGGGGCTGGTCACCACCCTGCGCCACGGCAACGCCGTCCTGCACACGGTGACCCCGCTGGGCGCCGCCCTGCTCAAGGGCGGCGCCGTGGCCTCCTGAGCCCGGCCGGGGCCCGCGGGGACGGACGGGGGCCGGGGCCGGGTCGCGGCCGCCGGGGCGGCCGGGGGAGCGTCAGACCCGGAAGGGGCCCGTGACCTCGTAGGTGATGCCCGCCGAGGAGCTGCCGCTCGTACCGCGCTGGCTGCTGAAGTAGAGGCGGTTGCCGGCGGGGGAGAAGGCCGGGCCGGTGATCTCGGAGGAGGACTGGCCCGTGATCCGCAGGAACGGCGCGACCACGTCGTCCGGGGTGATCACGCAGATCTCCATGTTCCCGCCGTCCTCGGCGATGTAGAGGTCCCCGTACGAGGAGCCGGTGACGTTGTCCACGCCCGTCAGCGGCGCCGCGCCGCCGGGGACGAGGGAGTCGTCGTAGGCCAGCTCGTAGGTGTTGGCGGCGACGTTCAGCTGCCAGACCCGGTTGTCGCCCTTGGTGGTGAACCACACGGTGTCGTTGGCGTAGTGGCAGCCCTCGCCGCCGTTGAACTTCTTCGCGCCCGAGACCTGGCTGCGGGTGGTGGTGGGGGAGCCGTCGCGGTCCGGCACGTTGGCCCAGGTGAAGGAGCCCGAGGTGGCGGTGCCGGCCTTGAGGACCTGGAGGGTGCCCGCGGAAAGGTTTCCCCAGGTGGTCGGGAGGAAGCGGTAGAAGCAGCCGTCCGTCTCGTCCTCGGTCAGGTAGATCGCCTTGCGGACCGGGTCGGCGGCCGCGGCCTCGTGCTTGAACTGCCCCATCGCGGGCCGCTGGACGGCGGCGTTCACCCCGTACGGGTCGGTCTCGTAGACGTAGCCGCGGGTGACCTCCTCGCAGGAGAGCCAGGTGTTCCACGGGGTCTTGCCGCCCGCACAGTTGGAGCGGGTGTCCCCGAGGATCCGGTAGGCGCCCAGGATCGCGCCCGCCGAGGAGAACCGCACCGCGCTCGCGCCGCCCCCGGGGCTGATCTCCGAGTTCGAGACGTAGATCCAGCCCGCGCCGTCCGCGAAGCAGGCGCCGCCGTCGGGCGCGCTGTGCCACTTGTACGTGGTGGAGCCGACGTTCTGGCCGGACCGGGCGATCACCCGGCTGGTGAAGCCGGCGGGCAGCTGGATGCCGTTCGCGTCGGCCGCGCCGAGCGCCCCGTAGGGCCCGGTGCCGGGCTGGGCGGGCGCCGCGTAGGCGGCCCCGCGCATCAACGTGCCGCCGAAGGCGGCGGCCGACGAACCGATCACAGCGCCGCGCAGGAAGGTACGACGTTCCACGGTGACTCCAGTGGGAGGAAGGCCCCGCGTCCGGTCGGACGCGGGGTCGCACGCGTCGAGGAACCTAGAACTGCCGAGTTGACGTGAAGTCAATTCCTCATTACGCGGGAGCGACCGCTGTGAGTGCAATCCCCCCGGCGGGTATTTCCGGACGTCGGCGCCGCCCTTTTCCGGAAGTCCCGCACCGGACGCCCCGCGGGCCCGCCGCTGGTAGCCGACCGTGACCGGCCCGCGCCCCGGCCGCATCCCGCCGGTCCGGTACGGCGCGCGCACCGGCGAATTCCGGCCGAGTTCGTCAGACCGGTGTTTCGGTGAGACGGATACTGGAGAAATTTGGGCGGCGCGATCCGCTTCCCGGTCCGGAACGGCACGGGAGCCTCCCTCCCGGAGTGTCCCGTCGCCGCGCAGCAGGGGGAGCGACGGGGCATTTCGCCGCCGATGCCGACATCTCGGTCCGCCGCGACCTCGACGCCGTGCTGCGCCGTTTCGGCACGGCGGCCCTCGCGGACCACCGGATCGGGCCGTTCTTCACGGAGATCGCGGGCGCGGCCCCGGAGGCCCGTCCGCCGGGGGTCACGGACGTCCGGGAACGGGCGCCCTTCCGGCCCCGCCGCCCACCGGCGCACCGCCTTCGCCTCGCACGCCACCCCGCACGCGGCTGTGACCTGCGGTTTCCCGGTTCCGAAGCGGAGGGAGGGCGGAAGCGGGAAGGAAAAAGAGAAAACTTTCCCGGGCGGCGATGAGTTTTCCGGGGCCCTGCGGTCTAACCCTCGAAAGCACCGCAGCGCACCGCGCACCGCGCAGCGCACCGCACCCGGCGCGAGCCGCACCGAGAGATGAGGGCCCGAGATGTCCGCCACGATGATCTTCGTCAACCTGCCGGTCAAGGACCTGGACGCCAGCAAGGCCTTCTGGGGCAAGCTCGGCTACTCGTTCAACGCCCAGTTCAGCGACGAGAACGCCGCCTCCATGGTCATCAGCGACACCATCGTCGCGATGCTCCTGACCGAGGCCCGCTACAAGGACTTCACCCACAAGGAGATCGCGGACGCCACCCGCACCTCCGAGGTGCTGCTGTGTCTGAGCGCCGAGAGCCGCGCCGCGGTCGACGAGCTCGTGGACGCGGCCGTCGCCGCCGGGGCCACCGAGCCCCGTCCGGCCCAGGACCACGGAACGATGTACGGCCGGGCCTTCGACGACCTCGACGGCCACACCTGGGAGATCATGTGGGTGGACCCGGCGATCGTCCAGGGCTGAGCCGCTCCCGGCCGGGACGCCCCCCGGCGCGGCCGCTGCCCGTGGGCCCGGCGGCGGCCGCCTCACCGGGGTTAAGGCCCGGTGAGGCCCTCCTCAAGGCGGCCTTAAGGATCATCGCGGGCGCCTCGGCGGCCCTTAGCGTGACCCGTATGCGAGATGCGGCGGTGCGGGTCAGGGGCGGGGTGCTGGGCGGGGCGGGGGCGGTGGCCCTGCTGTGGGCCGCGCAGGTGCGCCCCTCCGCCCGCCCCGACGCGCTGTTCGCCACGGCAGCGCACCTCACCGGCCTGCTCGCCGGGTACGGGGTGCTGGTGCTGCTCTTCCTGATGGCCCGGATACCCGCCGTCGAGCACGGGGTGGGTGCCGACCGGCTGGCCCGCTGGCACGCCCTCGGCGGCCGGTACGTCCTGCTCCTCTGCTTCGGCCACGGCCTCTTCGCCCTCCTCGGATACGCCGTCCACGAGCAGCTCGACGTGGTCTCCGCACTCCGGGAGCTGCTCGGCTACCCGGCGCTCGGCGCCGCCTTGGCCGGGACCGCCCTGCTGGCCGCGGTCGGCGTCACCTCCGCCCGCGCGGTACGCCGCCGGATCCCGCACGAAACCTGGCGCGGGGCGCACCTGCTCGCCTACCCCGCCGCCGCCCTCGGCTTCGGCCACCAGCTCGCCGGGCCCGACCTGGCCCCGGTCGCCTGGTTCTGGGCCCTCGCCCACACCGGCGTGGCCGTCCCGCTCGTCTGGTACCGCGCCGTGGTGCCCGTACGGCAGGCCCTGCGCCACGCGCTGCGGGTCGCCGAGGTCCGGGTCGAGGGGCCCGGCGTGGTCTCCGTCGTCATGCGCGGGGAACACCTGGCCGAACTGTGCGCGGAGCCCGGGCAGTTCCTGCGGTGGAGGTTCCTGCGGCGCCGGCTGTGGCACACCGCCCTGCCGTTCTCGCTGTCCGCGCCGGTGCGCGGGGACACGCTGCGGATCACCGTGAAGGGGCTCGGCGGCCACTCCCGCCGCATTCGGCGGCTGACCCCCGGCACCCGCGTACTGGCCACCGGGCCGTTCGGGGCGCTCACCGCGGCCCGGCGGACCCGGCCGCAGGTGCTGCTGATCGCGGGCGGGGTCGGGATCACCCCCTTGCGGGCCCTGTTCGAGACGCTGCCCGGCGGGCCCGGGGACATCACCCTGCTCTACCGGGCCGGAGCCGAGGAGCAACTGGTGCTGCGCGCCGAGTTGGAGGCCATCGCCGCCGAGCGGCAGGCGGGGCTGCACTACCTGCTCGGGCCGTCCGGGGCCGCGTACGATCCGCTCGCCCCGCAGGCCCTGGCCGCGCTCGTCCCGGGCCTCGCCGAACACGACGTCTACCTGTGCGGGCCCCCGGCCATGGCGGGGGCGACCCGGTCCGCGCTGCTGCGGGCCGGAGTGCCGGCCGGCCGCATCCACTCCGAGTGCTTCACGTTCTGACCGGCCGCCCCGGGCCCCGTCCCCGCCCCGGGCCCCGTCCCCGCCCCGGGCCCCGTCCCCGCCCCGGGCCCCGTCCCCGCCCCGTACCGTCCCCCCTCTGCCGAGAGGCCGTCGCGCCATGCGCCACCCGTTGCACATCGCTCTGACCGTGCCCGCCCCCGCCGCGTCGGCCGCCGCTCCCGTCCCCACCGCTCCCGCCCGGCACCGCAAGCCGTCATCCTGGCGGGCGCTGGTGGCCTCCGTCCCGCCCGCGCGCCGGCTGGCGGCCGGGCTGGGGCTGGTCAGCGTGCTGGCCGCCACCGGGCTGACGGCCGCCGTGGATCCGGCGGCGCCGGTGGCCCCGGACCGGGCGCCGGCCCGGGAAAGCTCAACCTTTGCGCAAGTTTCCGCTGATCGATGGTCCCTGCAGTCATCTGCTCCATAGGGTCGTGGCCGTGCCTGACATATCGACAACCATGATCATCGTGTTGTGCGTCGCCGCGGCCGCGGCCGGCTGGATCGACGCGGTGGTCGGCGGCGGCGGCCTGCTGCTCCTGCCCGCCCTGCTGCTCGGCCTGCCCCACGCCCACCCCGCCACCGTGCTCGGCACCAACAAGGCCGTGGCCATCGTCGGCACCACCGGCGCGGCGGTGACGTACGTGCGCAGGGCCCCGGTGAACGTGAAGGTGGCCGTCCGGATCGGCCTGGCCGCGCTGGCCGGCTCCATGGGCGGCGCCGCCCTCGCGGGCGGCATCGACAAGGACGCGATGCGCCCGTTGATCATGGGGGTGCTCGTGATCGTCGCCGGTGTGGTCATCTTCAAGCCCGGCTTCGGAGCCGCCCCGTCCGCCGAGCCCGTGTCGCGCAACCGGGTCCTGCTCGCCATCGGACTGGCCGGCCTCGGCATCGGCTTCTACGACGGGCTCATCGGTCCCGGCACCGGCACCTTCCTGGTACTGGCCCTGACCGCGCTGCTCCACCTCGACCTGGTCTCGGCCTCCGCCACCGCCAAGATCGTCAACGTCTGCACCAACCTCGGCGCGCTCGGCATGTTCGCCTACCAGGGCCGCGTGCTGTGGCAGCTGGCCGCGCTGATGGCGGTGTTCAACCTGGCCGGCGGCATGATCGGCGCGAACATGGCCCTGAAGAAGGGCAGCGGCTTCGTCCGCTGGGTGCTGCTCACCGTCGTGGGAGCCCTGGTCGTCCGGCTCGGCTTCGAGCAGTGGGGTTAGCCGGGTCGATCGGCCGGGCCGATCAGTACGTCCCCGTAAGGTGGGCGAAGACCACCACGTTGCCCCGGTAGCCGGTTCGCGGGGAGAAGCCGCCGCCACAGGTGATCACCCGGAGTTCGGCGCGCGGCGAGGGGCCGTACACGAGGGTGTCGGGGAAGGCCTCGGCGTCGTACACCCGGACCGCGTGGACCGTGAACACGGCCGTACGGCCGTCCGCGCGCGGGACCTCGACGGCGGCTCCGCGGCGCAGCGCGCCCAGGTCGTAGAAGACGCCCGGCCCGACCGAGTCGTCCACGTGGCCGGCGATCACGGCGGTGCCGGTCGCGCCCGGGGTGGTCCCGTCGCGGTACCACCCGGCCAGGTCCCGCCGGGAGGGCGGGGGGACTTCGAGGCTGCCGGCCGGATCGAGGCCCAGCCCGCTCAGCGCGGCGTCGACGCGGATGGACGGGATGCGGATGCGGGCGGGCGGTGAGCCGGGGAGGGGTGCGATGCCCGGGCCCGGCGCGGTGGCGGCGCCCGAGGCCTCGGCGGGGGAGGGCAGCGGCGGGCCGGCGGGCTCGCGGGACCCGCTGGTGACGAGCCAGATGCCCACGCAGGCGGCGAGGGCGACCAGTCCGCCGTGCCGGGCGGTGAGGCCGCGGCCGCCGCGCACCGGCCGGCGCACGGCGGTGGCTCCCGTACCCCGGGCCGTACGCACACCCGCTCCCGCGGGCCAGGGCTGCCGGCTCCGGGCGGGGCCGCCGGGACCCCGGGTGCGGCCGTGTCCGACGGGGGTGCCGTGTCCGACGGGGGTGCCGTGTCCACCGCGGCCCCGGTGGCCGCCGGCGCCGCCGTAACCCGTGGGGCCGCCGGGACCGCAGCCGCCTCGGCCTTCGCCACCCATGCGCAGATACCCCCTCGGCTTCCGTTTCGCAGTGACTGACCGTCGCCCGGCCCCGCGAACGGGGGGACCTCGCGGGGCGGGCGACGGGGGACGGTACCGGTCGGACCGCGGCCGGAGCCGCGGTGGGCGTCCGTCAGCTCCGCGTGCCGCTCGCCCGGCGACGCAGGAGCCAGGTACCGCCGACGGCGGCCGCGGCCAGTACGGCCGCTCCCGCCGCGATCTTGGCGGGGTTGGCGGTGGTGGTCGTGCCACCGCCCACCCCGGACTGGACGCGACCCTGCGGACCGCGTTCGGTGACGACCAGGTTGCCGGTGGCGAACCTGCCGTTCGCGCAGGTCGCCCCGATGCCGTAGGTGCCGGGCGGGGTGCTGCGGGAGACCTGGAACTGTCCCACGACCACGTCCTTGTGGGTGCCCGGGATCAGCTTGAAGCGGCCGCCGCCGACCGTGCTGGCATCGCCCTCGGCGTGGCTGCCGCTGCCGCACGCCGTGGTGTTCACGGTCACGGTGGCGCCGGTGGCGGCCGACTTGGGCCACACCTCCAGCGCGGCGAAGTCGCCGGGCGCGAAGCCGGTCATGCCGAGGTCCGCGGCGGCGACCGCACCGGCGACCGGGCCGAGGAAGGCGGCTGCGGTCAGCGCGGTGGCGGTCAGCGCGTGGGCGGTACGTCGGCGCATGGGGGCTCCCTGGAGAAACGGGGGTCGTGGTTCAGAGGTAACCCGGCCCGCCCGCACCGCGCCTGCTGATGTACCGTCAGGTGTGCCGGTTCCGGCTCGGCACGGGCGGTGTCCGCGCAGGTCAACCGCTCTGAAGCGGCCATCGGAGGAGACCGCGCCGTCCGGGTGACCCGGCCCCCTCCGCGGCCGGCCACACCACGCTCCGCGCGCCCCGGCCCGCCCCTCCCGCGCGCCCCGGCCCGCCCTTCGCCTGCCCGGCCCCGCCCCTCCCGCGCGCCCGGCCCCCGGCCCCCTCACGCCTCCGGCAGGTCCACCGTCGCCGAGGCCCCCGACGGGGCGGTGTTGGCCAGGGTGACCCGGGCGCCGATGACCTGGGCCTGGCCCAGTGCGATGGTCAGCCCCAGCCCCGTCCCCCGGCCGCGCTCGGCCGCGCCGGTCAGGAACCGCTGCGGCCCCTCCCGCAGCACCCTCTCCGGGAAGCCCGGCCCCCGGTCCCGTACGGTCACCGACGTCCCCGAGACCGTCACCGTCACCCCCGCAGGATCCCCGCCGTGCCGCCGCGCGTTCACCAGCAGGTTGGTCAGGATGCGCTCCAGCCGCCGCACGTCGGTCCGCACGCACGCCGCCCCCCGCGCGCCCACCACCCGTGCGGCGACCCCCGACCGCCGGACCACGGCCTCCACCAGCGGCCCCAGCCGGTGCACGTCCAGCCGCGGCTCCTCCCGGTCCGCGTCCAACCGGGCCACCTCCAACAGGTCCTCGGTCAGCGTCCGCAGCGCCGCCACCCGGTCCCGCACCAGCTCCGTCGGCCGCCCTGCCGGCAGCAGTTCCGCCGCCGTGTGCAGACCCGTCAGCGGAGTCCGCAGCTCGTGCGCCACGTCCGCGGTGAACCGCTGCTCCGCCTCCAGCCGCCGCTGCAGGCTCGCGGCCATCGTGTCCACCGCCCAGGACAGCTCCGCGACCTCGTCCCGGCTGCCCGGCACCCCCGCCGGCCCGATCCGCGCCTCCAGGTCGCCCGCGCTGATCCGCCGCGCCGTCTCCGCCGCCGTGCGCAGCGCCCGGCTCAACCGGCTGGCCAGCGCCGCCCCGCCGCCCGCCGCGAGCCCCACCACCACGGCCCCGTACGCCACCAGCTGCCGGTCCAGTTCGCGCAGTTCGGCCTGCTCCCGGCCCAGCGACTGCCGTACCGACAGCACGTGGTCGCCGCCGACCGGGCGGGCGGCCCACACCGCCGGGTGCGGCCCGGACAGCTCCAGGTACGTGCTGCGCAGTCCCTCCAGGGCGGCCCGGCGCAGGGGCGGGGCCAGCGTCGGGCAGTCGATCCGGGCGTCGGCCTCGCCGACCTTGTCGTTGTCCAGCCGGCCCGTCAGCTCGTACACCTGCCGCACCCGGACCAACTGCGCGACGGCGCTCGCCCGCGCCGCGTCGGCCACCTGCCGCTGGCGCGCGTCGTGGATCAGCGCGCCGATGGTCACCGCCACGAGCGAGCAGCCCACGGCCAGCAGAACGGAGATCTTCCACCGCAGGCCCAGCGCCCGGAGCAGGTCGCGCCAGCGCGCCGGCACCGGCCTCACGGGGCGCCCGGCCCGTCCCCGTCGGGGCAGCCCGGAGCGGGCGTGCGGGCGGCCGCGCCGTGCGGTCCGGCGGCGCGGAAGCGCCGCTCGTCGTTGAGCACGGTCATCCGGTCGCCGTCCCAGTGGTAGCGCACCGCCTGCTCGGAGCCGTCGTCCGCGGCGACCCGCACCAACAGGTCGGTGCCGAGCGCCTCGGCCGTCAACTGCCGTCCGATGGTGAACAGGACGGTCACGATCCGGCCGCCGGAGACCGCGTAGACGCTCAGCGCCGAGCGGCCGGTGGGCGTGTCGGCGGCGACGATCAGGTCCTCCTGCCCGTCGCCCGTCAGATCGCGGTAGACGGGCGGGCGGACCCCGGACCGGCCCGGCCCCCGGATCAGGGTCCCGGACAGGTACGGCTCCATCCGCGGATCGGCGCGCGCGACCTCCGTCGCGTCCACCCCGCGCAGCCCGGCCCTCCCCACCTTCGGGGCGTGCTTGAGCGGCACCGGCGGCGCCTCCCGCCGGCCCGCGGCGCTGCCGGGGGCCGCGGGCCAGGCCGGCCAGAGCGGCTCGGGGTGCGGCTGCCACGACACCGGAGGCGCGGGGGTGCCGGGGCCCAGGCCGCCGGGCACGCCGCAGCCGCCGGCGGCGAGCACGCAGGCGCAGGCCCACAGGAGGGCGGCGGCGGGGCGGCGGGTCGAAAGCGTCATGGGGGCCGAATCGCAGGGGGCTGGGAGGGGCGGCACCGACCGTAGGGGCCCCGGGTCACGGGCGCCGGGAGGTTGTGTAACAGCGGTGCGTACGGTGGTGGGGCGCGGGCGGGTTCGGGACCTTCGGCCAGGCCCGTCGACCCCGCCGCCCTACCCGAGGGAGACCCCCGTGACATCGGCCGTTCGGCCCCAGGGCCCGACCGCCCCGCTCCCCTTCTTCGTCTACGGAACGCTGCGCCCGGGAGAGGTCAACCACGACCTGTTCCTGCGCGGCCGCACGAGCGCGGAGGAGCCCGCCCGCCTCCCCGACGCGGTGCTCTACGACGGCCCCGGATACCCGTACGCGGTCCACCGCCCCGGCTCGACCGTGGTCGGCGAACTGATCACCCCGGAGCCCGGCGCGTACCCGGAACTGCTCGCCTCCCTGGACCTGCTGGAGGAATACGAGGGCCCCGGCCGGCCCGGGAACCTCTACGACCGCACCGCCCGCGAGGTGCTGCGCCCCGACGGCACCGCGGTCCGGGCGTGGGTGTACCTGGCCGCCGAGCTCCTCGCCCGCGACCTGAGCGCGTCGGGCACCGAGATACCGGGCGGCGACTGGTTCGGCCGCTAGGCAGCGCCGGCACCGCCGCGGGCGCCGGCGGCCGCCGCTACAGGCCCTCGGCGCCGCGGTTGCGCAGTCGCTGGCCGTACTGCTGGAGCACCCACAGCTCCTCCTGGACCGCGGCCAGCTGCTCCGGCGGGGCCTGCTGGCCCAGCCGCGACAGCGTGCCCTGGATCTCGTGCACCCGGCGGTCCACCGCCCGCAGCCGGACCTGGACCAGCTGGACGCCCGCGTAGATCTCGTCCACCGTCTTGGCGTGGATGGCCTCGACCGCGAGTTCGGTGACCAGCGCGCGCACCGTGTCGTTCGGGGCGGCCTCGCGGACCCGGGCCAGGTAGTCCTCCGTGCCCAGCGAGGCACCGCCCGCGTCCAGGATGGCCTGGCGCACGGCCGCGTAGGGAGGCGCCGTGAACTCGTCCATCCCGTACGCGTCGAAGGCCGGCGACACCAGGGCGGGCCGCTGCAGGGCCAGCTTGAGCAGCTCGCGCTCGGTGCGGTGGGCGGGGCTGCGCAGGTTCAGCGCGGGACCGCCGGCCGGCCGCTCGGCGGGCGCGGCGGCGGCCTCGTACGAGGAACGGCCCCGGCCCTGCCGCTGCGGCGGCTGGCCGCCGCGCTCCCGCGCCCAGCGGGCGAGCTGCGCGACGCGCTTGACCACGAACTGCTCGTCGCGGATGCCCAGCATGCCCGCCAGCTGGACGGCCGACTCGTGCTGGATCGCGATGTTCTTGATGTTGGCGACGACCGGGGCCGCCTCGTCCAGCGCGGCGGCCCGCCCCGCCGGGTTCTCCAGGTTGTGCCGGGAGACGATGTGCCGCAGCGCGAACTCGAACAGCGGGGTCCGCGCCTCCACCAGCCCCGACACGGCCGCGTCTCCCTGCGCGAGGCGCAGGTCGCAGGGGTCCATGCCGCCCGGGGCGATGGTGATCGAGGTCTCGGCGGCGAACTTCTGGTCGTCCTCGAAGGCGCGCAGCGCGGCCTTCTGGCCCGCCGCGTCACCGTCGAAGGTGAAGATCACCTCGGCGGTCGCGTTGTCCATCAGCAGCCGGCGCAGGATCTTGATGTGGTCTCCGCCGAAGGCGGTTCCACAGGTGGCGATGGCGGTGGTGACCCCGGCCATGTGGCAGGCCATGACGTCCGTGTAGCCCTCGACGACCACGGCCCGGGAGGTCTTCGCGATCTCCTTCTTCGCCAGGTCGATGCCGTACAGCACCTGTGACTTCTTGTAGATCGCCGTTTCGGGGGTGTTCAGGTACTTCGGGCCGTTGTCGTCGTCGCGCAGTTTGCGCGCGCCGAAGCCGACGACCTCGCCGGTGATGTCGCGGATGGGCCACATCAGGCGGCCCCGGAATCGGTCGATGGGCTTGCCGCTGCGGCTGTCCTGGGCCAGGCCGGAGGTGATGAGCTCCTTGTCGCTGAAGCCCTTGCCGCGCAGGAAGCGGGTCAGGTGGTCCCAGCCGGCCGGGCTGTAGCCCACGCTGAAGTGGGCGGCCGCGGCCTGGTCGAAGCCGCGCTCGGCCAGGAACGTGCGGCCGATCTCCGCCTCGGGGGAGTCCAGCTGGTCGACGTAGAACAGGGCGGCCGCCTTGTGCGCCTCGACCAGGCGGATGCGCTCGCCGCGGCCGCTGGTGCCGGCGGTGTAGCCGCCCTCCTCGTACCGCAGGGTGATGCCGGCCTGGCCGGCCAGGCGCTCGACCGCCTCCGAGAAGGAGAGGTGGTCGATCTTCATGATGAAGTCGAGGGTGTCCCCGCCGGCCTGGCAGCCGAAGCAGTGGTAGAGCCCCTTGCTGGGGCTGACCTGGAAGGACGGGGACTTCTCGTCATGGAAGGGGCACAGGCCCTTGAGGTTGCCGCCGCCCGCGTTGCGCAGCTGGAGGTAGTCGGAGACCACGGCGTCGATCGGGACCGCGTCCCGTACCGCCTTCACGTCGTCGTCGTTGATCCGTCCTGCCACGCGTGAAGTCTACGGCCGGGCGCGGGCAAATCCGTCAGGCCCCCTCCGCCGTGACCAGGGACGCGAGCGGAACCGACGGGTCCGCCAGCCGGTCGCGGTCCACCGGCGCCTTCGACCTGATCAGGGCCTGGATGTGCTCGGTGACGTCCCACACGTTCACGTTCATTCCGGCCAGGACCCGGCCCTCCGAGAGCCAGAACGCGATGAACTCCCGCTTGCCCGCGTCCCCGCGGATCAGCACCTGGTCGTAGCCGCCGGCCGGTGCGTACCCGGAGTACTCCAGGCCCACGTCGTACTGGTCGGAGAAGAAGTACGGCACCCGGTCGTAGACGACCTCCTGCCCGAGCATGGCCCGCGCGGCGGCCGGCCCCCCGTTGAGGGCGTTGGCCCAGTGCTCCACCCGCAGCCGGGTCCCGAGCACCGGGTGGTGGGCGGCGGCCACGTCCCCCGCCGCGTACACGTCGGGGTCCGAGGTGCGCAGCGAGGCGTCCACCGCGATCCCGCCGCCGTGCGCCCGGTCCACCAGGGCGAGCCCGGAGGTCTCGGCGAGCGCGGTGCGCGGGGCCGCGCCGATCGCGGAGAGCACCGCGTGCGCCGGGTGCTCCTCGCCGTCGTCCGTGCGGGCGGCCAGCACCATGCCGTCGTGGCCGACGATCTCGGTCAGCCGGGCCCCGAAGTGGAACCGCACCCCGTGCTCGGCGTGCAGGTCCGCGAAGAGCCGCCCGATCTCCGGTCCGAGCACCGCGTACAGCGGGGTCGCCTCCGGCTCGACCACGGTGACCTCGGCCCCGTAGCCGCGGGCCGCGGCGGCGACCTCCAGGCCGATCCATCCGGCGCCCGCGATCAGCAGGTGGCCGTTGTCCCGGCCCAGGGCGGCCAGGACGCCGCGCAGCCGCTCGGCGTGGGCCAGGCGGCGCAGGTGGTGCACGCCCGCCAGGTCCGTGCCCGGGACGTCGAGGCGGCGCGGCTCGGCGCCGGTGGCCAGCAGCAGCTTGTCGTAGTGCAGCAGCGTGCCGTCGCCCAGCCGCACCGACTTGTTCTCGCGGTCCAGGTGGACCGCCGGCTGGCCGAGGTGCAGCTCGACGTCGGCGCCGGCGTACCAGGACGGCTCGTGCACGAAGACGCTGTCCCGCTCTTCCTTGCCCACCAGGAACCCCTTGGACAGCGGGGGACGCTCGTAGGGGCGGTCGTGCTCGTCGCCGATCAGGATCACCCGGCCCGTGAACCCCTCCGCCCTCAGCGTCTCGGCCGCCTTCGCGCCGGCCAGCCCTCCGCCGACGATGATGAACGTCTGGTGTGCGTCGACCACCTGATGCCTCCTCATAACCTCTTCGCCACATGCGACCACAAGCGAGCGTCCCGCACCCAGCCTGCCGCGTGAAGGGGGAATGGCCCGATCGGCTCACCCCACGGCGCGTCGCGCCCGCCGGGTGAGGCGCGCGTGCAGGGAACGTGCGGCCGCGTCGGTGAGACAGGCGATCTGGTCGACGACCGCCCGTTTCCTCGCCCTGTCGTCCGGGGCCGTGTCGAAGATCGCCCGGAACTGGGGGTCCAGGCCCTCGGGCGCGCGGGCGCTGAGCGCCTCGGCGAGTTCGGCCAGGACGATGCGCTGGTCCGCCCGGATCCGCTCCTGCTCGTCGCGCTGCATCACGTACAGGTCGGCGACCGCCTTCAGCACCGCGCACTCGTTGCGCGCCTCGCGCGGCACCACCAGCTCGGCCTCGTAGCGGGTGAGGCGGCCCGTACCGTACGCCCCGCGGGTGGCCCCCTCGGCGGCCAGGCAGAAGCGGCCGATCAGCTGGCTGGTGGCGTCCTTCAGGCGGGCCTGGGCCACGGCGGAGCCGTCGTAGCCGTGCGGCCACCACTCCTGCTCCATCAACCGGTCCAGGGCGGCGCGCAGCTCCTCGGGGTCGGTGTCGGCCGGGACGTACCGGCCGATGGCCACCCGCCAGATCGCGGTGCGCTCGGGCTCGGCGAACAACAGGTTCGGGTCGAGGTGGCCGGCGTGCAGGCCGTCCTCGAAGTCGTGGACCGAGTACGCCACGTCGTCCGCCCAGTCCATCACCTGGGCCTCGAAGCACTTGCGGTCCGCGGGCGCGCCGCGGCGCAGCCACGCGAAGACCGGCAGGTCGTCCTCGTACGCCCCGAACTTCACCGAGCCGGGGTCGGTGGGGTGGTCGCCGCGGGCCCACGGGTACTTGGTGGCGGCGTCGAGGCAGGCCCGGGTGAGGTTGAGGCCGACGCTGGTCAGCTCCCCACCGGCCGGATCGGCCACGAACCGCTTGGGCTCCAGGCGGGTCAGCAGGCGCAGCGACTGGGCGTTGCCCTCGAAGCCGCCGCAGTCCTTCGCGAACTCGTTGAGCGCCTCCTCGCCGTTGTGGCCGAAGGGAGGGTGGCCCATGTCGTGGGAGAGGCAGGCCGCCTCGACGAGGTCGGGGTCGCAGCCCAGGGCCGCGCCGAGCTCACGGCCCACCTGGGCGCACTCCAGCGAGTGGGTCAGCCGGGTCCGGGGGCTCGCGTCCCAGTCGTACGAGCGGGTGCCGGGCGTGACGACCTGCGTCTTCCCGGCGAGCCGGCGCAGCGCCGCGGAGTGCAGCACACGGGCGCGATCGCGCTGGAAGGCGGTCCGGCCGGGGCGTTTGTCGGGCTCGGCGGCCCAGCGTTCGGTGGCGGCGGGGTCGTACGGCTCGCGGGTGTCGGTCGGATCTGCGGGAGCGGGTGCGGTGCCTTCCATGCTCAGACGTTAACCGGAGATGCCGACAATCGGAGCAATGCGAACGAACCAGGTCCTCACGTGCTGGCCGGATGCGGGTGCTTCTCCCTCCCGGCGAGGGCCGCGTCGTAGCGCAGCAGCGCGAGGCGGATGAGTGCCGGGTGGTCGCCGAGCGGGGCGGCGGCCGGACCGGGCGCACCGGCAGCGCTGCCGCGCCGCTGCACGGCCGCCTCCCGGGGCACTACCCCGGACAGCGCGCTCAGGCTGTCGGCGAGGCGCGGCCGGGTCGGCCCGAGGTGCCCGAGGCGGACGTCGAGCCGGGGGCGGCGCTCGCGGACCCGTTCGAGGAGCGAGAGGGCGGTGTGCAGGGCGCGCGGGTCGCGGCTGTCGCGGGCCACGGCGACGAGGGTGGGCTGCTGGTGCACGGGCGGGCGCCGGGGCGACGGGGCGGGCGACGGACGCAGTGCGCCGAGCTGCGTGTCGAGCCGGACGGTGATCCGGCCGAGCAGCTCGGCCGCACTGCCGAAGGCGGGGGCCGGGAAGGTCGGGAGGGTCGGGGTGTCGGGAGGGTGCGCCGGCTCCGTCATGGATCGATCCTGCGCGCAGGAGGTTGCCGGGGCGTTGCGCCGGGATGACGGGTCCTCCGCGTCGGGCCGCTCGCTCATTCGTACGAGTGAAAGGCGGGGGAGCCGGAACTGGCGGGCCGGGCCGGTTCGTCAATCCGTGCGAACGATGTTGGTCGCGATGGGGGGGATCGGTCATGAGGCTCACGAGGCCGCGGCTCGGGCTGAAGCTGAGGTCGGGGACGGTGCCGGGGGCGAAGGCGGCGCCGGGGACGGACGGGGGGAGGACATCGGGAGGGGCACCGGGAAGGAGACCGGGACCCGGACCGGGGCTCGGGCCGGTGTCCGGGCCGGGGGTAGGGCGGGGGTGGCGTCCGGCGCTGCGGTGGGGTGTGCGGGCCCGGAGGCTCGCCGTGCAGGGGGTGATGGCGGGGTGCGTGCTGGCGCTGCTGCCCTCGGCGTGGACGCACGCGGCGGCCGCGGACCGGCTGGGGACGACGGCGGACGCTCCGGCCGCGGAGGTGGCCGTGGTGTTCGGCGCGGGGCTGTGGCAGGGGCGGCCCACCCCCTATCTGGCCCGGCGGCTGGACGCGGCCGTCGAGCTGTACCGGACCGGCAAGGTCAAGGTCGTGCTGGTCACGGGGGACAACAGCCGTACCGGGTACGACGAGCCCGACGCGATGCGGACGTACCTGACCGGGCACGGGGTGCCGGACGACCGGATCGTCAGCGATTTCGCCGGCTTCGACTCGTGGGACTCGTGCGTCAGGGCCAGCGAGATATTCGGGGTCCGGCGCGCCGTGCTGGTCAGCCAGGGTTTCCACATACGCAGGGCGGTCGCGCTGTGCCGCGCGGCGGGCCTGGAGGTCTACGGGGTCGGGGTCGACGACGTCCACGACGCGACCTGGTACTACGGCGGGGCCCGCGAGGTCTTCGCGGCGGGCAAGGCGGCGTGGGACGCGGCTCTCAAGCCCGACCCGCACTTCCTCGGGCCGAAGGAGCGGGGGGTGTCGCGAGCGCTGGCGACTCTGACAGAATGACCGGATATCGGCTATGCCGATTAGTCATATGCAGGTCGGGTCGGTACGAGCATGCAGAGGTGTGGAACCGTGGCTGTTGTGGATCTGAGCGGCAAGGTCGTCGTCATCACCGGTGGAGCCCGCGGTCTCGGCGCGGCCGCCGCGCAGGCGGTCGTGGACGGTGGCGGCCGGGTGCTGATCACCGACGTACTGGAGGCCGAGGGCGCCGAGACCGCCGCGAAGCTCGGCGAGGCCGCGCGCTTCGTGCGGCACGACGTCACCAGCGAGTCCGACTGGCAGGCGGCGCTGGAGTACGCGCTCGCCGAGTTCGGCCGCCTCGACGGGCTCGTGAACAACGCGGGCATATCGACCGGCCAGTTCCTGGAACAGGAGAGCGTCGAGCACTTCCGCCAGGTCGTCGAGATCAACCTGGTCGGCGTCTTCATCGGCATGAAGACCGCGATCCCCCTGCTGCGGACCAATGGCGGCGGCTCGATCGTGAACATCTCCTCCGCCGCCGGCCTGACCGGCCTCGCCCTCACCGCCGGGTACGGAGCGTCCAAGTGGGGCGTCCGCGGTCTGTCGAAGATCGGCGCGGTCGAGCTCGCCGAGTCCCGGATCCGCGTCAACTCCGTCCACCCCGGCATGACGCTGACCCCGATGACCGCCCCGGTGGGCATCCGGAGCGGCGAGGGCAACTACCCCGGCGCCCCGATGGGCCGGGTCGGCTCCCCCGAGGAGATAGCGGCGGCCGTGGCGTTCCTCCTCTCCGACGCCGCCGGCTACATGACCGGCGCCGAACTCGCCGTGGACGGCGGCTGGACGGCGGGCCTGACCGTGAAGTACCTGACGGGCCAGTAGTCCGGCCGCCCGGCCCGCCCGGCCGCCCGGCCCGCCCGGCCGCCCGGCCCGCCCGGCCGCCCGGCCCGCCCGGCCGCCCGGCCCGCCCGGCCGCCCGGCCCGTTCGGCCCGGCGCGTCCCGGGCACCTGCCCCCGCCCCCGCGCCCTGCCCGGGGCCTTCGTTCAGCGGGCCTCGGTCTCGGTCTCGTCGAAGACGGGCCGCAGGGCCGTGACCAGGCGGGTGAGGAACGTCTGCTCCCCGGGGCGGGCCAGGTGCGGGTACTCCCGCTCGAAGTGGCGCCATTCGGTGCCGGACCTTCCGGGCCCGCACAGGTTCGCGAAGTCCTCCAGCCGCACCTCCCGGTTCGGTGCCGGCCACTGCCCGGCCTGCCGGAAGACCTCTTGGAGCAGCCCGTGCGGGAGGGCGTACCGCTCCGCCAAGAGCGCCGCGTCGTACAGGTCCTTGCCCTGCGGGTGCCCGTCGCTGACGATCCACAGCAGCTTCCAGGCCAGCGACAGCGCGGGCGTCGCCGCCAGGACCACGGCGCCGCAGCCCAGTGCGACCGGCTCGGGACCGACCGTGAGGTGCTCGTCGAACACGAAGTCCAGCCGGACCTGGCCGGCCGACGGTCCGGGCACGGACCGGGACGGCACCATCCGCCGCCCCGGCGCCCGGTCGTACGTCAGATGTCCTCGCACAGCGCGCGCGACCCGTCGACCCCGGCATGCCCGTCGGCCGCCACCGCGATGCCCGCCAGCATCCGGCCGCTCCGGCCGTCCCCATCGCCCAGCTCTCCGGCACCACCACGAAGTCCAGCCCGGTTCCCGAGCCGCCTCCCCGAACCGGTCGGCGAGCAGCCCGCTGCCCCGCAACACCAGCGAGTCCACCCTCGGCGAGTCCGAGATCGCCAGCAGGACGGCCTCCATCGCGGCCCGCCGCGCCCGCGCCCGCGCGACGGTCCGGGCGGGATCGTCGAAGACCGGGTCACCGGCGCGGTAGGCCCGCAGGTGGTGGCGCAGCGACGGGTCGAAGTGCGCGGGCTGCCGCACGTCGTCCCCGGCCACCGGCCGCAGGGTCGGCGGCAGTTCGCTCGCGGACCGGGTCGCGTCGTCCAGTGGCTCGCGAGGGAACTCCCGCACGTGCCAGCCGAGTTCGTCCCACGGCGTCATCGGGCCCCTCCTTCATCCACCCGTCGTCCACCGACGGGCCGCTGTCGTACAGCACGAACTCCCTCTCCTGCGACAGGATCCGCTGGCCGGCGGCCACCACGTCCCCGACCGGCGCGTCGCACGCCGCGCCCGCCCCCGCCGCCGCGCCCGCCCCTCGCCACCGCTGCGTGACGAAGCGTTCCTGCCGGCCCTCCCCCTGCTCCCGCCGGGCGTTCCACGACAGGTGCGCCCCGCACGGGGTCACCAGGGACTCCAAGGCGGAACGGTCGAAACCGCCGGGCAGCAGCAGCTTCCGGTGGTGCTCGAAGCAACCGCCGCCCGGGCCCGCGGGCTCCGCGGTCCACGGAACCGTCGCCACTTTCACCCGCACCGGATCGAAGCCCGTCGTCCGCGGTTCCGGCGGCAGCCGCCGGTGGCCGTCGCGGTCCGGCATCGGCTGCGAGGGCATCAGGCCGCGGGTCAGCACGATGTGGGTGACCTTCAACTTCCGCGCCGCGGCCCGGGACCCGAGGCGGGCCGGCTCCGTGCGGTCCGGGCAGCGGACGGTCACGTGGGTTTCGTATGCCCCCATGCCGCCGATCTTCTCGGACATGCGCCCGAACCGCATCGGGGTTCTCGTCGGCGGGTAACCATCCGGTCACGCACCGGACTCAGAAAGTGCTCGCACGCCCCTCGTGACAGTGATGTGTCGTACCCCACACTGAGGTGCGGTGCCCCCGTCCTCGGAGCCCTGGAGGCCGCCCCCGTGCAGACCCAGACCCTGACCGTGAACGTGAGCGAGTCCTCGGAGGCCGACGACGCCGGGGCGGAGGCCGACGTCGTGGACGAAGCAGCGGACGCAGCGGACGCAGCGGACGAGGCCGTGGACGAAGCGGCGGACGGGCCTTCGGACGGGCCTTCGGACGATGCGGCCGACGAAGAGCCCGAGGTGCTGGAGCTGATCGAACCGGTGCCGGCCCAGCGCAGGCGCACACCCGCCGGCGGTGCGAGCCGGGACACCGGAGCGGGCCCCTCCGCCGACCTGTTCCGGCAGTACCTGCGCGAGATCGGCAGGATCCCGCTGCTCACCGCCGCCGAAGAAGTCGACCTCGCCCGGCGCGTCGAGGCCGGGCTCTTCGCCGAGGAGAAGCTCGGCAGCACCCCGGACCTCGACTCCCAGCTGGCCGTGGACCTCGACCGGCTCGTCGTGCTCGGCCGGATGGCCAAGCGCCGGCTCATCGAGTCGAACCTGCGGCTCGTCGTCTCCGTCGCGAAGCGGTACGTGGGCCGCGGCCTCACCATGCTCGACCTCGTACAGGAGGGGAACCTCGGGCTCATCCGGGCCGTCGAGAAGTTCGACTACGCCCGCGGGTACAAGTTCTCCACCTACGCGACCTGGTGGATCCGCCAGGCGATGTCCCGGGCCCTCGCCGACCAGGCCCGGACCATCCGCGTGCCGGTCCACGTCGTGGAGTTGATCAACCGGGTCGTCCGCGTCCAGCGCCGCATGCTCCAGGAGCGCGGGTACGAGCCCACCGCCGAAGAGGTGGCCGTCCAGCTGGAGTTGACACCCGAGCGGGTCATGGAGGTGCTGCGCCTCGCCCAGGAACCGGTCTCCCTGCACGCCCCGGTGGGCGAGGAGGACGACGTGGCCCTCGGCGACCTGATCGAGGACGGCGACGCCGCCTCACCGGTGGAGTCCGCGGCGTTCTTCCTGCTGCGCGAGCACCTCGAAGCCGTGCTCTCCACCCTCGGCGAACGGGAACGCAAGGTCGTCCAACTGCGGTACGGGCTCGCCGACGGCCGTCCGCGCACCCTGGAGGAGATCGGCCGGATCTTCGGAGTGACGCGCGAGCGCATCCGGCAGATCGAGTCCAAGACCCTCAACAAGCTGCGCGACCACGCCTTCGCGGACCAGCTCCGGGGCTACCTGGACTGAGCCCTCGGACCGCCGCGCCCCTCGTGGCGGCGCCCGCTCCGCTCGCCCACACGGACACCGCAGACGCCGCCGGGCGGGAACGGCCGAGCTGTTCCCGCCCGGCGCCCGGCGTGTCCGAGGACGTTCGGAGCAATGCGGGGGAGGGGGAGAGATCGGGTCCGCGTCGGGAGGGAACCACCGGGCGACCGCGCGGACAAGGGGGAGACCCACCTCTTGCCACTTTCAACTTGTAGCGCACAGGGGGGCTTGCGACGAGGCCCCGGCGGTCCTGCCGAGCCGGGGCGGGCGCCGCCGAGGAGAGCGACCCGGAGGTGGCCGCGCTGAAGGCCTCCGCCGACCTGGTGAAGGCCGTCGAGGCCGCCGTGCGGCTCCCCGAGGAGCCGTCCGCGCGGGGCATGACGGTGTCGACCGACCGGGCCGACCTCCGGCTGACCCCCGAGGACTGCGCCGAGGCCTTCGACGCGGTGGAGCCGGGCACCGCGCACAACGAGGCGCGCGAACAGATCCTGGACGAGCTCGTCTCCCTCCTCTTCGACCGGTACACCGCGGGCGGCGGCGAGGACCTCCCGTACGACCCGTTCCGCGGGTCGTTGCTGGAGGACGGGGAGCCCACCTCGGCCCTGCACCGTGCGTGGCCGCTCCTCGAACCGACCGACCTCGTCGGAGACCTGTGGTCGGTCCCCGCCTACCTGCGCAGGTGCGCCCCCCCCGGCTCGGCCGCGAGGACGTCGCAAGGCTCCAGCGGGCGGACGCGCAGGCCTGGACGGTCGGCGACCCGCCGCTGCTACTGGACGCCGCCCGGCGGCGGCTCGGCGACCCGGCGGCGGCCCGGCACAGGGCCCGCAACGCCGCCGCCGCAGCCGCCGAACGCGCACGCATGGCCGACGTCATCGACGCCATCCTGAAGGCCGACGACGACGGCGAGGACGCGGTGGCCATGCTGCTCGGGCAGGACCTGCGCGACACCCTGGTCGACGAGAGCGCCCTGACCGCCGCCGACCCGGACGGGCTCGCCGGCCCGTTCGCGCACGTCGTCGTGGACGAGGCGCAGGAACTGACCGACGCCCAGTGGCAGATGCTGCTCCAGCGCTGCCCGTCCCGCAGCTTCACCATCGTCGGGAACCGCGCCCAGGCCCGGCACGGGTGCCCGGATTCGTGCCGGGAGCGGCTCGAACGGGTCGGGTTCGACCGGATCGAGCTGGCCTCCCCGGGCATCAACCACCGCACGCCGCACGAGGTCATGGAGCAGGCCGAGCCGGTCATCCGGTGCGTGCTCCCCGACGCCAACGTGCCGGCGTCCATCCGCAGCAGCGGCGCCCCCGTCGTGCACGGGACCGTCGCGGACCTGGACCGGATCATCGGCAGCTGGCTCGCCGAGCACGCCGAGGGCACCGCCTGCGTCATCGGCGATCCCGCGTTCCGCGCGTCGCCCCGCGTCCGCTCGCTGACTCCGGCGCTCTCCAAGGGGCTCGAATTCGACCTGGTCGTCCTCGTCGGCCCGCAGGAGTTCGGGGGAGGGATCGAGGGCGCCGTCGACCGCTACGTCGCGATGACCCGCGCGACCCGTCGGCTGGTCGTCCTCACCAGTCCCTGACCACCCCCCGAACGCCCCCCAACGCGTCCGAACGCCCCGCCCCCGCCCCCCGAACGCATCCGAAAGCCCCCTGCCGACCCCTGACGAGTCCCCGGGAACCGCCTCGCCCCGCACCGGAACCCTCCCGGTGCGGGGCGAGGCGCGAACCGGCCGCGGCCGGTCCACCGAGCAGGGACGGCCTAGTCCACCTCGGCGACCGCCTGCGCGAACTGCGCCGCGTACAGGCGTGCGTAGGCACCGTCCGAGGACAGCAGCTCCTCGTGCGTGCCCTGCTCCACGATCGAGCCGCCCTCCATCACCAGGATCACGTCCGCGTCGCGGATCGTCGACAGCCGGTGCGCGATCACGAAGGACGTACGGCCGTGCGCCAAGCGCGCCATCGCCTTCTGGATCAGCACCTCGGTCCGGGTGTCCACCGAGCTCGTCGCCTCGTCGAGCACCAGGATCACCGGGTCCGACAGGAACGCCCGGGCAATGGTGATCAGCTGCTTCTCGCCCGCGCTGACCCCCGCGCCCTCGTCGTCCAGCACGGTGTCGTAGCCGTCCGGCAGGGTGCGCACGAACCGGTCCGCGTGGGCCGCCCGCGCCGCCTCCTCGATCTCGGCGCGCGTGACCTCGCGCGAGGCCCCGTACGCGATGTTCTCCGCGATGGTGCCGCCGAACAGCCAGGTGTCCTGGAGCACCATGCCGATGCCGCCGCGCAGTTCCTCGCGCGTCATCTTCGCGATGTCCACCCCGTCCAGGGCGATCTCGCCGCCCGTGACCTCGTAGAACCGCATCAGCAGGTTGACCAGCGTGGTCTTGCCGGCGCCCGTCGGGCCGACGATCGCGACGGTCTGGCCCGGCTCGACCGTGAGCGAGAGGTTCTCGATCAGCGGCTTGTCGGGCTCGTAGCGGAAGGCCACCTTGTCGAGCGTGACCTGTCCGCGCAGCTCCGCCGGGCGCTCGGGGACCTCGGCGTCCGGTTCCTGCTCCGGCGCGTCGAGCAGTTCGTACACCCGCTCCGCCGAGGCGACGCCGGACTGCACCAGGTTCGCCATCGAGGCGACCTGCGTCAGCGGCATCGAGAACTGGCGCGAGTACTGGATGAAGGCCTGCACGTCGCCGATCGACAGCGTGCCCGACGCGACCCGCAGGCCGCCGACGACCGCGATGAGCACGTAGTTGATGTTCGATATGAAGAACATCACCGGCTGCATGATGCCGCTGACCAGCTGTGCCTTGAACGAGGCCCGGTACAGGGCTTCGTTCTGTTCGGCGAACAGCGCCGCCGACTCCTTCTGCCGGCCGAAGACCTTGACCAGGTTGTGGCCCGAGTACATCTCCTCGACGTGGGCGTTGAGCGCGCCCGTCGACTTCCACTGCGCCACGAACTGCGGCTGCGACCGCTTGCCGATCTTCGCCGCGACGACCACCGACACCGGTACGGTCACCAGCGCGACCAGCGCCAGCAGCGGCGAGATCCAGAACATCATCACGAGCACGCCCACGATGGTGAGCAGCGAGTTCAGCAGCTGCCCCATCGTCTGCTGGAGCGTCTGGCCGATGTTGTCGATGTCGTTGGTCGCCCGGCTGAGCACCTCGCCGCGCTTCTGCTGGTCGAAGTACGACAGCGGCAGCCGCGACAGCTTCGCCTGGAGCTCCTCGCGCATGCGGTAGACGGTGCCGTTCATGACGTGGTTCGACAGCCTCGTCGCCACCAGCATCAGCAGACCGGCGACGGTGAACACCGCCAGCGCCCACAGCGCCACGACGCCCACGGCGCCGAAGTCGATGCCCTTGCCGGGCGTGAAGTCCGTACCGGAGAGCATGTCGGCCATGCCGCCCTGCCCGTCGGCGCGCATCCGCTCCAGCGCCTGCTGCTTGGTGATCCCGGCCGGCATGTTCCGGCCCACGATCCCGGCGAAGACCAGGTCGGTGGCGTTGCCGAGGATCTTCGGGCCGACCACCGCGCAGCCGACGCTGCCGACGACCGCGGCGACCATGCCCCACAGCTTGGCCCGGTCCTGGGCGAGCTGGCCCAGCAGCCGCTTGCCCGAGCCCTTGAAGTCCATGGACCGCTGGGCCGGCCCCATCATCATCCGTCCTCCGGGCCCGCTCATGCGGCCTCCGCCTCCGTCAGCTGGGAGAGCACGATCTCCCGGTAGGTCTCGTTGCCGGCCATCAGCTCGTGGTGGCGCCCCTCGCCCACCACCTGCCCCTCGTCCAGGACGATGATCCGGTCGGCGTCGCGGATCGTGGAGACCCGCTGGGCGACGATCACCACGGTCGCGTCCTCGGTCTCGCGGGCGAGCGCGGCGCGCAGCGCCGCGTCCGTCGCGTAGTCCAGGGCCGAGAACGAATCGTCGAAGAGGTAGATCTCCGGGCGCTGCACGAGGGTGCGCGCGATGGCCAGACGCTGGCGCTGGCCGCCGGAGACGTTGGTTCCGCCCTGGGCGATGGGGGCCTCCAGGCCGCCTTCCAGCGCGGACACGAAGTCCTTGGCCTGGGCCACCTCCAGCGCCTGCCACAGCTCCGCGTCGGTGGCGTCCGGGCGCCCGTAGCGCAGGTTGGAGGCGACCGTTCCGGAGAACAGGTACGGCTTCTGCGGGACCATGCCGACCGTCTTGGCCAGCAGCTCCGGGTCGAGGCGCCGTACGTCCTCCCCGTCGACGAGCACCGCGCCGCCGGTCGCGTCGAACAGGCGCGGGACCAGGCCCAGCAGAGTGGACTTGCCGCTTCCGGTGGAGCCGATGACCGCGGTGGTCTCCCCGGGCCGGGCCACCAGGTCCACCCCGCGCAGCACCGACGCCTCGGCGCCCGGATAGCGGAAGTCGGCCCCGCGCAGCTCCAGCTGACCGCGCCGGGCGAGCTCGCGCACCGGATCGGCGGGCGGCACCACGCTCGACTCGGTGTCCAGGACCTCCTGGATGCGCTCGGCGCAGACCTCGGCCCGCGGCACCATCATGAACATGAAGGTGGCCATCATCACGGACATGACGATCTGCATCAGGTAGGCGAGGAAGGCCGTGAGCTGGCCGATCTCCATGCCGCCGCTGTCCACGCGCATCGCGCCGAACCAGATGACGGCGACGCTGGAGATGTTCACGACCACGATGACGGTGGGGAACATCAGGGCGAGGAGCTTGCCGGCGGCCAGCGAGACGCCCGTCAGATCGGCGTTGGCCTCGCGGAAGCGGTCCTTCTCGTAGTCGTCCCGCACGAACGCGCGGATCACCCGGTTGCCGGTGATCTGCTCGCGCAGCACCCGGTTCACGGTGTCCAGCCGCTCCTGCATCTGCCGGAACAGCGGCCGCGTCCGGAAGACGATCGCGCCGACCGCCAGGCCGAGCACGGGGACCACGGCGAGCAGGACGCCCGACAGCTTCACGTCGAGCGAGAGCGCCATCGCGATGCCGCCGACGCACATGATCGGCGCCGACACCATCAGGGTGAAGGTCATCAGGACCAGCATCTGGACCTGCTGGACGTCATTGGTCGTACGGGTGATCAGCGAGGGAGCGCCGAAATGGCCGAGCTCCCGGGCCGAGAAGCTCTGCACCCGGTCGAAGACGGCGGCGCGCACGTCGCGGCCGACGGCGGCCGCCGTACGGGCGCCGAAGTAGACGGCGCCGACGTTGCAGACCAGCTGGACGAGCGAGACGGCGAGCATCAGCGCGCCGAAGCGCAGGATGTAGCCGGTGTCGCCGTTGACGACACCGTTGTCGATGATGTCGGCGTTCAGGGTGGGCAGGTAGAGGCTGGCACTGGTCTGCAACAGCTGGAGCAGGACCAACAGCAGGATCGGTTTCCGGTACGGGCCCAGATGGGTCCGCAGAAGTCGTATGAGCACGCGCAGGCTCCGGTCGGCAAGATCGAGGGGGTTCACCCCATCTTCGGCCAACCGGGGGCCCCAGCCCCAACGGATTTCGCAAAGCCCGGTCAAAAGGAGGAGGACGCCGGGCGCGCGGACCGGGACCCCGGCCCCCCGCGTCCGCCCCCGGTCCGGGAGCGGACGCGGGGAAGGCCGCGCCCTAGAAGGCGCCCGGGTGGATCTGCTCCCGCGTCGCGACGTACTGCTGGCGCACCGCCTGCCAGGCCGGGTGGTCCTCGCCCGGCTCGAAGACCTGCGCCGAGGGCGCCGGCCAGAGCGGCGGGGTGTGCGGAGCCAGCACGCCCTGCGCCACTCCCAGCGCCCAGGCCGCCTGGCGCGCCGCGCCCAGCGCCGCGTAGTCGGCCGGCGCGGGGACCACGATCTGCGTACCGAACAGCCCCGGTGCGAAGGCCTGTACGGCCGGCAGCTCGGCCGCCGCGCCCAGCAGGAACACCCGCCGGATCTCGACCCCGCGCGAGCGCAGCACGTCCAGCGCGTCCACCAGCCCGCACAGCATGCCCTCGAAGGAGGCCCGGGCCAGGTGCTCCGGCTTCATCGAGTCGCGGCGCAGCCCGGACAGGGTGCCGGCGGTGTGCGGCAGGTTCGGCGTCCGCTCGCCCTCCAGGTACGGCAGCAGGACGAGGCCGTGCGCGCCCGGCGTCGACTTCAGCGCGAGCTCGGACAGCCCCTCCAGGTCCGTTCCGAGCAGTTCGGCGGTGCCGCGCAGGGCCCGTACGGCATTGGAGGTGTTCACCACCGGCAGGTGCATGCCGCTGGCGTCGGCCAGCGAGGTGATCAGACCGCCCGGCTCCGACAGGGCCTCGTGGTGCACGGCCATCACCGAACCGGAGGCGCCCAGCGACACCACGGCGTCACCGCGGCCCAGCCCCAGCCCGAGCGCGGCGGCCATCGTCTCGCCGGTCCCGGCGGAGATCAGCAGCCCCTCGGGCGTGGTGCCGGCGGCGTCGGCCGGGCCGAGCACCTCGGGCAGCAGCGCCCGGTGGCCGAGGGCCAGCTCGACGAGGTCGGGCCGCCAGGAGCCGGTGGCCGTCGACCAGTAGCCGGTACCGGAGGCGCCGCCCCGGTCTGTGGTGCGCCGGGCCGGCCGGCCCAGCAGCTGCCAGACCAGCCAGTCGTGCGGGGACATCAGGACGGCCACCCGGCGGGCGGCCTCGGGCTCGGCCCGGGCCAGCCAGGCCAGCTTCGCCAACGGCTGCGCGGCGTGCGGCACCGACCCCACCGCCTCGGCCCAGGCATGCCGTCCGCCGAGCGCCTCGATCAGGTCCGCCGCGGCGACCTGCCCGCGCTTGTCGTTGCCGACCAGCGCCGGCCGTACGAGACCGCCCTGCGCGTCCAGCGGCAGCAGGCCGTGCTGCTGCGCCGACACCCCGATGGCCTGCACCCCTTCGAGGAGCCCGCCGCCGGCCGCCTCGCCGAGCGAGAGCAGCCAGGCCTGCGGATCGGTCTCGTGGGGCTGCGCGCCGCCGTCCGGTTCCCCCGACGACGGTGGATGGGGTGCGTACCCCTGGCGCACGACGGCGCCCGTCTCGGTGTCGCAGACGACGATGCGAGTGAAGGTGGAAGAGCTGTCCAGCCCGGCGACTATCCCCATGCGGAGAATTCTGCCGCACGCCCGCCCGGACCCGACCGGCGCGGCGGCCCCGGAGCGCCGGGGCCTCCCCCGGGACAGCGGCCGCGGAGGGCCGCGGACCGCTTCGGGCCCCCGGCCGCGGACCGTTTCGGGCCCGCGGGCCGGGGGCCCGAAGAAGTGCGTCCGGCCCGCGGGCCGGGGGTGCGGTCAGGTGTTGCTGGTGCCCCAGTCGTCCTCGCCGCCTCCGCCTCCGACCCGGTCGCGCAGCCCGCGCACCCGGCCGGCCAGGGACTCGGGCACGGCGTCGCCCACCTTCTCGCTCACGACCGCGAACGCCTTGCCGGCGAAGACGCGCCCGTTCTGCCCGGCGCTCTCGGCGGCGTTGCGCACCACCGGGTTCTGGGAGATCTCCCGCGCGGACTTCTTCAGCTGCTCGTACCGCTCGCGTCCGGCCCTGGTCCCGAGCACGTACCCGAGGGCCAGTCCGACCACGAACGTGACCTTGTACCGCATGCCTGCCACCCTTCGTCGTGTGGTGCCCGGCCGGCTGCAGATACCGATTGGCGGAGCACCCCCCTGCTTGCGCTAATCTATGTCTCGCGAAGGGCACTCGCCCCCCGGCAAGGCCGGAGGTGGGCTGTTCGATGCACCGCAGCAATCCCCTGTAGCTCAATTGGCAGAGCAGCCGGCTGTTAACCGGCAGGTTACTGGTTCGAGTCCAGTCGGGGGAGCGCGGTCCCCTGTAGCTCAATTGGCAGAGCATTCGGCTGTTAACCGGAGGGTTGCTGGTTCGAGTCCAGCCGGGGGAGCAAGGAAGAAGAGGACCCCGGGTGGGTCCTCTTCTTTTTTTGCCCCCGATCCGGAACCGGGCAGCCCTCGGCGCGGTCTCTCTGAACAGGCGAAGCCGATCATGCGAGGCATCCGAGGCAGGAGATCGTATGAGCGGCTATGCTGCGGCAGACGGCGCGCACACATGTACGCGCCACGCCGTGAAGGGGCGGTAGCTCAGCCGGTTAGAGCAGCGGACTCATAATCCGTCGGCCGTGGGTTCGAGTCCCACCCGCCCCACTGCGAGCCGCAGGTGCAGAAACGATCGCACCTGCGGCTTTGGCGTGTCCGGGGTCTGTCGTGCCATCAGGCGAGCCGAGCTCAAGCCTTTGGCTGGGAACCACCTGGGAACGCGGGTCGGCCGTCTCGGGCTGATCGCGGCGACGGCGCGGCACGAGTGAGGCGGCTTCTCGGCGGCGTCGCGCCCGACTCCACCCAGCAGGTGTGGATACAGGTCCGTGGTGATCGTCACCGTGGAGTGCCCGAGGCGCTTCGACGCGATCGCCATGTCGACCCCGGCGGCGAGCATCAGCGACGCTTGTCCGCGCCGCAGGTCGTGCAGCCGTACCCGCCGCAGCCGCCGGCGCTCCCCGGCGGGCAGGTGCGCGTCGTCCTCGAACCGGACGGCGTCGATCAGGCCGCCGAAGAGCTTGGAGACGTGATCCGGGCGCAGGGCGTCGCCGTCGTCATGGGCGAACACAAGCCCGTGGTCTCGGTACGCAGGCTTCCACTTGCGGCGCTCGTCCTCCTGTCGCAGCTTGTGACTCAGGAGCGCACCGACGGTCAGCTCGTCGAGGTCGATGATCCGATCCTCGCCGCTCGCCGTCTTCGGCCGGGAGAACATCAGACCGATGTGTCCCCCTTCGCAGTACGGACACGCCATGGGTGGCATGTCCCGCTTCTTGAGCCCGGACACCTGCATAATCTGCTGCCGCACGACGATCACCCGGCGGGCGAAGTCGACGTCGTCCCATCGGAGCCCGCACGCCTCACCGCGGCACAGGCCCGTTCCGGCGATCACCTCGAAGAGGGCGCCGAGGCGGTGCGTGCCGATGTGGTCGAGGAAGGCGCCGAGCTCGGCCGGCTCCCACGGGATGACCTTGGGGCGCTGAGAGGTCGGCAGCTCGACGTTCTTCGCCATGTTGAAGGTGATGAGCTGCTGCTTCACCGCGGTCGTCAGGGCGCTGCGCAGCGTCGCGTAAAGGCGGCGAACGGTCGCCGTCTTCCGCTTCCCGTCGTTGACCTCGGCGAGCAGCTTGTCGACGTGCGAGGGCCGCAGGTCGCGCAGGCGTATGCGTGCAGCCCGCGAGCGGGCAGGCGCCGAGCCGGACGGCATCGAGCGCACGACCAAGGCGGCGGCCGAGCAGATCCGCGCGTACGCCGAACGCATGTCGGCCCCGACCGCGCGCGACGCAACCGAGCACTCCTCGCCGAGGCTCGCCGGGGACGCGCGTGGGACCGCACCCGAGCCCTGCTCGACGCCGGCCGCAGCGCTGCCGATGTGATCGGCTCGGCAGACGTCGACACCCTGCGCGCTCTGCGCGTCGAACTCCCGTCGTACCTCGCTGCCAGGAGCGCCAAGCCCGAGGGCTTGGCCGGCCTCGGCTGGACCGAAGCGGACCCGGCCCCGCTGCTGCGCATGGTCGACCGGGCCCTCGTCGACCGCCTGCCCAAGGACCAGAGCGCGGCCCTGCGCATCCGCCTCGACCTCGACCAGGCCGAGCCCGGTCTGCGTGAAACCGTCGCAGGTCTGCGGCGCCAGGTCGACGGCTCAGCAGCCGACGGTGGCGGGCTGCGCAGCGCCATCGCCGCCCGCTTCGCCGACCAGGAAGCGGTGCAGCTCGATGCGTAGCTGACAAGCGCGCCCTACGAGCACAGACCCGCCAACCAGCGGAGCTGTGCTTTGTAAGGGAAGACGTCAGGCCGAGTCAGCTGACGGCTGGACCGCTTCCCATCCGCCCAAGTGAGGCAGAGGAGCGTGCTTGGCGGCGCCGGACGGCAGCGCGGCGATGCACGCGGCCGAGCAGGCATTGACGAGCAAGGGCAGGACGTCGGTGGCGACCACGAGCGAGATCCACCGCTGGTGAAGTTCTCGTCCCTCCACCGGTCCGTCACAGACACTGCACGTGCTGATTGCTGTCGTGCCCCACTGCTTCGGGTCCAGTGCGGCGAGGTGGCCGCCGGACTGGACCTCGCCTGTCGTCCGCAGCCGGGGGAAGGGCGGGCGGTACTTGAAGTTGCCGAACAGCGAGCGGGTGCTGACCGTGCTCCTCGCCAGCTTCGAGCACCGGGTGATCTCGTACGGGAACCAGTGCAGCCGGTGGGACGTGTACGGGCTGAACTCCTCCAGATTCGTCATCGCGCCGATCTCCGGCGGAATGCGCACGAGATTGCTGCCGTAGAGCCTCAGATGCTTGACCTCGGTCAGTCGGGCGATGCTCGCGGGCAGGGTGATGACGTCGCGCCGCTCGTGCGGGCTGAGCTCGACGAGCGGGTTGAACTCCTCCCTGCCGTCCGCGGCCGCCTCTTCGACGAGCGCGAGAAGGCGCAGCCAACCCGCCGAGGACGTGTCCTGCTGCTCTCCGTGGAAGCCGACCCGGGCACGTGGTTGCACCTTGTACTGGTTGAAACAGGCGCAGCGTTCCCGGTGGATGGGCTGACCGTCCGGCCCGATTCCTTCGGGCCATCGGTTCGCGAACAGGCGGGGCTCCGGGCTGGTGGCATCCATACGGCCACGATAGGAACCCCATTGGACGGTCGCACTCGGATTCGGTACTAAGCGTTGTGCACGTGCTGACTGCTGCGATGCACGGTCCAGGCTCGGGCGGCAGCGATCAGGGGGGCGCGGTGCGGCGCCGGGTCGCTGGCAGCGCGGCTCTCCCAGACGCCACAAAGGGTGGCTGCGAAGGTGGCGACGGCCGAGGGCTCGACGTTGCTGTAGGCGGGCACCGCTTGGGCGAGGGCTTCGGCCTGCTCCGCGGTGTGGCCGGCGTGAATGAACCGTGGGATGGCGAATGCTGCGTCAGCCCATGCCGGGCCGGGGCAGGCAAGAGCCCAGTCCAGTACGCGGATGCCGTCTTCGGTGACAAGCATGTTCAGCGGTGACACATCGGAGTGGACGAGGGCCGGGCCTTCGAGATCGGGGGAGCGGTCGGCAGGGAAGAACCCGGACCAGCGGATGTGCAGGGGCTTCTTGCGAACCTGCTCGGGCCACGGTGTCTCGGACATGGTGGTGAGCGCGTCGAGGACGGGGCCGAGGTCGGGGGAGCCGGGGCTGAGGTCCGGGTGGTGGCCGAGGAGGTACTCGTACCCGGTGAGCAGCCAGCCGCCGGCGTCGACCTGCCAGAGCACGCGGGGCGCGAGCGGTGCGACTCGGGTCACGCGCGCCTCGTAGTCGTACATCCACGCTGTGGGCTCGTCGCTGCGGGTGCCCTTGACGAAGACGGGGCCGGTGGCGGTGTGGAGAGTGCAGGCGAGGCGGGCCATGACGCCGGTCTCGGCGGTCTCGGCGTGCTCGACGGGGCCGGTGTAGGTCTCGACGGCGCTACGGGCCTCGGGTGGGAGCTCAAGCCATGCGGTGCGGTCCACCCGCTTACTCCTCGTGCAGAACGGAAGCCGGTCCCCGGCTCGGCCACAGAGTGGCACAAGCCGAGGACCGGCCGCAGGCGGTACGTCAGGCGTACTTGGGGCTGTTGTGGCAGTTGGCGTGGCACTGCGAGCAGTCGGCGAGGTCCAGCTCGGGCCAGAACTCCATGTCGATCACGAACCCGGCCGCGACGATCGCGTCGACCGTCCGGGCGCGCAGGGCCTTGCCGCCGCCGTGTTCCTCCTTGTCGAGGAACCCGGGCTGGTGGTGGACGAACTTGCCGATCGTCCCCGAGCAGAAGTCCTGGTACGCCTGCGTGTGCAGCAGGAAGGCGTGCCAGAAGTCATCGACGAGCGGCGACGGGCTGAGCGGGGTGTCGTTGTACGCGCCGGCCGCTAGGAAGGCGATCATCTGGCCGACGCCGCGGTCGGCCTTGTCGTCGGTCAGTGCGGGGAACTTGGCCTGCATGTTGGACACGAGCGTCGCGCGCAGCTTGGCGCCGATCAGATTCCGCGCGTCGGTCGCGGGACGCTCCTGGATTACGGTCACGGTCCTTGCCTCCTTGGTCAGTGGTGCATGGGACGTGCTGTGAAGCACCTCGGCCGGCGCGACTGGGGACGGTGCCGGCTGAGGGGTGCCCCGCCCGCCCGGGTCTGTCGGATCATCCGAGCGGGCGGGGAGATCAGAGCGCCGGGAATCCGGCGTCGGGGATGGTCATGGCCGACAGTGCGTCGCGGTGGCTGAGCTCAGCGGTGGTCATGGTGGCGAGCGCGGCGAATCCCGCGGCGGTGCCAAGCACCCATATCCAGCTCAGGAAGCGGCCCACCGGATCGCCGGATGCGGCCCCGCGCTGCGCAGCATGGCGCGCGGTCATGCCGCGTTCCCCTGCGTCTGCTCGCGCTGGGAGATGAGTCGCTCGAACTGGATCGCGTACAACTCGACCTGGTCCGGGGTGAGGACGAGCAGGGACTCGGCCGTACCGCCGTCGTCGTAGTGGACCAGGACCGGCAGCGCGCTCTGCTGGGCCCGGTGGTCGTACACGGCGTCGCGCCGCATCGGGGTCACGTACGTGGCCTGCGCCGGGACGGGGCGCAGGGTTGTTCCGTCGGCCGGCGCCGACCACTCGTCGCCACCGCCCGGCGGACGCAGGTGGTAGGTGCTGGCGCCCACTCTGGGCAGCGTCACGATGACGCCGATTCGCCCGTCCTTGGCGGTGTCACGGGCGAGGTCGCCGAGTCGTGGGTAGAACGGTCCGGCCGTCCCTAACTCGTCACCCGGTGAAGGGAGATGGGGTGTTGGTCGTCCTGTCATGCCTCAGAAGTTAGGGGCGGGTCAGGGGCCCCATATGAATCGGAGGAATACCGCCCTCATCCGTCCAGGTGGAAGCGGTCTGACATGCGGCGCAGCTTCTCGCGGGTGGCGATGCGCTCGGCGTAGACGATGCCTCGGAGGGTCGACCGGGCGATCGGATGGTTCCGTACGAGCTGGGGGGCGATCCGCTCCGCGGTCTCCAGCTCCGCGAGCGCGCGGTCACGGTTGCCGTCCCACAGCCACGCGCGGGCGAGGTCCATGTGGTGATGGCCCTGACGGGAGTTGGGTAGAGCGGCGACGAGCTCGGGGGCCGTGCGACGGTTTATGGCGAGGGCCTTGGTCTGCTCGCCGGTCTCCAGGGCGACGCTGATCGCGTGGATCTGCACGTTGCCGGGGGAGAAGGTGACCGAGTGCCGGTCGTAGATCGGAGGGTTGTGGTGGCCTGCCATCCGGCGGGCAGCGTCGCGGGCGTGGTTGATCCGCTCGTCGGCCTCGGCCGGTCGGCCGGCGCGGGCCGCGGCAACGGCGGCGCGCAGGTGGAGCGTGCCCCACATCCGTAGGGCGAGCGGCTCGCCGAGCTCGTACTCGCGCTGCACGCTGGCGATGGCCTTGTCGGACAGGGTGAGCGAGTCGTCCCAATCGGCTGTGGCCCACATGTCCCAGACGCGCATCCAGTCGGCGAGCGCGGGCATGACGGGGTCGGCCGAGAGGCGGGCCGCCCATGCGGCGCGCTCCGCCGCCATGGCGACGAGTTCGGGGTGCCCGAGGGCGTGCGCGGCGGTGTGGGCGAACTTGCACGCCACGGCGTAGATCGCGAACGCTTCCTCGCGCTCGTGGCCGTTCGCGGCCTCGGCCAGGGCGCGAGCCTCGCGGAGGAGGTCGGGGAGGGTGGCGAGGATCGCCGTGTTGGCCGCCGCATCTCGCAGGCGGTGCAGGCGGGTCATGTCCCGCCACAGCTCACCGGAGGCGCGCGGGGCGCCGTCGAAGATCGGCGCGAGGTCGTAGCGGCGCAGCTCGCGCAGGATGGATGCGGCTGAGACCTGCCACTGATTCTCGGCGGGGCTACTCGCGTACGGCCGGCCGATCAGGTCATTGGGATGCACGTGCAGCTCGGCGGCCACGAGGTTCAGTAGCCCAACTCGGTCCAGCTCGATCAGGCCGCGCTCCATCTTCGAGACCCAGCCCTGGGTCTTGCCCAGGGCGGCGGCAAGGTCTGCCTGCGGCATACCAAGCCGCAACCGCGCCCGTCGTACGCGACGACCGATCTCCTCGGCTTCCTCCAACATCCGGGCGCCTCCATCTGTGGTGATCTATCAGACTCCTCTTGCTAGCAACGTACCCATGAGAGCGCTGACTCGGGCGAAGCTGGATTTGGTCATGACTGCCGGGCGCTGGGTTGTGAGTCCGGCGCCCGGTCGAGTGCACAACACTGGGGCTACTTGTGGCCTGCCGCCCTCAGGAGGACAGGGACGAAGCCGGGGCCCTTGGCGATCTTGTCGAAGGAGCTTTCCGTCGCAGCGGAAAACGCGTCGCGTTCCCTGATCAGCAAGTAGAGAAGGCTGAAGAGAGAGTCCTCGTCCGAGTGAGATTCCTGATCGCTCAATTTTCGTAGTTGCTGGGGATTGTGTACGGCAGACCCAAGTAGTTCGGCTGCGCTGAGCATGGCCAGGTGAAACCGAAGGTCGGTGCGCTCGGATGGGTGGACATCATTCGCGAGAAATTCGTCTACGATGCGCTGCTGGCGAGCGAGCCACAGATATACAGGCAGCGGTGTTGTCGCGGAAAAATACTTCCTATAGTTGCTTGGGCTCTTGAGTAGACTGGACGGGCGCGAACGTGCGCTATGGGGTTCACTGAATCCCATAGCTGCCAGTGCTTGAGCAAGCAGAGGAATTCCGATAATTCGATTCGCCGGTTTCCCTAGGTTGCGGTAGTAATTCTTTCGGCGGTCGTAGAACCAGTCATGTTCGAGGAAGAAGGCTTCGATCTTTCGTTGATTGTCGTCCGTCGCATGCAGAGAAGCGTCGTGGACTTTGGTCTGCCTGTTTGTCGCACGGATTACTTTGTCCCGTTCCTCCATGTTGTTTGTTTTTAGAATGCGAACCTGGATGAGGCCGCTGAAGGAAGGGTGATCAGGTTCCTGATGTAGCAAGTCGCGCAGTGCTTCATGAACCGTGTGCGAGGTCTGCAGGCCGTTGACGATCTGGACATCATCCAGCGAGAAGACTTTCCCCCCTACGGTCCAGGCTCGTGAGCACGTGATGGTTACTCCGTTGTTGAGCCACCAGAACTGTGGAGCAGAGTGGTCTAGGAGAGAGTCCCTAATCTCGCGGTTAACCTCGACACCGCCCTCGTAGTCGCGCACGTTCCAGTCGAAGATGTGGCGGCGGAGAGCCCCCTCCTCGTCGCTGATGAAGCCGAGGTAGTCCCTCAGTGTTACGAGCGCGATATGACTCGCGCCGTGGGTGATGCTTTCAGCGTATGGAAGTTCCAGTGTGTACGACCGCACTTGGTTTGATCGCTGCCACAGTTCCGACACGCCAATGAATTCAACCTTTCCGACTCCTCCAGTGAATTTTGCGGCAAAAGCGCTTTCCAGATCGCGCGCCTTCTTCTCGACTTTGGAATTCACGTCGGAGACTTCCCCGCGACTTACGTACGAGAATCGAACTTCGACTTGTGGGTTTCGAGTGACTATCGTTGTAAGTGTTCGCCGGAATCGCGAAACATTAGCTACGAGCTCAGCCCCGTACAGTTCTAGGAGGTCTTCCTCGGTCTCCTCCAGGTCCAAAAGGCGCCGGGTCGAAGAAGCGGCGAGGTCGATCGCCGTTTCCGTGAAGGACTTTTCACGTTTGGCCTGAACAAGCCAGAGCAGGAGGCGCGACCCCCGTGGGACATCGGCTGGTGGAGGGGTCTCGTCTTCCTCTGCAAGCAGCCGCTCGTTGAGGAAGACGAACACCCCGTCGATCGCGCCGTCCCCGCCGCCCCCGATCACCCCGGCTTGGATCTCCTCAAGGGAGAGGTCTCCTGTCGTGACTGCTTGTTCGCACGCGAAGACCTCGAAGATCTTGTCTGCGAGCAGCGGTGACACTGCTGCCCGTTGCTTGAGTACCTGATCAATCAGTACGAGGTCATTACTCGCCACTACGCAGCTCCTCACGCCCGAACCGCAGAGGGCAACTGCTCTGCGGAGGATGCGCTTTGGGTGCATACCCGTCCATCATGCCCATGGTTTGGGCGCGAGCGGCGCGCAGTCCGACTATTGGCTGGTCATCTTGCCGCTGGCGCGACTGTTGATCTTGTTGGCGACCCGGCCGGCGTGAGCCTTGGCTGATCAGGCGGGTCTGGGGACCTTCCCTACGTGCTCGCAGAGGTGCGGACCGGGACCCGTGTGCGGGCGGCGGCGATGTGAGGGGCGCGGTGGAGGGGCCGGATCGGCGGCGGCGCGGCTCTCCCGCACGGCGCACAGCGTGCGCGCGGAGGTGTCGAGGCCCGAGCGGTCGGCCGAGTGGCCTGCGGGTCACGACGGCGTCGATTCGGGTGTCCCCGAATTCCCCGCCCCGTGAGGGGAGCCGGGGTGTCGCGGCCCGGAAGTCCGGGGTGCCTCGGGGCCCGTGTGGATCGGAGGAATGCCGCTCTCATCCGTCCGGGCGGCGGCGGGAGTTCGTCCGGGCTCGGTGTACGGGAGGGCGTGAACCGTGAGCTCGTCCCGATGCGCCGCCCCGGTTCCCGGCCGGGTCCCGCCCCGCCCCGCCCCATCCCGTCCCGCTCGCAAGGTCGGCGGCGGTGGGTCTAGCGCCGGTCTTCCTTCTCGGCCTTGTTCTCCAGGTCCTTCGCCGTCTCCGCCGCCCAGTCCCTCATCATCGTCGCGTTGCGCAGCCCCAGTTCGAGGGCGTACCTGCCGAACGGGTCGTCGGGTGCCGTCCTGGCCTCCACCTCCTCCTTCAGGTGCTCTACTTCGGCCAGTTTGGCTGCGTGGCGCGCCTCCTCGGCGCGCATGACGGCCGCCGCCTCGCGTGGCGGGAGGAGGGTGACCAGGAATCCGCGCAGTGCGGACTCGTTGCGGACGCCGCGGTAGAGGTCGTCGCCGTTGACCCACTCCGTGATCTCCCGCCGGCCCGCGTCGGTGACGGTGTAGACCTTGCGCCCTCGCCCGTCACCCGCGTTCTCGACGGTCACGGCGCCGGACTTCACCATTCTGGCGAGCTCCGGGTAGATCTGCCCGTGCTTGGCCTGCCACGCGAGGTTGATCGACGTGTCGAACCTCTTGGCGAGTTCGTAGCCGGTGGCCGGGCCGTGGTGGGCGAGCGTGCCGAGCAGGGCGATCCGTAGTGACATGACTCCAGAATACCCAGACATTGACCTGTCAACCCTGACATGTAAGCATCGACACATGAAGCCACCCTCTCGTACCGCCGACGGACTGCTCCTCGTCGCCATCCTCGGCGGCATGTTCCTGGCGATGCTCGACCAGACGATCGTCGGCACGGCTCTGCCCCGCATCACCCAGGACCTGGGCGGCGGCGAGCTGTACACCTGGGCCGTGACGGCCTACCTCCTGACCTCCACCATCACGGTCCCGCTCTACGGCCGGCTCTCCGACGTCTACGGACGCAAGCCGCTGCTCCTCACCGGCATCGCCGTGTTCCTCGTCGGCAGCGCCCTGTGCGCGGCGGCACAGGACATGAACCAGCTCATCGCCTTCCGGGCCGTCCAGGGTCTCGGCGCCGGCGCCCTGATCCCGTTGTCCCTCGCCCTGGTCGCCGACTCGGTCCCGCCCGAGCGGCGCGGCCGGACGCAGGGGGCCGTCGGGGGCGTCATGGCCTCCAGCTACGTCCTGGGCCCCTACCTCGGAGGCGTGTTCACCGACCAGGCGAGCTGGCACTGGGTCTTCCTGGTCAACCTTCCCGTCGGCCTGGCCGTGCTCGCCGTCATCTGGCGCCACCTGCCCGCCGGAGCCCGGATGCCCGACGCGGGCCGCCCCGACTACGCCGGCATCACCGTGCTGACGGCCGCGATCAGCGCACTGCTGATCGGCCTGACGATGAAGGGCGTCGACGGCCACGTGTGGTCCGACCCCGTGGTCACCGGGCCCATCGCCCTCGCGCTCGTGCTCCTGGTGCCCTTCCTCATGATCGAGCGGCGGGCCGCCCAGCCGATCATGCCCCTGCGGCTCTTCCGCAACCGCACCTACACCCTGGTCAGCATCGCCTCGTTCTTCTCGGCCTTCTGCCTCTTCTCGGCCGTCGTGTTCCTGCCCCGCTACTTCCAGGAGGCCCTCGGACACAGCGCCAGCACCAGCGGCCTGCTCCTCTACCCGCTCATGGTGGCCATGGTCGCCGGCAGCCTCCTCGCCGGCGCGCTCCTGAGCAGGACCGGACGCTCCCGGATCTGGCTCGCCGCCGCCGCCGTGTCGGCCGCCGTGGGATCACTGCTCTTCACCCGGCTGGCGCTGGACACGTCACTTCAGGTCATGTCCCTGTGGATGGTGCTCATCGGCATCGGTATAGGTCCCATGCTCTCCGGCCTCACCCTCGTCATCCAGTCAGCGGTCAGGCCCGCCGACCTCGGAACCGCCAGCTCGAACATCACCTTCTTCCGCCAGATCGGCGGATCCGTCGCACTGGCCGTCGCCGGCAGCCTCTACGCCGACACCCTCGGCGACCACATGGGCCGGGGCCTGCACCAGGCGCAGGCCGCCGCGACCGCCGCGGTCATTCCCGGTCTCGCCGTCGTCGGCGCCCTGGCCACGCTCGCCGCCGTGGCCTTCCTTCCCCCGCCGCGCACCGCCGCGGCGACAGCACCCACCCGGGACAGCCCTCTCACCTCGCGGGCCTGAAGCGACCGCCCGAACCCCATGGACAGGAGGGCCCGGTGGCACACGCACTGGTCGTCGGCCGGCGTACCCGGGAGTTCGCCCGCCGCCCGACGTGCCGGCGACTCACCCCGGGCCGCCCGCGGGCGACCCGCGGGCGCACAAGGATGCGTACGCCTGCGGGCTCGGCGGGGGGTTCGGGTGTGCGAGGGTCGGGGCGGTGCCCGTCAGAGGGTCTCCGTTTCGTCTGCCAGGTGGCGCAGGACGTCCGTCAGGTCGTGGCGGCGGGCGAAGGCCGCGCGTTGGCGGTGGGCGCCCGAGCCGTCGCGCAGCAGGGCGGCCATCGTCTTCGCCGCGTGGTCCAGGTCGCCGGCGGCGGCCAGTTCCGGGGCGACCAGGTCCAGCAGGGCTTCGGCCAGGTCGGCCGCGGGGACCTCCTCGCCCGAGTACGGGTCCAGGCCGAAGCCTTCGAGGCCGTCGTGCGCCGCGCGCCAGCGCGCGAGGTGCAGTACGTCCTCGCGCAGGACCGGTTCGGGACGGCCCTCGGCGTTCTCCCGCAGGGCCGTGGCCACCAGGGCGCGGGCCAGTTCGGCCTGGAGGACGGCCGTGTCGATGTCGGGGGACATGTCGGGGGCCCGGATCTCCAGGGTCGGCCAGCGCAGGGAGGGGCGGAGGTCCCAGTAGACCATCTTGACGTCCAGGGCCGCCCCGGACGCGAGCAGGGTCTGCACCGAGCGGCGGAAGTGGGCCGTGGAGGTGAAGTGCGGGGGCAGTCCGGCCGAGGGCCAGCCCGACCAGGCCATCGCCCGCCAGCTGGCGTGGCCGGTGTCGCGGCCGCCCCAGAAAGGCGAGTTGGCGGCCAGCGCGATCAGCGTGGGCAGCCAGGGCCTGACCCGGTTGGACACCGTCACCGCGGTGTCCACGTCGAGGGTGCCCACGTGGACGTGGCGGCCGCAGCTGACCAGGGTGTCGGTCAGCGAGCCGAAGCGGCGGTGCTGCTCGCGCTGGCGCGGTTCGTCGTCGGTCAGGTGCAGCGGCCCCTCCACGGGCAGGACCGGCGAGGGCGCCGCGAGCAGCCGGCAGCCGTGGGCGCGGGCCGCCCGGCCCAGGGTGCGCCGCAGGGCCACGAGTTCCTTGCGCAGGGCGGTCGCCGAGTGGGCGACGGGGGTGGAGAGCTCCACCTGGTAGCGGGTGCCCTCGGGGTGGAGCTCGCCGGGCAGGCCGCCGGCGGTGGCGAGGACGTGCGGGGCGGCGGGGACCACCCGGAAGGTGCGGGCGTCGACGAGGAGGAACTCCTCCTCGACGCCGACGGTGAGGGGGACGGCGGTGCGCACCGTGTGGTGCGGGTCGCCGGTGCTCGTGGTGCTGTTGCCAGGTCCGATCACTACGCCTCCCTGGACATACATACGAGTCTTTCATCATGAGCGGGACGGCCGGGGAGGAGCGCCTGTCGATTCGGTCAAATGTCCGATGATAATGGCGAGTTAGCGGCAAACGCCGTTTCGGATGGGGCCGAGGGGTCGAACGGGGCGACTGTTGCCGCTGCGTGAAAGGCGGAAAAACTCCCCCGGGCCCACGCCCGGACGGTGGTTATCATCCGGGGTGACCCGTACGACCGAAGCGACCCGCACCCGCGCCCTGTCCCGAATATTCGCCGACCTCACCCCGCTCTCCACCTCCCCGGACTACCGGCGGCTGTGGATCGGCGGCACCATCTCCTGGATCGGCCAGGCGATGACCGCCCTCGCGATCTCGCTCCAGGTCTACGACATCACCGGCTCCAGCTTCTCCGTCGGGCTGGTCGGCCTCTTCTCGCTCGTCCCGCTCGTCGCCTTCGGCCTCTACGGCGGGGCCATCGCCGACACCGTCGACCGGCGCAAGCTCGGCCTCTACGCCTCCCTCGGCGCCGCCGCCCTGTCGGTCGCGCTCGCCACCGCCGCGCTGTTCGGCTACCACCACGTCTGGTTCCTGTACGCCGTCGTGTCCCTCCAGGCGGTGTGCGGGGCGCTCACCGGCCCGGCCCGGTCGGCCATGATCCCCCGGCTGCTGCCGCCCGAGCAGCTGCCCGCCGCCAACGCGCTGAACTCCGTCACCATGACCTCCGGCTTCATGGCCGGACCGATGCTCGGCGGCCTGATCGTCGGCTGGTGGGGCTTCCAGGCCGCCTACCTCGTCGACGCCGTGACCTTCTGCGCCGCGCTCTACGCGATGTGGCGGCTGCCGTCGATGAAGCCCGACCGCGCCGAGGGGGCCCGGGGGAGGGCGTCCGTCATCGACGGCCTGCGGTTCCTCGGGACCCGGCCGAACATCCGGATGACCTTCTTCTCCGACCTGGCCGCCATGGTGCTGGCGCAACCCAAGGCGCTGTTCCCGGCCATCGCCGTGCTCTGGTACGGCGGCGACGCCAAGACGGTGGGCCTGCTCGTGGCGGCGCCGGCCGTCGGGGCGCTGCTGGGCGGGGTGTTCTCCGGCTGGCAGAGCCACATCCGCCGGCACGGGCTGGCGATCCTGCTCGCCGTGGCCGCGTGGGGCCTGGCCATCGCCGTCTTCGGGCTCACCCGGAACCTGTGGCTCGGCCTCTTCTTCCTGGCCCTGGCCGGCTGGGCCGACACCATCTCCATGGTGTTCCGCTCCACGATGATGCAGGCCGCGACCCCGGACGACATGCGCGGCCGCCTCCAGGGCGTCTTCATCGTGGTCGTCGCGGGCGGGCCCCGGCTCGGAGACTTCCTCGCCGGGACCGTCGCCGACCTGACCTCCCCGGCCGTGGCGATCACGGGCGGCGGGCTCTGTTGCGTCCTGGTGCTGGGGCTGCTCGCCCTCCGCTGGCGCAAATTCGCCCACTACGACGCCCGGTCGCCGCAGGCCTAGTACTCCAGTGTGACTTCGCGATCTCGTAGAGACCCTGGTCGGGAACGGGTGCGGTCACCCCGTGACCATCGGGGTGTGTGGACTCCTTTCGCCTGACCACGCCAGCAGGGTGATCACAGGACGAGCATGAGTTTGCCGCCGGGGCGGCGGGATCGGCTGAGCTTGGCCGCTTCCTGGATCTGGTCGAGGGTGTAGGTGCGGGCGACTGGTACGACCAGGATGCCTTCGCCGGCGAGCCTGGCGAACTCATTGATCTGGTCGTAGCGGATCTCGGTAGTGATCCGGACGCCCAGTTCGGCTGCGGCGGCGAAGTCCGAGACGGTGAGGACGCGGTCGGGATCCCCGGTCAGCTCGATCAAGGTCGGTAGCGAGCCGCCGGCCGGACTGGGCTGGTCGGCGCGGTCGATCCGGCCCCCGGTCGGCGTGGTGTCCAGGGCGCGGTCCACGGGGCCTGGGGTCAGTGCGCTGACGCGTTCGGTCATGCCCTCGCCGTAGGCGGTCACCTGGGCGCCGATCTCTTCCAGGGCGGCGGCCCGAGTCGGCCCGGCGGTGGCTATCACCCGAATACCCCGGTGCAGCGCGAAGCGCACCGCCGCCTCACCCACGGTGGTGCCTGCGCCGTGGACGAGCAGCAGCTCGCCCGGCTGAACGCCGAGGTCGTCGAGCGCGCGCCACGCCGTCTCGGCCGCCATCGGCAGCGCGGCGGCCTGCTCGGCGGTTACGCCCTCGGGAATGCGTGCCCAGTCCGGCATCAGCGCGTACTCGGCGGCGCCGGCCGTCGGGCCGTCGAAGGCGGCAGGGCCGAACACCCGGTCGCCGATCTGGACGCCGGTGACGCCTTCGCCGAGCGCGTCGACGGTACCGGCGACTTCGAGGCCGAGCCCGCGCGGCAGCGGCGGCAGATGGTCGGCGAGGAGACCGTCGACGACGTGCCAGTCGGCCGGTGTCAGGCCGCACGCCCGCACAGCGATGCGGATCTGGCCGGGTCCCGGCTCCGGCTGTGGGACGTCGCGGAGCACGATCACGTCCGGGGAACCGAACTGGTCGAATTGCAGAGCCTTCATGACGATCTCCCGACTGATGACAGCATCTGTTGTCATTGACCGTACCAGCCGATAACAGCTCCTGTTGTCGTACGCTGGTGGGTATGCCGCGATGGGAATCTGACGCACAGGGCCGGCTCGAACGCGCGGCGCTCGAGCTGTTCGAGACGCAAGGGTTCGAGCGCACCTCGGTCGCGCAGATCGCAGGCGCCGCCGGGCTGAAGGAGCGCTCCTTCTATCGCTACTTCCCCGACAAGCGGGAAGTCCTCTTCGCCGGCAACGAACTCGAGGCCCATCTCGTCGCCCAGGTCGAGGCAGCCGACCCCGGCCTCACGCCGATCGAGGCGCTGCTGGCCGCGCTGGGAACCGCGGAGGAGATCTTCCGCCCGCGCGAGTTCCTGCTGCGCCGGGCAAGGGTGATCGCCGCCAACCCGGCGCTGGCCGAGCGCGATCTGATCAAGCTCGCCGCCATCGCCGACGCGCTGGCACCGGCGCTTGAGCGCCGCGGCGTCGAGCCCGGAAAAGTACGCTTCATGATCGACGTGGTGCTGGCGATCCACCGGCGCGCCATGCCCCGCTGGCTGGCCGAGCCGGACACCACCCTCGCTCAGCTCATGGCTCAGGCCGCCGCCGAGCTGTGCGAAGTGGTTGCGCCACCAGCTCCAACGATCCGCTGAGTCGGCCGCGGAACATGCCTCGCAGGTAGGCGTAGAACCGGCTGTCCCGGAACGGCCTTACGTCAGTGCGGCTTCCTGGTCCATCTGGTGGGTTCCTTGAGAGATCGTCGCCGGTAGTGACTGCGTCGAGCCGCTGACTGGTGAGTCGGCGCCAACTCGACCAGTGCAGCAGTGTGGCCGTGGTGATGGCCGGCGCAGTGAGGACTGCAGTGAGCAGGCGGCGGATCTCCGGGACGGTCAGATGTATCGGCTCACGTTTTCGGGTCGGGTGATGCGGTTCTGTTGGCCGGTGGGGTGCCGCGCTGGCGACGGCGACGGCGGTGAGGAAGGCCAGGGCGAGCATGGCGAGGGTGATGTGCCGGTGCCATGAGGTCCAGTGCCTGACCTGGTAGTGGTCGAGCCCGACCTGGCTCTTGGCTGCCTGGAAGCACTCCTCGATGCTCCAGCGGGCACCGGCGACGCGTACCAGTTCGGCCAGGGTCACTTCGGTGGGTGACCAGCACCGGTAGAAGGCGAGTTCGCCGGTGGTCCGGTTGCGGCGGATCAGCAGATGGCGGTGGCTGCCAGCGCCGATGTGGACCCAGGCCCAGTCGTAGTGGCGCGGGCCCCTCGCACCGTTGCCAGCACTGTGCCGTTGCCAGGCCGTGGCAGGCAGACTGTCGGCGACGGTGTCCGCGCGAGCGGGGGCGCGACCCTGGTTGACCCGCACTCTCGTCGAGCAGGCGACGGCCAAAACGTAGCCGACTTCGCGTGTCTCCAGGGCGAGCCGTAGATGAGGGTCCTGTCCGTAAGCTTCGTCGCCGGTCACCCAGGATGCGGTGATCCTGGCGTCCAGCGCCGTCTCAATCATCTCCCAGGCCAGGCCAGGCGGGGCTTGGTCGCGAACTGCACGTCCTCGGGTATGCCTGCCTCGCGGCGGCGCTCGGGGTCGTTGGACCAGGAGTGTCGGGCAGGTAGAGCCGATGGTCGATCAACGCCCGTCCCCGCTCGGTGGCGTAGGCGAGGAACACGCCGACCTGTGAGTTCTCGATGCGTCCCGCGGTGCCGGTGTACTGCCGTTGCACGCCCGCCGAGGCGTGGCCCTTCTTCACGAAGCCGGTCTCGTCCACGATCGGCACCGCGCCGTCGGTGCCGAGGTGGTCGACGACACAGGCGCGTAGGTCGTCACGGACGGCATCGGCGTCCCAGCGGGCGTAACGCAGCAGGCGCTGCATCGGTCCGGGCCGGACATGGCCGACCTGTTCGGCCAACTGCCGGCAGTTCTTACGTTCGACGCCCGACAGCAGGCCGAGCAGATAGCCGCGGGCGGTCGCCCGCGGCTCCACCCGGCCGAAGCGGCCCGCAATCCGGGCCATGGCCTGGTCGAACATCATCCGCCAGCGGGCCGGATCTACGCCATGGCCCGCGGCCACCACACGATCTTCGTTTGTCCACACACCAACCGATGATCACGCGGTGGCCATACGCTCCCCAGCCGGGTCCGCAACAAGATCACGAAGTCAGATTGGAGTACTAGGACGGTTCGGCGCCGTCCGCGGGCGGCCGACGTCGCGTGGTCTCGTGTGAAGGGGGGGTCGGCGGGTGCGTTGCCTTCGTGTTGACGGGGCTTCTCTTCCGTTTTGAACAGTCATATGACTGTTCGGCAGTTGCTTCGGAACCAGCCGAACCAGCCGAACCCGCCGAACCAGGAGGAAGGCCTTCATGCGTCTTCGTGCGCTCGCCACCGCCGCGCTCTCCGGGCTGCTCGTGCCGCCCGTCGTCGCGGCGCCCCCCGGAGAGCCGGGCCTGCTCGCCGTACCTCTCCGTCGCCCGCTACTCCGACGCGCTCGACAAGACCACCGTCGACGGGCGGCTCGTCGGCGGGTCTCCGGGCTCGCCGACCGGTCGGTGCTGTTCTCGCTCAAGACCGGCCGCGGCGACACCCCGGCCGCGAAGGCCACGGCGCAGCTGCCGCTGACGGACGGCGCCGGCAGGCCGGTCGACTCCGAGGGCATCGTCGTCGGCGCTCGCGGCCGGGCCGAAGCTGCGGGTGGCGCGCAAGACGCTGCTCGGGGACTTCGACGACTGCCCCACCCTCGGCGCACCGTCCAAGCTGCCGCAGAACCACCCCCTCGTCGACAACATCGAGGGCATGGCCGTCGCCGGCCACGACGGGTACGGGCGGCTGCGGCTGCTGCTCGTCAGCGGCGACAACGAGCTGCCGCAGCAGGTGACCCGGCTGTACCGGATGGACGTACGGCTGCCCGCCCGCCGGTACTGAGCCGCACCCCGCCCGTCCGGTCAGCTCCCCCCGGCCTCCCCGGCCTCCCCGGCCTCCCCGGCCGGCCGGACCACGCCGCGGGCCACGCCCAGGTCCACCAGGTCCTGGGGCCGGACGCGCAGCTGGTCCGCCGTCGCGGGCGCGGCCTGCGGGGGCCGCTTGAGGATGGCCGCCGCCAGTTCGGGGGCGATGACGGAGAAGTAGCTGTCCGGGGTGACCCAGGTGTTGCCCGGCGCGGCCAGGGCGAGGGCGCCGCCCGAACCCCCCTCGCCGATGAGCAGGGTGGTGACGGGGACGGTGGCCGCGGCCAGGGCCGCGAAGGCGTCGGCGATCGCGGGCCCGGCGCCCGCGCGTTCGGCGGCGGCGTCGTTGGCGGCGCCCGGGGTGTCCACCAGGGTCAGGACCGGGATCCCGAGCCGGTCCGCGAGGCGCACGACGCGGGCCGCCGTGCGGTAGCCCGCAGGGCGGGTGGCCGTGCCGCACTGTGCGGCGTACGCGACGGCCCGCCCCTCCCGCAGCCCGAATCCGCACAGCATGCCCGGGTCCCGGCCGCCCGCCCGGTCCCCGGAGAGCGGGAGGCGCAGGGCGAAGTACGCGTCCAGGTAGGCCCCGGCGTGCGGCCGGTCCGGGTGGCGGGACCGGAGCACCGCGTCCCAGCCCGTCGCCGGGGGCGGTACGTCCGCCAGCGCGGCCGGGGGCGCGACGGGTCCGCCGGTGCGGGGCGCGGCCAGCACGCGCAGCCAGTCGGCGAGGGTGCCCGGGAGCTCCTCCGGGTCCACGACGGCGTCCACGTGCCCGGCCGCGAACTGGCCCTCCGCCGTGTAGGCCGCCGGGTCCGCGTCCGCCGGGCGAACGCGGGAGCCCGCGAAGCCCACCTGCGCACCGGGCAGCGCGAGCACCACGTCGGCGCCGGCGCCCAGGGTGGCCCAGCCGCCGCCGGTGGTCGGATCGCGCAGGACGGCGAGCTGGGGGAGACCGGCGGCCCGGGTCAGGACGCACTGGCGCGCCACCCGCTGGAGCTGGGTCAGGGCGAGCATGCCCTCCTGCATGCGGGAGCCGCCGGTGGCGATGAGGGAGACCAGGGGCAAGCGGTGCGCGCGGGCGTGCGCGTAGGCCGCTTCGAGCCGGTCGCCGGTCCGCTCGCCCAGGGAGCCGCCGAGGAAGCCGAACTCGAAGGAAACCACGGTGGCTTCGGCGCCGCCGAAGCGGGCGGTGCCGGTGACGACGGACTCCCCTTCACCGGTGCGGGCCGTCGCACGGGCCCGGGAGTCGTCGTACCCGCTCCAGGCCAGGGGTCCGTCCGGTGGCGACTGCCCGGCAGGGGAGGGGAGTTCGCTGAAGCTGCCGGGGTCGGCCAGGGAGTGGACGGCCGCGCGGGCCGGCAGGCGGGTCGTGGTCACGACGTCACCCTAGGGGGTGCCCCGCAGCCCCGGCAGGGGACGGGAGGGCGCGCGCCAGGGGGGCGAGGGCCGCGCCGAAGAGCAGGGCGCCGAGGGGGAGGAGGTCGAGGCTGACCGTCATGGCGGCGATGCCCAGGAACAGGACGACGGGGCACCAGGCGCCGATCCGGCGCCGGAGCGCGGGCTGCACCGTGAGCCACAGCAGGCCGACGTAGAAGAGCAGCGGGCCGACGGTGTAGACGGCGGGCATCACCCCGGGATGGCTCTGCACCTCCTCGAAGAGCCGCTGCATCTCCGAACGGTCGGCGGCGCGCAGGCCGACGACGAGGTCGATGACGCCCTGGACGGTGAGCGCGAGGGCTCCGGTCAGGCCGAGCGAAAGGCCCGCGCCGGCGCCCAGCCGGGCCGCTCGGGAGGCGGTTGCGGGGGGCGGGACGGTCAGCCGGTGCAGGCCGGTGAGGACGGCCGCGAAGAGCAGCACCGCGCTCAGCATGAAGAGGTGGCCGACGGTCCAGGCGAGGTCCGGGCCGCGGTCCGTGTCGCTCAGGCGGATGACGCCGTAGACCAGCAGGCACAAGGGCGCGGCGCGGAAGGCGGCCCGGGCGAGGGCGTCCCGGGTGGAGGCCGGGTGGCGGGTCGGACGGTGGGCCGGGCGTCGGGTGTCGCGGGGTCGTTTGGTCATGCACCGATCATTTCGGCGGGGTCGGTGCGCCCCCTCCGGGATCACCCCGGGGCCACCCCGAACCGACCCCGACCACTCGGCTAGGGGTCGTCCCCGGGTCACCCCTGGAGCGGGAGCGGGAGCGCGATCTTCAGGGCGTAGGCGGCGACGAGGCCGTAGCCGAGCCGGAACGTCCACACGCGGGCGGCGCCGGGGATCCGGCGGCCGGCGACGGAGCCGAGCACGACGAGGCCCTGCTGCCACAGGAGCGAGGCGGCGCCGACACCGGCGAGGAAGGCCGCGCCGGCCGGGCCGTCGCGGAGTGCGGCGCCCTGGGCGGTGGTCAGGGCCGCGAAGTAGAGGGCGGTGGTGGGGTTGACGGCGGTCAGGCCGGCATACCGCACGAAGACCCGCCCCGGCCCCGGCGCCTGCCCCGGGTCCTGTGCCCGCCCCGGCCCCGGCGCCCGCTCCGGGCCGCGCAGGCCGCGCAGGCCGTGTGCCGCGATGGCCAGGAGGACGGTCGCCGAGGCCAGTCGGACCCAGGCCTCGACCGGCGAGACGGCTGCGGCCGCCCACGGGCCCAGTGCGGTGGCCACGGCGGCATAGCCGAGATCGACGACCGCGATGCCCGCCGCCGCGGCCGTCGCGGTGCGGGGGGCGCTCATCGCCTCCTGGATCAGCAGCACGCTCATCGCACCCATCGGCATCGCCACGCCCAGGCCCGCGACCGCTCCCGCCAGGGCCGGTGTCATCAGTTCGCTCATGCGGGGAGGGTCGCCGCCCGGGAGCGGTCGACGGGCGCGCACATCGGCTCCGGCTGCGACAATCGCGGCATGGACCGCCTCGACAGGGAGATCCTCGGCGTCCTGCAGGCGGATGCGCGGATCTCGTACCGGGACCTCGGCGTCCGCGTCGGGCTCAGCGCCAACGCCACCGCCGAGCGGGTGCGCCGGATGCGCCGCGACGGGGTGATCCTCGGCTTCACCGCCGTGGTCGATCCGGCCGCCGACACCCGGGGCGGGCTCGTGGTCTTCATCGACCTGACCCTGCGCCAGGACACCACGAACGAGGAGTTCGAACGGCAGGCCGCCCGGCTCCCCGGGATCACCGAGGTGGTGCACGTGACGGGCGAGTACGACTACCTCGTACGGGCCCGCGCCGCCGACCCGGCCGCCCTCGACGGCCTGTTGCGCCGGCTCAAGCGGGAGGCCGGGGTGGCCCAGTCCAGCACCCGGATCGCGCTGCGGGCCGCCACCCGGCCGGGACAGCCGTAGCGCGCGCCGGGCCCGGCGCGATCCGAACGAGTCGGCCCTACAGGGCCGACTCCCACGTCGTCGTGCCCCGCTCGTCCCGCGCGTCCGGGGTGCCCGGTTCGGTGCGGCCGTCGTCCGTGACCGCCAGCCGGACCCGGGTCGGGGTGGCGTCCACCTCCACCTCGATGGAGGTGACCCGGCTGCGGCGGTGCGCGGCCGCCAGGGCGCCGCGCAGCGCGGAGAGCAGGTCGCCCGCCACGCCGTCCGGGACCAGGGCGTCGACCGCGCCCGTGAACTGGACCGACGGCTGGAAGCCGAGCAGGACCCCCGCCCCGCCCGTCTCGCGCAGCACCCGTCCCCGGAAGGTGGTCGGGGCGTCGGTCGGCGGCTGTTGGAGGGCGAAGATGGCGGTGCGGACCTCCTGGATGGTGGAGTCCAGCTCGTCGACGGCGCGGCCGAGCTCCTCGCCCACGGTGTCCCCGGACGGGGCGTTGGACGAGCGGCGGCGGGTGCTCTCCAGCATCATCTCCGTCGCGAACAGCCGCTGCACCACCAGGTCGTGCAGATCGCGGGCGATCCGGTCGCGGTCCTCGTAGACGGCCAGCTGCTCCCGGTCGTGCTGGGCGTCCGCGAGGACCAGCGCCAGCGCCGCCTGGGAGGCGAACTGCGAGGCCAGCAGCCGGTCCACCGCGTCGTAGGCCGGGCCGCCGCGCTCGCGGGGCAGGGCCAGGGTGCCGATGAGCTGGCCGCCGCTCTGCAGCGGGAGCATCATGCTGGGGCCGAAGCGCTCGCGTACGTGCGTGGTCATCCGGGGGTCCGTCGCCGAGTCGTCTATGAACACCGGCTCGCCGCCGAGCAGTTGCACCAGGACCGGCGAGCCGGGGGCGATGGCCGTTCCCACCAGGTCGCCGGGGTCGCCGTGGGTGGAGGCGGCGACGATCTCCATCCCGCCCTCGGGGGTCGGCTGGAGCACCACGCCGGCCGCGGCGTCCGCCAGCAGCCGGGCCCGCTCGGCCACGCACATCAGCGCGTCCGCAGCCGGGCGTCCGGCCAGCAGGGTGGTGGTCACGGCGGCGGCGCCCTCGATCCAGCGCTCCCGGCGCCGCGCGGTCTCGTACAGCCGGGCGTTGCCGATCGCTATGCCGGCCTGCGCGGCCAGGACGCGCAGCAGGGCGAGGTCCTCGTCGGAGAAGCCGCCGCCGCCGCGCTTCTCGGCCAGGTAGAGGTTGCCGAAGACCTCCGTGTGGACGCGGATCGGCACGCCCAGGAACGCGCGCATCGCCGGGTGGTGCGGCGGGAACCCCACCGAGCGGGGGTCCAGGGTGAGGTCGTCGAGCAGGAGCGGGCGGGGGTCGCTGATCAGGGTGCCGAGCAGGCCGGAGCGGCCGTCGGGCAGGCGGGGGATCGCGGCCCGCTCGGCCTCGGTCAGCCCGGTGGTGAGCAGTTCGGTCAGCCGGGCGCGCTCGGGGTCGACGACCCCGAGCGCGCCGTAGCGGGCCCCGCACAGCTCGGTCGCCGAGTCCACGATGTGCTGGAGGGTGGCGTGCAGCTCCAGCTCGGAGCCGACGCTGAGCACCGCCTCCAGCAGCACCGGCAGACCCGGGGGCTCCCCGCCGTACGCGCCGTACGGGTCGTGCTCGGGGCCGGCGTGCGACCCGTACGGCCGGCCGTGCCGCGCGCCCTGCTCCCGGCCGGGGGCCGCGTCGGCCTCCCGGCCGGGGCTCCGCGGGGGTTCGTGCACGGCTTTCGTCATCCGGACAGCGGGTTCAGAACCATGGGGGCGATCTTCCCTTCGAGCATCGCGCCGAGTCCCATCACGACGCACACGTCCGGCCGTTCCGCGATGGCGACGGGCATGCCGGTGGCGTCGCGCAGCTTCTGGTCCAGGCCCGGCAGCAGGGCGCTGCCTCCCACCATCATGATCCCCCGGTCCGTCAGGTCCGCGACCAGGTCCGGCGGGCAGTCCCGCAGCACCTTGCCGATGCCGTCGAGCACGGCCGTCAGCGGGGTGTGGATGGCGTCCCGCACGGCCGCGGTGTCCACGTGGACCGACCGGGCCAGGCCGGTGGCCACGTCGCGGCCGTGGATCAGCGTGGAGGCCGGGCCCTCGGCGGTGATGCCGTTGCCGTGCAGGGCGATCTGGAGCGGGCGGACGGCCTGGCTCGGCAGCATCAGCTCGTGCGCGTGGCGCAGGTGCTGGACCACGGCGTGGTCGATGGCCTCGCCGCCGACCGGGATGCGCTGGGCGGTGACGATCGAGCCGAGGGAGAGCACGGCGACCTGGGTGGCCGCGGCCCCGCACACCATGATCATCGTCGCGGTCGGCTGCTCCACGGGCAGGCCGCAGCCGACGGCCGCCGCGATCAGGGTGTCGACCAGCTCGACGCGCCGGGCGCCGAGCCCGACGAGGGTCTCCACGGTCGCCCGCTGGGCCAGCGGGTCCGCGTCGTGCGGGGTGCAGGCCGCGGCCCGCAGCCGGGGCTTGCGGCGCAGGGTGCGCCGCAGCTTCTCGCCGAGCAGGTGGCGCAGCATCCGCTGGGCCATCTCGATGTCGACGACGGTGCCGCCGGAGACGGGCCGCACGACCCGGATGTAGTCGGGGGTGCGGCCGGTCATCCGCTCGGCGAACGTTCCGACGGCGATGAGCGCGCCGGTGCGCGTGTTCACCGCGGCGACACTGGGCTCGTCCACGACGAGGCCGGTGCCCTTGACGTAGACGCGGGTCCTGGCCGCGCCCAGGTCGACGGCGACGTGGCAGCGGCGCAACTGCTCAAGACTGACGGTCACGGCGGATCCTCCCGAGAGCGCTGACGCAAGGAGACCGGCGGACTGCCGATCGCATTTCATATCATCTCGGGCATTTCGGACTATCCGCGCGTTGGGATGCTCCGGCCGTGGAGCATGACACGGCTGCATGGGGGTGGATTTCTGTACCGACAGGCAGCACCATGCGCGCACCGCACGCGCTACTCACGCGTAACAAGGTAAAGGGGAATCCATGCTGACGGCCCGCCAGAGACTGCCGGCCCTCCTGACGCTCTGCCTGGCGCTGCTGGCGCCCTTCCCGGCCCAAGCCGCCGACCGGGCACCGGCCCAAGCCGCCGACCGGGCACCGGTGCGCAATCCGGTGGTCCTCGTCCACGGTTACAACGCCGACCCGGGCGTCTGGGGCTCCCTGCGCGAGGACCTGCGCGCCGCCGGATACGCCGACTCGGAGCTCTTCTCCTGGGGCTACGACACGCACCGGTCCGTCAACGAGGTCCTCGCCGGGCAGCTCGGCGCGTACGTGGAGGAGGTCCGCCGGCAGACCGGCGCGGCCCGGGTGGACGTCGTCTCCCACTCCTTCGGCTCGCTGGTCAGCCGCTGGTACGTGAAGTTCGGCGGGGGCACGGCCACCGTCGGCCACTGGGTCTCCCTCGCCGGCCCGAACCACGGCACCTCCACCGCGTGGGCCTGTGCCCTGTGGGACCAGGCGTGCCGTGACATGACGCCCGGCTCGTACGTGGTGAAGAACCTGGCGGCGGGGGACGAGACCCCGGGCGCGGTGAAGTACGCGACCTTCTGGTCGGACTGCGACGAGGTCGTCAACCCGGACTCCAGCGTCCCGCTCGCCGGGGCCGTCAACACGCCCGTCGGCTGCCTGGACCACAACGCCCTGCTCGGCGACGACGCGACCTCGGCGGGCGTGCGCGCCTTCCTCGCCTCGTAGGGCCGGGCGCTACGGCGCCGACGCGCCCCGGCCGCCGCCCGGCGGACCGGGGGCGTCGGCCACCGCGACCGACTGGAGCAGGCCGTAGGTGAACTCCGCCACGCACGGTCGCCCCCCTGCCGCGAACCCCAGGCGCCACCGGGTCGGCGCGCTGCCCTCCATCGGCCGGACCGGGGCGAAGGCCCGCGCGACCTCGTCCACCGTCGCCGACCAGGGGCGCAGGTCGTCGAGCGATTCCAGTACGGGTCCGGGGGCGCCGGGGGCCCGCACCAGCCACTCGTTCCAGACGGCGCCGTCCGGCGCGGCCAGCACCTCGAAGCGCAGGTCGGGCCAGAGCGGGACCGGCCACAGCAGGGCCTCGCACTCCAGGTCGCCGATCCGGCGCGGTCCACGGGTTTCCGGCGGGCCGAGCACCGAGCGGTAGCGTGCCAGGGCGCCGCGCGAGCGGGGCGAGCGGACCATGGCCTGCCAGCGCTTGTTCGCCTCCCGCTGGTCCGCGAGGGAGGCGCCGAGCCGGTGGCGGGCCTCTTCGGCGAGGTCCGGCCGGAAGTCCGCCATGCGGCGCAGGAGCACCAGCTGGAAGGCGGCCGGACCGAAGGGCTGCCGGGCGGCCGGAGCGGGGTTCGCTGTCATGGAGCCCACGATTCCACACAAGATCCTTACGTTCCCGGGACACGGATGTTGCCGGGGAGCGCATAGCCTGCGGGCGCCATGAACTACTGCCCCGCCTGCCGGAGGCACCTCAACGGCGCGCTCGCGTGCGCCGGGTGCGGAACCCCGGCCGAGTACCTCGTCCCCCCGGCGCCCGTCCCGTCCGCGCCCGTCCCGTCCACACCCTCCTCGGCCGTACCGGCGGCCGACGCTCCCGGAACGGTCGGGTCCGCGACCCCGCGGCCCTCGCTCGCCGACGTCTACGCCGACTCGCTCGTCGTGCTGTCCGTACCGCACGAGCGCAGGCCCGGCGCCCGCCGCCGCGTCACGCACCGCAGGCGCCGCCGGACCGTGCTGAACGTCGGGCTCGGGCTGCTGCTCGCCACCGGCGGCGCGCTGGTGGCGGTGCGGATGGCCGCCGACGGGGAGCGCGCCGACCGCGCCGCCACGGTGGTGCTCACCGACGACGCGGGCCCGCAGCAGCCGGCCCCGCTGTCCGGGGCGCCCCAGCCCGCCGCGCCCTCGGCCGTACGGTCCGGGCAGGCGCCCGGGGCCGCGAAGTCCGCGGGGGCGGGGACGCGGACGGCCGGGGCGGCGCAGCCCTCCGCGAGCGACACGCGGTCCGCCGCGGCGCCCCCGTCCGCCTCCGCCTCCGTCCCCGCGACGTCGCAGCCGGCCGGCGTGCCCGCGCCCACCGCGTCGGCGCCGTCGCCCTCGGGGAAGCCGTCCGCGACCGGCCGGCCCAAGCCGGGCGGCTCGCCGACGGCCAAGCCGACGAAGACGGCCGCGGCCTCGCCCTCGGCGCCCGCGCCGCAGCCGACCGCGTCCCCGACGAAACCGCCGCCGTGCCCGTGGTGGGACCCGCGCTGCTGGTGAGCCCTCAGGCGCAGGCGCCCGCGGGCCGCCCGGTCAGGCCAGCATGCGCTTGAGCAGGTCGCGCAGGGCGGTCCGCTCCTGCGTGGACAGGCCCGCCAGCGGTTCGCGGGCGAAGTCCAGGGACTCGCGCAGCCGGTCCGCCGTCCGCAGCCCCTCCTCGGTGGGGGCCGCCAGCTTGACCCTGCGGTCCGCCGGGTCGGGACGGCGCTCGACCAGGCCGCGGGTCTCCAGCCGGTCGACTATGCCGGTCACGTTCGACGGCTCGCAGCGCAGCTTCTGCGCGATCCGCCGCATCGGCAGCGGCTCCATGGCCAGCAGGTTCAGCACCCGCGCCTGGGCGCCGGTGAGCTGGTGGCTGGCGGCCACGTGCTCGTACTCCGTGTGGTAGCGGGCCACCACGTCGCCGATGAGTTCGACGACCTCGACGGTCACTGGGTCTGCGCGACGACTGGGCATGCATCCAGCGTACCCATTTACTTGACAACATGAAATATCCAGGCGCATGGTTGTTTCACGTTGTGAAGCATTCCCCTCGTCAGGAGCACCACATGTCCGAGATCCCCGCCGTCAGCCGCGAGTGGCACCTCGTCCGTCGCCCGCAGGGCTGGCCCGTCGCGGAGGACTTCGCCCTCCGTGAGGTTCCGGTCTCCGCCGAGCCCGCGCCCGGCCGGATCCTCGTGCGCAACCTGCACATGTCCGTGGACCCGTACATGCGCGGCCGGATGAACGACGTGAAGTCCTACGTGCCCCCCTTCCAGCTCGACGAACCGATGCAGGGCGGCGCGGTCGGCGAGGTCGTCGCCTCCGCCGCCGAGGGCTTCGCCGTGGGCGACCACGTCCTGCACCACCTCGGCTGGCGCGAGTACGCCGAGCTCGACGCCCGGCACGCCACCAAGGTCGACGCCGCCCTCGCCCCCCTCTCCGCCTACCTCGGCGTGCTCGGCATGCCGGGCCTGACCGCCTACGCCGGGCTCTTCGAGGTCGCCTCCTTCGCCGAGGGCGACGCGGTCTTCGTCTCCGGCGCGGCGGGCGCGGTCGGCAGCCTCGTCGGCCAGTTCGCGAAGATCAAGGGCGCCTCCCGGGTGATCGGCTCCGCCGGCTCGGACGAGAAGGTGAAGCTGCTCACCGAGAAGTACGGCTTCGACGCCGCCTTCAACTACAAGAACGGCCCCGTCGGCGAGCAGCTGCGCGCGGCCGCTCCCGAGGGCATCGACGTGTACTTCGACAACGTCGGCGGCGACCACCTGGAAGCCGCGATCTCCTCCCTCAAGGTGCACGGCCGGGCCACCCTCTGCGGTGCCATCGCCGGGTACAACGACACCGAGGCCGCCCCCGGCCCCCGCAACCTGATGCAGGTCATCGGCAAGCGGCTGCGCCTCCAGGGCATCCTCGTCGGCGACCACGCCGGACTCCAGGAGCAGTTCGTCCAGGACGTGGCCGGCTGGCTGCGCTCCGGCGAGCTGCACTACGACGAGACGGTCGTCGAGGGCGTCGAGAACGCCACCTCCGCCTTCCTCGGAATGCTCCGAGGGGAGAACACCGGAAAGATGATCGTTTCTTTCACCCGTTAGGCTCACCCCACACCGTCGTGGCCGTGGGCGCGAGTCGCGACGATTACCAGGAGGATCTTCTACATGTCCATCCAGCAGTCTGACGTTCTCTACACCGCCGTCGCCACCGCCGAGAACGGCCGTGACGGTCGCGTCGCCACCAGCGACGGCAAGCTCGACGTCGTCGTGAACCCGCCGAAGGAGATGGGCGGCAACGGCGCCGGCACCAACCCGGAGCAGCTGTTCGCCGCCGGTTACAGCGCCTGCTTCCAGGGTGCGCTGGGCGTCGTCGCCCGCAACGAGAAGGCCGACATCACCGGCTCGACCGTCACCGCCGAGGTCGGCATCGGCAAGAACGACGAGGGCTTCGGCCTGATCGTCAAGATCTCGGCCTCGATCCCGAACGTGGACGCCGCCACCGCCAAGGACCTCATCGAGAAGGCCCACCAGGTCTGCCCGTACTCCAAGGCGACCCGCGGCAACATCACCGTCGAGCTCGCCGTCTGATCCAGCGGATCCCGCTGGTCACGCGTCCGACGGACGCGCGTACGCACGCGCGAAGGCCGTACTCCCGTTCGGGAGTGCGGCCTTCGCCGTAGACTGGCCCCCATGCGTGATCTTGCGGGGGGATTCCGGTACCTGCTGGCCGGACAGCGATGGGTGTTCGGGCACGGCCGGTGGTTCGGCTTCGGGCTGCTGCCCGGCCTGCTGGCCTTCGTGCTGTACCTCGGGGCCGTGATCGGCCTCTTCTACGGCGCCGACGACCTGGCCGCCTGGGCCACCCCCTTCGCCGACGGCTGGTCCTCGCCCTGGCTCGGACTCTTCCGCGGCCTGCTGAGCGCCCTGGCCGTCTGCCTCGGCCTCTTCCTCGCGGTCATCACCTTCACCGCCGTGACCCTGCTGATCGGCCAGCCCTTCTACGAGTCCCTCTCGGAGCAGGTGGACCGCAGCGAGGGCGGGGACGTGCCCGAGTCGGGGCTGCCCCTCTGGCGCGAGCTGTGGATCTCGGCCCGCGACAGCGTGAAGGTGCTCGTCCGGGTCCTGCTGTACGGCCTGCTGCTCTTCGCCCTCGGCTTCGTCCCGGTCCTGGGGCAGACCGTGGTCCCGTTCCTCGGCTTCTGCGTCTCCGGGTACTTCCTGACCCAGGAGCTCACCGCCGTCGCCCTCCAGCGCCGCAAGGTGGACCTGCCCGAGCGGCTGCGGCTGCTGCGGTCCCGGCGGATGACCGTGCTCGGCTTCGGCGTGCCGCTGGTGCTGGCCTTCCTGGTGCCGCTGGTCGCCGTGCTCCTGATGCCGGGCGCCGTGGCCGGGGCCACGCTGATGGCCCGCGACCTGATGCCCGACCCCGCGGCCGACCCCGCGGCCGGCCCCCGCGACGGCGAGGACCGGGCGGACGGGCACCGGCCGGCCGCGCCCACCGCGCCCGCCCCCGGCTTCGGCCCCCCGCCGGTGTACTAGGAGCCCGTACGGGAATCCCCTGCCCCGAGCCCGGACCGGGAGCCCGGACCGGGAGCCGCCCCGACGGCCCGGGCGCGCCGGCCGGTCAGCGGGCGGCGGGCCCCCGCAGCAGGGTCAGGAAGGAGCGGAACGCGGCCGGCATGTCCACCGACTCCGGGGCCAGCAGCCACTGGTACTGCAGGCCGTCCATCACCGCGGTCAGCAACGGCGCCGCCTCCTGCGGGGTCAGGCCCGACGGGAGCCGCTCCCCGAACTCGGCGCGCAGGACCGCGGCCATCTCGGAGCGGACCTGCGCGTACCGCTCGGTGAAGAACTCCCGCGCCGGGTGCCCGTCGGTGACGCTCTCGCCCAGCAGCGCCGAGAAGGTCTGCACGATGCCCGGCCGCATGGCGTTGTAGTCCACCAGCGAGGCCAGCAGCTCCAGTCGCCAGGTCTCGGCCGCCGCGCGGGAGCCGCCGCCGGTGTCCCACCGGTCGCGCTCCTCCAGTACGGCGACCAGCAGCGCCTCCTTGGTCGGGAAGTAGTGCAGCAGCCCCTGCTGGGTCAGGCCCACGCGCTCGGCGACCGCGCCCAGGGACGCCCCCCGGTAGCCGCGCTCCGCGATCACCTCGACGGCGGCCCGGACGATCTCCCCGCGCCGCTCCTCGCTCCTCGCCCTGGCCATCGCCCCGACACCCCTTCCGTCCGCCCTCGTCCGCGGCCGCCACGGCCGCCAGCAGACCGTACGCCATGCACCGAGAATAACGAAATGGTCACGAACCCTACCGTTCACCAGGGAACGGGTCCACGATGGGCTCGACCGCACCGCGCAAGCGCACGCACCGCACCCGATGAGGAGGCACGGCCGTGACCGATGCCGAACAGGCCCGTGACCAGGTCCGCGAAGACGCCGTCGAGGCCGCGCTCGGCGCGCTCGACCTCGACACCAAGACCCGGCTGCTGGCCGGCCAGGACATGTGGTCCCTGCCCGCCGTGCCCGAGATCGGGCTGGGCTCCCTGGTGATGTCCGACGGCCCCGTCGGCGTGCGCGGCGTGCGCTGGACCGCCGACGACCCGTCCGTCGCCCTGCCCTCCCCGACGGCCCTCGCCGCCGCCTGGGACCCCGCACTGGCCCGCCGCGCGGGCCGCCTGCTGGCCCAGGAGGCCCGCCGCAAGGGCGTCCACGTCCTCCTCGCACCCACGGTCAACCTGCACCGCTCCCCCCTGGGCGGCCGCCACTTCGAGTGCTACTCCGAGGACCCGTACCTGACCGGCGCGATCGGCAGCGGCTACGTGAACGGGGTCCAGGACGGCGGCGTCGGCACCACGGTGAAGCACTTCGCCGGCAACGACGCCGAGACCGAGCGGTTCACCGTCGACAACGTCATCGCCCCGCGCCCGCTGCGCGAGCTCTACCTCGCCCCCTTCGAGGCCATCGTCGCCAACGCCCACCCCTGGGGCATCATGACCGCGTACAACCAGGTCAACGGCGTTTCGATGACCGAGAACCGCCACCTGGTGAACGAGGTCCTGCGCGCCGAGTGGGGCTTCGACGGCTACAACGTCTCCGACTGGATGGCCGCCCGCTCCACCGCCGGCGACATCGAGGGCGGCCTCGACGTTGCCATGCCCGGCCCGACCACCGTCTACGGCCCCGCGCTCGCCGCCGCCGTCCGCGCCGGCGAGGTGCCCGAGTCCGCCGTCGACGGCGCCGTCCGCAACGTCCTGCGCCTGGCCGCCCGCGTCGGCCTGCTCAAGGGCGCGCCCGCCGTCGTCGCCGAGCCGCCGTCCGGCATCGACGGCCAGGCCCTCGCCCGCGAGCTCGCCGTCCGCGGCTGCGTCCTCGTCCGCAACGAGGGCGGCGCCCTGCCGCTGGCCCCCGGCCGCACCGTCGCCCTCCTCGGCGCCGCCGCCCGCGACGCCCGCGTCCTCGGCGGCGGCTCGGCCACCGTCTTCCCCGAGCGGGTCGTCTCCCCGCTCGACGGCCTCACCGCCGCGCTGCCCGACGGGGCGCTCACCTACGCGGTCGGCGCCGATCCCTCCGACGAGCTGACCCCGGCCGACCAGGGCTTCGTGCTCCGCGCGGTCTGCCGCGACGCCTCCGGCGCCGTCCTCGGCGAGGGCAGCCTGCCGACCGGCCAGGTCCAGTGGATCGGCGACGACCTGCCCGCGGGCGCCGCGTACGAGACGATGGCCAGCATCGAGGTCACCGGTACGTTCCTGCCGCGCGAGAGCGGCGAGCACGCCTTCGGCACCCGCGGACTCGGCGCCTTCACCCTCGCCGTCGGCGGCGAGACCCTGTGGGACGGCGTCCAGGAACTCGGCAACGAGGCCGACCCCTTCGAAGCCTTCTTCGGCGCCCCCAGCGAGCGCGCCCGGACCACCCTCACCGCCGGCGAGCCCGTGGAGGTGTCGCTGACGTACCAGGTGCCCGACATGAGCGCGCTGCCGCTCAAGGCCGTCATGTTCTCCTTCCTGCACCTGGGCCCGCGCCGCGACCCCGACGAGCTCATCGCCGAGGCCGCCCGGGCCGCGGCCGCCGCCGACACGGCCGTGGTCGTCGTCGCCACCACCGAGCGCGTGGAGTCCGAGGGCTTCGACCGCACCGGCCTGGGCCTGCCCGGCCGCCAGGACGACCTGGTGCGCGCGGTCGCGGCCGCCAACCCGAACACCGTGGTCGTCGTCAACGCCGGCTCGCCGGTCGAGCTCCCGTGGCGCGAGGACGTGGCCGCCGTCCTGCTCACCTGGTTCCCCGGGCAGGAGGGCGGGGCCGCCCTGGCCGACGTGCTCCTCGGCGCGGCCGAGCCCGGCGGCCGGCTGCCCACCACCTGGCCCGCCCGGCTCGCCGACGCGCCCGTCACCGAGGTCGTCCCCACCGAGGGGCGCCTGGAGTACCGCGAGGGGCTCTTCATCGGCTACCGGGCCTACGAGAAGCACGCCGTCGTCCCCGCCTTCCCCTTCGGGCACGGCCTGGGGTACACGGACTGGACCTACGACTCCCTGGAGGCCGGCGCCGACACCGTCCGGGTCCGCCTCACCAACACCGGCACCCGGCCCGGCCGCGAGGTCGTCCAGGTCTACCTGGCCCCGGTGGCGGACGGCGTCGAGCGGCCCGCGAGCTGGCTGGCGGCCTTCGCGGGCGTCGAGGCGGGCCCCGGCGAGAGCGTCGAGGCCGAGATCGCCCTGCCCGCGAGGGCCTTCGAGATCTGGGACGAGGCAGCCCGCGGCTGGCGGCGGATCGGGGGCACCTACGAGGTCCGCGCGAGCCGCTCCCACACCGACACCCGGCTGACGGCCGCGGTCGACATCGTGTGACGCGCCGACACGACACACCGGCAGGAAACGACTGAAGCCGGATTGGCCGGAAATCACCCAAGAACCGGACCGGGAGCGGGCCCTGACACCCGCTCCCGGTCCGTCTGCGTCAACGCGGCGCGTCGGCGGCCGTCACCTGACGGTGGGCCAGTTCCGCGAGCCGCGCCTGTCCGTCCCGGCCCGGATGGAACCAGTCCCAGCGGCTCAACTGTTCGGTTCCGAAGGGGTACTGGAACACCGCTCCACCGTCGTACCGGCACAGCGGATCCTTCGCGCAGACCTCGCGCAGCACCTCGTTGTACTCGACCACCCGCGCCCGCACCTGCTCGCGCCGGGCCGTCGGCCCCGTCGCCGCCGACAGCGGATCGGCCAGCATCGACTGGCAGATGCCCAGGCTCCAGATCTTGCGCACCATCGGGTCGTCCTTGCCCTGCTCCCACAGCCGCTGGAGGTCCGGCACGCTGGAGACGTACACCTGGGAGGCGGGAGAGGCGGCCCGCAGCCCCGCGAGGGCCTGCTCGAAACCGGACCGGAACTCCGCCACCGGAGTCATCGACGAAGCCGTGGGCCGGCAGGCGTCGTTCGACCCCACCATGACCGTGACCAGGCCGGGCTTGTGCGCTGCGGCCCCGGCGAGCTGGGCCGGCAGGTCCGCCATCCGCGAGCCGGTCACCGCGAGGTTCCAGCTCCTGGTCGCCGCGCCGGCGTCCCCGAGCAGCCGCGCGGCCAGGGAGCGGACCGCCGGATCGGTGCCGGTGGCCCACGACACCTCGGGGCAGTCGGCCAGCACCGAACAGGCGTCGAAGCCCCGCGTGATGGAGTCGCCCACGGCCGCGACGGAGGCGGGTGCCGTGTTCCAGCGGGGTGCGGACTGCGCACCGCGCTCGCCCTGCCCCCCGGATCCGCCGAGACCGCACCCGCTCACCGACCCGGCCAGCAGGGCCGCCGCCGCTCCCGCGCCCGCGAGGGTCCGGCGCGCGCGGCGGCGCGGGGCGGTGGTGCGCATCGGGTGGTCCCCTCCTCGTCGCCCCCGTGCCGTGCGGGGGCGTCCTGCTGAGTGAAAGCTCGGTGTTCGACGGTCCTGGAGCGACCGTACGTCACACCGGGACCCCTGACGCGCGGTAGCTTTTTCCCGTGGCGTTTCAGCCGCAGGTTCCGTAGCGCAATGTCAAATAATTTCCGTTACATTACATCACGTCACATACTGTCCGTTTTCTGGAGTTTATTCCCGACCTCGTCCCATACTGGAGGTCCCGGTGACGACACGTGGAGTCCTGTACGTGCACTCCGCACCGCGCGCGCTCTGCCCGCACGTGGAATGGGCTGTAGCGGGTGTGCTCGGGGTGCGGGTGAGCCTCGACTGGATCAGGCAGCCCGCCTCCCCCGGCACGTGGAGAGCCGAGTTCTCCTGGCGGGCCGAAGCGGGCACCGCCTCGAAGCTCGCCTCCGCACTGCGCGGCTGGCACCTGCTGCGCTTCGAGGTGACCGCGGAACCCTGCCAGAGCGCCGAGGGCGAGCGCTACAGCTCCACCCCGGAGCTCGGCATCTTCCACGCCGTCACCGGCATGCACGGTGACATCCTGATCCCCGAGGACCGGCTGCGCGCCGCCGTCGCCCGCTCGGCGCACGGCGAGACCGAGCTGGAGGCGGAGATCGCCAAACTGCTCGGCAAGCCCTGGGACGACGAACTGGAGCCCTTCCGCCACGCCGGCGAGGGAGCCCCCGTCCGCTGGCTGCACCAGGTCGTCTGAGCGGCCCGCACGACGCGAGGGCCCCGACCGGCGGTCGCCGGTCGGGGCCCTCGCGTCGTACGGGATCAGACGCTGCGGAACGCCAGCGTGACGTTGTGGCCGCCGAAGCCGAAGGAGTTGTTGATCGCCGAGATCGGGCCGTCGGCCGGCAGCTTGCGCGGCTCGCCGACGATGATGTCCGCGTCGATGTCGTCGTCCAGCTCGTCCACGTTGATGGTCGCCGGAGCCAGCCGGTGGTACAGCGCCAGCACGGTCGCGACGGTCTCGATGCCGCCGGCGCCGCCCAGCAGGTGGCCGGTCATCGACTTGGTCGCGGAGATCGCGATGTGGTCGAGATCGTCGCCCAGCACCTTGCGCAGCGCCTTCAGCTCCGCCGTGTCACCCTGCGGCGTCGACGTGGCGTGCGCGTTCAGGTGGACCAGCTCGGCCGGGTCCAGGCCCGTGTTGTCGAGCAGGTTCTGCACCGCGGCCGCGACACCGCGGCCGGTCGGCTCGGGCTGCGCGATGTGGTGGCTGTCCGCGGACAGGCCCTGGCCCAGCACCTCGCAGTAGACCCGGGCACCCCGCGCGGCCGCGTGCTCGGCCGACTCCAGGATCACGACGCCGGCGCCCTCGCCGAGGACGAAGCCGTCACGGGCCTTGTCGTACGGGCGGGAGGCCTGCTCCGGGTGCTCGTTGTTCTTCGACATCGCCATCATGTTGGCGAACGCCGCGATCGGCAGCGGGTGGATCGCCGCCTCCGTGCCGCCGGCGACGACCACGTCGGCGCGGCCGGTACGGATCATCTCGACCGCGTAGCCGATGGCCTCGGCACCCGACGCGCAGGCGCTGACCGGAGTGTGCACGCCCGCCCGGGCGTTGACCTCCAGGCCGACGTTGGCCGAGGGGCCGTTCGGCATGAGCATGGGGACGGTGTGCGGGGAGACCCGGCGCACCCCCTTCTCCTTCAGCACGTCGTACTGGTCGAGCAGGGTGGTCACGCCGCCGATGCCGGAGGCGATCACGGTGCCCAGGCGCTCGGGGGTGATGACCCCGTCCTCGCCGGCCGGGGCGGTGTAGCCGGCGTCGGCCCACGCCTCGCGCGCCGCGATGACGGCGAACTGCGCCGAGCGGTCGAGCTTGCGGGCCAACGGGCGCGGCAGGACCTCACCCGGGTCCACGGCGGCCGGGGCGGCGATGCGGACCGGGAGTTCGGCGAAGCGCTCGCCCTCCAGGGGCTTTACGCCGGAACGGCCGGCAAGCAGACCTTCCCAGGTCGAAGCGCTGTCGCCACCCAGCGGAGTGGTTGCGCCGATACCGGTGACGACCACGGTGCGATTGGTCGGGCTCACAGGAATTCTTTCTCCACGTCTCAGGGGGTGCTGAATTGTCACGGCGCCACCGCCAGGTGGCGACAAACGCTCGTCAGGCTCAGGCCTGGTGCTTCAGGATGTAGTCGGCCGCGTCGCCGACCGTCTTGAGGTTCTTGACGTCCTCGTCCGGGATCTTGACCTCGAAGCGCTCCTCGGCGGCGACGACGACCTCGACCATGGACAGCGAGTCGACGTCCAGGTCGTCGGTGAAGGACTTGTCGAGCTGGACGTCCTCCTGCGGGATGCCGGCGATCTCGTTGACGATCTCCGCGAGACCTTCGAGGATCTCTTCCTGCGTGGCGGCCATGTGGCGCTCCTTCTATGGATAACGGGGTGTAACGGGCCGGATGGTATCCGGGCCCTAGGGGAGGGTAACGACCGTGGCGGCGTAGACGAGTCCCGCCCCGAAGCCGATGACGAGCGCGGTGTCGCCGCTCTTCGCCGCTCCGGTCGCCAGGAGCCGCTCCATCGCGAGCGGGATCGAGGCGGCCGAGGTGTTGCCGGTGGTCTCCACGTCCCGGGCGACCGTGACGTGGTCGGGCAGCTTCAGAGTCTTCACCATCGAGTCGATGATCCGCATGTTCGCCTGGTGCGGAATGAAGACGTCCAGATCCTCCGCGGTGATCCCGGCCGCGTCGAGCGCCTGCTGGGCCACCTTGGCCATCTCGAAGACGGCCCAGCGGAACACCGCCTGGCCCTCCTGCGTGATGGCCGGAAACTTCTCGCCGCCGTCCGCACCGCGGTACTCGTCCCACGGCACGGTCTGCTTGATGGTGTCGGACTTGTCGCCCTCCGAACCCCACACCGTGGGGCCGATGGCCGGTTCGTCCGAGGGGCCGACGACCACGGCCCCGGCACCGTCGCCGAACAGGAAGGCCGTCGCGCGGTCCTCCAGGTCGGTCAGGTCGGAGAGCCGCTCCACGCCGATGACCAGCACGTACTGCGCGGAACCCTCGACCACCAGGCCCTTGGCCAGGGTCAGGCCGTATCCGAACCCGGCACAGCCGGCCGAGATGTCGAACGCGGCGGGCTTGCCCGCGCCGATCCGGTGCGCGATCTCGGTCGCGACGGCCGGGGTCTGCTTGAAGTGCGAGACCGTCGAGACGATCACGGCACCGATCTGCTCGGGCGAGACGCCGGCATCGGCCAGCGCCTTGCCCGAGGCCTCCACCGACATCGCGGCGACGGTCTCCTGGGGCGAGGCCCAGTGCCGCGTCGCGATGCCCGAACGGGACCGGATCCACTCGTCGGAGGAGTCGATCGTCTCCAGGATGACCTCGTTGGGCACCACCCGGGTCGGGCGGTACCCGCCGACCCCGAGGATGCGGGCGTACGGGGAGCCCTTGGCCGGCTTGATCTTGGACATGCTGTGTGGGCTCCTTCTCTCAGGCCGTCTGCTCGGCAACGAGCGCAGCGGCCTTGTCGAGATCGTCCGGGGTCTTCAGAGCCACGCTCGGCACACCCTTGAGCGCGCGCTTGGCCAGACCCGTCAGGGTGCCACCGGGGCAGAGCTCGACGATCCCCGTGACGCCCAGCTGGGCGAACGTCTCCATGCACAGGTCCCAGCGGACCGGATTGGCGACCTGGCCGACCAGGCGGGCGACGACGTCGGCACCCGTGGCGACGACGAGGCCGTCCTTGTTCGACACGTACGCGAGCGCCGGGTCCGCCGGGGAGAGGGCCTCGGCGGCCTTCTCCAGCACGGTGACCGCGGGCGCCATGTGGTGCGTGTGGAAGGCGCCCGCGACCTTGAGGGCGACGACCTTCATGGCACCCTCGGGCTTCTCGGCGACCAGGGCGTCGATCTGCTCCGTGGTGCCGGCGGCCACGATCTGGCCCGCGCCGTTGATGTTGGCCGGGGTCAGCCCCAGCTTCTCCAGATGGGCGACGACCACGTCCCGGTCGCCGCCGAGGACCGCGGCCATGCCGGTCTCGGTGACCGCGGAGGCCTCGGCCATGGCCAGGCCCCGCGTGCGGACCAGCCGGAGCGCGTCCGTCTCGGACAGGACGCCCGCAAAGGCGGCCGCGGTGATCTCGCCGACGCTGTGGCCCGCCACGGCGCCGAAGGCCGCGGGGGAGCCGAGCGAGGCCGCGGACAGCAGACCCGCGGCGACCAGCAGCGGCTGGGCCACCGCCGTGTCGCGGATCTCGTCGGCGTCGGCGTTCGTGCCGTAGTGGGCGAGGTCGAGCCCGATGGCGTCCGACCAGGCGGCGACGCGGTCAGCGGCGCCGGGCAGGTCGAGCCAGGGAGTCAGGAAGCCGGGCGTCTGAGCGCCTTGGCCGGGAGCGACGAGTACGAGCACCCTCACACTCTCTCTTGTCGAGGGTCCCTGGCGCCCGTGGGGACAGGGACGAAGAACCGTCGGGGTAATTGTTGATGTCCGACAAAAGTCTAGGACTGGGGATCGCCGTCGGCCAGACGCCCGAGGATCAGGGCGATCCTCAGCGTGAACGCGGAACGGACATCGGAGGGCGACCAGCCGGTGACGTCGGTCACACGTCGGAGCCGGTAGCGCACCGTGTTGGGGTGGACGAAGAGCATCCGCGCCGCCCCCTCCAGGCTGCTGGCCTGCTCCAGATAGACGCTCAGCGTCTCCAGCAGCGCCGAACCCGCCTCCTCCAGCGGTCTGTAGATCTCCTCCACCAACTGCTCCCGGGCAGCGGGATCGGAGGCGATCGCGCGCTCCGGAAGGAGATCGTCCGCCAGGACGGGCCGCGGAGCGTCCTGCCACGCCGTGCACGCCTTCAGACCGGCCGCGGCGGCCTGCGCCGACTTCGTCGCGTTCAGCAGGTCCGGCACCACCGGGCCGGCCACCACCGGACCCGCCGCGAACGGCCCGATCAGGGACTTGGCCACCTGCATCGGATTGTCGCTGCCGCCCGCGATGACCACCAGACGGTCCCCGAGCACCCCCGTCAGCACCTGGAGCTTGTGGTGGCGGGCCGCCCGCCGGATCGCCTCCACCGTCAGCTCGCTGTCGCCCTCGGGCGCCGTGCCGAGCACCACGCACACGTGGTCCGGCGAGTTCCAGCCCAGCGCCGCCGCCCGCGACAGCGCCCCCTCGTCGGCCTCCCCGGACAGCACCGCGTTGACCACGAGGGACTCCAGCCGGGCGTCCCACGCCCCGCGCGCCTCGGCGGCCTGCGCGTACACCTGGGCCGTCGCGAACGCGATCTCCCGGGCGTACACCAGCAGCGCCTCGCGCAGGATCGACTCGTCGCCCGGGGCCGCCACCTCCTCGATCGCGGTCTCCATGACCTCGATCGTGGTGCGGACCATCTCGACGGTCTGCCGCAGCGTGATCGCCCGGGTCAGCTCGCGCGGCGCCGTGCCGAAGACGTCGGTGGAGATGGCCTGCGTGGTCTCCGGGTGCCGGAACCACTCGGTGAACGCCGCGATGCCGGCCTGCGCGACCAGACCGATCCACGACCGGTTCTCCGGCGGCATCGCCCGGTACCACGGCAGGGTCTCGTCCATGCGCGCGATCGCGTTGGCGGCCAGCCGTCCGGCCGACTTCTCCAGCCGGCGCAGCGTCGCGACGTGCGGATGGGCCGGCACGGGATGCGCGGACGGGACGGCGGGGGAATGCTCACGTTCGGGTTGAGGCACGGGACAAGACTGCCTTATCGGCGGGGCTGCTCGACGTCCGGTCCCGCGTCCGCCCCGCGGCGGACGGCTACGGTGGCACCCATGATCGATGTACGTCGCGGAGCCGACCGGTACGAGGGCGGCGACCCGTCCGCCGGGATCTCCACCCGGCACGCCTTCTCCTTCGGATCCTCCTACGACCCGGACAACCTGCGCTTCGGACCGGTCCTGGCCTGCAACGAGGAGCAGCTCGCCCCCGGCGCCGGCTTCGACGAGCACCCCCACAGCCACACCGAGATCCTGACCTGGGTGGCCGAGGGCGAGCTCGCGCACCAGGACAGCACCGGCGAGCGCGGCCTCGTCGCCGCCGGGGACGTGCAGCGGCTGAGCGCCGGTTCCGGGGTCCGCCACGCCGAGCGCAACGACGGGGACCGGCCGCTGCGGTTCGTGCAGATCTGGCTCGCGCCGCTCGCCGCCGGCGGAGCACCCTCCTACGAGGTGGTCCGCGGCCTCCCCGACGCCACGCCCTACCCGCTCCCCGCGGCCGGCGCCACCCTGCACGTCCGGCGGCCGGGCGCGGGCGAGCGGGTGGCCGTACCGGCCGCGGAGCGCGTCTACCTGCACGTGGTCCGCGGTGACCTGCGCCTGGACGGGGAGGAGCTGGGCCCCGGTGACTCGGCGCGCCTCACCGGGGAGAAGGACCTGGTGGCCGTGGCCGGCTCGCCCGGGGAACTGCTGATCCTGGAGCTGCCGTAGCCCGCCGGGAAGCCGCCGGGAGAGGGACGGCCTAGGCCAGTTCGGCCAGGACCGCGTCGGTGAACGGCGGCCACGCCCGGACCGCCCACGGGCCGAAGGCCCGGTCGGTCAGCGCCACGCACGCGGCGCGCGCGTCCGGGTCCACCCACAGGAAGGTGCCGGACTGGCCGAAGTGGCCGAAGGTGCGCGGCGAGGAGGCGGCGCCCGTCCAGTGCGGGGACTTGCCGTCGCGGATCTCCAGGCCGAGGCCCCAGTCGTTGGGGGACTGGTGCCCGTAACCGGGCAGCACGCCCTTGAGACCGGGGTGGACCACCGAGGTGGCCGCGGCGACCGTGCGCACGTCGAGCAGGCGCGGAGCCTGCAGCTCGGCCGCGAACCGCACCAGGTCGGACACGGTGGACACGCCGTCCTTCGCCGGCGAGCCCTCCAGCGAGGACGCGGCCATGCCGAGCGGCTCGAAGACCGCCTCGTGCAGGTACTGCGCGAAGGGGATGCCGGTGGCCTTGGCGATGTGGTCGCCGAGGACCTCGAAACCGGCGTTCGAGTACAGCCGGCGCTCGCCGGGCGGGGCCGTCACCCGGTGCTCGTCGAAGGCCAGGCCGCTGGTGTGCGCCAGCAGGTGGCGGACGGTCGAGCCGTCCGGGCCGGCCGGCTCGTCGAGTTCGAGCGCGCCCTCCTCGTACGCGACCAGCGCGGCGTACGCGGCGAGCGGTTTGGTCACCGAGGCCAGCGCGAACCGGTGGTCCACCGGCCCGTGGGAGCCGGCCAGGGTCCCGTCGGCGCGCACGACGGCCGCGGCCGCCGTCGCCACCGGCCAGTTCTCGATGATCCGCAGGCTTTCCATGCCGTTGCCGGCCTCCACGCTCTCCATGCCGCCGAGCCTACTTGCTTGGAGTGCACTCAAGGGTTTTAGCGTGGAGCCATGAGCCAGAGCCTGACGCAGACGCGGTACACGATCAGCGAGGTCGAGGCCCGGACCGGTCTGACCCAGCACACCCTGCGCTGGTACGAGCGGATCGGTCTGATGCCGCACGTGGACCGCTCCCATTCGGGCCAGCGGCGCTTCAGCGACAAGGACCTGGGCTGGCTGGCCTTCGTGGGCAAGCTGCGCACCACCGGGATGTCGGTGGCGGACATGGTCCGCTACGCCGAGCTGGTGCGCGAGGGCGAGCACACCTTCGACGAGCGCCGCGAGCTGCTGGAGCGGACGCGGCGCGACGTGCGGGCGCGCATCGCGGAGCTGACCGACGCGCTGGAGGTACTGGACTACAAGATCGGCACCTATGCGATGAACCCGGTCGCGGGGAAGGCGGAGCAATGACGGAGCACGGCACCACCATCGCGCAGGTCGAGCTGGGCAAGGGCGGCCCGAGGGTCGGCGTCCAGGGCCTCGGCTGCATGGGCATCAGCGAGTTCTACGGGGACACCGACGAGACGGCGGCCCGGGCCACCCTGGACGCGGCCCTGGCCGCCGGGGTCACCCTCTTCGACACCGCAGACGTGTACGGGCGGGGGCGCAACGAGGAGTTCCTGGCCCCCTTCGTCGCGGCGCACCGCGACGAGATCACCCTGGCCACGAAGTTCGCCATAGAGCGCACCGACGACCCGCAGTACCGGGCCGTGCGCAACGACCCGGCGTACGTCCGCCGGGCCGTCGAGGGCAGCCTGCGCCGGCTCGGCGTGGACGTCATCGACCTGTACTACATGCACCGGCGCGACCCGGCCGTGCCGCTGGCCGATTCGGTCGGGGCCATGGCCGAGCTGGTGCGCGAGGGCAAGGTGCGCCACCTGGGGCTCAGCGAGGTCACCGGCCCGGAGCTGCGCGAGGCGCACGCCGTCCACCCGATCGCGGCGCTCCAGTCGGAGTGGTCGCTCTTCAGCAGGGACGTGGAGCGCAGCGCGGTGGGCGCGGCGGCCGAACTGGGCGTGGCGCTGGTCCCGTACTCCCCGCTCGGCCGCGGTTTCCTCACCGGCTCCTTCGCGAACGCGGACAAGGACCTGTCGGAAGGGGACTTCCGTCGCTACCAGCCCCGCTTCACCGGGGACAACGCACAGGTCAACGCGGCCCTGCTGGCCCCGGTACGGGAGATCGCCGAGGCGCACGGGGCCAGCCCGGCGCAGATCGCGCTGGCCTGGGTGCAGCAGCGGGCCCGGGTGCACGGGCTGACGGTGGTCCCGATCCCGGGCACCCGCAAGCCGGCCCGGCTCGCGGAGAACGCGGCCGCCACCCGGATCGCCCTCACGGACGCCGAGCTGGCGCTCCTGGAACCCATCGCCGGGCGGGTCGCGGGGGACCGCTACCCGGACATGAGCTCCACCTCGGCGGCGCGGGAGGAGTGACGGCCGCGGGCCCGCGCCGCCCGGCGGCGGCCGAGGTGCGGGCGGCGCGGGCGGTGCGGACCCGACGGGCCCGGGAGCGGACGCCCTAGCGGGACTCCGCCGCGAACCGGTCCCGCAGCGCGGCGTACTCGGCGTCCGTCAGCAGGCCCGCGCCGTGCAGTTCGCCGAGGTGGCGCAGCCGGTCGTCGCCGGAGCGGGCCGTGCGGGCACCGGGCACCGCGGCGACCGGGGTGCGGGCGCGCAGGGCGGCGAGGACGGCCGCGGCGAACGGCAGGGACTCGTGCACCGCCCCGTAGCCGACGCCGAAGACGGCCGAGGCGAGGTCGTGGTCCGGGCGGGGGTCGGCGGCGCCGTCGCGCAGCAGGAGCCGCAGGTGGCCGCCCGGGCCCTCGGGCGAGGCCCACTCGACGCCGGCGAGGGCGGCCAGCGGATAGCGCTGGTCGCCCGCCTTCCACTTGGTGCCGGTGGCGCCCGTACGGGACCACTGGAAGGTGACCGCGGCGCCGTCGAAGCCCACCCGGGCGTCGTGCGCCTTCAGCTGGAGCGGCGGCCCGGGGGCGTCGACGAGGAACTCCTCGGCCGGTTCGGCGGCGTCCGGCCCCAGCCGGGAGCCCAGCGCCCGGGCGAAGGCTTCGGCGTGCGCCGCCCTATCGGCCGGCAGCACCAGCCGGTAGGGGTCGCAGGCCTCCTTCAACTGCCCGGCGGCGGCCTCCGCCAGCGGGTCGGCGCCCGGCCGCGGGAGGGCGCGCAGCACCACCGTGTTCCGTCTTCCGGCGGTCACGGTCGTCGCGGACACCGCTTCGAGGGGGATTCGGCGCGAGCCGAGGGCCTGCCACAGCCGTGGCGTCCTGATCCCCCGTGCGAAGCGGATGAGCACCGAGTCCGTCTCCGGGTCCAGCTCCCAGATGGCATGGTTTCCGGCCAGTACGTCACCCATGTGCCACATCGTAGAGGGCGGCGCCCCCACGCGTCCCCCCTCGGTGCGCAGCCCGTTGTGCGGGCCTGCGCACCGGTCAGTCCTGCGGAGTTCCGGAAATTCCGTCGCGGCAGGTGTCGTCCCCGGTCGCACACTCAACGGAATCGAACGCACCGGTTCCGATCCGGGCGAAGTTCGCCACCGACCCGGTCCCTGGCGCGAAATAGCCGGTGTGGGTCCGGGCGGTGCCCGAGGACAGCACCCGCGCCCCGAACCCGGGGGACACCGGGTCCGCGCCGTGCCCCAGCCCGCCCACCTCCAGGTGGGGTACGTCCGCGATCCAGTCGTCCGTGTCGCGGGTGGCCCACACCCGGGCGGAGGTGTGCAGCTCCGCCACGGTCTCCGCGCGCATCCCGGGGCTGCCCGCCACCACCACGTCGGTGACCCGCCGCGGCAGTTGGTGCGCGGCGACCCCGCACACCACCGAGCCGTAGCTGTGGCAGAACAGCGCCACGCCGGAGCGGCCGGGCAGGGCCGCCGTCAGCGACTGGAGCCGGCGGGCGCCGTCCACGGCCAGCCGGCCCGTGGCCGCGTCCATGCCGACCCCGGTCGGCGCGGTGTAGCCGGCCCAGGCGATGACCGCGGTGCGGTCGGGCGGCGCGGCGGCGCGCTGTGCCTCGTACAGGGACTCGGCCATGCCGACGGGGGCGGTGAAGCGGCGCTGGGTGCGTTCGAAGGTGATCAGGTCGCTGTCGACCCCGGGGACGACCACCGAGATCCGGCGGGCCCGGTCGAGGCTGCCGAAGACCTCGGCGACGTGCCCGCCGCCGGTGGGGTCGAAGGCGAGGATCTGCCGGCCGGGCTCGGCGAGCGAGGCGAAGCGGTGGGCCCGGCGGGTGGCGGTCGCGCGGTCGACGGGGGTCAGGGCCACGTCGTGGCTGCGGGCCTCCTCGACGCGCTCCGCCTGGGCGAGGCCGTACCGGTTGGCCTGGTAGCGGGTGGCCGGGGGGACCCCGTCGAGGTTGCCGACGACGAGCGGGTGGCCCTCGGCGAGCCGGGCCCGTTCGGCGCTGTCGAGGCCGGCGAAGAAGCGGGCCACGACGGGCGGCGCGGCGTCGGCGGCCGGGACCGGGCGCCCGCCGACCCGGGCGTGGGACCAGGCGGTGAGGGCCGCGGCCCGCAGCGGGGTGCCGCCCTCGGGGCGGTGCACCGCGGTCCAGCCGGTCGTCGCCAGCATGACGAAGACCACCGCGAGCGCGAGCAGGGTGCGCAAGGCGGCGGGATGCGTTTCGGCGACGTGGACGCTGGGGAGGGCGGGGCCGGGCGGTTTCACTGGAAACAGCCTAGGAGAACCCCTCGGACCGTGGCGCGCGGGGTGACCCGATTCACGGCCGACCGTGGGACCGGGACCCGCGCGCCGGAGCGGGCCGGGACCCGTGCGGCGGCGGGCGCAGGCCGGGCGGCCGGGGCGCCGGGCGGGGCCGGGCGCAGGCGGCCGTTCGGGCCGTCAGGATCCGTCGACGGCGGGCGGGTCGCGCCAGTGGGTCGCCAGCGCCGGGCCGATCTGGTCCAGGTACGCCTCGGTCATCCGCCGGATCGCCGCGACACTGGTGTCCTCGCCCTGGCCCCAGAGCCGGCCGGTGACCCGCATCACGCCGGAGAACGCGGCGACGGCCACCCGCGGCCGGGGGTCGGCGTCCAGGTCCAGGCCCTCGCGCTCGGCGATCAGCCGGGAGATCCGCTCCTCCAGCTCGGTGGAGCGCCGCAGGTGCACGGCGAGGAGCGCGGGGGTGGACTCGATCAGCCGGTAGCTGCGCATGTACAGGTCGACCGGGACCAGTTCGGAGAGCGCCTCCTCGATGGTGTCCCAGGCGGCCAGGACGGCGGCCCGCATGGCCTCGAAGGGGCCCTCGGCGGGCGGCCGGGCCCGCAGCTCGGCCACGAAGTGCGATTCGACGAGGTCCTGGACCGCGAAGGCGACCTCCTCCTTGTTGGAGAAGTAGCGGAAGAAGGTGCGCTGGGAGACGTGCACGGCGTCGGTGATCTCGTCGACGGTGGTCCGCTCGTAGCCCCGGGAGACGAAGAGCAGCAGGGCGGCGCGCAGCAGCGCGTCCCGGGTCCGGCGCTTCTTGCGTTCGCGCAGCCCCGCGGCGGGGGCCGGGGGCACCGGGGCGGCCGCGGGCCGCCGCTCGTCGGTCATCACCGCTCGGAAGTCCCTTCTGCGAGGCCGGTACGGGCTCGTATCTGACGCTGTATCTGACGCTGAGTGAGCGGTCAGGGTACCTGTGACGGACCTGACAGTTACCGTCTGGTTAAGCCGTCTGTGAAGTGTCAGCCACTGTCACTAGCCTGTTCGCATGACTAGTCAGATCACCGTCGACGACCAGGTACCCGCCAAGGAACCAGGATCGGCGCCGGCCCCCACCGGGTTGCGCGGCCACCCCTGGCTCACCCTCTTCGCCGTCGCGATCGGCGTCATGATGGTCACGCTCGACGGCACGATCGTCGCCGTCGCCAACCCCGCCATCCAAAAGGACCTCGGCGCCTCCCTCGCCGAGGTGCAGTGGATCACCAACGGCTACCTGCTCGCGCTCGCCGTCTCCCTGATCACCGCGGGCAAGCTCGGCGACCGCTTCGGCCACCGCCAGACCTTCCTCATCGGCATCGCCGGCTTCGCCGTCTCCTCCGCGGCGATCGGCCTGGCCACCGGCGTCGAACTGGTCATCGGCTTCCGCGTCGCCCAAGGCCTCTTCGGCGCCCTGCTGATGCCCGCCGCGCTCGGCCTGCTGCGCGCCACCTTCCCCGCCGAGAAGCTCAACATGGCCATCGGCATCTGGGGCATGGTGATCGGCGCCTCGACCGCCGCCGGCCCCATCGTCGGCGGCCTGCTCGTGGAGAACGTCAGCTGGGAATCGGTCTTCTTCATCAACGTGCCGGTCGGCGTCGTCGCCCTGCTCTTCGGCCTGTTCATCCTGGTCGACCACCGCGCCGCGAACGCCCCGCGCTCCTTCGACGTGCTGGGCATCGTGCTGCTGTCGGCCGCGATGTTCTCCCTCATCTGGGCCCTGATCAAGGCCGCCGAGTGGGGCTGGGGCGACACGAAGACCCTGCTGTTCCTCGCCGCCGCCGTGCTCTGCTTCGTGCTCTTCACCCTCTGGGAGAGCAAGGTCTCCGAACCCCTCATCCCGCTGGGCATGTTCCGTTCGCTGCCGCTGTCCGCGGGCACCGTGCTGATGGTGCTGATGGCCTTCGCCTTCATGGGCGGCCTGTTCTTCGTCACCTTCTACCTGCAGAACGTCCACGGCATGAGCCCGGTCGACAGCGGCCTGCACCTGCTCCCGCTCACCGGAATGATGATCGTCGGCTCGCCGCTGGCCGGCCTGGCCATCACCAAGGTCGGCCCGCGCCTGCCGCTGGTCGCCGGCATGGTCGCCACCGCCGCCGCCTGCTTCGGGATGGCCCGCCTCACCCCCGACAGCGGCACCCTCACCATGTCCCTGTGGTTCGCCCTCCTCGGCCTCGGCCTCGCGCCCGTCATGGTCGGCGCCACCGAGGTCATCGTCGGCAACGCCCCGCTGGAGCTGTCCGGCGTGGCCGGCGGCCTCCAGCAGGCCGCCATGCAGGTGGGCGGCAGCCTCGGCACCGCCGTCCTCGGCGCGGTCATGGCGTCCACCGTCGGCAACTCGTTCGGGGACAACTGGCGCGCCGCCCAGCTGCCGCCGCTCACCCCCGAGCAGACCGAGCTCGCCGAGCGGGGCATCCAGGTCGGCCTCGCGCCCGTCCCGGAGGGCACCCCCGAGCAGATCGCCCAGACCATCACCCGGGTCGCGCACGAGACGTTCGTCGACGGCATGGGCACCGCCTTCACCGTCGCCGGCGTCGTCGCGGTCGTCGCGGCCGTCGTGGCCTGCTTCACCAAGCGCGGCGAGAACGCCGCCGCCGGAGCGGGCGCCGCCCACATCTGACCGCCGCGCAGCCGTCAACCCCGTACGCGCGACAGCCCCGCCGGAGCGACCCGGCGGGGCTGTCGCCTATCCGGGTGGACCCGGCCGGGGCCCCTTCCCTCGCCCTCCACCGCAGGTCAGCGTGGTGCCCACGGCGCTCCGGAACGGTCCGGGGCACCGAAGTCCACAAGGAGTTGACCCGTCATGCGTACGTGTAACACCCCCCGCGCCACGACCCTCCTGGCCGCCGCCGTCCTCGCCGCCACCGCGCTCATCCCCACCACCGCGCCGGCCGCGCACGCCGCCGCGCAGCGCCCCTCGGCCGCCCGTCCCGCGACCGCCCCGGCGGCGGCGTCCGGCGCCTGCGCCACCGGACAGCTGTGCCTGTGGGCCAAACCGGATTTCCAGGGCGCCCGGTACGTCCACGAGCTCAGCACCCTCGACATCGAGAGCTGCACCGCCCTGCCCGCGGGCAAGACCGCCCAGGCCCTCGTCAACCGGACCGGCCGGCCCGTCACCACCTACCAGTCCGCGGAGTGCGCCGAGACCGGCGAGTTCCAGACCTATCCCGGGGACGGGGTGCAGCTGCCCCAATCGCCCTACCAGGTCAGGGCCTTCAAGGTGTGGGAGCACTAGGACGCACGGCCGCGGCCGCGCCCGCCGTCACCGGAGCAGCGGCCGCACCCCCGGCCGCGGCGGGCGCCGGAGCCGGTACGCCGGTGCCCGTGCCCGCGGGGCCGCCGCCCAGCCGGGCGACCTCCGCGCGCAGCGCGCGCACCTCCGCGGTCAGCTCGGCGATGGCCGCGGTCTGCTCCCGCTCCGCCCGGTCGTCCCGTTCGAACCGGGAGATGAACCAGGCCGCGATGTTGGCGGTCACCACACCCAGCAGCGCGATCCCCGACAGCATCAGGCCCACCGCCAGCAGCCGCCCCAGGCCGGTGGTGGGGGAGTGGTCCCCGTACCCGACCGTCGTCATGGTGGTCACCGACCACCACAGGGCGTCCCCCAGGTTCCGGATGTTGCCGTGGGGGGCGTCGCGCTCCACGCTGAGCACCGCCAGCGAACCGAACATCAGCAGCCCGACCACCGACCCGGCCACGTACGTGGTCAGCCGGACCTGCGGCGCCATCCGGGCCCGCCGCCCCACCAGCAGCAGCGTCGCGACCAGCCGCAGCAGCCGCAGCGGCTGGATCATCGGCAGCACCACCGCCGCCAGATCCATCCAGTGGGTCCGCACGAACGCCCCGCGGGCCGGCGACAGCGCCAGGCGCACCAGGTAGTCGCAGGCGAAGGCCGCCCACACCACCCACTCGGTGACCAGGCACGCCCGGTGCACCGACGGGTGCGCGTCCGGGGCCACGATCGGCACCGTGTAGGCGGCGGCGAAGGCCACGGCGAGGACGAGCAGCGGAGTCTGGCTCCGCCGCTCCCACGTCACCTGGCGGGAGGGTTCCTTCATGCGCAGCATCGTAAGGAACCGGTAAAACCGACGCGCCACGGACGGCGGGGCCGGGGCACACGCCCCGGCCCCGCCGTCCGTACGGCCCGCCCCGGCCGTCCGGCGTCAGACGCCGGACCTCAGGCGTCGCCGCCCGCGGCGCCCGGGTCGGCCGCCGTGACGTCGAGCAGCTGGTACCGGTCGACGGCCTGCTTCAGCACCGAACGGTCGATCTTCCCGTCCCGCGCCAGCTCGGTCAGCGTCGCCAGCACCACCGACTGGGCGTCGATGTGGAAGAAGCGCCGAGCGGCGCCGCGCGTGTCCGCGAAGCCGAAGCCGTCCGCGCCCAGCGAGGTGTACGTGCCCGGCACCCAGCGCGAGATCTGGTCCGGCACCGAGCGCATCCAGTCCGAGACGGCCACGAACGGCCCCTCGGCACCCGACAGCTTGCGCGTCACGTACGGGACCCGCTGCTCCTCCTCCGGGTGCAGCAGGTTGTGCTCCTCCACCGCGACGGCCTCGCGGCGCAGCTCGTTCCACGAGGTCGCCGACCACACGTCCGCCCGGACGTTCCACTCCTCGGCCAGCAGCCGCTGCGCCTCCAGCGCCCACGGCACCGCCACGCCCGAGGCCATGATCTGCGCCCCGATGGTGCCCGAGGTGCCCCGCGACACCCGGTGGATGCCCTTGAGGATGCCGTCGACGTCCACGTCGGCCGGCTCGGCCGGGTGCTGGATCGGCTCGTTGTAGACGGTCAGGTAGTAGAAGACGTCCTCGGCGTCGGGACCGTACATCCGGCGCAGACCGTCCCGCACGATGTGGGCGATCTCGTACCCGTAGGCCGGGTCGTACGCCACGCAGCCCGGGTTGGTCGAGGCCAGCAGCTGGGAATGGCCGTCGGCGTGCTGGAGGCCCTCACCCGTGAGGGTGGTCCGGCCCGCGGTCGCGCCCAGGACGAAACCGCGCGCGAGCTGGTCGGCCATCTGCCAGAACTGGTCACCCGTGCGCTGGAAGCCGAACATCGAGTAGAAGACGTAGACCGGGATCAGCGGCTCGCCGTGCGTCGCGTACGCCGAGCCCGCCGCGATCAGCGAGGCCGTGCAGCCCGCCTCCGAAATGCCGTCGTGCAGCATCTGGCCCGTCGGCGACTCCTTGTACGCGAGCAGCAGCTCGCGGTCGACCGCCTCGTACTGCTGACCCAGCGGGTTGTAGATCTTGGCGCTCGGGAAGAACGCGTCCATGCCGAAGGTGCGGTACTCGTCGGGCGCGATCAGCACGAACCGCTTGCCGATCTCCTTGTCCCGCATCAGGTCCTTCAGGATGCGGACGAAGGCCATCGTCGTGGCGATCGACTGCTGGCCCGAGCCCTTGCGGGCCGCCGCGTACGCCTTCTCGTCCGGCAGCTGCAGCGGCTTCGCGCGCACCACGCGCGTCGGCACGTAGCCGCCGTGCGCGCTGCGCTGGTCGTGCATGTACTGGATCTCGGGGGAGTTGCGGCCCGGGTGGTAGTACGGAGGGGCGCCGCCCTCCAACTGCGCGTCCGTGACCGGGATGTGCAGGCGGTCGCGGAAGCGCTTCAGGTCGTCGACCGTCAGCTTCTTCATCTGGTGCGTCGCGTTGCGGCCCTCGAAGTTCGGGCCCAGCGTCCAACCCTTGACCGTCTGCGCCAGGATCACCGTCGGCTGGCCCTTGTGGGCCTTGGCCGCCGCGTACGCCGCGTAGACCTTCTTGTGGTCGTGGCCGCCGCGGCCCAGGTGCTGGATCTGCTGGTCGGTCATGTTCTCGACCATCGCGCGCAGCCGCTGGTCGCCGCCGAAGAAGTGCTCGCGGATGTACGCGCCCGACTCGGTGGCGTACGTCTGGAACTGGCCGTCGGGCGTGGAGTTCATCTTGTTGACCAGGATGCCGTCGCGGTCCTGCGCCAGCAGCGGGTCCCAGGAGCGGTCCCAGATCAGCTTGATGACGTTCCAGCCGGCGCCCCGGAACTGCGACTCCAGCTCCTGGATGATCTTGCCGTTGCCGCGCACCGGGCCGTCGAGGCGCTGGAGGTTGCAGTTGACCACGAAGGTCAGGTTGTCCAGCCCCTCGCGGGCCGCGATCGACAGCTGGCCGAGCGACTCCGGCTCGTCCATCTCGCCGTCGCCCAGGTACGCCCAGACGTGCGACTTCGAGGTGTCGGCGATGCCGCGCGCCTGCATGTAGCGGTTCATCCGGGCCTGGTAGATCGCGCCGAGCGGGCCGAGGCCCATCGAGACGGTCGGGAACTCCCAGAAGTCCGGCATCAGTCGCGGGTGCGGGTAGCTGGACAGGCCGTACGGGGCCTTCGACTTCTCCTGCCGGAACGCGTCGAGCTGCTGCTCGGAGAGCCGGTCCAGGAGGAACGCGCGGGCGTAGATGCCGGGGGAGGCGTGCCCCTGGAAGAAGATCTGGTCGCCGCCGTCGCCCTCGTCCTTGCCCCGGAAGAAGTGGTTGAAGCCCACGTCGTAGAGGGAGGCGGAGGAGGCGAAGGTGGCGATGTGGCCGCCGACCCCGATCCCGGGACGCTGGGCGCGCGAGACCATGACGGCCGCGTTCCACCGGGTGGCGTTGAGGACCTTGCGCTCGATCTCCTCGTTGCCCGGGAAGAACGGCTCGTCCTTGGTCGCGATGGTGTTGACGTAGTCCGAGGAGCGCATCTCGGGCACGGCCACGCGCTTCTCGCGGGCCCGCTCGATCAGCCGCAGCATCAGGTAGCGGGCGCGCTCACGGCCCCGCTCGTCGACGGCCGCGTCGAGGGAGTCGAGCCACTCCTGCGTCTCCTCCGGATCGAAGTCCGGGACCTGACTGGGCAGGCCGCCAATGATGATCGGGTTGCGATCGGATGCGGAAGCCACGCTGTTCCTTCGCTGTCGGGGGAGTCGTGCCTGGGGTTCGCCGCCTCCCATGGTCTTACGCTCGGCCGTAATCGTCATCTTTACCACCGGGTAACCCTTGGCGTCGGCGGGGTGTCCGACGGAAAGGGGCGACGGCGGTCCGGCCAAAACGCAACCTTACGCCCAAGACGGGCAACGATTTCGTAAGGCCGTTCGTCCCTCAAACAGGTAGGAAAGTCCTCAGGCAGTACCGAACCAGCGGGAATGGTGTGGGATGAATCACCGGAGGGACATGCGGGCAGGCTGAAAGTTGCGGCGAGACGGCCGCAATCGTCACCGTTTCGACGGTCTCGGCGGCCGGGTACTTGCGCGATCCGCCGCGCCCGTGTGGACTACGCCCAATGCTGCGCGTACGCGCGCCGCCCGAAGACATTCACCGAACATGAGCAGGAGGCACCCCGTGAGCGCGACCGCGGACCACGCGGAGAGCCCGGCCACCCGGCTGGGCTTCCAGTCCGACCAGGTGGTCCAGGAGATCGGCTACGACGACGACGTCGATCAGGAATTCCGTGAGTCCATCGAGGACCAGATCGGCAGCGACCTCGTCGACGAGGACTACGACGACGAGGTCGACGCCGTGGTCCTCTGGTTCCGGGAAGAGGACGGCGACCTGACCGACGCACTGGTCGATGCCATCGAGCTGGTTGACGAGAGTGCCGTCGTCCTGCTGCTGACTCCCAAGACGGGCCGTGACGGCTTCGTGGAGGCCAGCGACATCAGCGAGGCAGTCGAGACCGCCGGCCTCTCCCAGGCCAAGCCCGTCAGCGTTGGCAAGGACTGGACGGCCACCAAGCTGGTGACGCCCAAGGCCGCAGCCAAGAAGCGCTGAGCCGCGCCTCGCAGTCAGAGCGGACACGCACGCCCCGCCGATCCGGGTGACCCCGGCCGGCGGGGCGTGCGCGTTCACCGCCCGCGAACCCCGCAGGGCCTAGGCTTGCACCACCCGAACAGCGCAACGCGGCGCAGCAGGAACGAAGGGAAGCGACAGATGGCGATCGAGGTCGGCGACAAGGCCCCGGACTTCGAGCTCAAGGACAACCACGGCGCCACCGTGCGGCTCTCGGACTTCCGGGGCGAGAAGGCCGTCGTGCTGCTCTTCTACCCGTTCGCCTTCACCGGCGTCTGCACGGGCGAGCTCTGCGCGCTGCGCGATCGGCTGCCGCACTTCCAGAACGACGACGTGCAGCTGCTGGCCGTCTCCAACGACTCCGTGCCGACCCTGCGGGTCTTCGGCGAGCAGGAGGGGCTGGAGTACCCGCTGCTGTCCGACTTCTGGCCGCACGGGGAGACCTCCCGCGCGTACGGGGTCTTCGACGAGGAGAAGGGCTGCGCGGTGCGCGGCACCTTCATCATCGACAAGGAGGGCGTCGTGCGCTGGACCGTCGTCAACGGCCTGCCCGACGCGCGTGACCTGAACGAGTACATCCGCGCGCTCGACAGCCTCTGAGCCGTCCCCGAGCGGCATCCGCACGAAAACCGGTTAACAGGCGGGAACCCGTCACTAGGATCGGAACGTTGATCCGGTAGCAAACGCACGACGGGGGCACCGCCCCACACAGAACCCAATGGAGGACCCGTGGGAGTCAGCCTCAGCAAGGGCGGCAACGTCTCGCTGACCAAGGCCGCGCCTAACCTGACGGCGGTCATCGTCGGTCTGGGCTGGGACGCTCGCACCACCACCGGTGTCGACTTCGACCTCGACGCCAGCGCGATCCTGACCAACGACCAGGGCAAGGTCGCCAGCGACGCGAACTTCGTCTTCTTCAACAACCTGAAGAGCCCCGACGGTTCCGTCGAGCACACCGGTGACAACACCACCGGCGAGGGCGAGGGCGACGACGAGGCCATCAAGGTCAACCTCGCGGGCGTCCCGGCCGACGTCGCCAAGATCGTCTTCCCGGTCTCGATCTACGAGGCCGAGAGCCGCCAGCAGAGCTTCGGCCAGGTCCGCAACGCGTACATCCGCGTGGTGAACCAGGCCGACAACACCGAGCTCGCCCGCTACGACCTCTCCGAGGACGCCTCGACCGAGACCGCCATGGTCTTCGGCGAGCTCTACCGCAACGGTGCGGAGTGGAAGTTCCGCGCCATCGGCCAGGGGTACGCCTCGGGCCTGCGCGGCATCGCGCAGGACTTCGGCGTCAACGTCTGAGCCCCGCAGCAGTTCACCCGTCCGGCGCCGTGCACTGTGTGTACGGCGCCGGACCGGCTTTGCCGGCACGACCGGCACCGCCGGCACGACCGGCACCGCCGGCACGACCGGCACCGCCGGCACGACCGGCACCGCCGGCACGACCGGCACCGCCGGCACGATCAGCACGACCCGCACCGCCAGCACGACCGACACCGCCACGGCACACCCGCCGCACCGCCACACCCGTCGTCCGGGGAGGACCACAACATGGGCGTCACACTCGCCAAGGGGGGCAATGTCTCCCTCTCCAAGGCCGCACCGAACCTCACCCGCGTTCTGGTCGGTCTCGGTTGGGACGCGCGCTCGACCACGGGAGCGGACTTCGACCTCGACGCCAGTGCGCTGCTGTGCAACAGCGGCCGGGTGCTGGGCGACGAGTACTTCGTCTTCTACAACAACCTGAAGAGCCCCGACGGATCCGTCGAACACACGGGGGACAACCTCACCGGGGAGGGCGACGGCGACGACGAGTCGATCATCATCGACCTCTCCAAGGTGCCCGCCCAGGTGGACAAGATCGTCTTCCCGGTCTCCATCCACGAGGCGGAGGCCCGCCGGCAGAGCTTCGGCCAGGTCAGCAATGCCTTCATCCGGGTGGTCAACCAGGCCGACGGCCAGGAGCTCGCCCGCTACGACCTCTCCGAGGACGCCTCCAACGAGACCGCGATGATCTTCGGCGAGGTCTACCGCTACGGGGGCGAATGGAAGTTCAGGGCGGTGGGGCAGGGGTACGCGTCGGGCCTGCGGGGCATCGCTCTAGACTTCGGGGTCAACGTTTCGTAAAGCCGTACAAGACGATGAGGTGCCAGTGGTTCTCAAAACCTTCGGCTGGTCGTTCGCAATCACTGCGCTCGGTCTGGTCGCAGCGGTGTTCTACGGGGGGTGGCAGGCGTTCGGGGTCGTTGCGATCCTGTCGGTCCTGGAGATCTCGCTGTCTTTCGACAACGCGGTGGTCAACGCCGGAATCCTGAAGAAGATGAGTGCCTTCTGGCAGAAGATCTTCCTCACCATCGGTGTCCTGATCGCCGTGTTCGGCATGCGCCTGGTCTTCCCCGTCGTGATCGTCGCGATCAGTGCCAAGATCGGGCCGATCGAGGCCGTCGACCTGGCGGTCTCCGACAAGGAGATGTACCAGCAGCTCGTCACGGACGCCCATCCGTCCATCGCGGCCTTCGGCGGCATGTTCCTTCTGATGATCTTCCTCGACTTCATCTTCGAGGACCGTGACATCAAGTGGCTGGCCTGGCTGGAGCGTCCCCTCGCCAAGCTCGGCAAGGTCGACATGCTGTCGGCCTGCATCGCGCTCATCGTCCTGGTCATCACCTCGATGACCTTCGCCGCCAACGCCCACCAGCACGGCGGCATGCACGTCGACAAGGGCCAGACCGTCCTGATCTCGGGTGTCCTCGGCCTGATCACCTACATGGTGGTCGGCGGCCTCTCCGGCTACTTCGAGAACAAGTTGGAGGAGGAAGAGGAAGCCGAGCAGGAGGCCGAGGAGGAGGCCAAGAAGACCGGCAAGCCCGTCTCGGCCGCCGTCATGGCCGGCAAGGCCGCCTTCTTCATGTTCCTCTACCTCGAAGTCCTCGACGCCTCCTTCTCCTTCGACGGGGTCATCGGCGCCTTCGCCATCACCAACGACATCGTGCTGATGGCCCTCGGCCTCGGCATCGGTGCCATGTACGTCCGTTCGCTCACGGTCTACCTGGTCCGCCAGGGCACCCTGGACGACTACGTCTACCTGGAGCACGGCGCCCACTACGCCATCGGCGCCCTCGCCGTGATCCTCCTCGTCACCATCCAGTACGAGATCAACGAGGTCATCACGGGCCTCGTCGGCGTGGTGCTGATCGGCTGGTCCTTCTGGTCCTCCGTGCGCCGAAACAAGCGCCTGGAACTGGAGGGTTCCACCGCGGAGGCATGACCCCGGCGGTAATGCGGAACGCTCTTGTGCGGGGCGGCCCGGCGGGTCCACGGATCCTCCGGGCCGCCCCGCTCGCGTGCGCGTCCGGCGTGCGCGTCAGGGGACCAGGGAGAAACAGGGGGGTAGGGGATGGGCTTCTTCGACGGCATCCTGGGCAGCCGTGCCCAGCAGTTCCAGTCGGGCAGCGCCTCGTCGAACGCGATCGAGCTGACCAGGCGGCAACCGACGGTGTCGCTCACCAAACAGGGGGCGGTCCACGGCAATCTGCGCGTCAACCTGTCCTGGCGCATGCGCACCTCGGACTTCGGGGGCCGCTCCGGCCAGAGCGGGCAGCTCTTCCGCCACCCGTTCAAGCTGTTCAAACCGGACATGGTGCAGGCGCACACCCAGGGCATGGTCAACGTCGACCTCGACATGGGCTGCCTGTACGAGCTCACGGACGGCACCCGGGGCGCCGTACAGCCGCTGGGCAACCTGCTCGGCGACATCAACGACCCGCCGTTCGTCAAGCTCAGCGGCGACGACCGGTTCGGTTCGGCGTCGGGGGAGACCCTCTACGTCAACCTCGACCACGCCGACGAGATCAAGCGGCTGCTGGTCTTCGTCTACATCTACGACCAGACCCCGGCCTTCGACCGGACGCACGCCATGGTGACCCTCTACCCGGTCACCGGGCCGCGGATCGAGATACCGCTGGACGAGCGGCACCCGCAGGCCCGCTCCTGCGCGGTCGTCTCCATGGAGAAGGTCAAGGGCGAGCTCGTGGTGCGGCGCGAGGTGAAGTTCGTGTACGGGTTCCAGGCCGAGCTGGACCGGCTCTACGGCTGGGGGCTCCAGTGGGGCCGGGGCTACAAGAGCACCAAGGCCTGACCGCGGCCGGCGGCCGGGCGCCGCCTCGCCGGCGCGACCTAGCGCCGGACGAACTGCGGGCCCTGCACCGGGAGCCGGAAGGACGGGTCGGCGCCCGGGCCCGGCACCGGTGACACGGGCTGGGGGTACCCGTAGGCGGGCGGAACGGCGGGCGGGGCCTGCGTGGGCGGCACCATGGCGGCCGTCTGCTCGGAGGTGGGTCCCGCGGAGGGGCTGCCCGCGGCGCCCTCGGCTGCGTTCTCGTCGACGGAGATGCCGTGGTCGGTCGCCAGGCCCACCAGCCCGTCCGAGTAGCCCTCGCCGAGGGCCCGGAACTTCCACCCGTCGCCCCGGCGGTACAGCTCGCCGCAGATCAGCGCCGTCTCGGAGCCGGTCTCGGGCCGCACGTCGAAGTGGGCCAGCGGTTCGGATCCGCCGGACGCGGTGGCGTCGTAGAGCAGGATGCGCAGGTCGTGGACCCGCTCGAAGGGGACGTCCTCGGCCGAGGCGACCACGAGGATCCGGTCCACCGCCGGGGGCACCGTCCGCAGGTCGGCCTGGACGGCGTCGGTGACCGCGTCGCCGATCTGCTTCTTGCCCAGGCGCCACACGGCTCCCGAGGGGTGCCGCGGCTGGTTGTAGAAGACGAAGTCCTCGTCCGAGCGCACCCGGCCGTCCGGGCCCACGAGCAGCGCGGAGGCGTCCACGTCCGGCACCTCGGGGCCGCCGGTCCAGCGCAGCACGGCCCGCACCGCCAGGGCGGTGACCGGGATGTTGGAGCCCTTCTGCATCGCGTGCGTCATGCCCGTCATCCTGCCCTCCCGGGGTGGACCGGGACAATGCGGCCCCCCGCCGGGCCTTGTTTCGAACGCGAGAGCTGGGCATGGTGCAAGAGGGTTACCTGAACTTCATGTGCTTGAGGAACTCTTGACTCCTGTTCGTACGTACTATTACCGGCCACGCCAAATGGGCCGCCGAGGCAGTACGGGGGAAGCACATGCGTCACTTTGGACACATATCGTCCACCGCCCGTAAGGACCTCTTCCACCAGGAACCGGTCGAGTTCACCGGCGCCTCCTCGGCCCGCATCCTCGCCGCGGCCCTGGGGGCCACGCTCTACAGCCCGGCCACCCGGCCCCACCTCGCCGCCGACATCCGCAAGCAGGCGGGCCGCGGGGTCGTCTCCATGGTCCTCTGCCTGGAGGATTCCATCAGCGACGCAGACGTGGCCGGAGCCGAGGACAACCTCGTCCGGCAGTTCACCGAGCTCGACGCCGACGCCGATGCCGACGACGCCGACGACACGGAGCTCCCGCTCCTGTTCGTCCGCGTCCGCACGGCCGAGCAGATACCCGACCTCGTGCGCCGCCTGGGCCGCGCCTCCCGGCGACTGGCCGGATTCGTACTACCCAAATTCGACGAGCACCGCGGCGCGGCCTTCCTCGACGCCGTGGCCGCCGCCGAGGCCCTGAGCGCCGGACCCCGCCTGTATGCCATGCCCGTCCTGGAGACCCCCGAGCTCCTGCACCTCGAAACCCGCGTCGAAGCCCTCGCCGGCATCTCCCGGACCGTCAACGCCCACCGCGACCGGGTGCTGGCCCTGCGCCTGGGCGTCACCGACTTCTGCTCGGCCTACGGCCTGCGGCGCACCCCCGACATGACCGCCTACGACGTCCAGATCGTGGCCGGGGTGATCGCGGACGTCGTCAACGTCCTCAGCCGCGCCGACGGCACCGGATTCACGGTCACCGGCCCGGTCTGGGAGTACTTCCGCAGCCAGCAGCGCCTCTTCAAGCCCCAGCTGCGCCGCAGCCCCTTCCTGGAGGAGGGCGTCGAAGAGCTGCGCACCGCCCTGATCGAGCACGACCTCGACGGACTGCTGCGCGAGATCGAGCTCGACCGGGCCAACGGCCTGCTCGGCAAGACCTGCATCCACCCCGCCCACGTCACGCCCGTGCACGCACTGTCCGTGGTCTCGCACGAGGAGTTCAGCGACGCCCAGGACATCCTGCGGCCCGAGAGCGGCGGCGGCGGAGTGATGCGTTCCGTCTACACGAACAAGATGAACGAGGTGAAGCCCCACCGGGCCTGGGCGGAGCGCACCATGCTGCGCGCCGAGGTCTTCGGTGTGGCCAGGGAGGAGGTCGGCTTCGTCGACCTGCTCACTGCCGGTCTCCACGTATGAGCGGGCCCGTGCCCGAGCCGAACCAGAGAAAAGGCGAGACGATCGAAGCTGTGTGGTCGGGAACGTGGGTCGCGCGGCGGCTCGGCATCACCCTGGACGACGAGGGGCCGGACACCGGGCGGCCGCGACTGGAGGAACTGCTGGGCCTGGCCCTGCGGCGCAATCCCAAGCGGGCGCACCTGCTGGTCTCGCAGGTGCTCGGCAAGCACGTCCCGCAGTCCCCGGCGACCGTCTACGCCGCCGGACACGGGCTCGGCGAGCGGGTCCGCGCCCTCCTCGGCGACGAGGACGCCGCCCGCGCGGTGGTCCTCGGCTACGCCGAGACCGCCACCGGACTCGGCCACAGCGTCGCCGACGGCCTGGGCCCCGCCCCCTACCTGCACTCCACCCGCCGGCCCGTGCCCGGAGTGCGGCCCGCGGGCGGCTTCGAAGAGGCCCACTCGCACGCCACCTCGCACCTGCTGCTCCCCGAAGACCCCGCGCTGCTGGCCGGCAGCGGCCCGCTGGTCCTGGTCGACGACGAGTTCTCCACCGGCAACACGGTCCTGAACACCATCCGCGACCTGCACGCCCGCCACCCCCGCCGGCACTACGTGGTCGTCGCCCTCGTCGACATGCGCTCCCCGGCCGACCGCGACCGCCTCACCGGCTTCGCCGCCGAGCTCGGGGCCCGCGTCGACCTCGTCGCCCTGGCCTCCGGCACCGCGACCCTCCCCGAAGGGGTCCTGGCCAAGGGCCGCGCCCTGGTCGAGGAGTACGACACCGCGACCGCGACGCCGCCCGCGACCCCGACCGCGACGCCGCCCGCGGCACAGGACGCGGGCGTTCCCGGCGCCCCCTCCGGGACCTGGGAGCAGGTCGCCCTGGACTGGCCCGCCGGGCTCCCGGACGGCGGCCGGCACGGCTTCACCGCCGCCCACCGCGCCCGTCTCGAAGCCGCCCTGCCCGCCCTCGCCCGCCGGCTCACGGCCGCCCTCGGCACGGCACCCGGGCGCGTCCTCGTCCTCGGCAACGAAGAGCTGATGTACGCCCCGCTGCGCCTCGCCATGGCCCTGGAGGAGACCGGGGCCGCCCGCGAGGTCCGCTTCTCGACCACCACCCGCTCACCTGTCCTCGCCGTGGACGACCCCGGCTACGCCATCCGCACCCGGCTCGTCTTCCCCGCCCACGACGACCCCGTCGACGGCCCCGGCGACCGCTACGCCTACAACGTCGCCGGCGCCGGCTTCGACGCCGTCGTCGCCGTCGTCGACTCCGCCGGGGACACCCCCGCCCTGCGCACCGGGCTCCTGGCGGCCCTCGCCCCGCACACCGGCCGGGTCCTGCTGGCCGTCGTACCGTCCTACGCACCCGACCGGCGGGAGCCGACCATGCCCGAGCCCCTGCGCGGCCCCGCCTTCTCCTCGTACGCCCCCGAGGACGTCGGCTGGCTGCTCCAAGACCTCTCCGACGTCGAGCTGGAGGCCCCGACCGAGGAGCGCGAGGAGGCCATCCAGGCGGGCGGCGCCCACTACGCCGAGTCCCTGCCCGTCGAGTACCAGCCGACCCCGCAGTACCAGGAGCTCTACCGGAGCGCCCTGACCGCCTCCGCCGCCCGCGTGGCCCGGGCCGTCGGCACCGTCACCGAGACCGTCCTCGCCGAACGCTCCCCCTCCCCGGTCCTGGTCTCCCTGGCCCGCGCCGGCACCCCCGTCGGCGTGCTCATGCGCCGCTGGGCCCGGCTGCGGCACGGCCTGGACCTCCCGCACTACGCCGTCTCCATCGTCCGCGGCCGCGGCATCGACGCCAACGCGCTGCGCTGGCTGGCCGCCCACCACGACCCCGCCGACGTCGTCTTCGTCGACGGCTGGACCGGCAAGGGCGCCATCAGCCGCGAGCTGCGCGACGCCCTCGCCGCGTTCGACGGGTTCAACCCCGAGATCGTCGTCCTCGCCGACCCCGGCTCCTGCGTCGAGACGTACGGCACCCGCGAGGACTTCCTGATCCCCTCCGCCTGTCTCAATTCCACCGTCTCCGGGCTCGTCTCGCGTACGGTGCTCAGGTCCGACCTGGTCGGCCCCGCCGACTTCCACGGCGCGAAGTTCTACCGCGAGCTCGCCGGAGCCGACGTCTCCGTCGACTTCGTCGACACCGTCGCCGCCCGTTTCGACGAGGTGGCCGACGCCGTCGACGCCGAGGTCAAGGAACTCCTCGCGGCCGACCGGACCCCGACCTGGGAAGGCTGGGCGGCGGTCGAGCGGATCAGCGAGGAGTACGGCATCCACGACGTGAACCTGGTCAAGCCCGGCGTCGGCGAGACCACCCGCGTGCTCTTGCGCCGCGTGCCGTGGAAGATCCTCGCCCGGCGCGGCGCCGGAGCCGACCTGGAACACGTCCGGCTCCTCGCCGAACAGCGCGCGGTACCCGTCGAAGAGGTCGACGGGCTGCCCTACACCTGCGTCGGACTCATCCACCCCCGATTCACGCGCGGCGCCACCGGCGCCGACGGGAAGGCTGTGGCCTCGAAGTGACCGTCCTGATCGCCAGCGACCTCGACCGCACGCTCATCTACTCGGCGGCCGCCCTCGGCCTGACCATGCCCGACCCGGTGGCCCCCCGCCTGCTGTGCGTCGAGGTCCACGAGAGCCGACCGCTGTCCTACATGACGGAGACGGCGGCCGGACTCCTGACGGAACTGACCGCCGACCCCTCGGTGGTCTTCGTCCCGACGACCACGCGGACCCGCAAGCAGTACCAGCGCATCCGCTTCCCCGGCCTCCCGATCCGCTACGCCATCTGCGCCAACGGCGGCCAGATCCTCGTCGACGGGGTCCCCGACCGCGACTGGCGGCGGCAGGTCGCCGCCCGCCTCGCCGAGGAGTGCGCCCCGCTCGAAGAGGTCCACGCCCACCTGCTGGCGACGGCCGACCCGGCCTGGCTGCGCAAGGCGCGCGTGGCCGAGGACCTCTTCGCGTACCTCGTCGTCGAACGCGCCCTGGTCCCCGCCGAGTGGCTCAAGGCCCTGGTGGAGTGGTCGGGCGCACGCGGCTGGACCGTCTCGCTCCAGGGCCGCAAGATCTACGCCGTACCGCGCCCGCTCACCAAGAGCGCCGCCATGCGCGAGATCGCCCGCCGCACCGGGGCCGCCACCACCCTCGCCGCCGGCGACTCCCTCCTCGACGCCGACCTGCTGCTCGCCGCCGACCTGGGGTGGCGGCCCGGCCACGGAGAACTCGCCGACGCCGCCTGGGAGGCCCCGTCCGTGACGGCCCTGCACACCGCCGGAGTGCTCGCGGGCGAGGAAATCGTCCGGTCGTTCACCCGCGAGGCCGCCCGGCTGGGCAGACTGGACGCATGACCAAGGGCAACAGCACCAAGATCACCGATGAGCTCTACCAGTACGTGCTCGCCCACAACCCCCCGCTGGACGCGGTCCAGCGGGGGCTCGTGGCGACGACGTACGAGAAGTTCCCGGACGTGGCCGGCATGCAGTCGGCCGAGGAACAGGGCCCTCTGCTGGCCTTCCTCGTCCGGCTGACCGGCGCCCGCCACATCGTGGAGGTCGGCACCTTCACCGGCTTCTCCTCGCTCTCCATGGCCCAGGCCCTGCCCCCGGACGGCCGCCTCATCGCCTGCGACGTCTCGGAGGAGTGGACGGCGTACGGCCGCGAGGCCTGGGAGGCCGCGGGCGTCGCCGACCGCGTCGAACTGCGCATCGGACCGGCCCTGGACACCCTGCGCGCCATGCCGACCGACGAGCACGTCGACCTCGCGTACGTGGACGCGGACAAGGAGGGCCAGATCGCCTACTGGGAAGAGCTCGTACCGCGCCTGCGCCCGGGCGGTCTGATCGTCACGGACAACACGCTCTACCACGGCGCCGTCCTGGACGAAGCGGCCACCGGCTCGGCGGCGGGCGTCCGCGCCTTCAACGACCACGTCGCGGCGGACCCGCGCATGGATTCGGTCCTGCTGGCGATCTCGGACGGCCTGACCCTCTCGCGCAAGCGCTAGCACTGGCGGCAGCGGCGGTGCGGCCGCCGGCGCGGGATCGCGGCGGCGGCCGCGCTTCCGCGCCGGCGGTTGCCGTCAGCGGGAGGGGGAGCGGAGCGGGAGGCGGAGACGGTCAGCCGCAGCCGCCGCCCCCGCAGCAGCCACCGCCCCCGCCCCCGCCGCCGCCCATCGCCGGTGCGGGGGCGCCGGCGGAGCTGCCGCCCACGGCGACGGCCGAGAGCAGCTTGACGGTGTCGGAGTGCCCCGCGGGGCAGTCGGCGGGCGCGGAGGACTCGGCCATGGGACGGCTGACCTCGAAGGTGTCTTCGCAGGTCCGGCAGCGGTATTCGTAACGAGGCATACGGGCAAGGCTAAGCCGCCGCACCCCGTACGGACATCCTCTCCCCGGAAACACACCGAGGAACGCGCGCGGGGTATCGCGGAGGACGGCGGAAGCGGGACTACGGGAGGGAGGACCGCGGGGGCCACGGGGACTACGGGAGCCACGGAGACCACCGGGACTCCGGGGGCCACGGAGGCCGCGGGGCCACGGGGCCTACGGATGGGTCCGCTCGGGTCGTGCCCGCTGTTCGCGCTCCGCCTGTTCGGGGTGGCGTGCACGCCAGTACGGGTTGTCGTGCGGCAGGGCGCTGCCCACGCGCCCGTACATCCCGAACCACATCAGCATCACGCCCACCACGAAGCTGAACAGCACGTTCGGGATCTTGAAGGCCAGCACGTTCAGCCCCGTGTCCAGCAGCGCGAGGTTCACGAACCCGCTCGCGATGAACAGCAGGCCCAGCACGACGTTCAGGGTGGAGGCGAAGGTTCCGCCGATCACCATCCCGGCGAAGAGCAACAGCCCGATGCAGATCGACAGGACGCTCAGCGCGCCGTTGGTGTTCAGCGCGAGCACCGTGTCGCCACCGATGTCGAAGAACCCGATCCGGTCGACGAGCCCCAGGATGCCGAAGACGATCAGCAGCAGCCCGGTGAGTCCGGCGCCGACCCGGTAGACCTGGTTGAGCTTGTGATCGGCCGGCAGGTGCTCGTCGAGCTGCGCGTTGACGGGGTGCAGCAGGCGCCGCAGCAGCCCGTGGGGCGCCTGCGGTGCCTGGGTCGCATAGGGCTCATGGGCCGTGTACGGCGCATAGGACTCATGGAGCTCGTGGCACCCGTAGAGCGCATGAGGTGCGTAGGACTCATGCGGTGCGGGGGTTGCCTCGTGCGCCGTGTGGGGCGCGCGAGGCCTGTGGGAAGTGCGGGCAGCCATGGCGCCCTCCTCGGCTCCGTCCCCCCGCCCCTCCAGCATCCGCCGCCGGACACCCCCCCGGCAACCCCGGACAGGTGCCGATCCGGTCCCGGGGCGCGGGTTCAGCCGTGGCCGCGCTCCGACCGGATGTCGTTGACCACCCGGTTCACGGCCCCCCGTACGTCCTCCATCTCCAGCAGGAACGCCCAGTAGTCCGGGTGCCGCTCCTCCAGCGCCGCCACCGCCCGCTCCACCCGCGCCACCGACGCGTCCAGCGGGCCCGCGTGCCGCGGATCGGGCACGCTCCGGCCCGCCATCGCCAGCCGCTGCGCGTCCCGGATCGCGAACCGCGTCCGGTCGACCTCGGCCTGGGGGTCACGGGCCACCGCCTCCAGCCGCGTGAGCCGGTCCTGCGCCGCCGACACCGCCTCGTCGGTCGCGTCCAGCGACCCGCGGACCTCCTCGATCAGCGCCCCGACGTCCGCCCACCGCTGCTCCTCGCGGGCCCGGCCGGCCTCGGCGAGCCGGTCCTCCGCCCGCGCCACGTCCCGTACCGCCTGGTCCGGCACGTGCTGGAGGTCCTGCCAGCACGCCGCGCTGAACCTGCGGCGCAGCTCGCTGAGGACCGGGTCGACCCGGTCGGCCCGGTTGCGCAGCGCCTGCGCCCGCGTCCGCAGGCTCACCAGCCGCCGGTCGATCTCCGCGGCCCGCTCCGGCAGCCGGGCCGCCTCCGCCCGCACCCCCTCCGCGTCCCGGAGGATCCGGTCCGCGCGCTGCACCGTGGCCTGCACCCCGTGGAGCGCGGCCCCCTGGTTCAACAGCGTCAGCTCAGGCCCCAGCGCCGCCAGCCGCGCCGCGAGGTCGTCCGCCCGCATCCCCCGGGCCCGTACCGCGTCCAGCGCGTCACTGGCCGCCAACAGCGCGGCCTTGGCCCGCTCCCGCGCCGGAGCCACCCGCGCCAACTGCGTCTCCGCCTTGTCCAGCAGCGGCCGCAGGCCCTGCTCGAACCGGTCCAGCTCGCCCTTGACGCGGACGAGCTCGTCCCGCGCCCGGGTCAGCTCCTCCCGGGCCCGCGCGGCGGCCGAGCCCTCCAGCTCGGGCCGGTCCAGGTCGTGCGCGTCGACCGCCTCGATGTACACGTGGCTGACCTGGTCGATCCGCTGCCCGAGCGCGGCGAACCCCTCGCCCGCCTGCCGCGCCGCCGGAGAACCGTCCGCCGCGGCGATGGTCTCGATCGAGATCCGCAGGTCCCGCTGCGCGGTGTCCAGCTCGTAGAAGGCCGCGGCGGCGGCATCCTTGGCCGCCTGGGCATCCGCCCGCCGACTCTCGTCCCGCCCACCGAACCAACGCCGGGATGCCGTCGTCACAATCCCTCTCCCGTACCGCGTCCGCCGTGCCCCGGTCCATTCTCCCCCACCGGAACGGGTTTGCGTGGGGGGTGTGCCCGGCATGTAGGCTGTCCACTCATTCACGGGTGCGTAGCTCAGGGGTAGAGCGCTGCTCTTACAAAGCAGATGTCGGCGGTTCGAAACCGTCCGCGCCCACCAGTAGGAACTAGCAGGTCAGGCAGTGTGAACGGCCCCCCAACCGGCAGCGGTTGGGGGGCCGTTCGCGTGCCCAGAGTCCACTAAGAGTCCACAACCCCACCGGAACGCCTGTGGTCATCACCCATTCGGGAGGTCACAACTGGCAGATCATCGGGTTAGAGTGCACGCACGAGCGGGGCCGGCGCTTCTCCCCATGCGCGCCAGATGTACGCCGCTCGGATTCTGGGAGTTCGGGTGGGGAAGACCCGTCTCTCAGGCAGAAGCCCCCCGGCGCGTATGTCGCCGGGGGGCTTCTCGTTGTACACGCTAAACCGCCCCGCCCCGGAATGGGGCGGGGCGGCGCGTCCTGACCGAAATCAGGACCAGGGCGACCGGTCCGGCGGATGTACGGACGCTCGGAGGGGTCGACCTGCTCACCCCTGATCGCGCGGGGCGCGGGGGGCGAGCTGTAAGGACGTCGCAAGCGGTGCGAATGCCCGCGAAACCCCAAGATCACACAATGTAGGATTTGGCCAACTGACAAACGATCATGGCTGCCCCAGCGTGGACAGGTGCCGCGCTCTGTACCGCCCTCTGACGACGTCCTCGCTCGTCGGCGACGCATCGCGGGCCGGATCAGGGCGGCACGGGAGCACCGCAACCTGACACAGGAGCGGGTGGCGAACGAGATGGGCATGGACCGGCCGTCCTACACCCTGCTCGAACAAGGCAAGGTCAGCCCGCGGCTGGACACGCTGCTACGAATCTCCGACGCGCTCGGTGTACCGCTGGCCGAGTTGGTGCGGGAGCCGTAGTCCTACCGGACGGATAACGTCGCGTGTGGCATGCACACACCGTACGGGCCAGGCGGGCCCGCGGGTAGCCCCGGCCGACCACGGCAGCAGCCGGCCGGGACTGGGGGTGTCAGCGCCCGCAGGCCTGGCAGCCGGACGAGGAGATCCTCGCGATGATGTTGCCGTTCTCGTCTACCTCATACACGTCGGCCCTCGATCCCCCGCAGCCGGGGGTCGGGCACGGAACTTTGTGGACTACCTGGGCCATCGGATGCCTCCAGAATGTTGACGGAGCACGGATGGAACGCCGGCGTCTCGACTCGCTGTAGCCCTGCGTCCGACGGCGAGTACGCGGCGGCGAGGTGCCCCGTGCATCCCGGCCGGTGGCAGGGTGTGAGCTGGTGGAGCAGGCGGCCTCCTCGGCGGAGGCGCATCCCGCAGTCGAAGCAGGGCATCGGGTGGTAGCCCTCTGCGTTCCAGATGTACGTGATTGCGTTGCCGTTGTGGCATTTGGGGCAGGTCCAGGCCATGCGGCCGAGCCTTTCCCACGAGCGGTGGTGCGGTGGTGCAGACCCGCCCCGGGTCACCCGTACGAGGGGCGGGGGTCTCAGGTGCCGATGACGACTGCGGCGACCGCGGCCAGCACGGCCACGATGATCAGCAGGTGTTTCGTCAGCTCTCTCACCGGCGGCGGCCCGGGATGGCGGACCGCGACTCGTTGGCGGGGTCACCGGGCCGATGCCGTCGGCAGCCACTCTCGTGGAGCACGGCTCCGCCCTCCGGGCCCCCGATCGGCAGCGGCGAGGCGCGGTAGTAGGGGCACCGCGACGGGTCGGGCTCATCGTCGAAGGGCCCCCTCACGCCGCGCCCCCGTCCGAGGGCGGGCAGGAGTAGACGTCGAAGTCGAGCGCGTACCCGCCGTCGTGGACCAGGGCGACGCCGCGGTGTACGCGGGCCGCGGGCAGCGGCTCCCCGCAGGCAACGCACGCCCGGCCGTGGAGCTGCTCCGTGGACAGGCGGCTGGTGGCCGGGACCGGAACGTCCTGGCAGCGGGTCGCGCCGGGGCTGGTCGGCGGTGCGTGTCTGCTGGTCATACGGCTGCTCCCTGCCGTCGTCCGCGGGCTGTGAGACGAGTGTGGGAGCACGGCAAGGCCCCAACTATCACCAGATGTTGATGGTCGGGGCCAAGGGTCAGCTGAGCGTTATGCGCCCAGCCAGTAGCCGTACGAGAGGAAGCTGTCCGGCAGTTGACGGCGGGCCGCCTCCAGGCCGGCGTACGTCTCCCGGACCGTCTGGTGATAGCGGGCCTGCTGCGGCGCTGCCTTCCGCGCGCGCAGCAGGTTCTGGAACGAGTCGTCCAGGTTGCCCGTCCACATCTGCGCCCGGGCGAGCTCCGCGAAGTGGTGGCTCCGGCGGGACTTCGGCCAGTCCGCAGGGATCGTCACCGCCCGGCCTTTCTGCGCAGCCTGCCCGTACTCGTCCAGCTCGGCCAGCACACTGACCCGGTGGACGGCCACGTTCGTCGGGCCGAACGCCAGCCAGTGCACGTCGACAGCCTCGCCGGTCTCGGCGGCGATCCGGTCCGCCTCGGCGAGGTGGTTCTCCGCCCGCCCGCCGTCCTTGGACCGGCCGGCCATCACCGCGGCGCCGAGGTGTAGCTGCCCGGTGACGACCTCCCGTTCGCGGGTCGGCTCCGCCTGCGCGAGCGTCCGCAGCCCGAGCTGGACGAGTCGCTCGCCGGTGCGGTACTCGCCGTCGCGGAGGTAGGTGAGGGCCCGCATGTACCGGTACATGCCCCCGAACACGGCGTCGCTGCCGCGCTCGGCCGCCCAGTCCATGCGGGCCAGGGCCAGCGCGGCAAGGTCGTAGTAGCCCAGCTTCGAGGCGACGTCGTACGAGGTCCGGTAGAGGCTGGCCAGGAGCAGCCAGCCGTCTCGTCCCGGCGCCGTGTGCGCCGACGTCGTGGCCTCCTGCACGAGCCCGGGCAGCTGACTCGCGACCTGCTTGATCTCCCCGGCGCGGACCGCGACGAGGAGGGCCTCCGCGTCGTCGGCGAGGAGCTGGTGCGCGCGGGGGGTGATGTCCGGGTCGGCGCCGAGGTCGTAGACGTCCAGGGCCTCGCGGATGGGGCGGATCAGTATGTCCAGCTCGTCCGCGCGGAGTTCGGTGGCGTACGGCTGGCCGGTGACCGTGGCGACGTCGACACGGAGGGCGCGGGCGACGGCGGCGATGAGGTGCGGGGAGGCGGCGATGGCTCCCTGCTCGGTCTTCGTGTAGGTGCTGTAGGGGACCTGGGCCAGGTCGGCTACGGCCCGCTGGGTGAGGTGGCGCTCCAGGCGGAGGCGCTTCATGCGCGGGCCTGCGTGGTCGTGCGGTAGAGAGTGCATACTGGCTCCCGTTCAGACTCGACACCTGAACGGTACCGCCACACGCAAAGGCCGCCCCCTCCCGACCGCGAAGGGCCGGAAGGGGGCAGCGCGTTCTTCACGCCGGGGCCGGGGTCACTACCCGCGCCCGGCCGCCGCGTCGTCGATCTCCTGCTGCAGCTTGTCCCGGCCCGCCTTGTTCGCCTCCGCCACGCCCTTCATGTACGCGGTCAGGTACTCGCTGTCCGACAACGGGGCGCAGGGCGGCGTGTCGGCGCGAACGAATCCTGCCCGGGCGAGGCCGCCATTCGGTCCGCGACGGCGGCCGTGCAGTCCGCGCTGACCTCCGCAGCGGACCGCGCAGGCGCGGACGTGGCCGGCGCCGACGAGGATGCGGGCGCCGGCGTCGGTGCCGGGCTGCTGCTGGAGCAGCCGGTCAGGGCGGCGGTCAGGATGAGGGCCGCAGTCAGGGTGCGGGCGGTGGTGCGCATGGTCCCCCTAGGGATCGGGTGGGCTGCATCATGCAGCGCGCGTCAGAGTTCTGGCGAGGCCCTCGGTATGGGCCGTACTCCAGTTCGGTCATGCGCCCGAAGAGGTGTCCGAGCGGATGTCCGAGGTCTACGCGATCCGACTCCTGGACGCCCTGGACGGGGATGGGCCTCACGTCCGGAGCCATGACGGGCGCCAGCTGCTCACGGTGCGGTGAGAGTTTCCCTACTTCATCAAGGCACCCGCCGCGCACAGCGCGGCGAGCGCGCCCGTCGCCCGGGCCTGCGCTCCTGTCTACGCCCCGCTCAAGCCCGACCGCCGGCCGCGCGCCAGACGGCACGGGTTCGATGGTGGGACAACCGCAGTACGGCTGAGCACCCGAGTTCACAACGCTGGCCCACACCCACTAAGCACCTGTGCCGAGCGAAACCATGACTCCGCCCAACACTGCCAGGCTCAGCCCCTGGCGCAGGCCCCAGCGGAGCGTGCGCCGAGCCGTCGGAGGCCGAGCAGCGGGATCCCAAGGCGACGTCACCACCCGCTCAAAGACATGCCTCCGGCGGGGGCGCACAGGCTCCGGGATGACCGGGGGCCGGCCGTGCGGGTGCGGGCCGGTTTGTGGTGGGGGTGGGGTGCTGTCATCCCGTCTGCCGTCGACCCAGGCAAGCCATAGCGGGCCAGGCTTCTGGGGCCCAGGCCGTTCGTCCAGCAGGGCGCTCCACGCCTTCGCGCGTCGGTTCATCTTCAACGCGGTCGTGGGCAGCGGACTTCGGCGGGCGAACGGATCGATGAGCCGTGCGCGTGCGGAAGCCCCCGATCGATCGTGTCCGGGGGCTTCGCGGGCGCACGGCCGCCGCGGGGTCGGGGGACCGGATCGCGGGGGCGTGCGGAGTGCTCGGGGCGGTCAGGCGTTGGGGCGCTTGCCGTGGTTGGCCTTCTTCTTCTTGCGGGCCCGTCGCTTGTTGCCTCGCTTGGCCATGGCGCACCTCTCCCTCGTTCGGGAACCTCCTGGCCCCGCCAGTCTAGGTTCGGGCCGCCGCACCCGCATCAGCGTCGCCGCCGGGCCCTTGGCCCGGTCGGGCCGGCGTGGGATCGTCGGGGGATGGGCGAGTGGCTCGCATGGGTCGGGGTGGGCGGAGCGGTGATCGGCGCCGTTCTGCTGGTGATGGTGCTGCAACGGGCCTCGCTGGCCGCCTTCGAGCGCAGACGCGCCCAGGAACGGGCCCGGCTCCTCGCCCGGCTCGCCGACGCCACCCCGGTCGCGGGCGCCGAGCCGCCGGTCGCCGGGCCCCGGCACCCCACCTTCGACGACGTCGGCGCCCACCCGCCCGGACCCGCCCAACTCGGCGACGGTCGCGACGACTTCACCCCGCTGCTCGTCGAGTACTACGCGTACGGACTGACCCAGGCCCGCACCAGCTTCGCCACCAGCCAGGGCTTCTCCGCGGCCGGCGCCGCCGTCCTCCTGTTCGGCGTCGGGCTCGCCGTGTGGAAGGCCGAGAGCGGCGGCGAGCTCTACCTCGGCATCGTCACCAGCTCCGTCGGCCTGGTCACCGCGCTCGTCGGACAGCTCTTCCACCGCCGGGCCGACCTCGCCCTGGCGTACATGGCCGACCAGACGAGCGCACTGCGCGACGACCGTCGGGCCGCCGAATCCACCCAGCAGGCCATCGGCCTCCTCGACGAGGTCGCCGACCCCGAACTGCGCGGCAGGCTCCAGGCCGCACTCATCCTCAAACTCTCCGGGGCCGGCGCCGAGCTGCCGCGGTAGCGCGATAGTGGAGGTATGTGCCGTTCCATTAAGACCCTGCGCCCGCCCGCCATCCCCGAGAAGGCCACCGAGGAGGAGATCCGCGCCGCAGCCCTCCAGTACGTACGCAAGGTGTCCGGCTTCCGGGCCCCCGCCGCACACAACCGCGAGGTGTTCGACGAGGCCGTCGAGGCGGTGGCCGAAGCCACCCGGGTCCTCCTCGACGGGGTGCACGTGAGGGGGCAGGCCGCCAGCGTCTGACCGTGACCGCCTGGCCGCGACCGCCTGACCCCTCTGGCCGGCCCGTACGAGGTCCGGGCGGATCCGCGGCGCAGGTCAGACGGAAGCCGGGCGCCGGCGGATCGTCCACACCCCGGCGCCCAGAGCGGCCGCGACCAGCGAGCCGCCCACCGCGACCTGCCCCGGGCTCATCGTGCCGATGCTGCCGCCCGTACCGCCCCGCGCGCCGCCCGGAGCGACGGTGAGGGACGCCGTGGCGCGCAGGCCGCCGGGGCCCCCGCACTCGAAGGTGACGAGGTGGCTGCCCTGCGTGGCGTTGCGGTAGACCGTGGCGCTGCCGACCAGGTTGGCGGCCTCCAGGTTGCCCGGGGTCAGCTGCATCTCCCCGAAGGCCGTCGAGGTGGCCCGGCCGGTCTTCGTGCCGCAGCCGGCGACATTGAGGCCGACCCGGCCGCCCGGCGCGACCGTACTCGGGGAGACGGACGCGGACGGGGCGGCGTGGGCCAGCGCGGCGGGCGTGGCGGCGGCGACGGCGAGCGCCGCGGCGGCCAGCGCCAGCAGGCGGGCCGGACGGGCGGCGGCCCACGCGGCATGCGGCCTGGCGGGGGGTCTGGTGCGGGGCTCGGCTGGCATGGAGAGAACTCCTCGGCTCCTCTACACGGCGCGGCCAGGGCACGGGTGTGACGCGGATTCGGTTGCGCACCGTGCTCCGGACGCTAGGAGCCCTGCTCCCGCGCGGCGATCGGGGCCGGGTGAACGGGTGAGCCACTGCTCCACCCGGGCGAGGCACCCGACTGCGGGCCGGCGCGCGGCCCCGGCCGGTCGGGCGGGGCGGGGCAAGCCGGGCGGGGCGGCCTCCCGCCCTCGCCGGGTGCGGCAGGTCGGGCGGCGGCGCTACGCGGCAGGGGCGGGCGCCGCCGCCGAGGACGGGCGGCGTACGAGGTACGCCGCCAGCGCGCCCGCCGCGAAGAGGGCGATCAACGACACCGCCGTACCGAGCCACTGGGTACCCAGCCACTGCGTACCGAAATACCCCAACGCCACGCTGTACCCCGCCCAGGCCATGCCCGCCAGCACCGACCAGGGAAGGAACTCCTTCACCTCGCGCTGCGTCCGGCCCGCGCCCAGGGACACCACCGAGCGCCCCGCAGGAGCGAAGCGGGCGATCACCACCAGGGCGCCGCCGCCCCGGGCCAGGGCCGTACCCAGCCGCTCGTGCGCCCGCGTGAGGCGCCGGGACCGGGCGATGGCCCGGTCCAGCCGGGCTCCGCCCCGGCGCGCCAGCCGGAACGCGGCCACGTCACCCAGCACCGAAGCCGTCGTGGCGATCACCAGCAGCGCCAGGATGTCCGGCACCTGCGCGGGCACCGGCACGGGCGCCGCCGCCCCGGCAGCCGCCGCGGCCGCGGCGGCGGTGATGACCAGGACCCCGCTCGGCAGCACCGGAAGGAAGACGTCGAGCACGATGGAGAGCGCCACCACGGCATAGATCCATGGGCTCGCGGTCAGCGACCCCAGCGTCTCAAACAAGGCGGGACTCCCCGGTGCGGTGGACGTACTGCGGCACGAAGCGCCGCGACGACGCGGGGGAGCGGCAGGAGCGGCTTGACAGCCATACAGCGTACGCCCGGCATCCACCCGCCGGACGCCCGGGGCCGCGCCCCGTCCCACCCGATCCGCCCTACCACCTCCACGACCGCAGCCCCGGCAGCGCCGGCCGGCTCCGCCCTCGCGGGCTCCGCGGCGGCGGCCGCACCCCGACGCCCGCCCGAAGAGCCCGGGCCCGCGCCCGCCGCCCCCGCCGCGGCTACTCCACCGCGGTCAGCTCCCGGTCCAGCACCGTCACCAGCCGGGCACCCTTGCGGTCCTTGCGCGACTGGTCCAGCCGGAGCCGCGCCGTCCGTCCCGCCAACGCCAACGTCATCAACTGGTTGCCGAACCACGGCCCACCCGTACGCCGCCAGCTCACCGGTGGACGCCCCGTCCGCCCGTGTCTGGAGAACCCCCGCCCCAGCCACCGGCCCAACCGCGACCAGCCCAGCCGAAAGCCCCACTTCACCGCCGTGTGGATCGAGTTGTGCACCGGCGAACACGTCAGCTGGAACACCCGCGCGGTCGTCGGTATCCGCGGCTCGGCCACATACGCGTGGTGCACGTCCCCCGACAGCACGCACACCGTCGCCGGCGCCCGCGGACCCGTCCCCACTTCCTCGATCAGATCCGTCAACGCGGCGAACGAAGCCGGAAACGCGGGCCAGTGCTCCAGATCGCTGCGCCGGCGCAGATTCTCCCCGATCCGCGCCCACCGCGGCCCCCGGTCACCCCGGCACAGCGCCGCGTTCCACGTCTCCGCGTCATGGATCAGCGGCGGCATCAACCACGGCAACGAGGACCCGATCAACAGGTGGTCATAGCCCCCGTGCCCCGCCAGCGCGTTGTCACGGAGCCACTGCTGCTCCGACGGATCGAGCATCGCCCGCCCGTCCTCCGCCAGCACCCGCGCCGCGCGCGTGTCCACCATCAGCAGCCGCGTCCGGCCGAAGTCCCGCCGGTAGCTCCAGCGCGCCGTCGTCGGATCGGCGTCCGCCGACGCCGCGAAGGCCCGCAGCGGCTCCGTCCCGTCCGGGGTCTCGCACACCGCCGCGTACAGCTCGTCGGCCGCCAGCTCGGCAGGGGAGAGGTTGCCCAGGTGCTGGTACACCCAATACGACATCAGCCCGCTGAACACCCGCTCCGGCCACCACGCCGTCTCCCGCATCTCCGCGACCCACGCCGCGCTCGTGTTCCAGTCGTCGATGACGTCGTGGTCGTCGAATATGTGCAGGCTCGACACCGTCGACAACAACCACCGGATCTCCGGATCGAGCCACGACTCGTAGTAGAGCCGGGTGTACTCCTCATAGTCCGCGACCTGGGCGCCCGGCTGCTCCCGCAGATCCCGCCGGGCCGCGATCCACTTCCGGGTCTCCCGGGACAGCGCGTCCGCGTACACCTGGTCGCCCAGCAGCAGCAGGAGGTCCGGGCGCACCGCCTCCGGATCGGCGGCCAGCCGCGAGGAGAGCGTGTCGAGCGCGTCGGCACCGTGCGGCCCGCGCCGGCCGCCCGCAGGCGGCGCGGCCTGCCGGCACGAGCCGAACGTGACGCGCAGCCCCGGCCCGGGCGAGGCACGGCCACGGCCCGTCACCGCCGGAGTGGTGATCGTGCTCGCCGGGAAGGAACTGTCGGGCAGCGGCCACACCTGCGCCCCGTCCAGCAGCACCTCGTACGCGGTCGTGGACCCGGGGGTCAGGCCGGTCACCGGAACCAGCGCGTAGTGGTGCCCGGCCACCTGGAAGGTGCGCGCCCGGCCGCCCGCCCCGTCGGCGCACTTCACCTCGGCGGCGCACGGGCGGTCCGCCTCGACCCATATCGTGGCCGCCCCGCCCGTATCCCAGTCGACGTAGCGCAGCAGCGGCCCCAGACGCAGTCCGGCCATGCGACTCCCCCTCCTTCGTATCCCCTTTGATCACGGTACGACGGGGAGGCCGGGCACCGCCTCCCCCTGGCGGGGGAAAGATCGGCCGGCCGGGCCCGACGGGGGCCCGGCCGGCACGCGCTGTGCGGATGGTGATGGGTGGGGTGGTTGGTGTGTGGGTGGTGGGTGGTTGGTGCGGGGTGGGTGCGCGGTGGGTGCCGGGGCTGGGCCGGCTGGTCGGGGTGGGGGGTCAGCAGCCGTTGAGGATGTTGACCAGGGCCGTCTTCTCGCCCGAGTCCATGCTCAGCGCCCAGTACTGCTTCACGTTGACCCACATCCGGGCGTACGTACAGCGGTAGGCGGTGCGCGAGGGCAGCCACTTGCCGGGGTCGAGGTCGCCCTTGGCCTGGTTGACGTTGTCCGTGACCGCGATGAGCTGCGGGCGCGTGAGGTCGTTGGCGAACTGCTGGCGCTTGGCGGTGGTCCAGGAGTTGGCCCCGGAGCGCCAGGCCTCGGCGAGCGGAACCATGTGGTCGATGTCCACGTCGGAGGCGGCGGTCCAGGTGGCCCCGTCGTACTCGGAGAACCAGCTTCCGCTCACCGCGGCGCAGGCGGAGTCCTGGACGACGTTCACGCCGTCCCGCTTGAGGACGGTCTCGCGGGTGTTGCAGGCGCCGGAGACGGTGCTCCAGTGCGGGAAGAGGTCGCGGCTGTAGCCGCTGGTGGAGCCCTCGGTCGTGGGCGTGACCGTCGCCAGGTACGCGCGGGCGGCCGCGGCGCTGATGGGGGCGGGCGGAGAGGCCTGCGCGGTGGGCGCGTTGACGAGCGCGGTGAGGGCGGCCAGCGCGGCGGCGGACGCGAGCACGCCGATTCGACGCGCGTAGACGACGGGTATGAGTGCCATGACGGGCTCCCTGGATGCGGGGGGTGTGACCGTGCGGCCCCGGAGGGGCGCGGCCATGGTTGCGGCGCCAGGTTTCGCGAGGATGGGCGCCAGGTGACAGCCTGACGACATGAGCACGTCACATCAAGACGTCCAAGGGGCACTGTTTAAACGGAAGTTGCTGCTCCGGTGTGGGGCTGGGCGCTCTCCGCGGTTGCGTCGCTTCGCGATGGCCTTCGGCCACCCTTGACCGACCGTCCCGCCCCGGACATACGAAGACTGTCGGGAACCCCTAAAAGAACGGCACGGGGGGCAGACGTTCCAGGGACAGGGAGAGCTGGACGTACGTACCCGGCCATGCATTCGGCCGGTATGCCCCGCAGGGGACCGGACGGCCAGTCCGTCCAGGGGCCTTGGGCGCATCAGATCGCTACGCACTTGCTCTCGGCCAAGCGTCCGGCGACCGCCTGTGGTCGGGCAGAGGCCGTTCGTGGTCCGACGCTGGCTTCGATGCTCCAGGTCGTTTTCGGCGGTGAGCGACGTGAGAGGTCTCGGTCATTCCGGGGTGAAGTCAGTGGGTGATGCGAGTAACTCGTCCCGTTTTCATGCCTGTTCCTGCGCGATGGCTCGGAAGAGGGGGCATTCGCGCGGGCGCTGTGTCAGTAACTCGGAGTGAGTCGTGGCGCGGGTCATTGTCTCGACCCGGGAGTCGTGGGGAGCGGTGCAGGGCGGAGGTGCGGCGGGTGAGGTGTCGTAGGGCCGCGGACTGGGCCATCGGCCGGTCTGTACCCGCTAGTACCTTGTCGATCAGCTCGGCCTCGTCCACCTTGCTGGCCTGCCCCGGCTTGTTCAAGCAGGCCGCGAAGCGGAGGTGCGCCTGCGTGCGCCGGTGGTCCGGCATCTATTCGGCGTGCGTGAATGCTGTGCATGGATGCGTGGTCATTCATCACGGTGCGCACGGCTGGCCTTCCGGACCCGTGCAGTAATGCGCTCCCCCTGGGTGACCGTTGAAGAAGCAACCGGGAGGTGTTTGCCTGCCGCCTGTTTGGGCGCGTGAATGCGGCTGACTGCGTCTGAGGTTGTTCGTATCAACCTGTCGGCACAGCAGAGGCGTTCTGCGCCCTCCACTGGCCGCCACATGGGGACAAGCGACCCGCGGTCGCCGTCTCGGGGGGACTGTGTGGCGAGGGTGGGCGGCTTGTGCCCAGCCTCGGACGGGCTGCAGTCGCTGAGCCGAGAGCAAGTGTGTAGCGATCTGATGCGGGCCGCGCTGACCTCCCGCTGGGCTCATCTCGCCGTCGTTCGGGGAGCTTGCCGGCCGAAGGCGTGGCCGGGATGCCTAGCTCTCCCCGTCCCTGGGATGTCTGCCCCCGTGCCGTTCTTCTGGGGGTTCCCGACCGTCTTCGTATGTCCGGGGCGGGACGGTCGGTCAAGGGGGGCCGAAGGCCATCGCGAAGCGACGCGACCGCAGGGAGCGCCCTTGAGGGACCGGCACGACACGGAGAGACGATGAGACTGACGGGAACCCCCAACCTCTCCCGCCCCGCCCGGGCGCACCGCCCCCACACCCCCGCCCTGTCGGACCGGGTCTGGCCTAGGCTGCCGGCGTCTCCACCGTTACGGCGATCGAGCCGTCCGGTGCCGGCGTGACGCGCAGGGTGGTCAGGTCCGGGACGTGGAGGGTGGGGGCGTGGGCGGCTGCGCGGGGGCCGACGCCGATCACGCGCATGCCTGCGGCCAGGCCGGCGGCGATGCCTGCGGCCGAGTCCTCGAAGACGATGCAGTCGGCCGGGTCGACGCCGAGTGCGGCGGCGCCCTTGAGGAAGCCCTCGGGGTGGGGCTTGCTGGACTGGACGGACTCGGCCGTGATCCGTACCGCGGGCATCGGCAGGGCGGCGGCGCCCATGCGGGCCGTGGCCAGGGGGAGGTCGGCGGAGGTGACCAGGGCGTGGGGGAGTTCGGCGAGCGCGGCCATGAAGGCGGGTGCGCCCGGGACGGGGACCACGCCGTCGGTGTCGGCGGTCTCGCGGGCGAGCATCACCGCGTTCTCCGCGAGGTTGACCTCCATGGGGCGGTCCGGCAGCAGGACGGCCATGGAGGCGTAGCCCTGGCGGCCGTGGACCACCTTGAGGGTCTCGTGCGGGTCCAGCCCGTGGGAGAGCGCCCATGCGCGCCAGCAGCGTTCGACCACCGCGTCGGAGTTGACGATGGTGCCGTCCATGTCCAGGAGCAGGGCCTTGGCGCTGAGGGCGACGGATGCGGTGGTGCTGGCCGACATGGGGGGCTCCAGACGGGGCGGGAAAAGAGAACAAGTGGTTCCGTCCACCGGTCAGGGAGTGAGGACGGAACCACTTTGTTCCTACACGATACAAAACGGGAGGTGGTCCGCGCCACCTGTGCGGGTGTGACTCCCGTCCCCTGTCGGCGCCCTTCCCGCTGTCGGGCGTCCTCCGGCCGCCGCCATCCCTCTGCGGCTGTCCCTCCGGCCGGCTACGGCTATCCCTCCAGCGCCTTGCGGGTCACCGGGCCGTAGACGCCCCATTCCTCGTCATCGATGCCGCGGTTGTACTGGAAGGTCGACACCGCCTGCTCGACCCGCCAGTCAAACCGGCCGTTGATCTTGCCGCTGTACAGGCGCCGGGCCGTCAGCAGCCGCTGGAGCTTCTCCACCTCGCCGCCGGAGTCTCCGATGCGCAGGGTCGGCCCCGACGCGGGCGGTGACGGTGTGCGGCTGGGGGAGCGGGTCGGGCTCGGGGACGTGCTCGGCGACGCCGAGGCCGAGGGCGACGCGGACGCGGAAGGAGTCGGCGACGCGGACGGGGACGCCGAGCGGGAGGCGCTCGGCGACGGGGAACGCGAGGCCGACGGCGACGGGCCGGATGCGGTGGCCGAGGGGCTCTGGGAGGACGGGGGCGGGGCCACGCTCACGGACGGCGCGGAGGGCCGGGCGTCCAGCCGCGCCGTGGCGTCACCGGAAGAGTCCGGCATCGTCCACAGGGCCATGGCCGTCCCGCCGAGCGCGATGACCGCGGCGGCGGCGAGCAGGATCGGCAGGAGCCGCCGGGAGGCGGGGCCGTTCCGCTTCTCGGGCCCCCCGCCCCGCCCCCTCCGCCCCCTCCGCCCCTTTCGTCTCCTGCGCCCCCTGCGCCTTCGTGGGGCGGGCCGCCGGCCGTCGGCGGGATGGCCTGGAGGCGGATGGTCTCGCTTCCGCCCCTGCCCCCGCCGGCCCCCGGGCCCGGGTATCCGGCCGCGCCCGGACCGGGGCCACCGCCAGGGCCCGGGCCCATGCCCGCCGTCATGCCCAGGCGAGGGTCTGCCCCCGGGCCGCCCGTGCCCCTGCCGTCGCCTGCACCCGTCGTGCCCGCGCTCGCACCCGTCGTGCCCGTGCCCGCGCCCGTCGTGCCGCCGACCGCAGCACCTGTCGTGCCTCCGTCCGCACCCGCCGCACCCGCGCCGGCCGCCGTGGCCGTGCCCCCGCCTATGCCCGCGCCCCCGCCCGTGCCCGCGCCACCGGCCGGGCCCCTGGCCCCGCCTCGCGGCGTCGCCGTCGGCCAGGGGGAAGGCGGCGGGGGGACGGGGGTGCCGTAGGGCGGGGTGGCGGAGGGGGGTGGGGTGACCGGGCGGGGGAGGGGCGTGGGAGGGGCGTCCTGGGGTGTCGGGGTGGGGTCGCCCGGGTCGGGCAGGGTCACGTACGGGCGTATGCGCATGGGGTCGATGCCCGTTCTCTGCGCACACGCGCAGTCGGCGCCGGCGGCGCCACAATCCGGACCGTGTTCACCGCTCACTGGAATCCCTCCCTGGACGTTGCCTGCGATTATGCAGACCCTCCAGGACCCTCCCAACCCGCCCGAGAGGCCATAACCGGACACACCGCTCAGGATGGAGATGTTGTTCCGGCCTGAGGAGGAGTCGATGGCTCAGGAAGTGACCACGGAGGCCGAGGGTCCCGGTCCCGAACCCGGGAAGCCCGGCGCCGTGCCCGAGCACGCCTCCCGCGAGGTGCTCGTCTCGATCGGAGCACTGCTGCTGGGGCTGCTGCTCGCCGCACTCGACCAGACGATCGTCTCGACCGCCCTGCCCACGATCGTCAGCGACCTCGGCGGCATGGCCCACCTGTCCTGGGTCGTCACCGCCTACATGCTGGCGTCCACCGCGGCCACCCCGCTGTGGGGCAAGCTCGGCGACCAGTACGGCCGCAAGAAGCTGTTCCAGTACGCCATCGTCCTCTTCCTCATCGGTTCGGCCCTGTGCGGGCTGTCCCAGAACATGCCCCAGCTCATCGGCTTCCGAGCCCTCCAAGGCCTGGGCGGCGGCGGACTGATGGTGCTGTCGATGGCGATCGTCGGCGACATCGTCCCGCCCCGTGAGCGCGGCAAGTACCAGGGCCTGTTCGGCGGAGTGTTCGGTGCGACCAGCGTGCTGGGGCCGCTGCTCGGCGGGCTGTTCGTGGACCACCTGTCCTGGCGCTGGGTCTTCTACATCAACCTCCCCATCGGTCTCGTCGCGCTCGTCGTCATCGCCGCCGTCCTGCACATCCCGGCCCGCTCCTCGAAGCACACCATCGACTACCTGGGCACCTTCCTCATCGCCTCCGTCGCCACCTGCCTCGTCTTGGTGGCCTCCCTCGGCGGCACCTGGGGCTGGGGTTCACCGGAGATCATCGGTCTGGCCGTCCTCGGCGTCGTCCTGCTCGTCGCGTTCGTCTTCGTGGAGCGCAGGGCCGCCGAACCCGTCCTGCCGCTGGGGCTCTTCCACATCCGCACCTTCACCCTCTGCTCGGTGATCAGCTTCATCGTCGGCTTCTCGATGTTCGGCGCGATGGTCTACCTGCCGACCTTCCTCCAGGTCGTCCAGGGCGTCTCGCCGACCATGTCCGGCGTCCACATGCTGCCCATGGTGCTGGGCCTGCTCCTCTCCTCCACCGTCTCCGGCCAGATCGTCAGCCGCACCGGCCGCTGGAAGGTCTTCCCGATCGCCGGCACCGCGGTCACCGCCGTCGGCCTGCTCCTCCTGCACCAGCTGCACCGCACCAGCTCGACCCTGGAGATGAGCGTCTACTTCTTCGTCTTCGGTGCCGGGCTCGGCCTGGTCATGCAGGTCCTCGTGCTCGTGGTGCAGAACTCGGTCAGCTACGCCGACCTCGGCGTCGCCACCTCCGGCGCCACCTTCTTCCGGTCCATCGGAGCCTCCTTCGGCGTTGCGATCTTCGGCACGGTCTTCACCAACCTCCTCGACGACAGACTGGGCTCCGTCCTCGCGGGCGTACCCCTGCCGCCCGGCACCGGCGCCGCCCGGCTGGAGGCCGATCCGCGCGCCATCGCGGCCCTCCCGGCCGACCTGCGTCCCCGGGTGCTCGACGCCTACGCCAGCTCCATCACGGACGTCTTCCTCTACGCGGTGCCGGTCGTCCTCGTCGCCTTCGTCGTCGCCTGGTTCCTCAAGGAGGACAAGCTCCGCGCCTCGGTCACCGCGCCGGACGTCACCGAGACCCTCGCCTCCAACCCGGTCCAGCGCTCCTCACGCGAAGAGGTCGCCCGGGCCCTGACGGTGCTCGGCACCCGCGAGGGCCGCCGCCACGTCTACGAGAAGATCACCGAGAAGGCCGGCTACGACCTGCTGCCCGCCGCGAGCTGGCTGCTGCTGCGGATCAACAAGTACGGCTCCGTCGAACCCGCCGTGCTCGCCGAGCGCAGCGTCGTGCCGCTGAGGGCGATCACGGACGCCGCCCGGCAGATCGAGGAGCGCGGACTGGCCGAGCGGGAGGGGCTGTCGCTGCTCCTCACCGACAAGGGGCGCGAGAGCGCCACCAGACTGGCCGCGGCCCGGCAGGAGTCCCTCGCGGAACTGCTCGGCGACTGGTGGTGTTCCAATCGCCCCACCGACCTGACCGAGCTGGTCCGGGAGATCAACGCGGAGCTGTGCGGCTCCGACGAGGAGGAGCCCTGCGACGCCGCCCCGCGGCGCGACCACGCCGCGCACTGGGCCGGCGACCGGTTGAGTTGACGAGGGGCCGCGCCGGCGGGCGCGGTCACGCCAGGCGCTTCTCGAACCAGTGCTCCGCATACGGGCCCGAGCTGTACGCCGGTATCTCCGCGTACCCCTGACTCACGTAGAGCGCCCGGGCCTCCACCAGGTCCGAGCGGGTGTCCAGCCGGACCCGCTCGGCGCCCAGGGCGCGGGCCTGCGCCTCCAGGGCCTCCAGCAGCGCCGCCCCGCCGCCCGTGCCGCGGGCGCGCGGGTCCACGTACACCCGGGTGAGCTCGGCGGTGGCCGGGTCGAGCAGGCGTACGCCGCCGCAGGCCAGGGGCTCGCCCCGGTGGCGGCCGACCACGAAGCGGCCCGTCGGCGGGGCCAGTGCGTCGTCCGGGAACTCCAGGAGGCCCTGGTCGGTCTCGGCCTCGGTGACGGGCCGGTTCCAGTACCGGCCGGCGACCTCCGCGTAGTACGCCCGGCGCAGGGCGACTGCCGCGGGGGTCGTGAAGGGCTCGGGGGCCACGGACCAGGAGCCGGAGGGCGCCGGGTGGGGGCCGCGCGGTACGGGCGGTGCGGCCCGCGTGGCGGGTTCGATGCGTGCGTCGTAGGTGTTCATGCGGTCATTGTGGAGTCGGCGGGGCGGGCGGAGCGGAAAATATCCACAGCGCCGGGCCGATGATCGTATGAGTGTTCGTGCCCTCGTTCCCGCCCCGTTCCGCGTGCCGTTCCCGCCCCGTTTCGCGCCCCTGCGCGGCCGGTCCGTCGTCCGGACCGCGCAGGGGCGCGGGGCGTGCGGGACCGGCCGTCAGACGGACTTCGGCGCCGCCTGCTGGACGACCTCGAAGGACCACACCGACGAGCCCGAGGCCGCCGGCTTGGGGCGCTCGCCGCCGCCCTCGCCGCCCGCACCCTGGCCACCGCCCTGGCCGCCGCCCTGGTGAGCGGCCTTCATCGGGCCCTCCATCCACGCCTGGAAGTCCTCCTCCGAACGCCAGCGCGTGTACACGAGGTACTGGTCGGTGCCCTCCACGGGGCGCAGCAGCTCGAACCATTCGAAGCCGTCCGAGCCCTCCACCGCGCCCGCCCGCGAGGCGAACCGCTGCTCCAGCACCTCCCGCTGCTCGGCGGGGACGGTCAGTGCGTTGATCTTCACGATGCTCATGCGGGCCATCCTAGGGATCCCGCGCGGGATATCGTCGTCCAGGTAATCACACGCGGTATGAAGCGCGGCAGCCAGGCGAAGTCGGGGTTGCGGTCAACAGGGCGGGAGGCCGGCGAGGCGTGGCGAACGCGGCGGAGCACAGTGGTGCGAACGGACATGCCGGAGTCATAGGCGGTGGCGGCAGGCTCGGGGCGGCGCGCCTCCTCCTGTGGGTGCTGGCGGGGGCGCTCGCCGTCAGACAGGCCGCCGCGGTGCTGCGCGTGCCGCCCGGGGAGTGGCTCAGCGGGTTCCACCTGCCCGGCCTCCCCGGTTCGCTCTACGACGCCGGGCAGTTCACCGGGACCCCCTTCGCGGGGCTCGTCCTCAAGCCGCTGACCGGCTTCGCGGCGCCGTCGCTGGAGGTCGCCTGGACCTGCGTGACGCTGTTGTTCGTGGCCGCCATCGGGCTCGTCGCCGCCCGCGGCCTGCCCGATCCCGTGCCGCGGCGCACCGCCCTGCTGGCCGCGCCCGTGCTGACCGCGCTGATGATGGTCTCGCTGCCCGTCCGCGAGGCAGCGTCGCCCGGTCAGACCGCCGTCCTGCCGGTGCTGCTGGTGCTGCTCGCCGTGTTCCGGGTGCCCGCCGACCGGCCGGCCGGCTTCCTGATCGGCCTCGCCGCCGCGCTCCAGCCGGCCCTGCTGCTCTTCGCGCCGCTGCTGTGGCTGGCCGGGCGCCGGCCGACCGCGCGAACCGCCGCCGCGACCTTCGCCGGCGCCACCGCGCTGTCCTGGGCGGCGCTGCCCGGCGACTCGTGGACGTACTGGGTCGAGCACCTGGCCGGCGCCGGCCTCGGTGGCGCCCCCGACTCCCTCGCCAACCAGTCGGTGCACGGTGCGCTGCTGCGGCTCGGCCTCACCGGGCCCGCCGAGATCGCCCTCTACGTCGCCCTCGCCGCCGGGATCGCGTGGATCGCGCTGCGCCGCGCGGCCCGTTACGCCCGCGACGGCCAGCTGCTGCTCGCCGTGGCGCTGACCGGCTGCGCGGCGGTCGCGGTGTCCCCGGCCGGCTGGCGCCACCAACTGCTGTGGGTGCTGCTCGCCGTCGCCGGGAAGGTCGGCAAGCGGGCCGCCGACCGGCCGGTGTGGCCGGTGGCGGTGATCCTGGCCCTGACCCTGCCGAGCGCCGTGCTGCTGCCGAACCTGGCCGCGCTGGCGCCCGTACGGGACAACGTGCTGCTGCTGGCGGCCCTGGCGGCGGCCTGTGCCGTACCGTTCCTGCCGCGCTCGTCGCCGTACTGGCGGGAGCCCGTGCCGACCGCGTACGGGCGCCCGGCCGCCGCCCGGTGGGCGCGGGTGCCGCTGCTGCCGTTCTGGCGGCGGGTGCTGTCGCGCCCGAACCTGCTGCTGGAACTCCTGCTGATACGCGTCGGGTACTCGCTGTACTCGCACATCCGGGCGGCGGCGCCGACGAGCCGGACGCTCGCGGAGGGCAACGGCAGTCAGATCCACGGCATCGAGAAGGCGCTCGGCATCGACATCGAGCACGCCGTGAACCACGCGGTGGTGAAGACGCCCTGGCTGGAGGCGTTCTTCAACTTCTACTACACGTCCTTCCACTTCGTGGTCCCGCTGACGATCCTGGCCGTGCTGTACTGGCGCCGGCCGGGCGACTACCGGTGGGCGCGCGCCTCGCTGGGGCTGGCCACCGTGCTGGCCCTGGCCGGTTTCTGGCTCTACCCGCTGGCGCCGCCGCGGCTGATGCCCGGCCTCGGTTTCATCGACACCGTGCACGGCCCGCAGGACCTGGCCAACCCGTCGTACGGGGCCATGACCGCGATCTCCAACCAGTACGCGGCCATGCCGTCGCTGCACTTCGGATGGTCGCTGTGGTGCGGGGTCGTGATCGTGATGCTGGCGCCCAAGGCCTGGCAGAAGCTGCTGGGGGCGCTGCACCCGCTGATCACCGTCTGCGCGATCGTCGCCACCGCCAACCACTGGGTGCTGGACGCGGTGGGCGGGGCGGTCGTGGTGAGTGCCGGGTTCGGGCTGGTGTACGTGCTGTCGGGGCCGCGCGGAGCAGTGGCCTCGGGGACGGGTACCGCGGCCCCGGGGGCGGCGGGCCTGGCGGTGCCGGGGCCGCGCGGGGCGGCGGATGACGGGGCTTCGGCCGGGGTCGCCGCCGGTGCGCGGGGGCGCCGCTGAGGGGTGCGGGTGCGGGTCCGGGTGCGCTGAGGGGTGCGGCGCCGTTGCGGGGGCGCTGCCCCCGGGCCCCCGCGCCTCAAACGCCGGCGGGGCTGGAAGTGGCCCGGGCCCGTGTGCCGGCGAGGCTGGGATGGGCGGGGGTCGGCTTGGCCGTGGGGCGGTCGGGCCGATGGTGGCCGGGCCGAGAGCGTCTACGGGTGCGGCGCCGTTGCGGGGCGCTGCCCCCGGGCCCCCGGGCCTCAAACGCCGGCGGGGCTGGACGGGCCCGGGTGCCGGCGGGGCTGGAAGGGGTCCGGGTGCAGGGTCTTCGGGGCGGGGGTCAGGGGTGGGTGACGCGGAGTTCCTTGATGCCGTTGAGCCAGGCCGCGCGGAGGCGGCGGGGGGCGGCTTCGGTCAGGTGGAGGTCGGGGAGGGCGTCGGCCAGGGCGTTGAAGATCAGGTCGATCTCCATGATGGCCAGGGACTTGCCGAGGCAGAAGTGCGGGCCGCCGCCGCCGAAGCCGAGGTGGGGGTTGGGGTCGCGGGTGATGTCGAAGCGGTCCGGGTCCGTGAAGACCTCGGGGTCGTGGTTGGCGGAGGAGTAGAACATGCCCACCCGGTCGCCCGCCCTGATCTTCTGGCCGGCCAGCTCGGTGTCCTGGGTGGCGGTGCGCTGGAAGGAGACGACGGGGGTGGCCCAGCGCACGATCTCCTCGGCCGCCGTCGAGGGGCGGGTGCGCTTGTACAGTTCCCACTGGTCGGGCCGGGTCAGGAAGGCGTGCATGCCGTGGCTGATGGCGTTGCGGGTGGTCTCGTTGCCCGCGACCGCGAGCAGCAGGACGAAGAAGCCGAACTCGTCGGAGCCGAGGTTGCCCTCGCCCTCGGCCGCCACCAGTTGCGTGACGATGTCCTTGGCCGGGCACTGCTTGCGTGCGGCGGACAGGTTCATGGCGTAGCCGATGAGCTCCATCGCCGCGTTGGCCCCGACCTCCTCGGTGATGGCGTACTCCGGGTCGTCGTAGGCGACCATCTTGTTCGACCAGTCGAAGATCCGTGAGCGGTCCTCCTGCGGTACGCCGATCAGCTCGGCGATGGCCTGGAGCGGCAGTTCGCACGCGACCTGCGTGACGAAGTCGAAGCTGCCGTCCGCGGAGACGGCCACGGCCTCCTCGACGATCTTCCGGGCGCGGTCGCGCAGGGCCTGTTCCAGGCCGCGGATGGCGCGCGGGGTGAAGCCGCGCTGCACGATCTGGCGTACGCGGGTGTGTTCCGGCGGGTCCATGTTCAGCATGATCAGTCGCTGGGCCTCGATGGCATCGCGCGGGATGTGCTCGTTGAAGCGGATGATCGCCGTGTTGGTGGTGGAGGAGAAGAGTTCCGGGTGCGTGGAGACGTACTTGACGTCCGCGTGCCGGGTCACGGCCCAGTAGCCCTCGTCGTCGAAGCCGGTGATGCCCCGCCGCTGCGGGCACCACCACACGGGTGCGGTCTGCCGCAGCCGGGCGAACTCCGGCAGCGGGACGCGGCTTTGGAGGAGGTCGGGGTCGGTGGCGTCGAAGCCTTCGGGCAGCGCGGGGCAGGACATCGGGGCGACTCCAAAGTCTGACGGCCCATCAGAAGTTGGCTCGAAGGTAGTAACGAGTTCTAGAAGTGACAAGGGTCGGCGCGCCAACTGTTGCGTGTGGAATCCGTGCAGGGCGCGTGCAAGACCCTTGCGCGGCGGCGCTCGGGGTCATAAGACTGCGGGGAGAACTAGAACGCGTACTAGTTCGGGCGGGGCGCCGGGACGGCCCGCCGCGCTGGCGCTGTGCAGGAGAGGACGAGCTCATGGCCGCGGAACCCGTCATCGTCGAAGCCGTACGCACCCCCATCGGCAAGCGCGGGGGCGCGCTCGCCAACCTCCATCCCGCCTACCTGCTCGGCGAAACCTACCGCGAACTCCTCGCCCGGACCGGAATCCAGCCCGACTGCGTCGAGCAGATCGTCGGCGGCACCGTCACCCACGCCGGCGAGCAGTCGATGAACCCGGCCCGCAACGCCTGGCTCGCCATGGGGCTCCCGTACGAGACCGCCGCGACCACCGTGGACTGTCAGTGCGGCAGCTCCCAGCAGGCCAACCACATGGTCGCGAACATGATCTCCGGCGGGGTCATGGACGTCGGCATCGCCTGCGGGGTCGAGGCCATGAGCCGGGTGCCGCTCGGCTCCGGGTCCAAGCACGGCCCCGGCAAGCCCTTCCCGGACGAGTGGAACGTCGACCTCCCGAACCAGTTCGAGGCCGCCGAGCGCATCGCCCGCCGCCGCGGCCTGACCCGCGAGGACGTCGACGGGCTCGGGGTGCTCTCCCAGCAGCGGGCCGCGGCCGCCTGGGCCGAGGAGCGGTTCAAGCGCGAGACCTTCGCCGTCCAGGTGCCCACCACCGAGGAGGAGCAGGCCGCCGGCCAGGGCATGTGGCGCCTGGTCGACCGGGACGAGGGCCTGCGCGACACCAGCGCGGAGGCGCTGGCCCGGCTCAAGCCGGTCATGCCGACCGCCGTGCACACCGCCGGGAACTCCTCGCAGATCTCCGACGGGGCCGCCGCCGTGATGTGGGCCTCACGCAAGATGGCCCGCGCCCTCAAGCTCCGCCCCCGCGCCCGCATCGTCGCGCAGACCCTGGTCGGCTCGGACCCGCACTACCACCTGGACGGGCCGATCGACGCGACGCGGGCCGTGCTCGGCAAGGCCGGCATGTCCCTGAAGGACATCGACCTCGTCGAGGTCAACGAGGCCTTCGCCTCCGTCGTCCTCAGCTGGACCCGGGTCTTCGACCAGGACCTGGAGAAGGTGAACGTCAACGGCGGCGGCATCGCGCTCGGCCACCCCGTCGGCGCCACCGGAGCCCGGCTCATCACCACCGCACTGCACGAGCTGGAGCGCCGCGACAAGGAGTTCGCGCTCATCACCATGTGCGCGGGCGGCGCGCTGGCGACCGGAACGATCATCCAGCGCCTGTGAGGTCCGCGGGCGCCCTGTGAACCCAGTGGGATGGGAAAAGTCGAAGGCCCCGTGGGCCCGACCTGGGGAGGTCGGCCGGCGGGGCCTTCGCATGCGCGGGGAGGGGTACGGGTGCGGGCGGCGGCGCGGCGCGTGCCGCGCGGTCCGCTGCCACGGGCTGCCTAGTACCAGTGGTTGTTCTGCCAGAAGTTCCAGGCGCCGACGGGGCTGCCGTAGCGGGAGTTCATGTAGTCCAGGCCCCACTTGATCTGGGTGGCCGGGTTGGTCTTCCAGTCCGAGCCCGCCGAGGCCATCTTCGAGGCCGGCAGGGCCTGGACCAGGCCGTAGGCACCGGACGAGGCGTTGGTGGCGGTGTGGTTCCAGCCGCTCTCGCGGGACACGATGTTGTTGAACGCCGCGAACTGGGCCGGGTCCTTGATCATCTGCTGGGCGATCGCCTTGGCGCTCGTCGGAGCCGCCTGGGCGGGAACCGTGGCGAGCATGGAACCGGCGACACCGAGGGCGAGGACCGAGCCCACGAGGGTCTTCTTGGAAGCGGCGATGCGGCGGATGACGGTGTGGGACACGGGCTGACCTTTCGGAGGGGACAGAGGTCGTCGCCCGCATGCCGAGCGCATGCGTGAGCCGCTCACGCGAAGGAGAGGGGTTCGTCCGGCGGGGGGTGAAGCACCCCGGCCGCCTGGCGACTCGTCCAGTTCTACCGACGCGCCGACCCCCTGGCAACGACCCCTCTTACTAGTGGACCTCGCAGCGGGGCCGGTCCGACCCCCCGGTGCGGCGATCAACGGCCGCGCAGGTCGAAGCGGCTCCGAAGGGGGCCATACGGGGCGCATAAAGACTACTATTTCCGTTCGTATGTGACGTACGTCCTGTGGGACGAGTCACCGGCGCGGTGCCCCGATGTCACCCTCGGTGCCCACCCGTGCACCGTTGAGAGCAAGCCCGGGCGGCTCTTCCTCCGACGGATCGAAGGCCACCGGCGCATCGAACGCGGCCTTCCGGGTCGCCCGGCGCAGCGCCTTCAGCAGCGTGCCGCCCAGCGTCAGCGTCAGGACGACCGTCAGCGCCGCCCGCCCCAGGTCCCAGCCCACCGAGGTGGCCAGGCAGTAGGCGAGGAAGCGCGTCAGGTTCGCCCCCACCGGATCGCCGGGGTGGAAGGAGACGCCCTGCCCCATGCCCTGCAGCATCACCCAGCCCTGGAGGTTCATGACGGTGCCGTACGCGAACGAGCCCGCGCAGCCGTACGCCGCCAGCATCAGCAGCTCCGCCCGGCCCCGGATGCGCTCGGGGCCCGGCAGCAGCCCCGCGCCCAGCGAGAACCAGCCCAGCGCCAGCATCTGGAACGGCATCCACGGCCCGACCCCGCCCGTCAGCAGCGCCGACGCGAACATCGTCACCGAACCGAGGACGAAGCCGAAGCCGGGGCCGAGCACCCGGCCGCTGAGCACCATCAGGAAGAACATGGGCTCCAGCCCCGCCGTCCCGGCACCCAGCGGTCTCAGCGCGGCCCCCACGGCCGCGAGCACGCCGAGCATCGCCACCGCCTTGGCGTCCATGCCGTGGTCCGCGATGGTCGCGACCACCACCGCGACGAGCAGCGGGAGCAGCGCGGCGAAGAGCCACGGGGCGTCCTGGGAGTGGGCCAGGCCGGACTGCCGGTCGGCGAGGAGCGGCCAGCCGAAGGCCGCGATGCCGATGAGGCCGACCAGGGCGAGGGCGACGGCCGCGCGCGGCCCGATCCGTACCGGGCGGGCCGGGCGTGGGGGCCGGGCCGGGCGTGCGGGGCCGGCGGCGAGGGCGGGCCGGGGGCGGCCGGGGCGGCGGATCACGGGGTCCGCGCCTCCGTCCCCGCCGCGGCCAGGGCCGCGGCGACCTGGCTCACGGTGAGCCAGTGGCCCGGCGCCAGCACCTTCGCCACCTGCGGTGCGAAGGCCGGGGAGGACACCACGACCTCGGCGGTCGGACCGTCCGCGACGATCTCGCCGCCCGCCAGGATCACCACCCGGTCGACCAGCTCGGCCGCCAGCTCCACGTCGTGCGTGGCCAGCACGATGGCGTGGCCCTCGGCCGCGAGGGCCCGCAGGACGTCGATCAGCCGGGCCTTGGCGGCGTAGTCCAGGCCGCGGGTGGGCTCGTCGAGGAGCAGCAGCTCGGGGCGGCCGGTCAGCACCAGGGCCAGCGCCAGGGCGAGCCGCTGCCCCTCGGAGAGGTCGCGGGGGTGCGTGTCGTCGGCCACGTCCGGGAGCAGTGCGCTGACCAGACCCCGGCAGGTGCCCGGCGCCGCCCCGGCGTCGGAGTCGGCGGCGGCGCACTCGGCGGCGACCGTGTCGGCGTACAGCAGGTCGCGGGGCTCCTGCGGGACCAGGCCGACCCGGCGCACCATCTCGGGCGGCGCCGTCAGGTGCGGGACGTGGCCGCCGACGCGCACCGAACCGGAGGCGGGGGCGACCGTGCCGACGAGCGCGGACAGCAGGGTGGACTTGCCGGCGCCGTTGCGGCCCATCAGGGCCACCGTCTCGCCCCGCGCCACCCGCAGGTCGATGCCGCGCAGCACCTCGACCCGGCCGCGCCGCACGCCCAGCCCGCGCACCTCGGCCGGCCCCGCGCCCGGCGGGTCCGCGGGCGCGCGGACGGAAGCGGGCGCGTCCCGCCGGAGCAGCCGCGCGAAGAGCCCGGTACGGGACACCGCGGGGGCGGCCGGCGCGGCCCCGGCGGGAGCGGCGTCGGCTCGGGCCACGGCCACGGGCGCGGGCCCGGCGCCGAGGTCGGGGTCGGGGTCGGGCGCGTGGCCGTGGCCGGTGGTGGGGCCGGCCGCGGTCGCGGGGCCGGGGCGGGGCCGGGCGGCGGCGGGCGCAGCCAGGCGCGAGCGGAGGGGGGCGGCCAGCCGGCGGGCGTCGCGGACCGACAGGGGGAGCGGGGACCAGTCCGCGAGGCGGCCCAGGGCCACCACCGGCGGGTGGACGGGCGAGAGGGCCATGATCCGGGCCGGGGAACCCAGCACGGGCGCGGCCCCGGGGGCGGGCAGCAGCAGCACCCGGTCGGCGTACTGCACCACCCGCTCCAGCCGGTGCTCCGCCATCAGGACGGTGGTGCCCAGGTCGTGGACCAGCCGCTGGAGCACGGCGAGGACCTCCTCGGCCGCCGCCGGGTCCAGGGCCGACGTCGGCTCGTCGAGCACCAGCACCCGCGGGTGCGGGGTCAGCACCGACCCGATCGCGACGCGCTGCTGCTGGCCGCCCGACAGGGTGGCGATGGGCCGGTCGCGCAGTTCGTTCAGCCCGAGGAGGTCCAGGGTCTCCTCCACCCGGCGCCGCATCACCGCGGGCGGCAGCCCCAGGGACTCCATGCCGTACGCGAGCTCGTCCTCCACCACGTCCGTCACGAAGTGCGCGAGGGGGTCCTGCCCCACCGTGCCCACCACGTCCGCCAGCTCGCGCGGCCGGTGCGTGCGCGTGTCGCGGCCCGCGACCGTCACCCGCCCGCGCAGGGTCCCGCCCGTGAAGTGCGGGACCAGCCCGCAGACGGCTCCCAGCAGGGTGGACTTGCCGACCCCCGACGGACCGACGAGAAGCGTCAGCTCGCCCTCGGGAACCACCAGGTCCACACCCTGGAGGCAGGGCGCGGACGCGCCGTCGTAGGTGACCGACACCTGTTCGAAGCGGATCACCGGGACGACTCCTTGGCTGGGGGTACGGGCGCCACGAAGGCGGGCAGCAGACCGATCAGGATCGCGGCCGCCGGCCACAGCGGCAGTTCGGGCGCGACCAGCGGCACCACACCCGGGCGCAGGCCCTCCGGATCGACGGAGGCCGCGTGCACGAGCAGGGCGGCCACGGCCGCGCCCGAACCGGACACCAGCCAGGCGCGCGCGCCCCACCGGTCGGGCCGGTAGCGGGTGCGCACCGACCGGCGCCCGCCCAGCCGCAGGCCCGCCAAGGCCAGGACCAGGCCGATGCCGAGCACGGGCAGGCCGTACGCGGCGCCCTCGGCGGCGAGCAGCCCGTAGGTGCCCGCGCACATTCCGAGGAGTCCGCCGAGGGTCAGCGCGTTGGTGGTGTGCCGGACGGCGGGCGGCACCTCGGCCGTCCGCCCGTAGCCGCGCGCGTCCATCGACGCGGCGGTCGCGACCGACCGTTCCAGGGCGCCCTCCAGGACCGGCAGGCCGATCTGCAGCACGGCCCGCACCCCGCCGGTGGGGCGGCCGCGCAGCCGGCGGGCGGTCCGCAGCCGGGCGACGTCGGCGACCATGTTCGGCGCGAACGTCATGGCGACGACGACGGCGACCCCGGCCTCGTAGAGGGCGGCCGGCAGGGACTTCAGGAGCCGGGCCGGATTGGCGAGGGCGTTCGCGGCGCCCACGCAGACGAGCAGGGTGGCCAGCTTGGCGCCGTCGTAGAAGGCGAAGACCAACTGCTCGGCGGTGACCCGGCCGCCGAAGCGGATGCCCTGGGCCCAGGCGGGGAGCGGGACCTCGGGGAGGCCGAAGAGGGTGTGCGAGCCGGGGATGGGGGAGCCGAGCAGCACGGAGAACAGCAGGCGCAGGCCGATGACGACGACGCCGAGCTTGAGGAAGGCCCCGTACGAACGGGCCCAGGGCGCGTCGGTGCGGCGGGCCGCGACGACGTAGCCGGCCACGCCGACGACCAGGCCCAGGAGCAGCGGATTGGTGGTGCGGGAGGCGGCCGTGGCCAGCCCGAGGGCCCACAGCCACCACGCGCCGGCGTGCAGTGCGTTGCCGCGGCTCGCCTCTGGCGGCTGCCAGTGCCCGCGCCGCCCGTACGCCTCCGCACCGGCCCGGGCCGGGGCCGGAGCGGTGGCGCGGGTTGCGGCGGCCCGAGTCCGGGCCGGACCGGTCGGGCCCGGCGGCCCGGAGCCGGTGGGCGGACCGGCCGGGTCCGGGGCGGGTCCGACGGGCGGACCGGGCCGGCGCGGGGCGCTGGAGGAGGTCATCGGGTGCGGCGGCGGGACTGCCAGAAGGCGGCCGCGGCCAGGGCGGCGACCGCCGCGACGCCGGCCAGCAGGCCCGCGGAGGGGCCGCCGCCGGACTCCGCGTCGGCCGCGGCGGGCGCCGGGGACGGCGCGGACGGCTGGGCCGAGCCCCCCGCGACCTGGTCGCCGCAGCCCTGCTTCGGGTAGCCGGAGATCGCGCACAGCAGCGCCGCACCGTTGTAGCGCAGCGGTTTGGCGACCTCGGCCAGCGCCTCGGCCGTCGTCGCGTCCGGGGCCACCTGCGCGCACGCCGTGCGCGGGGCGTCCTGCGGCGGGGCCTCGCCGGCCGGGGCGTCAGCGGGCAGGCCGAAGTCCAGGACCAGGGCCACCCGTTTGCGGCCCTCCACCGGGGCGGTGGCGCCGCAGACGGCCGCGAAGTCGGCCCCGGTGCGCGGCTGCGCCGCCCGGGCCGCCTCGTCCTGGCTCACCGCGAAGCGGAAGCCCCGCACGGAACCGTCCGCCGGCCGGGCGGACGGGCCCTGCGTCGCGTAGGTCCACTGCCCGCCCGAACCGCCGTCCCAGAACGACCAGTAGCGGTACCCGACCGCCAGCGCGGGCGCGGCGGCCACCACGGCCAGCAGCCCGCCCAGGGCGAGCGCGGCCACGAAGGCCGGCACCGGGGCGAGCGGACGCGGACGCGGCGCGCGACGGCGATCGGGCCGACGGCCGGACCGGCGACCGGGCCGGTGCCCGCCCGGGTGCGCGGACCGGCGACCGCCGCGGTGAAGGGGCGGGTGGACGGGCGGGTCGGCGGCAGGGCGGGCGTGCATCAGAGCTGGTTCTTCTTGCGGCGTCCGCTCAGCAGGATGCCGATGCCCGTGCCGGCCGCGGCGCCCGCACCGACGATCCACCAGACGTTCTGGCCGCCGGAGCCCCCGGACCTCTCGCTCTCCACCGTGGTCGCGCCGGTGTCCGCGCCCTGCGGCGCCGGGCCGGTCGCGTTCAGCTCGGCGACCAGGTCGGCGCCGCCGAAGGACTTCGGGTCCGTGCCCGTGGCGTGCGCGGCCAGCACCAGGGTGCCCAGCGCCGCCGGGCTGCCCTTCGCCCACGCAGCCGAGTTGGCCTTCAGCCACTCCAGCGCGCCCGCCGCCGACTGCTCGTGGCCGGCCGCGGCCAGCGCGATCACCGCGTCGGCGGTGTTGCCGGTGTCGGGGGTCGGCTGGTCGGCGCCCGGGGTCACGGCGGTGAGGTGGCCGTCCTTCCTCAGGGCCTCGGCGAGGTAGCCGGCGGCTCCCTGGGCGGCGCTCCGCGCGGCGGACGCCGGGTCGGCGGCGGCCGGCGCCGGGCAGGCGAGCGGGGCGGCCGGGGTGTCCTCGGCGGGCGGCGGCACGGCCGCACCCCGGCCCAGGCCGGCCAGGGTCGCGGCGGCGGTGGCGTCCGGGTTGGCGAGCAGCTTGCCGTCGACCGGCTGGTAGGCGAAGGAGCCCCGGTCGGCGGCCGGCTCGGCGGAACAGCCCAGCTGGAAGGGGAGCAGGCCCTCGTACGCCGACTTCCCCGCCTTCGACCTGACCTCGGCCGGCTTCTCCCCGGCCACCGCGAGCGCGCTGATGACCAGGGAGGTGGAGTTGGCCTCGCTCGGGCTGCCCGGGACGTAGGCCCAGCCGCCGTCCTCGTTCTGTACGGACTTCAGCCAGTCCACCGTCCTGCGGACGGCCGCGTCCTGCCCGCCGAGGGCGGTGAGCGCCTGCACGGCGGCCGCGGCGGCGTTGGTGTCGTACATCGTCTTGTCGTCGCAGGCCGTGCCCGGGTCGGCGCGGAACGAGGCGTAGGCCCCGCTCGCGCAGCTCTGCCCGACCAGCCAGTCGACGGCCTGCGCGGCCGGCTTGACGCCGACCGTGTGCTGGGCGAGGAGCGCGAAGGACTGCCGCCACACGCCGTCGTACGTCGGGTCGGCCTTCCCGTACAGGCCGGAGGGGATCACGGGCGGCGCCGAGGGGGAGGCGGGCGGGGCGGTGTCGGCGAGGGCCGCGGGGGCGGCACCCGCGCAGAGCACGGCGGAGGCGGCGAGCGCGGCGGCGCCGCGGCGGACGTTCATGGGGCGGGTGGTGCCTCTCGTGCTGGGGAGCGGGAGGCAGGCACGCGCAGGCACCGGGCTCCGGCCCCGTGTACCTCGACGGTGCCGGCCGCCGGGGAACCCGGCGGCACGAGCCGCGCACCTCCGCCCCGGGGCAGTCCGGCTCCCCGCCCGGACGGCGCCGGAGTGGGTCACGGTTGCGGGTCAGCGCCGGAATCGCACCGGCTTCCCCCCGTACGGAAGTGTGGACGACGGGTTCACTCTACCGGCCCACGTCCACCCGGCCCGGGGCGCAGGCCCCCGGGGCCCCTTGCCGGACGCGCGCCCGGCGCCGCGTTCCGCCCGCGGCCGCCGGGTCTACACCGCCCGGTACTCCACCGGCCCGCTGCCCGGGACGGCCTCGGCGCGGCCCTGCTTCACCAGCCGCCGCAGATGGGCTTCCGCTTCGGAGACGGCGATGGTGCGGGAGCCGTACGGGATCTGCTCCCAGGGGCGGTTCCACTCCATCCGCTCGGCCAGCGCCCACGGGGTCAGGGGTTCGGCCAGCAGCTCCCACAGGCCGGTCAGCCGCTCCTCGTGGTGGTCCAGCAGCTCCCGCACGCGGGCGGGGGCGTCGGTGAAGGCGTGCTGGTGGGCCGGGAGCACCTCGGCGGGGCGCAGCCTCCCGATGCGTTCGAGGGAGTCGAGGTAGTCGCCGAGGGGGTCGGTGACCCGGGTGACGCCGTGCTCGTCGGGGGCCTCGTACAGGCCGATGTGCGGGGAGATCCCGGGCAGCAGGTGGTCGCCGGAGAAGAGCCGGCCGTTGCCGGGGAGGTCGGCGGGGTGCCGTTCCTCCAGGTGGAGGCAGACGTGGCCGGGGGTGTGGCCGGGCGTCCAGATCGCGCGCAGCCTGCGGCCGGCGAGCGGGAGCAGCTCGGCGGGGACGATCTCGCGGTCGGGCACGGCGGCCCGCAGCCCGGGCAGGGTCCGCAGCCGGCCGCTCGCCCGGGCGGCGCGCAGCGGGGCGACGTGCTCCTCGGGGGCTCCGGCGGCGGTGAGCTTCTCGCTCATGTAGTCGAACCAGACGCCGGGCTCGGAGGACCGGGTGCGCACGACGACCTCGGTGTCGGCGGCGTGCATGGCGATCCACGCGCCGGAGGCCTCGCGGACCCGGCCGGAGAGGCCGTGGTGGTCGGGGTGGTGGTGGGTGATGACGACGCCGTGGACGTCATCGACGGAGGTGCCGAGGGCGGCGAGGCCGGCGCACAGGGTGTCCCAGGAGTCGGGGTCGTCCCACCCGGTGTCGACGAGGACGGGGCCGCGGTCGGTGTCGAGGAGGTGGACGAGGGTGTGTCCGAGGGGGTTGTCCGGGATGGGGACCTTGATCGCCCACACGCCCCCGCCGTGGTCGGTGACCCCGGGAGCCGCGGGGGCGGGGGCCGGCGTCCGGGGCGGTGCGCCCTGCGGGGCGGTGGGCGGGGTCGTGTGCGGTGTGTCCTCTGGCATGAGGGCCCCCTGTCTTCGGTCTGTCATCGGCCTGTCCCTGCTCCGACCCACGGACGAGAACCTGTTCCAGTAGTCGCCCAAGTCGACCATCTTCACGCCGTTCTGACTAGTCGTTGGATCTTTCCCGTCGTTCCGCCCTGGCCGTGGACTCCTGGAACTAGAACTGGTATCAGTTCGGGAACGCCAAGCCGCAGGAGGCACCAGCCATGACGGAGCTCGTGGAACACGGACAGCTGTTCATCGGCGGAGAGTGGACGGATCCGCTGGGCACCGGGACGATCGAGGTCGTCTCGCCCCACACCGAACAGGTCATCGGATCCGTCCCGCACGCCTCGAACGCGGACGTCGACCGGGCGGTGGCGGCGGCGCGCACCGCCTTCGACTCCGGCCCCTGGCCCCGGATGAGCCTCGACGAGCGGATCGAGGTCGTCACCCGGATCAAGGACGCCATCGCCGTCCGCCACGAGGAGATCGCCCGCTCGATCAGCTCCCAGAACGGCTCCCCCTACTCCTGGAGCGTCCTGGCCCAGGCCCTCGGCCCGATGATGGTCTACGACGCCGCGATCAACGTCGCGCGCGCCTACCCGTACGAGGAGCACCGCCAGGGCGCCCTCGGGCCGATCCTGGTGCGCCGCGAACCGGTCGGGGTCGTGGCCGCCGTCATCCCCTGGAACGTCCCGCAGTTCGTGGCCGCCGCCAAGCTCGCGCCCGCCCTGCTCAGCGGCTGCACGGTCATCCTCAAGCCGTCGCCGGAAGCCCCCCTCGACTCCTACATCCTCGCCGACATCGCCCGCGAGGCCGGGGTGCCGGAGGGCGTCCTGTCGATCCTGCCCGCCGACCGCGAGGTCAGCGAGTACCTCGTCGGCCACCCCGGCGTGGACAAGGTGGCCTTCACCGGATCGGTCGCCGCGGGCAGGCGCGTGATGGAGGTCGCCGCGCGCAACCTCACCCGCGTCACCCTCGAACTCGGCGGCAAGTCCGCCGCCGTCGTCCTGCCCGACGCCGACCTCGAATCCACCATCGCCGGGATCGTCCCCGCCGCCTGGATGAACAACGGCCAGGCGTGCGTGGCCCAGACCCGGATCCTCGCCCCGCGCAGCCGCTACGGAGAGGTCGCCGAGGCCCTCGCCGCCGCGGCCGGCGCCCTGGTCGTCGGCGACCCGCTCGACCCCGCCACCCAGCTCGGCCCGCTCGTCGCCCGGCGCCAGCAGCAGCGCTCCCTCGACTACATCCGCATCGGCCAGGAGGAAGGCGCCAAGATCCTCACCGGCGGCGGCCGCCCGGCGGGCCGCGACCGGGGCTGGTACGTGGAGCCCACCCTCTTCGGCGACGTCGACAACTCCATGCGGATCGCCCGCGAGGAGATCTTCGGGCCGGTCGTCTGCCTGATCCCGTACGGGGACGAGGCGGAGGCCGCGCGCATCGCCAACGACTCCGACTTCGGCCTGAGCGGCAGCGTCTGGACCGCGGACGTCGAGCACGGCATCGACTTCGCCCGCGGCGTGCGCACCGGAACCTTCAACGTGAACACCTTCAGCCTGGACATGCTGGGCCCGTTCGGCGGCTACAAGGACAGCGGCCTCGGGCGGGAGTTCGGCCCGGAGGGGCTCGGCGAGTACCTGGAGCACAAGATGATCCACCTGCCCGGGGGCTACACCGCCGCCGGCGGGTCCGGGGCGGGTGCCTGATGGGAGACCGCTGGCAGGTCGAGGTGGACCGGGGCGTCTGCATCGGCTCGGGGATGTGCGTCAACCACGCCCCGGACGGCTTCGCCCTCGACTCGGCCCGCCAGTCCCACCCGCGCGCACCGCAGACGGACGCGAACGAACCGGTCCTGACGGCGGCCGAAGGCTGCCCGGTCGAAGCCATCCTCATCACCCTGGCCGCGACCGGCGAACCGGTCTTCCCTCCGGAGGACTGAGGGGGCCGAGGCGGCGCGCGCGGGCCGCCGGCGAGCGGGCCGGCCGGGGTTCCCCCGGTGGGCGGGCCTCCCCCTCGCACGGGTGCGGTCCGTCGGCACCGACAACGCCATGTACCGGCTGGGCGAGGACCTGGTCGTACGGCTGCCGCGCGTTCCCGACGCTTCGTCGCGGTCCTCCGGCGCGTGGACGCCACCGGCGGGCCGCCGTCCTTCCGGGGCGGACCGCTGAGCGGCCGCGACGGGGACGTCCGCGGCGCCATCCGGAACCTGCGCGCGGACGGCGTCCTGAAGGCGGCTACCGCGGCCGCGGTACGGGCGGTGTGGGACGAGGCCGTCGGCCTCCCCCGTGGGAGGGCGCGCCGGCCCGCCCCTCCCCGGCCCGGCCCGCCCCGCCCCACCAACAACATCAGGCCTTTTCGGGGGCCGTCAGGTCGATCAGGCGGCAGACCGTTTCTATGTCGATCTTGACTTGGGCTATCGACGCGCGGCCCGACAGCCAGGTGATCAGGGCCGAGTGCCAGGTGTGTTCGATGACCCGGACCGCCGAGAGTTGTTCCGCCGTGGGCGGGGCGGCGAGGTCCATCGCGTCCAGGATGATCGCCGTCGTCAGCCGCGACACCGTGTCGACCTCGGGGCTCACGCTGCGGTCCGCGAAGGTCAGGGCCCGCACCATCGCGTCGGCCAGGTGGGGCTCCCGCTGGAGGGCGCGGAAGGCGCGCATCAGGGTCTCCGCCACCCGGGCCGCGGGATCGTCGCCCGCCGGAGGGCGTTTGCGCAGCGTGGTGTGCATGTGCTGGAGCTGGTCCTGCATGGTGGCGACGAGCAGGTGCACCTTGGACGGGAAGTACCGGTAGAGGGTGCCCAGGGCCACGCTGGAGGACTCGGCGACCTCGCGCATCTGGACGGCGTCGAAGCCGCCCCGGCTGGCCAGCTGGGCACTCGCGTGCAGGATCCGGCGGCGGCGCGCCTCCTGGCGCTCCGTCAGGGGAGGAGACGCCGGCGTGGTGACGGCCTTCGCTTCCGCTGTCATGTGTCCCGTTCCATGGCGTTCCATGTCGTTCCGTGTCGTTGCAGGGTCGTGGTGGGGCGTTCCGTGTCGTTGCGTGGGCTGATCCGGGGCCGGACCGGGGCCGGTTCGGGGCTGGTTCGTGCTGGTTCCGGGCTGATCCGGGGTCAGCATGTCAGGCGCCGGAGCCGTGGCGCGAATCACCTGCTCCGCCTCTTACGGTGTGGTTTCCGGCCGGTAGATTCAATGGTCTTCGACGGATCAAGTCTGGAACTTGTTCTACATTATGCGAGCGGTTACGCTCCGGCGAAAGTGCAGGGAGATGGGGGCCGAGAGTGAGCGCTGAGGCCATGGTGACGAGCCCTTTCGCGGGTTCCGCCACTGACGGCGACCGCCCGTTGCGCATCGCACTCCTCACCTATAAGGGGAACCCGTTCTGCGGCGGCCAGGGCGTCTACGTCCGACACCTCGCGCGCGAGCTGGTCCGGCTGGGGCACTCCGTCGAGGTGATCGGTGCGCAGCCCTACCCGGTCCTCGACACGGGGGCCACGCTCACCGAGCTACCCAGTCTCGACCTGTACCGGCAGCCCGACCCGTTCCGCACCCCCAAGCGGGGCGAGTACCGGGACTGGATCGACGCCGTCGAGGTCGCCACCATGTGGACCGGCGGGTTTCCCGAGCCGCTGACCTTCTCGCTGCGGGCCCGGCGCCACCTCGCCTCCCGCGCGGGCGAGTTCGACGTGATCCACGACAACCAGACGCTCGGCTACGGCCTGTTGGCCGACCTCGGTGCGCCGCTGGTCACCACCATCCACCACCCCATCACGGTGGACCGGCAGTTGGACCTCGACGCCGCCAAGGACCGGCGCAGGCGCGCCTCCGTCCGCCGCTGGTACGCCTTCACCCGCATGCAGGGCCGCGTCGCGCGCCGACTGCCCTCCGTGCTCACCGTCTCGGGCTCCTCCCAGCAGGAGATCGCCCACCACCTCGGTGTCCGCGACGACCGCATCCACGTGGTCCACATCGGTGCCGACACCGACCTGTGGTCGCCCGACGCGTCCGTGGCCGAGGTGCCGGGCCGCATCGTGACCACCTCCAGCGCCGACGTGCCGCTCAAGGGCCTCGTCCACCTCGTCGAGGCCCTCGCCAAGCTGCGCACCGACCAGCCCGAGGCGCACCTCGTCGTGGTCGGCAAGCGCGCCGAGAAGGGGCCGGTGGCCCGCGCGATCGAGACGTACGGGCTCCAGGACGCCGTCCGCTTCGTCAAGGGCATCACCGACACCGAGCTCGTCGACCTCGTGCGCAGTGCCCAGATCGCCTGCGTGCCCTCCCTGTACGAGGGCTTCTCGCTCCCGGCGGCCGAGGCCATGGCCACGGGCACCCCGCTCGTCGCCACCACCGGCGGCGCGATCCCCGAGGTCTCCGGCCCCGACGGCGAGACCTGCCTGGCCGTGCCGCCCGGCGACGCCGGGGCGCTGGCCGGCGCGCTCGGGCGGCTGCTGGGCGATGCCGAGCTGCGGGCCCGGCTCGGCGGGGCCGGGCGCGAGCGGGTGCTGACCCGGTTCACCTGGGCCAAGGCGGCCGAGGGCACCGTCGCGCACTACCGCGCCGCGATCGAGCAGGCCGTCGCCGGTACCTCCCGGACCACCGCCCGTACGTCCCGTACCGCCCGTACGCGGTGACCTTCCGTCTCCTCCGTTCCACGAGTCACCCCCCGCACCATCACCGCACCCCCCGCGACAGCGAAGGCAGGACCCCGTGCTGACCGTCGATTTCTCCCGGTTCCCGCTCGCCGCAGGCGACCGCGTACTCGACCTGGGCTGCGGCGCAGGCCGGCACGCCTTCGAGTGCTACCGGAGAGGCGCCCAGGTGGTCGCCGTCGACCGCAACGGCGAGGAGATCCGCGAGGTCGCGAAGTGGTTCGCCGCCATGAAGGAGGCCGGTGAGGCCCCCGCCGGCGCCACCGCCACCGCCATGGAGGGCGACGCGCTGGCCCTGCCCTTCCCCGACGAGTCCTTCGACGTCGTCATCATCTCCGAGGTGATGGAGCACATCCCCGACGACAAGGGCGTGCTCGCCGAGATGGTCCGCGTCCTCAAGCCGGGCGGCCGCATCGCCGTCACCGTCCCGCGCTACGGCCCGGAGAAGGTCTGCTGGGCGCTCTCCGACGCCTACCACGAGGTCGAGGGCGGCCACATCCGCATCTACAAGGCGGACGAGCTGCTCGGCAAGATGGAGGCCGCGGGCCTCAAGCCGTACGGCACGCACCACGCGCACGGCCTGCACTCCCCGTACTGGTGGCTCAAGTGCGCGTTCGGCGTCGACAACGACAAGGCGCTGCCGGTCAAGGCGTACCACAAGCTGCTGGTCTGGGACATCATGAAGAAGCCGCTGGCCACGCGCCTGGCGGAGCAGGCGCTGAACCCGGTCATCGGCAAGTCCTTCGTGGCGTACGCGACGAAGCCGCACCTGCCCGTCGGCGCCGCCCAGTGACCTCGCCCGGGCGCACCGAACCGGAGCACCTGGTCCTGGACGGGGTGCTCACCGCCGAGCAGGCCGCCGAGACCGTCGCCGGGATCCTCGCGGCCCAGCGGGCGGACGGGGCCATCCCGTGGTTCCGCGGGCACCACCTCGACCCCTGGGACCACACCGAGGCGGCGATGGCGCTGGACGCGGCGGGCGAGCACGAGGCCGCCGGGCGGGCGTACGACTGGCTGGCCCGGCACCAGAACCGGGACGGCTCCTGGTACGCGGCCTACGCCGACCGGGCGGACGGGGTGGACACCGGCGAGCCGCAGGACGCGGGCCGGGAGAGCAACTTCACCGCCTACATAGCCGTCGGCGTCTGGCACCACTACCTGGCCACCGGCGACGAGTCCTTCCTCGACCGCATGTGGCCGGCCGTCTACGCGGCCGTCGAGTGGGTGCTGGCCCTCCAGCAGCCGGGCGGGGAGATCGGCTGGAAGCGGGAGGCGGACGGCACGGCCGTGACCGACGCCCTGCTGACCGGTTCGTCCTCCATCCACCAGGCGCTGCGCTGCGCGCTGGCCGTCGCCGAGCACCGCGGGGAGCCGCAGCCCGACTGGGAGCTGGCCGCGGGTGCGCTGGGGCACGCGGTGCGCCGTCATCCGGAGCGGTTCCTCGACAAGGGCCGCTACTCCATGGACTGGTACTACCCGGTGCTGGGCGGCGCGCTGACGGGTGACGCGGCCAGGGCGCGGCTCGCGGAGCGGTGGGAGGAGTTCGTGGTGCCGGGCCTGGGCGTGCGCTGCGTGCTGCCCAATCCGTGGGTGACGGGCGGGGAGTCCTGCGAGCTGGCGCTGGCGCTGTGGGCCGTGGGGGAGGCGGAGCGGGCGCGGGAGGTGCTGCGGTCGATCACGCACCTGCGCGCGGACAACGGCATGTACTGGACCGGGTACGTGTTCCAGGACGGCGCGGTGTGGCCCGAGGAGCAGACGACGTGGACGGCCGGGTCGCTGCTGCTCGCGGTGGCGGCGCTGGGCGGGGACGAGGCCACCACCCGGGTGTTCGGCGGGGCGTCGCTGCCGGCCGGGCTGGAGCCCGACTGCTGCGGCTGAGCACTCGACCGCCGCGGCGCGGGGCGGGCCCCGGCCGCGGCGGCGGCGGTCAGCGGCGGTAGAGCCAGCCGGCGACGATGTGGCCGATGAAGACGTACACCACGGCGGCCAGGCCGTAGCCGACGACGACCTGGACCCATTCCTTGCTGAAGGTGAACAGGTCGTAGGACCAGCCGGCGAGCCAAGTGGCCGCGTCGTGGATGAAGTTGACCAGTTCGTTGCCCTGGTTGGCATCCAGCAGGTACAGCAGGATCCACAGGGCGATCACGAAGGCGAGCACGTCCGCCACAAGTGCGACGGCACGGCCTGCCTGACTGCTTCCTCGGGTACGCACTCGCGTGTGTGTGGGCATGGTCCGCGTGTTGCCGCCCGGGCGTGTCGTAAACCCGAACGGGCCCCTCCAGAAGGCGGTTGCGGGCCGTGGGGGTGAGGCTGCGGGGGACACCTCAGTCCCCGGAGGCAATCGTGTCCGTATCCACCACCGTCCGATTCCGCCGCTCGCTCGCGGCCGTGGTCCTGTCCACGGCGCTGCTGGCGGGCGGCACCGCCTGCGGCAGCGGTCAGGCCGCCCAGCCCCGGGCGGAGAGCACCTCCGTCCAGGAGGAGACCGTCTCCATGGCCTCGGCCGCCGAGCTGGCCGCCCTCGCGGCCGCGGTGCCGGCCGCCTACGAGGCCGACGAGGCCGCGGCGGCGACGCCCTCGCCCAGTACGAGCGCGGAGAAGCAGAAGTTCGCCAAGACGCGGTTCGTCGCCAACGCCGGGCTCGCGGCGGGCGCCACCTACCAGTGGATCGTCAAGCCCTACCGCGCCGGCAAGTTCAAGAAGGGCGCCAAGGGGCGCACGTTCGCGCTCGTCAAGGCCGGGCTCGCCGGCGCCTTCGCCTACAACCGGCTGAAGGCGGCGTCCGACAACGCCAAGGGCGACCCGCTGCTGTCGAAGGCGATGGTCCCGCTCACGGCCGGCATCGAGTCCCTCAAGGGGCTCGGCACCAAGCTCCGCAAGGGCCAGGCGGGTGACGCGGACATCGACGCGTTCAACAACGTGATCGGTGGGGTCAAGGACGCCGGCAAGAGCGCGGGCGCCCCGGTGACCGACCAGGTCCCGAGCCTCTCGCAGCTGGGCGGCTAGCCGCCGGCCTCCGGCGGCCGGCGGCCTGAGGACGTCCGGGGCGGCGGGATCTCATGCCCGCCGGCTCGGATAAAAAACACATAAGATCGCGTGCATGGGCGGGGGCCGGTCGGGCACACGGTGTCTCGGAGGTAATAACTATGGTTCCCCTGCTTCTCGTTCTTCTGCTGGCCCTGATCCTCTTCGGCGCGGGTTTCGCGGTGAAGATTCTCTGGTGGGTCGCCATCGCGGTCCTGATCCTGTGGCTCATCGGTTTCGTCGCCCGTCCCAAGGGCGGCAGCGGCCGTTGGTACCGCTGGTAGCCGTACGGCACCGACGCCGTCGCGACACCGCATGGCGGTGGCCTGCCGTCCCATCCGACATGGGACGGCAGGCCACCGCCATGCCGTCGTGTGCGCGGATACCCCCGGTACCGGGTGAAAGCCGGTACCGGGGGTATCCGCGCACCAGCCGGGACGGTCGCCGTGACGCAGCAGGGGACCTGCTCACCTCCAAAGATCGGCGGCCGCCCCGGTCCCGCACCACCGGGACGGGGCCGCCGGTGCCGGACGGTCGCACCGCACCCCTGCTCGGCTCGTAAGCTGGTCGGATGGCAGACGACCAGGATGACCGTGAGCGGCTCGCGCCGGTGGAGGGCGCGGAGCCTGATGTGGTGCGCGTCGGCGGGGAGATGGACTACGACCGGGCGCCCTTGCTGTGCGACGTCCTGCGCACCGCGATCACCCGTCCCGGCGGTCCCGTCGAGATCGTCGCCGACCTGAGCGACCTCACCTTCTGCGACTCCGCCGGACTCAACTCCTTCGTACGGGCCCACCACCTGGCCCGCCGGCACGGCCGCCGGCTGCGCCTGCACGCACCGCGCCCCCAGGTCATGCACCTCCTGGAGATCTCGGGGGTCGAGAAGCTCTTCCTCATCACCGCGCGGCCCGCCCCCTGAAGCCTCCGCGCCGTCCGGCCGTCCGCACCGTCCGCCGTGGGCCGGTGCGCGGCGGGCCTGTTTCAATGGAGCGCGTGATCGAATTCGTGGTGTTCGCCCTCGTCGCGGCCGGCGCCGGGTGGCTGGTGCGGCGCAAGCACCGGAGCCGGACGGCCCTCGCGCCGGTGCCCGGCATCCCCTGCATGGCCCGCCACCCCGCCGGCGCGGGCCGCTGGCGGCCGGGCCGGATCGACGCCGAAGGGGGCGCGGCCCGCTGGACCCCGAGCCGCGGCGAGCCGGTGCCGCTGCCGGGCGGCCGGTCCACGGCCGTACGGGTCCCGTCGGTGAGGGAGGGCATCGCCATCAACCCCGGATCGCGCATCGTGACCTGCGCCTACGCGGACGGCGGCACGATCGAGGTCGCGGTCATGCCGCTGGACCTGCGCGAACTGCTCGCGGCCCTCCCGCAGGAGGAGCAGGCGGCCTAGGCCGTCTCTTTCGGATCTTGCCGGGCCCGCGACGCCTGGCACCGTGCCTGGCCGCACTGCCGAGGCGACCACGTACGTCCAGTACGCGAGCGCCCCGGCAGCACGCCCAGGCACGGCACCAGACGCCGCGGGCTCGGCCGACAAGATCTGAAAGAGACGACCTAGTGACCTGAGTCAGAGATTCGGTGGCAGTAGGCGGCGACTTTGTCGAGGATTTCGTCGGCTGTCTTCGTCCAGACGAAGGGCCTGGGCTGGTCGTTCCAGTCGCTCAGCCAGGCCCGGATGTCGCGTTCGAGGGCCTGGACGGAGCGGTGGACTCCCCGCTTGAGCTTCTTTTGTGTGAGCTCGGCGAACCACCGCTCGACCAGGTTGAGCCAGGACGCGCTGGTGGGTGTGAAGTGCAGGTGGAACCGCGGGTGGGCCAGCAGCCACTTCTTGATGTCCGGCGTCTTGTGGGTCGCGTAGTTGTCGAGGATCAGATGGACCTGAAGATCCGCCGGGACCTCTTTGTCGACCTTGGTCAGGAACTTCTTGAACTCGGCGGCCCGGTGGCGGCGGTGGAGTGATCCGATGACCTTGCCGGTGGCGACCTCCAGGGCCGCGAAGAGGGTGGTGGTGCCGGCGCGGATGTAGTCGTGACTACGGCGCTCGGGAACGCCGGGCATCATGGGCAGGACCGGCTGGGACCGGTCCAGGGCCTGGATCTGCGACTTCTCGTCCACACAGAGGACCAAAGCCTTCTCCGGCGGGTCGAGGTAGAGACCGACCACGTCACGGACCTTGTCGATGAACAGCGGGTCCGTCGACAGTTTGAACGTTTGGGACCGGTGCGGGGCCAGCGCGAACGCCCGCCAGATCCTCGAGACCGTCGACTGGGACATCCCGGTTGCCGCGGCCATCGACCTCGTCGACCAATGCGTCGCGTTCTTCGGCGTCTCTTCCAGGGTTTTGACGATGACCCGCTCGACATCCGCGTCGGTGATCTTCCGCGGGACACCCGGACGCGGCTCGTCGCCCAGCCCGTCCAGGCCGTGCTCCAGGAAACGCCGCCGCCACGTGCGGACCGTGTCCGGAGCGATCCCCAGCCGCCGCGACACCTCCATGACCGAGTGCCCACCCGCGCACTCCAACACGATCCGCGACCGCTGAGCCAAAGCCTGGGCCGTCGAGCGACGACGCAACCAACCCTCCAACACAGCCCGCTGGGCATCAGTGACCGACAACGGCGGAATCTTCGGACCCGGACGACTCATACCGAACCAACGACAAACCTCAGACTCAGGTCACTAGGCGGTGAGGGAGTCGACCTCCGACGCGTAGAGCGCGGCCGGGTCCAGGCCCATGCCGTTGAAGTGGCCCGCGAGTTCCAGGGACAGCGCGCCGTGCAGGCGGCTCCAGAACGCCAGGGCCAGGCGCAGGGCGGCCGGCGGGGCGTCGGGGTGGTCGCCGGCCCATCCGCGGTGGTCCGCGAGGTGCGCGTCGAAGGAGTGCCCCCGCCCGCCCGGGGCGGCCGCGGCGCAGGCGTCGAGCAGGACGGTCATCATCTCGGCGGCGATCGCCGTGATCTCCGGCGGCGCGTGGTAGCCCGGCACCGGGGTGCCGTACACGAGGAAGTAGCGGTGCCGGTCCTGGAGCGCCCAGTGGCGCAGCGATCCGGCCAGCGCGACGAGGTGGCCGGTGCCGGCACCGGCACCGGTGTCGGCGCCCGGGTCCTGGGCGGTGTCGGTGGCCGCGTGGAAGGCGTCGGCGAGGCTGCGGTAGGCGTCCCGGATGAGCTCGGTGATCAGTTCGTCGCGGTTGGCGAAGTACCGGTAGAGCGCGGGGCCGCTCAGGCCCATCTGCTTGGCGATGGCGTTGAGCGAGAGGGCGGAGGTGCCCGAGCCGGCGATCTGCTGCCAGGCCTTCTCCTTGACCTCGGTGCGGACCTGCTCGCGGTACCGCTCGCGGGGGGTCGTCGTCCGTTCGGTCATTGCCGCCACCTCTCGCCCTGTCCTGCCACTGCCCTGTCCTGTCGCCGGCCTGTCCCGCGCCGCCGGTCCGCGACCTCGCGCCGGTGAGAACGTATCACCAACGACACGGCTGCTCACGGTTCCATCGTCACGCCCTTGACACCCCCGATATCCGCACTCATTCTTGTTATAGCTTCTAACGGAAGCGAGAGATGCAAACGAGAAGGGGAGGCGCGTGATGAACACCGTCGAGCGTGTCGAGGTCGTCCTGCCGGGCAAGGTCGAGCCGGAGGGTCTGGAGCTGCACCGCAGGCCGGTCCCGGCCCCGGCGGCCGGACAGGTCGTGGTCGCCATGGAGGCGACGGGCGTCTCCTTCGCCGAGCAGCAGATGCGCCGCGGCCGCTACTACGACCAGCCGCCCTTCCCCTTCGTCCCCGGATACGACCTGGTCGGCACCGTGCTGACGGTCGGCGACGGCGTCGACCCCGGCCTGCTCGGCCGACGGGTGGCCGCGCTGACGAAGACCGGCGGCTGGGCCAGCCACGTCGTGCTCGACGCCGCCGACGTGGTGGACGTCCCGGCGGGCCTCGGTGCGCCGGAGGCGGAGACCGCGGTCGTCAACGGCATCACCGCCTGGCAGATGCTCCACCGCAAGGCCCGGGTGCGCCCGGGTCAGACGGTCCTGGTGCACGGAGCCAACGGCGGGGTCGGTTCGATCCTCGTCCAGCTCGCGCTGGCGGCCGGCGTCCGGGTGATCGGCACCGCCTCGACCCGCCACCACGACGCCCTGCGCGCCCTCGGGGTGACCCCCCTCGACTACCGCTCCGGCACCGTTACCGCGCGGGTCCGGGAGCTGGCGCCCGGCGGGGTGGACGCGGTCTTCGACCACGTCGGCGGCCCCGGCATCGTCGACTCCTGGCGGCTGCTGGCCCCCGGCGGCACCCTCGTCTCCTACGGCAGCGCCGCCACCCGCGACGACGTGGGCAACGGGGCGGTGCCCGTGCTGCGGCTGCTGGGCCGGGTGTGGATGTGGAACTGGCTGCCCAACGGCCGCAGCGCCCACTTCTTCAACGTCTGGGCCGGCCGCGCGTACGCCAAGGACCGCTTCCGGGCCCGTCTGCGCGCCGACCTCACCCAGGTGCTGACCGCCCTCCAGCGCGGCGAGATCACGGCCAAGGTCGCCGCCGAGATCCCGCTCGCCCGCGTCGCCGAGGCGATGCGGCTGGCCGAGTCGGGCACGGTCGCCGGCAAGGTCGTCCTCGTCCCCTGACCCCCGGCCCCCGGGCCCCGGCCCCCGACCCCTGACCCCCGGCCCCTGACCCCTGACCCCCGACTCCCGACCGCCCGGAAGGGCTAGCCGTTCAGCTCGGCCAGGACGCGCAGAGTGTGCGGGTCCGGGGCGGTGACCAGGAGGTCGGTGACGGGGCCCTTGCGCCAGAGCTCCAGCCGTTCGGCGATCCGCTCGCGCGGGCCCACCAGGGAGATCTCGTCGGCGAAGGCGTCCGGGACGGCCAGGACCGCTTCCTGTCTGCGGCCCGCGAGGAACAGCTCCTGGATGCGGCGGGCCTCGTCCTCGTAGCCCATGCGGGCCATCAGGTCGGCGTGGAAGTTGCGGGCCGCGTGGCCCATGCCGCCGATGTAGAAGCCCAGCATGGCCTTGACCGGCAGCAGCCCCTCCGCGACGTCGTCGCACACCTTCGCCCGGGCCATCGGCGCGATCGTGAAGCCCTCGGGGAGGTCGGCGAGGGAGGCCCGGTAGACGTCCGGGCGGGTCGGCGACCAGTACAGCGGGAGCCAGCCGTCCGCGATCCGGGTGGTCTGCGCGATGTTCCGGGGGCCCTCCGCGCCCAGCAGCACCGGCAGGTCCGCGCGGAGCGGGTGGGTGATGGGCTTGAGGGGCTTGCCGATGCCGGTGCCGTCCCGGCCGCGGTACGGGTGCTGGTGGAAGCGGCCGTCCAGCGCGACCGGTCCCTCGCGGCGCAGGACCTGGCGGATGACGTCGACGTACTCGCGGGTCGCGGTGAGCGGGCTCGCGGGGAAGGGGCGGCCGTACCAGCCCTCGACCACCTGCGGACCGGACAGGCCCAGGCCCAGCATCATCCGCCCGCCCGAGAGGTGGTCCAGGGTCAGCGCGTGCATGGCGGTGGCGGTCGGGCTGCGGGCGGCCATCTGTGCGAGGGCGGTGCCGAGGCGGATGCGCGAGGTGTGCGCGGCGATCCAGGTCAGCGGGGTGAAGGCGTCCGAGCCCCAGGCCTCGGCGGTCCACACCGAGTCGTAGCCGAGGCGCTCGGCCAGGACGGCGAGGTCGAGGTGGTCCGGGTTCGGGCCGCGGCCCCAGTAGCCGAGTGCGAGTCCGAGGCGCATGTAACGGTCCCCCTCCGCGAAGCCGCTTTCTGGCGGTGCGTCAGGTGACTGTAGGGCAACGGCCCCCCGCCCGGAAGGGCGGGGGGCCGTTCGCGCCGCGGGGCCGGGACGTCAGCCGCGCTGGATGCCCGAGGTGTCGTTCAGCACGCCGCGGCGGCCGTCCTGGGTCTGGGCGATCAGTGCGGCCGGGCCGCGCTGGTCGACGGCCAGGTACCAGGTGCCGGGGGCCAGCTCGGCGATCGGCGCCGGGGAGCCGTCCTCGCCGTAGAGCGGGCGGGCCACCGGGACCGCGAACCAGAACGGGGTGAAGTCCGCGGCCGGCTGCTGCGGGGCCGCGTGCGCCCCGGAGTCCTGCGGGCCCGGGCCGGAGGGGGCGGCGGGGTCCGGGGAGCCGCCGTAGGGCGGGACGGGCTGGGGGGCGCCGCCGTAGGACTGCTGGCCGCCCGGGTAGCCGTACCCGGCGCCCGGCTGGGGCTGGCCCCCGTAGGGCGGGACGGCCGCCGGCTTCGGCGCCGGGACCAGGGCGCCGGCGAGCGCCGGGACCTTCGTGCCGAACAGGGCCACGCCGGCCAGGGCCAGGGTGGCGAGGAAGGCGATGATCGCGCCCGCGCCCAGGTCGATCGTGCTCGGGCAGGTGATCAGCGCCCACAGCGCGGACCAGGCGGCCGACACGGCGAGCACGGTGCCCCACGCGCCGAGCGGGATGCCGAGGACCTTGCGGTGCTCGGGCTGGAAGCGGCCGGCGACGAGCAGGCCGGCCGCGATGAAGCCGAGCAGGAACACGCTGGGCAGGACCAGCCGGTAGGCGTCGGTGTCCCAGGCGCTCGGCAGGTCACCACCGGTGGTGGAGTAGAAATCGAGGAACGAGGCGATGAACAGCAGCACCGCTGCTCCGATCACCACGCCGTCGCCTCGAGTGAGGGAGCGGATGTTCACGTCTCAGGTGTCCTTCTCGGTCTCGGTCGTTTCGTGGTGCCGCGGTCGCAGAGCGTGCCTGGAGCGGGGCGGGCGGCACCATGGTACGGAGGTTGCCCACGGCCGAGGGGTTCGGGTTGCGGGCAGTCCCGGCGGGACTGCCCGTGGCCTACCCGCCGAGGAAGCCCACGATGCCCTGGGCGATGCCCTGGGCCGCCTTCTGCCGCCACTCCGGACTCGTCAGCTGCGCCGCGTCCTTGGCGTCACGCATGTTGCCGCATTCGATGAACACCTTGGGGCGGGTTGACAGGTTCAGTCCGCCCAGGTCGTCGCGGACCACCAACCCGGTACCGCTGCCGAGGTAGTTGGCGGGGGCCGATCCGGTGGTCCGCGCGAAGTTCCCGGCGATCCGCTCGCCCAGCTCGCGCGAGGGACCGACGATCTTCGACGTGTCGGCCGCGCCCCCCTTGACCTGGGCGGGGAGGATGACGTGGAAGCCGCGGTTGCCCGCCGAGACCCCGTCCGCGTGGACCGACACGACGGCGTCGGCGGCGGCCTCGTTGCCGATGCGGGCGCGTTCGTCGATGCACGGGCCCCACGGGCGGTCCGCCTGGTGGGTGAGGACCACCCTGGCGCCCTGCGCCTCCAGGGCCGTCCGCAGCCGCCGCGAGACGTCGAGGGTGAACTCGGCCTCCATGTAGCCGGAGTTCGTGGTGGTGCCGGTGGTGTCGCACTCCTTGCGGCCCGTGCCGATGTCCACCTGCCGGTCGATCTCGGAGCCGTGCTTGAAGTTGCCGCTGTTGTGCCCGGGGTCGATGACGACGGTCCGGCCCGACAGCGGGCCCTTGGGCGCGGCGGGCGCCGCGGCCGAGGAGGAGGCGGAGCCGGAGGGGGTGACGCCCGGCTTCGCGTCCCGGAAGCCGGAGGGCGGGGCGGCGAGCGAGGCGGAGGCCGCGGACGCCGCCGAACCGCGCGCGGCCGGCCCGCCGGGCCCGGGCGAGGTCAGCACCTGGGTCGCGAGCCAGCCCGCGAGGCAGACCGGCGCGAGCGTGCCGGCCGCCACGACGAGCGTGGAGCGGCGGGCGTACCAGGGACGGTCGGGGTCGGTCGCGGAGGCGGACTCGGGGGGCGGGGGACTGTCGTCGTAGCGCACGCGGCGATGCTAGACCTGCCCTCCCGCCCCCGTACGGACCCTGGGCCATCCGGGGGCGCGGTGCGCTTATATGCCGGCTCCGGTCCGGCGCAGGACGCGCAGCGAGTCCGTCACCGACACCTCCTCGAACGCCCCGGAGGCCAGGGCGCGCAGGTAGATCCGGTACGGGGCCTGCCCGCCGTCGGCCGGGTCCGGGAACACGTCGTGGATGGCGAGCGTCCCGCCCACGGCCAGGTGCGGGACCCAGCCCTCGTAGTCGCCGGTCGCGTGCTCGTCGGTGTGGCCGCCGTCGACGAAGACGAGCCCGAGGGGCCCGCCCCAGGCCGCCGCGACCTGCGGCGAGCGGCCCACGAGCGCGATCACGTGCTCCTCCAGCCCGGCCCGGTGCAGGGTGCGGCGGAAGGTGGGCAGCGTGTCCATCAGCCCGACCTCCGGGTCCACGACCGTCGGGTCGTGGTACTCCCAGCCGGGCTGCTGCTCCTCGCTGCCCCGGTGGTGGTCGACGGTGAGCGCGGCCACCCCGGCCCCGCGGGCGGCGTCCGCGAGCAGGATCGTGGAGCGCCCGCAGTACGTCCCGACCTCCAGCAGCGGCAGCCCGAGGGCCGCGGCCGCGGCGGCCGCCCCGTACAGGGCCAGGCCCTCCCGTACGGGCATGAACCCCTTGGCGGCCTCGAAGGCGGCGAGGGTCTCCGGCTTGGGGCTGGCCATGTGTTCCTCCTGCTGAGCGGCGTGTAGGCGGCTCATGCTGCCCTACCGCCCGGTAGCACGCCATGCCCGGGGCGGCCCGGCCGCGCACCGCCCCCGGCCCACGCGTCGCACGCGAACCACACCGTCTTGCCGGTCGCGGTCGGCCGCACGCCCCACCGGTCGGTCGACGCCTCGACCAGCAGCAGCCCCCGCCGGCCCTCGGTGAGTCCGTCGCCGTCCGCGCGCACCGCGCGGACGGGCGCCGGGAAGCCAAGCGGGCCACCGACGCGGCCCGCGCCGCGGTGCGGGCCGTGGCCCGCTGAGGCCCGCCCCGCACCCGCCCCGGGGCACCGCTCAGCCCGGGGCGCCGTCCGGCGGCGGGGGGAACCGGAGGCGGCGGGGGTTGCTGGTGCCGCAGGAGAGGCAGACGAGCCAGTCGTGCCACGAGCCGTCCTCCTGCTGCCACGGAACCCCGGCGACGTTGCACTCCTCGTCCCCGCAGAAGAAGCAGTCCCCTTCGGCGCCCGCCAGCCGCCGCACCGGCCGCAGCGGATCCCCGTCCGCGTGCCGGTAGCCCAGCCAGTCGCCCGCCGGACACTGCCACCACTGCTCCTGCCGGAGCCGGGGCGGCCCGCCGCCCCACCGGTTGCGGGTGGAGTACACCTCCAGCACCGCCAGCTCCCGCGCGCAGCGCGGGCAGCGGGGGGCGTCCACCGGTGCCCCGTCCCGGGGCTCCGCAGCCGGTCCCATGGCATTTCCCCCTCCGTCGGCGCCGCGCACCCCGGCCGTCCGCCGGACCGCGCCCGCGCGTCCCCGTACCGCCAGGGCAGGCTACGGAGAACGGGTCGCGGGTGCCAGGGTGCGCAGGCCGGGCGCGGTGGTCCACGGCCGCCCTCGGGATCCGGGCGACCCCCGGGGCCGGGGCGACCCTCGGGGCCCGGGAGGCCGGAGCGCGGTCCCGGTCCGCGCCCCGCGCTCAGGCGGCGGCCGCGGCGACGCAGAACTCGTTGCCCTCCGGGTCCGCCATCAGCACGTGGTGCCCGTCGAACCGGGCGAGGACCGTCCCGCCCGCCCGCACCAGGCGCTCGGACTCGGTCTCGATCCGGGCCCACCGCTCGGCGGGGGTGCCGTGCCCCGGTACGCGGACGTCGAGGTGGAGCCGGTTCTTCGCCGTCTTGGGCTCGGGGACCTTCAGGATGCACAAGCGGGGTCCGACGCCGTCCGGATCGCAGAGCCACGCGCCGTCGTCCACGGAGTCCTCCTCCGGCAGGTCGAACTGCGCGAACCACTCGGCGCGCGTGGCGAAGGGGGTCGGCGGCGGCTCGTCGACGTAGCCGAGGGCCGTCTTCCAGAAGACGGCGAGGAGCTGCGCGTCCGCGCAATCGAGCGTCAGGTCGATTCTGGCTGCCATGGGGGGACCGTACCGGGCGGCGCCGACAGCCGGGCCGCGGCCGGAGGCGCGGTGTCGGATCGCCGGTGCGCGGGGCCCGGTCCGGGTGTGCGGAAGACGATGCGTTTCTGACCTTCCGTCAGATTGGAACGTGTTCTAGTCTGCCGCGCATGGGCATCGGAATCACGCAGGAACAGCGGGAGTTGGCCGAGGCCGTGCGCGGCTGGGTCGCGCGGGCCGTGCCGCCCGAGGAGGTGCGCAAGCTGCTCGACACCCCGCCGCGGACCGGAGTGCGGCCCGGCCACTGGGACGCGCTCGTCGAGTCCGGGCTGCTGGAGCCGCACCGGGAGGGCGGGACCCTGCTCGACCTCGCCGTCGCCGTCGAGGAGGCCGCCCGGGCGGCGCTGCCGGGGGCCTACCTGCCCAGCGTGCTGGCCTCCGTCCTGCTGGACCGGGCCGGGGCGCAGCCGCTCGACGGCCGGGTCGGGGCCGTCGCCCTGGGGCCCGGCACCCTCACCGCCGTGGCCGTCGAGGGCGGCGGCCACCTCCTCGACGGCGAGGCCCCGCCGGTGCTCGGCGCGGGCGAGGCCGAGCTGGTGCTGCTGGCCGCGGAGGCCGCGCACGGCACCCGCTGGTTCGCCGTGGACGCCGCCGCGCTGGACATCCGCACCCACGAGAGCGCCGACCCGACCCGCCCCACCGCGCAGGTCCGGGCCCGCGGGACGGTGGTCCCGGCGGGGCGGCTGCTGGAGCTGGACGCGGCCCTGGTCCGCGACCTGGCCTGCACGCTCTTCGCCGCCGACGCCTGCGGCACCGCCGCCTGGGCGGTGCACACGGCCGCCGGGCACGCCAAGGTCCGCGAGCAGTTCGGGCGGCCCATCGGCCGGTTCCAGGGCGTCAAGCACCTGTGCGCCGACATGCTGGTGCGCCTGGAGCAGGCCCGGGCCCTGGCCTGGGACGCCGCGAACAGCGCCGACGAGCCGGCCGAGGTCCGCTCGCTGGTCGCCGCCCTCGCCGCCGGCACCGCCCTGGACGCCGCGTACTCCTGCGCCAAGGACTGCATCCAGGTCCTCGGCGGCATCGGCTTCACCTGGGAGCACGACGCCCACCTCTACCTGAGACGGGCCCTGGTCGCCCGCCAGCTCCTCGGGCCCGGTGACGGACACCGGGTGCGGGCCGTACGGCTCGCGGCGGGCGGCGCCCGGCGGGAACTGCGCCTGGAGCTGCCGGCGGAGGCCGAGGCCCACCGCGCGAAGGCCCGCGGCGCCATCGCGGACGCCCGGGGCCTGGACGCGGTCGCCGCCCGGCGGGTGCTGGCGCCGACCGGCTACGCGGCCCCGTACCTGCCGAAGCCCTACGGGCTCGGCGCGGGACCCGCGGAACAGCTCGTGGTCCAGCAGGAGCTGCGGGCCGCCGGGGTCACGGTCGCCGACCTGGGCATCGCCACCTGGGTGGTGCCCTCCCTGCTGGCCTACGGCACGCCCGCGCAGCAGGAGGCGTACCTGCTGCCGACCCTGCGCGGGGACACCACCTGGTGCCAGCTCTTCTCCGAACCGGGCGCCGGCTCCGACCTGGCCTCGCTGCGGACCAGGGCGGAGCGCACCGGGGACGGCGGCTGGAAGGTGAACGGACAGAAGGTGTGGACGAGTTCCGCGCACAGCGCGGACTTCGGCATCCTCCTCGCCCGCACCGATCCGGACGCCCCCAAGCACAAGGGGCTCGGCTACTTCGTCGTCGACATGAAGAACACCCCGGGCATCGACGTCAGACCGCTGAAGGAGATCACCGGGGAGGCCCTCTTCAACGAGGTGTGGTTCGACGACGCGCTGCTGCCGGCCGACGCGCTGGTCGGCGCGGCCGACGACGGCTGGAAGGTGGCCCGCAACACGCTCGGCAACGAGCGGGTGCACATGGCCGACCAGATGAGCTTCGACACCGGCCTGGAGGCGCTCATCGCCGGCTCCGCCGCGCTCGACGGCGCGTACCGGGCGCGGATCGGGGCGCTGGCCGCCGAGGCGCACGCGCTGGCCTGCATCGGGATGCGCACCACCCTCCAGCAGGTGTCGGGCCTGGAGCCGGGCGCGGGCGCGTCGGTCCGCAAGCTCGTCCAGACCCCGCACCAGCAGCGGACCGCCGAGCTCGCGCTCGAACTGCTCGGGCCGGCGGGCGCGGTGCGGGAGGGGGCGGGGGAGCGGGCGGTGCACGGGATGCTCATGTCGCGCTGCCTGACCATCGCCGGGGGCACCACGCAGGTCCAGCTGAACGTCGTCGCCGAGCGCATCCTCGGCCTCCCCAGGGACTGACACGGACCGACCGGGATCGACCGGGAATGAAGGGACGGCAGGGGCATGAAGTCGTACATCGTGGGCGTCGGCATGACGAGGTTCGAGAAGCCGGAGTCGAGGGACTGGCAGTACTGGGACATGGCGAAGGAGGCCGGCGCGGCGGCGCTCGCGGACGCCGGGGTGGAGTACGGGCTGGTCGAGCAGGTGCCGGTCGGCTACTGCTTCCAGGCCTCGACCGCCGGGCAGCGGGCCGCGTACGAACTGGGGCTGAGCGGGGTCCCGGTCTACAACGTGAACAACAACTGCGCCACCGGCTCCACGGCGCTGATGATGGCGCGCCAGTTCGTCGAGGGCGGCATCAACGACTGCGTCCTCGCGCTCGGCTTCGAGAAGATGAAGCGCGGCGCGCTGGGCGGCGGCTCGGACGGGGGAGACTTCGCGACCTCGCCGGTGGCCCGCCACTACGGGATCATGGCGGCCGGGCACGGCTTCGAGATGTCCCCGCCGACCGCGCAGATCTTCGGCAACGCGGCGCGCGAGCACATGGAGCGCCACGGGACCACCCCGGCGCAGCTCGCGGCGGTCGGCGAGAAGAACCACCGGCACTCGGCGAACAACCCGAACGCGCAGTTCCGGGACGTCTACTCGGTGGAGGAGATCCTGGCGGCCAAGCCGATCCACGCGCCGCTGACCAAGCTCCAGTGCTCGCCCACCTCGGACGGGGCCGCGGCCGCGCTGGTGGTGTCGGAGCGGTTCGTCGTGCGGCACGGGCTGCACGGGAAGGCGGTCGAGATCGCGGCGCAGGCGATGACGACCGACACCGGGGCGTCGTTCGCCTCGGGCTCCTGCATCGACGTGGTCGGCAAGCCGATGACGGCCGCGGCGGCGCGGCAGGTGTACGAGGCCTCGGGGCTCGGCATCGAGGACGTGGACGTGGTGGAGCTGCACGACTGCTTCTCGATCAACGAACTGCTGACGTACGAGGCGCTGGGGATGTGCGCGGACGGGGCCTCGGGGAAGCTGGTGGAGAGCGGGGCGACGACCTACGGCGGCCGCTGGGTGGTCAACCCGTCCGGCGGCCTGATCTCCAAGGGCCACCCGCTCGGCGCCACCGGGCTGGCGCAGGCGGCCGAACTGGTCTGGCAGCTGCGCGGTGAGGCGGGCCCCCGCCAGGTCCCGGGCGCGGGGGTGGGCCTGGCCCACAACATCGGCCTGGGCGGCGCGGCGGTGGTGACGCTGCTGCGGCGGTAGCGCGTCCGCCGGGCTACGGAGCGCCCAGGGCCGGGTCCACGACCGTCTCGCCCTGCCAGGCCCGGCGGATCGCGTCGGCCAGGTCGTCGATCGGGCCGTCGCGCAGGACCAGGCCCGCCGCGCCGGCCGCCAAGGCCGCGGCCGCCAGGCCCGGGTGGGCCGAGCCGGTCAGGACCAGCACCCGGCACTCCGGTTCGTCCGCCAGGACCGCCGCGACCGAGGCGACCTCCTCGACCAGGGCCGCCACCGGACGGGCCGCGAGGTCCCGCACCACCTCGATGTCCGGCTGGAGGCCGAGCAGCAGGGCCAGGGCCGGGTCCGGCGGGTCCAACAGGACCCGCAGGGACCGGGCGGGGCGGTGGTCAACGGGCATTTCGTCCACCCGGGAAGGGTACGGCCGGGGCCGCCGGCCGGGCCGCAACACGCGTGGGCGACCGTTCATCTGACGTAACGTCAGCAGCGCGGCCCGGGCCCTTCCCAACTGCTGGGGGGTGCGTTATACATTCCTTCACCGGCCCTAGAACGCGTTCTAGAACACGGCTCCGCGGGCCGGCCCCGCAGACGACCTCGGTGCGGCCGACGGTGCGGACGGCCGCACCGAGGTCTTCCACGGCCCCCGTTCTCCACGACAGGGAGCAGCAGCCCCATGCCGATCGACGCCGCCAAGGCCCTCGCCGCCGAACCCCGTCAGGGGGACATCGCCTGGGACCACAAGGACATCCAGCTCTACCACCTCGGCCTCGGCGCCGGACGGCCCGCCACCGACCCCGACGAGCTGCGCTACACCCTGGAGTCCAAGCTCCACGTCCTGCCCAGCTTCGCGACCGTCGCCGGCGCCGGCATGGCCATGATGGGCGGCCTCGCCGCCCCCGGGATCGACGTGAACCTCGCAGCCGTCCTGCACGGCGGCCAGTCCGTCGCACTGCACCGCCCCATCCCCGTCACCGGGCGCGCCACCAGCCGCGCGAAGGTCGCCGCCGTCTACGACAAGGGCAAGGCGGCCGTGATCGTGCTGCGCTCGGAGGTCGCCGACGACGACGGCCCGCTGTGGACCAGCGACGCGCAGATCTTCGTCCGAGGCGAGGGCGGCTTCGGCGGCGAGCGCGGGCCCTCGGTCCGCGAGGAACGGCCCGAGCGGGCCCCCGACCGGACCGAGGAGCGGCCCATCCGCGAGGAGCAGGCCCTGCTGTACCGGCTGTCCGGCGACTGGAACCCCCTGCACGCCGACCCGGAGTTCGCCAAGCTGGCCGGCTTCGACCGGCCGATCCTGCACGGCCTGTGCTCGTACGGGATGACCCTCAAGGCCGTCGTCGACACCGCGCTCGGCGGGGACGTCTCCCGGGTCCGCGCCTACCGCACCCGCTTCGCCGGGATCGTCTTCCCGGGCGAGACGCTCCGGATCCGCATGTGGCAGGAGCCCGGCCGGGTGCTGGTGTCGGTGACCGCCGTGGAACGGGACGACGCGCCCGTCCTCGCCGACACCGTCGTCGAACACGCGTAACGCCAGACCGACAGAAGGAGCCGCACCGTGCGCGCAGCACTGCAGAGCGAGATCGGCCAGGACAAGCTCGAAGTCGTCGACGACATGGAAGCCGTGGGCCCCGGCCCCGGCAAGGTGAAGATCCGCGTCAAGGCCACCGGCCTGTGCCACTCCGACCTCTCCGCGATGAGCGGGGTGCTGCCGCAGCCGGCCCCCTTCATCCCCGGCCACGAGGGCTCCGGGGTGATCGCCGACGTGGGCGACGGGGTCACCGGCCACCGGATCGGCGACCGGGTCCTGGTCTGCTGGCTGCCGCCCTGCGGCCACTGTCCGTCCTGCAAGCGCGGCCAGGGACACCTGTGCCTGGCGAGCCTGGTCAACGCGGGCACCCCCAACTTCCGGCGCGCGGGCGGCGACATCTTCGGCTTCGCCGCCACCGGCACCTTCGCCGAGGAACTCGTCGTCGACGCCGCCTGCGCCGTCCCGATCCCCGACGACGTGCCCTTCGACATCGCCGCCCTCATCGGCTGCGGCGTCACCACCGGCCTCGGCGCGGCCATCAACACCGCCCGGGTCGAGGCGGGCTCCTCCGTCGCCGTCATCGGCTGCGGCGGCGTCGGCATCTCCGTCATCCAGGGCGCCAAGGTCCAGGGCGCCGCGCAGATCATCGCCGTGGACCCGGTGGAGTCGCGGCGCGAGGCCGCCCTGCGCTTCGGCGCCTCCGAGGCGGTCGCGCCCGACGCCTTCGAGGACGCGAAGAACCGCATCACCGGCGGCGAGGGCTTCGACTACGTCTTCGAGGTGGTCGGCAAGTCCGCCACCGCCCAGACCGCCTACAAGACGACCCGGCGCGGCGGCACCGTGTGCGTGGTCGGCGCGGGCGCCATGGACGACACCTTCCAGATCGACATGTTCTCGCTGTTCTTCGACGAGAAGAGGATCCTGCCGTCGATGTACGGCGGCGGCGACGTGCTCCGCTCCTACGAGCGCACCATCGCCCTGTGGCGGGCCGGCCGGGTCGACCTGGCCGGACTGATCACCCACCGGGTGCAGCTCGCCGAGATCAACGACGCCCTCGACCAGATGCGGACGGGCACGGCCCTGCGCACCTGCATCGAGATCTGAGACCCGGCCGACCCGGCCCCACCGCTCTGAGAGGAATCCGGTAGATGTCACTGCCACTTGAGGGGCTCGGCGCCATCGTCACCGGCGCCGGCCGCGGCCTCGGCCGGGCCGAGGCGCTCGAACTCGCCCGGCTCGGCGCGGGCGTGGTCGTCAACGACTTCGGCCAGCCCGGCCGGGACGGCTCCGGCGAGGCCTCCGCCGCCCCTGCCGAGGAGGTCGCCGCGGAGATCCGCGCGGCGGGCGGCCGGGCGGTGGCGCACCTGGGCGACGTGGCCGACTTCGAACAGGCGCGCGAGCTGGTCGATCTGGCGGTCCGCAGCTTCGGCACGCTCGACGTGCTCGTCAACAACGCGGGCATCCTGCGCGACCGGATGGTCTTCTCGATGACGGAGGAGGAATGGGACTCGGTGATCCGGGTCCACCTCAAGGGCCACTTCAACACCACCCACTTCGCGGCCGCGCACTGGCGGGAGCGCTCCAAGGCGGCCGGCGGCCCGGTGTACGGACGGATCGTGAACACCTCCTCCGAGGCCTTCCTCGGCGGCTCGGCCGGCCAGCCCAACTACGCGGCGGCCAAGGGCGGCATCGTGGGCCTGACCACCTCGACCGCCCTGGCCCTGGCCAAGTACGGGGTGACGGCCAACGCCATCTGCCCGCGCGCCCGCACCCGGATGACCGAGGACGTCTTCGCCGGCTTCCAGGTCCCCGAGGAGGGCAGGCTCGACCCGCTCGCCCCCGAGCACGTCGCCCCGCTCGTCGGCTACCTGGCCTCGCCCGCCTCGGCCAAGGCCAACGGCCAGCTCTTCGTCGTGCACGGCGGCATCGTCGTCGTCATGGAACGCCCCAAGGTGGCCGCCCAGTTCGACACCACCAAGGAGGCCTTCTCCTACGAGGAGCTCGACGAGGTCCTCACCCCGCACTACGACGCCCGCCCGGCGAACGAGACCTTCGCCGCGACCGAGGTGCTCGGACTCAAGCACGGTTGACGCCCGCGGCCCCGTCCGCGCCCGGGTCACCGCAGCGGAGCCTGCTGCAACGGCACCGGGCGCGGCGCCCGCGCCTCCTCCTCCGGCGGCTCCAGCCGGACCGGCCGCGGCGGCGCGGCCGGCAGGCTCGTCCCGACGACGCCGCAGGGCACCTCGGGGGTGGAGTACGGCAGGTGCAGCCGGCCCTCCGCGGTCCACAGCCCCGTCCCCCCGAGCCAGCCCGCCGGCGGCCCGATCCGGAAGACGTGCCGGTCGGCCGGGCGCCACAGGGCCAGCCCGCCGTCCGCCAGCCGCATCGCCACCCCGCAGGTCTCGGGCATCAGCGCCTGCCCCGGCTGCACGGCGAACGGCACGGCCGTGGCCCCGTCCGCCCGCAGGCACTCCGGGAAGCGCACCGGCAGCGAACTGCCCAGCACCCCCCAGCCCAGCCGCGGTTCGCCCGCCGCGTCGGAGCGGATCAGCAGCAGCCCGCTGTCCGGGTCCGCCAGCAGCAGCCGGTCCTCGCTGTCCTCCGTGATCTGGAGCAGCGGGGACACCTCGCCGCCCCGCCCCAGGTCCACGACCACGGCCTTGGTCGCGCCGTCCAGCTCCCGGTCCAGCGCGAGCAGCCGCCCGGCCCGGTCCAGCCACACGCCGCCCGAGCACCGGCCCGCGATCCGGGCCACCGCCCGGGGGCCGGTGGCGCTCCCGGCCACCTGCCAGACCGTGCTGCCGGCGCCGGTCACGGCCAGGGCGAAGCCGCCGTGCCCGTCGGGCCCCGGCGGCAGCAGCCGGACCCGCACGCCGTCCTCGGCGGCGACCCCGCCCAGCTGGAGCTCGCCGGTGCGCGGCCCGGCCGCCGCGCCGCTCGGGTACAGCAGGGCGAAGGCGTGCCGGTCGGCCACCCGGCGGCGGATCAGCACCCGGCCGTCGGCCAGCGGCAGCACCTCGCTGTCGGGCTCCTCGGGCTGCGCGAGCGGCAGCGGGACGGCGTAGGGCTCGGGGCCGCCCAGGGTCCAGCGCTCCACGTACCGGGCGTCCCCGACCCCGGCGAGGCGGGCGGCGTACGACCCGTCCGCGGCGATCGTGAACGGGTCGGTGGTCGTCATTTCGATGGCACAGACAGTCATCCGTGCGTCACCTCCGGTGTGGAAGCTAGTTTTCGCGCTCCGCGCCGACCCGCAGCACCCGGCCCGCTTCACACATACGGGTGGCCGGGCGGAGGTTCGGCGGTGACCGAGGGGGCGGTTGTGCTGTGCGATATCGGGGCGTTTAGGGTGGGAAGCCGGTTAGGCATGCCTAACCCAGTCTTCGTGTCCGGCCCCGTGCCGGCCCCGACCGCACCCGCACCGCCCACACCCCGGGAGTCACCCCATGCCCCTCCGACGCCGCTCGGCCGCCGCCGTCGCCCTCGCCACAGCCGCCGCGCTCGCGCTGACCGCCTGCGGAGGCCAGGACGACAAGGCCGCCAAGGAGCCCGGCACGGGAGGCGGCGAGAAGAAGGCCGTCGCCCAGGGCGGCAAGGAGTTCTCGGACGCGGCCGCCAGGACCGCGGCCTTCGGCACCACCGCCGCCCCCGGCACCTTCCCGCGCACCGTCAACCACGCCATGGGCGCCACCGAGCTCAAGGCCGCCCCCAAGCGGATCGTCGTCCTGGACGTCGGCGAGCTGGACAACGTCGTCTCCCTCGGTCTCCAGCCCGTGGGCTACGCACCGACCGAGGGCGACGAGGGCATCCCCTCGTACCTGAAGAAGGACGCGGGCGAGCCCAAGTCCGTCGGCACCATCAACAACCTCAACCTCGAAGCGATCAACGCGCTCAAGCCCGACCTGATCCTCGGCAGCCAGCTGCGGTCCGCCGACAAGTACGACGCCCTCTCGAAGATCGCCCCGACCGTCTTCTCCCTCCGCCCCGGCTTCCCGTGGAAGGAGAACTACCTCCTCAACGCCGCCGCCCTCGACAAGACCGCCGAGGCGAAGGCGAAGCTGGAGGCCTACCAGGCCAAGGCCGCGCAGCTCGGCGCGGACCTCGGCCCGCAGAAGCCCACCGTCACGATGCTGCGCTACATGCCGGGCAAGACCCGCCTGTACGCCGGCGCCTCCTTCATCGGCACCATCCTGAAGGACACCGGCATCCCGCGCCCGCAGAACCAGCAGGTGGAGGACCTCGCCGTCGAGGTCAGCCCGGAGCGCATGGACGAGGCCGCCGCCGACTGGATCTTCACCGGCGTCTACGGGGCCAAGGACAAGACCAAGCGCGACTCCGCCGAGGCCAACCCGCTGTGGAGCGGCCTGGAGGCCGTGAAGCAGGGCCGCGCCAAGGACGTCCCGGACGAGACCTGGTACCTGGGCCTGGGCGTCACCGCCGCCGACAAGGTCCTCGACGACCTGCGCGGCTTCCTCGTCAAGTAGCCGCACCCGCCCCCCGGACGGGCCCGGGCCGGGCCCGGACCCGTCCTGGCCGGGGCGCCCGCCGCGGACGGTAGCCTTGGCACGTGCCCCGTCTCTCTGAAGTCATCGCCGCGCTGGACGCTCTGTGGCCCCCCTCGCGGGCCGAGCAGTGGGACGCCGTCGGCACCGTCTGCGGCGACCCCGACGCCGAGGTCACCCGCGTCCTGTTCGCCGTCGACCCGGTCCGCGAGATCGCCGACGAGGCGGTCACCCTCGGCGCCGACCTGATCGTCACCCACCACCCGCTCTACCTGCGGGGCACCACCACCGTCGGGGCCGGCACCCCCAAGGGCCGCGTCGTGCACACGCTGATCAAGCACGACATCGCGCTGCACGTCGCCCACACCAACGCGGACACCGCCGACCCCGGCGTCTCCGACGCCCTGGCCGGCGCCCTCGACCTGCGCGTGACCGGCCCGCTGGTGCCCGACCCGAGCGACCCCGCCGGCCGCCGCGGCCTCGGCCGCCTCTGCGAGCTCGACCACCCCGAGACCCTGCGGGAGTTCACCGCCCGCTGCGCGGCCTGGCTGCCGCCCACCGCGCAGGGCATCCGCGTGGCCGGCGACCCGGACGCGCCGATCCGCCGCGTCGCCGTCAGCGGCGGCTCCGGCGACAGCCTCTTCGAGCAGGTCCGCGCCGCGGGCGTGGACGCCTTCGTCACCGCCGACCTGCGCCACCACCCGGTGTCCGAGGCCCGCGAGCAGAGCCCGCTCGCCCTCGTCGACGCCGCCCACTGGGCCACCGAGTGGCCCTGGTGCGAACAGGCGGCCGCGCAGCTCGACGCGATCTCCGAGCGCAACGGCTGGGGTCTGCGGACCCACGTCTCGCGCACGGTCACCGACCCGTGGACGGCGCACGCGCCGTCCGTCACCACCCCTTCTCTCCCTGGAGCCCCCAACTGAACGCCGAGCCCGCCGACCAGATCCGACTTCTCGACGTCCAGGCCCTGGACGTCCGGCTGTCTCAGCTCGCCCACAAGCGCAAGTCGCTGCCCGAGCACGCCGAGCTCGACTCGCTCACCAAGGACCTCGCGCAGCAGCGCGACCTGCTCGTCGCCGCCCAGACCCAGGCGAGCGACACCGCGCGCGAGCAGACCAAGGCGGAGCAGGACGTGGACCAGGTGCGCCAGCGCGCCGTCCGCGACCAGCAGCGGCTGGACTCGGGCGTCGGCGTCTCGGCCCGGGACCTGGCCAACCTGCAGAACGAGGTCGTCTCCCTCGCCAAGCGCCAGGGCGACCTGGAGGACGTGGTCCTGGAGGTCATGGAGCGTCTGGAGGGCGCGCAGGAGCGCGTCGCCGCGCTGACCGAGCGGGTCACCTCCCTGGAGGCCAAGACGGCGGACGCCACCGCGCGCCGCGACGCGGCCACCGCCGAGATCGACGCCGAGGTCGCCAAGGTCACCAAGGACCGCGAGGTCATCGTCGGCTCCATGCCGACGGACCTGATGGCCCTCTACGAGAAGATCCGCGTCAAGCAGGGCGGGGTCGGCGCCGCGCGCCTCTACCAGCGCCGCTGCGAGGGCTGCCGCCTGGAGCTCGACATGGCCGAGGTCAACGAGATCAAGGCCGCCGCCCGCGACCAGGTCGTCCGTCACGAGAACTGCGGCCGCATCCTGGTCCGTACGGCCGACTCGGGCATCTGATGCCCCGGTTTGTCGTGGAGGCGGACGGCGGCTCCCGGGGCAACCCGGGGCCCGCCGGCTACGGCGCGGTCGTCCTCGACCCGGCGTCGGGCGAAACGCTGGCCGAGCGCGCCGAGTACATCGGCGTCGCGACGAACAACGTGGCGGAGTACAAGGGCCTGATCGCCGGGCTCAAGGCCGCGCGGGACCTCGCCGCGGACGCGGTGGTCCTGGTCCGGATGGACTCCAAGCTGGTCGTCGAGCAGATGTCGGGCCGCTGGAAGATCAAGCACCCGGACATGAAGCCGCTGGCCGCCGAGGCCGCGAAGGTCCTGCCGCGCGCGCAGGTCACGTACGAGTGGATCCCGCGCGAGCGCAACAAGCACGCGGACCGGCTCGCCAACGAGGCCATGGACGCGGGCAAGCGCGGCGAGCGGTGGGATCCCTCGGGCTCCACGGCCGTCTTCGACCGCGCCGCCGCCCCCGCCCTCCCGCCGGCCGGCCCCCCGGGCGACCCCGTCGCGGGCGCCGCGGCGGTCCGGGCGGCCCTGGCCGCCGGTACGGGCGCACGTGCCGGGGCCCCGGCGGGCCGCCCGGCCCCGGCCGCGCAGGCCGTCGCCGACACGCTGTTCGCGGACACGGCGGCCCGGCCGGTCCACCCGGAGGCCGCCGACACGATCGAACCGTGCCTCGACTCCACCACCCAGACGATGCCGGAACCGGCCCCGGCGGGCCCGGCGACGGCCGCCGGCCCGACCGCCCGCGCGGCCGGGAGCACCGCCGGGAGCACCGCCCCGGCGGCCCCCGGCTGGGGCCCCGACCTCGGCACCCCCGCCACCTTCGTGCTGCTGCGGCACGGCGAGACCGCCCTCACCCCGCAGAAGCGCTTCTCGGGCAGCGGCGGCAGCGACCCCGAACTGTCCGAGGCCGGCCGCCGGCAGGCCGCCGCGGTCGCCGAGTCGCTGGCCGCCCGCGGTACCGTCCAGGCCGTCGTCAGCTCGCCGCTGCGCCGCTGCCGCGAGACGGCCCAGGCCGTCGCGGACCGCCTCGGCCTCACCGTGACCGTCGAAGAGGGCCTGCGCGAGGTGGACTTCGGGGCCTGGGAGGGCCTGACCTTCGCCGAGGTGCGCGAGCGCCACCCGGAGGACCTCCAGGCCTGGCTGGACTCCCCGCGGGCGGCCCCGACCGGCGGCGGCGAGAGCTTCGCGGCCGCCACCCGCCGGATCTCCGCCACCCGCGACCGGCTGCTGGCCGCGCACGCGCGCCGCACCACGCTGCTGGTGACCCACGTGACCCCGGTGAAGATCCTCGTCCGCCTCGCCCTGGGCGCCCCGCCCGAGTCCCTGTTCCGCATGGAACTCTCCGCGGCCTCCCTGTCGGCGGTGGCCTACTACGCGGACGGCAACGCCTCGGTCCGGCTGCTCAACGACACGGCGCACCTGCGCTAGGGCCCGTCATCGTGGCGGATCACCGGGGCCGTCGGAAAAGAAGTGGGCGGGGACCGATGAGTCCGTCCATGATCCACAGTCATAGACCACGACTGCCGCACCGCAGCCACGAGGGTGGCCGGGCGGGCACCGGCCGCACCCGCCGGGACGCGGACACGAGACACAGAGGAACCCGAGATGCGCACCCTGATCAGCACCGCCTTCATCTCCCTCGACGGCGTCGTGGAGGGACCGGGCGGCGAGCCCGGCTACCGGAACTCCGGATGGACCTTCAAGGGCGTCGAGTTCCTGCCCGAGGCCTTCGAGATCAAGGGCCGGGAGCAGAAGGAAGCCGCCGCGATCCTGCTGGGCCGGACCAGCTACGAGGCGTTCAGCCCGGTGTGGCCCGACATGGAGGACTTCGCCGACTACAAGGCGATGCCGAAGTACGTCGTCTCCACCACCCTCACCGAGGACGACCTGGTGTCGAACTGGGGCGAGACCACGATCCTGCGCTCGCTCGACGAGGTCGCCGCGCTGAAGGAGACCGAGGGCGGCCCGATCATCGTCCACGGCAGCGCCGCCCTGAACCGGGCCCTCTCGGACGCCGGTCTCATCGACCGCTACCACCTGCTCGTCTTCCCGCTGCTGCTGGGCGCGGGCAAGCGGCTCTTCAGCGCCACCGACAAGGACGCGCAGAAGCTGAAGCTGGTCGAGCACGAGGCCTACGCCAACGGCCTGCAGAAGAACGTCTTCGACGTCGTCCGCTGACCGGACCCCCGCACCGACGACCCGCACCGACGACGTGTGACCCCCCGCCACAGGTGGCGGGGGGTCACACGTCGTCGAGGACGACAGACGAGCCGGCCTGTACGCCGGGTTCTGTCTCCCGGAGACCTCGCGGTCGCCGGGGAGACGGCCATCCATCTAGGACCGGCGTTGCCACCGGCCTCGTGCGGTCTACCCGCGAACTCGGGCGGGCAGCCCTCGGACGTTCGCGCAGGGCCGTCCGGAGACGACCCCTCTTGACCTTGCTCCGGGTGGGGTTTACCTAGCCGCCTGGGTCACCCCAGGCGCTGGTGGTCTCTTACACCACCGTTTCACCCTTACCGGGGACCGAAGCCCCCGGCGGTCTGTTTTCTGTGGCACTGTCCCGCGGGTCACCCCGGGTGGGCGTTACCCACCACCCTGCCCTGTGGAGCCCGGACGTTCCTCGGCGGGATCCTGGGACCCCGACGCGGCCGCCCGGCCGACTCGTCTGTCGCGCTGACCATGCTACCGGCTGCACCGCGGCCGCTTGACCTTGACGCAGCGGCAACGTTTCTACCGGAGCCATGCGGATCGGAGAGATCGCCGCGCTCGTCGGGCTCACCCCCCGGGCGATCCGGCACCCCGGGCGGTCAGGCCACCCGGGCGGTCAGGCGGGGGCGAACAGCACCTTGGCCGTGCCCGGGTCCGCCTGCGTCAGCCGGACCCGGATGCGCTCGCCCAGCGGCAGCGGCCGCCCGGCGGGGGACTCGACGCGGCCGACCACCGCAGGATCCTCCAGATGGACGGTGCCCACCAGCGGCTCCCGGTCGCGGACCTCGATCACCGTGGCCTCGAAGGTGTCCCCGACGCGGTCCTTGAGGAGGGCGGCCTCGACCAGGTCCACGGACTCGCGCTCGGCGGTGTTCGCCCGCCGGGTGCCCTCCGCCATCTCCTTGGGGAGCGCGGCCAGCGCCGACACCACCCACTCCGGAACCCCGGCGCCCGCGGCGGCGGCCAGGCACAGTTCGCCGGCGTAGCGGTCCACGAGCCGGCGCAGCGGCGCGGTGCAGTGGGCGTACGGGGCGGCCACCGCGGCGTGCACCACCGGATCGGGGGTGTAGCCGCCGGTGAAGACGGTGTAGCCGGCGCCCCGCAGCAGCGCCGTGCACTCCTGGAGGAAGGCGGCGTGGTCGGGGCGGTGCGGATCGAGGGAGCGGACGAGCTCGGCGTACGGGACGTGGTGCGGCCAGTCGATCCGCAGCGCCCGCGCCGCCCGCCGCAGCCGCCCGACGGCGCCGGCGGGCGCGGTGGGCAGGGTGCGCAGGATTCCGGTCCCGGCGGCGAGCATCAGGTCGGCGGCGGCCATGCCGGTCATGAGGGAGACCTGGGCGTTCCAGCCCTCGGCGGGCAACGGGGCCCGGTAGACGAGCCGGTAGCCGCCGTCGTGCTCGACGATCTCCTGCTCGGGGACGTTCAGCGAGATGCCGCCGCGCTCGCGCTCCAGGGCCTCGCGGAGCCGGCCGACCTCCCGGAGCAGGGCGAGCGGCTCCTCGGCCGTGCCGCTGTCGATCGCCCGCTGCACGCCCGCGTAGTCCAGCTTGGCCCGGCTGCGGACCAGGGCCCGGCGGACGTCGGTGGCCTCGACCCGGCCGTCCGCGTCCAGGTCCAGGCGCCACAGCAGCGCCGGTCGGGTCCGGTCGGGCAGCAGGCTCGCCGCGTCCTCCGACAGGACGGGCGGGTGCAGCGGGACCTTCTCGTCGGGGAAGTAGAGGGTGCTGACGCGCTGGTGGGCGGCCGTGTCGAGGGCGCCGCCGGGGGAGACGAAGGCGGCGACGTCGGCGATGGCGTAGTGCACGCGGTAGCCGCCGCCGGACCGTTTCGCCAGGTGCACGGCCTGGTCGAGGTCGACCGAGGCCGGCGGGTCCACGGTGAAGAGCGGGAGGTCGGTGGCGTCGAGCTCCGGCAGCCGGGGGTCGCCGGCGGCCCGCTCGGCCTCGGCGAGGGCCTCGGCCCCGAACTCCTCCGGCACGTCCAGCTTCGTCCGCAGTTCACGCAGCGCGGCCCGCAGGGCAGCCCCGTCTGCGCCGGTCATGTGCATACGACGGCGTGGCATGCACCGAGCCTAGGGCCTTTCGGCCGCGCCGGGAGGGTGGCGGCGGCCGCGGATCCGGGCCGCCCCGCCCGGAACGCGACCGGCCCCGGCGGGCCCCGCGGCCGTCCCGGAGGGCGGCGCGGCCCGTCTACCCTGGCTCCGGGGCCGCATCCCCTGCGCCGTGTCGTACCGAAGGAGAACCACCGTGCTCGTGCTGCTGCCGCCGTCCGAGGGAAAGGCCGCCGGCGGCTCCGGCGCGCCGCTGGAGCCGCAGACGCTGTCGCTGCCGGGACTGGCCCCGGCCCGTGCGCGGGTGCTGGAGGAACTGCTCGACCTGTGCGCGGGCGACGAGCTGAAGGCGCGCGAGGTGCTGGGCCTGAGCGAGGGGCTGCGCGCCGAGGTCGCCAAGAACGCCGCGCTGCGCTCGGCGCCGGCCCGGCCGGCGGCCGAGACGTACACCGGCGTGCTCTACGACGCCCTCGGCCTGGCCGCCCTGACCCCGGCCGCCCGTGAGCTCGCGGACGCCACCCTGCTCGTCTTCTCGGGCCTGTGGGGCGCGGTCCGCACCACCGACCGCATCCCCTCCTACCGCTGCTCGATGGGTGTCAAGCTGCCCGGCCTCGGGGCGCTCGGCGCGTACTGGCGCGGGCCGATGGCCGAGGTGATGCCGCAGGCCGCCGGGGACGGGCTGGTCCTGGACCTGCGCTCGTCGGCGTACGCGGCGGCGTGGAAGCCCAAGGGGGAGGTGGCCGGGCGGACGGCGACGGTGCGGGTGCTGCACGCGCAGTGGGTCGACGGGGTCGAGAAGCGGTCGGTGGTGAGCCACTTCAACAAGGCGACCAAGGGCCGGCTGGTCCGGGACCTGCTGCTCGCCGGCGCGGTGCCGGCCGGACCGGCGGAGCTGGTGACGGCCCTGCGGGACCTGGGCTACACCGTCGAGGCCGAGGCCCCCGCGAAGAGCGGCAGGGCGTGGTCGCTGGACGTGGTCGTGACGCAGATCCACCACTGACGGGTCCACCACTGACGGGCACGCCGGCACCCGCCACCAGCGGGCCCCGGCACGACCGAGCCCCTCGTACGGCCGGAGCGCGGCGGCCGTACGGGGGGCTCGGTCGTGCGGTCAGCGGCCCAGGGGCCAGGCGACGGCCGCCGGGGTCTGGGCCGAGCTGCCCGCGTACCGGGCGCAGGCGTCGGTCAGGGTCTCCAGCAGGGTCAGCGGGTCCGGCAGCGGGTGCTCCATGCCGCGCACCCAGGTGACGGCCTGGTCACCGGGCAGGGCCGCGGGCGGGACCAGGACGTAGCTGCCGCGGCAGTGCCAGCGCAGGCCCGGGTGCTCGTCCATCGTCTCGGGGTGGCAGTCCAGTTCGCAGGGCCACCACTCGTCCTCGTCCTCCGGGGTGCCCCGGGTGGCGGTGAAGAACAGCATCCGGGCCTGGTCGCCCGTGCCGCCCGACTCGGCGACCGGACCGACCTCGATCCCGGCCTCCAGCAGCCGGGCCAAGGCGCTCGCACCGGCTTCCAGGGGCACGTCGAGCACGTCGTGCACCATGCCGGTAGCGGTGACGAAGTTGGCCTGGGGCTGGTTGCGCGCCCACCGCTCGACCTGGGCGCGGTCGGTGGTGGACTGGGTCTGCCAGGCGAAGGAGACGGGGTGGCGGGCGGGCGTCGGACAGCCGATCCGGTCGCACGAGCACCGGTAGCCGGCGGGATGGGCGGCGGGGGCGAGCGGCAGCCCGGCGGCGGCGACGGCCAGGAGGAGCGCCTCGCGCTCGCGCGCGGGATCCTCGGCGGCGGGCTTCTGCCGCCGGCGCAGCCACTGGGACATCCTGCTCTGCTCGCCGCGCGTGACGCGGCCGGACTCGGACCCCATCTATCCCCTCACCCACACCGTTGCCCCGGAAGACCCTCACATGCTCCCACCATCCTGCGCCCCGGGTGACCGGACTCCTCAACCGGGGGGTTGGGGATGGGGAGGGGGTAACACCCAGATAATCATACAAATCGTGCGGATGTTCCCGGCCGGACGCGCTCCCCGGCCGGTCAGCCCGCGGTGACCTTGGCCACCCCGGCCAGCACCCCGTCCACGACGGCGTCGGTGTACGCGTGCGTGAGGGGGGCGGTGCGCAGCAGCCAGCGGTACGTCAACGGACCGAGGAGCATCTCCACCGTCAGGCGCAGATCGGTATCCGGCGCCAGCTGACCCGCGTCCCGGGCCGTGCGCAACCGTGCCTCGTACAGGGCGAGCTGCGGCTCCAGCACCCGTTCGGTGAAGCGGGCGCCGAGCTCGGGATCGGCGGCCCCGGCCGCCGTCAGGGCGCGCGCGGGAGCCTCGTACTTCTCGTCGTTGAACTCGTCCACCGTCGCCCGCAGCACGTACTTGAGGTCGGCGGCCAGGTCCCCGGTGTCCGGGAAGCCGGTCCAGCCGGACCCGGCCCCGGCGTCCCCGGACAGGGCCAGCGAGGCGTCCAGCAGGACGGCGGCCTTCGACGGCCACCAGCGGTAGATGGTCTGCTTGCCGACCCCGGCGCGGGCGGCGATGGCCTCGACGGTCAGCCGGTTGTAGCCCACCTCCCCGACCAGGGCGAGGGCGGCGTCGAGGATGGCGCGCCGGGATCGGTCGCTGCGGCGCGCGGGGTCGGGAGGCTTGGGCATGCCGAGAACGTACCAATGCGAGACGTCTCGTCTCCCGCGGGTCCGGTAAACCACCCGATCAGTTCACTGCGCGCGCCCCCCTTGAGGAGAGACGATTCTCTCCACACCCGTCGCGAGGCGGGTCGTGAAAGTCGTGAGGAGCCTTCTTTGCGCAGAGACGCCACACCCCGGCGCTACCTGATGTGCCCACCCGCACACTTCAAGGTCACCTACTCCATCAACCCGTGGATGGATCCCACGAAACCGGTGGACCTCCCGCTGGCGCTCGCCCAGTGGGAAGACCTGAGAGACCGCTACCGCGCGCTCGGCCACACCGTCGAGACCCTCGTACCGGACCCCGCCCTGCCCGACATGGTCTTCGCCGCGAACGGGGCCCTCGTCGTCGACGGCCGGGTGCTCGGCGCCCGGTTCGCCCACCGGGAGCGGGCCGCCGAGGCGGCGATCCACCTGGCCTGGTTCCGGGAACGCGGATACCGGGAGGTCCTCGAACCCTCCCACGTCAACGAGGCGGAGGGCGACTTCGCCGTCACCGCCTCCTACCTGCTGGCCGGCCGGGGCTTCCGGTCCAGCCCGCTCTCGCACGCCGAGGCGCAGGAGTTCTTCGGCCGGCCCGTCATCGGCCTGGACCTCGTCGACCCGCGCTACTACCACCTGGACACGGCGCTCAGCGTCCTCGACGGCGACGAGGTCATGTACTACCCGGACGCGTTCTCGCCGGGCAGCCGGGCCGTGCTCCGGCGCCTGTTCCCCGACGCCCTGATCGCGGACGGACAGGACGCGGCGGCGCTCGGCCTCAACGCCGTCAGCGACGGCCGGCACGTCCTGCTCCCCCAGGCGGCCACCGGCCTCCTGGCACCCCTGCGCGACCGGGGCTTCGAACCGGTCCCGATGGACCTGGGGGAGCTGCTCAAGGGCGGCGGCAGCGTGAAGTGCTGCACGCAGGAGCTGCGGCCCTAGGTCGTGCACGGCCGCCGGCTACTCGGCCGGCGGCCACTGCCGGCCCCAGTCGGCGTCCCGCGCCGCCTTGTAGAGGGCGCCGTGGCGCTTGGTCACGGTGGCCCGGGTCAGCCCCGTCTCCGGGCCCGCCCCGGCCTCCGGCGGGCCGCACAGGTCCAGCAGGACCAGGCCCTTGCGGATCTGCGGCCTGCGCGTGATCCGCGCGGGCACCGGCTCCACCGGGAAGCGGGCCGCGGCGACGTAGCTGAACTTCTCGTCCTCGTAGGCCAGGGAGCCGCCCTTGACCTGCCGGTGCAGCGAGGACCGGCTGACCCGCGCCGAGAAGTGGCACCAGTCCTGGCCCACCTCGATCGGGCAGGTCCCGTCGTGCGGGCACGGTGCGGCCACCCGCAGCCCGGCCGCGATCAGCTGCTCGCGCGCCTCGCGGATGCGCAGGTACCCCTCCGGCGTGCCCGGCTCGATCAGCACCACGGCGCGGCCCGCCCGGGCCGCCTCGGCCACCACGGCCGTACGGGCCTGCGCGGTCAGCTCGCCCAGTACGTACGACACCGTCACCAGGTCGGCGTCGGGCAGGGCCAGGCCGGAGCCGATGACGGCCCGCCGCCAGCCCGCGCTGCGCAGAGCCGGGGAGGCGGAGGCGGCCGCGAGCTCCTCGCCGAGGGCGAGGGCCGGCTCCGCCCAGTCCAGCACCGCGGTCTCGCGGGGTCCGTCCCAGGTGGCGTCCACCGCCCAGGTCGCGGCCCCCGTGCCGCCGCCCACGTCCACGTGCGAGCCCGGCACCCAGTCGGGAGCCGCCTGCGCGAGGCCGTCCAGGGCCGCGCGCACCGCCTCGAAGGTGGCGGGCATCCGGTACGCCGCGTACGCCACCACGTCGGAGCGGTCGCGCAGGACGGGCGCGTCGGTCGGGGTCTGCCCCCGGTAGCTGGCGATGAGCCGTTCGACGGCGGCCGAGGCCTGCTTGGGCGGGAGCCCGTCGAGCAGCCGGCCGAGCGTGCTGCGGAGGGTCTCGGCGGTGGTGGGGGCGGAGGCGTTCACCTGCGAAGTTTACGGCGCCGGTGCGGCGGCCCGGTCCGCGCCCGGCGCCGGACTTCGTGACCATGTCACCGCTCTGCGACAGCGTCGTCCGGGAACGAGGACGCCCGGCCCCGGGGGCCCGACGGCCCCGCATAGTGATCGAACACGCACCGGGGAGCCGAACCGCTTCCGCCGCGACCAGCGATCACCAAGGGGAACCCCATGTCCGGCAACCGTCGCAAGGCCCTCCTCGTCTCCGCCGCCCTCGTCGGCGGCGCCCTGCTGATGACGGCGTGCCAGAGCGCGGGTGCGGCCACGGACACCGGCGCCGCGCAGGGCGCTCCGGCCGCGGCCCCCTCCGCCCCGTCCGCCGCTCCCGCCGACGCCGCGGCCGCACCCGCCGGCGCCCCGGCCACGGGCGGCAACCAGGGCTCCGCGAACCGTGCGCCGAAGGGTGCGGCCAAGGGCTCCGACGCGTCGGCCAAGGGCACCGGCGGGGCCGGTTCCGGCGCCGACACCGGCGCGGGCGGGCGGCAGCCGGTCCGGCAGTCCTGCGCCGCGAGCGACATCGCGTGGAGCACCCGGTCCGAATCCCAGGCCGGCGGCTACGTCCTGATCATCGCGAAGGCGAAGCCGGGCGTCACCTGCGTCCTGCCGGGCACGTTCCCGATCGTGGCGTTCGGTTCCGACGGCACCGAGGCGGGCCCCGCGGAGCACTCGGTCGGCGAGCCGATCACGCTGAGCGGGAACACCGCCGCCTACGCCGGGGTCAACCCGAAGACGACCCGCGAGGACGGCGGCCGGGAACTCGACTTCCTCGTCGTCGCCGTCGACAGCGACGACCCCGCCCCAGTGTCCCTGCCGGTCGGTGCCCTCACCGTCGACAAGCCCGTCGTCACCAACTGGCACACCGCGCCGAAGGACGCCGTCCCCCTCGGCTGAACGGCCCCGGAGCCCCTGCGCGCATCCGTATCCGTACGCGCATCCGTCGCCTACGCCGCCTGCGGCTCGCGCTGCTGCCAGGGCCGGCACAGGCCGACGAAGCAGGCCACGGCCAGCAGCGAGCAGACCAACTGGACGACCGCCATGGGCACCGCGGTGGACTCGCCCGCGATCCCCACCAGCGGTGAGGCGACGGCGCCGACCAGGAACGAGGAGGTGCCGATGAGGGCGGAGGCCGATCCCGCGGCGTGCGGCGTGCGCATCAGCGCCTGCGCGTTCGTGTTCGGCATCACCAGGCCCATCGCCGACATCAGCACGAACAGCCCGGCGGCGATCGGGACCAGCCCCACCTCGCCGAAGACGCCGGTCGACATCAGCAGCAGCGACACCGACGCGGCCGTGATGACGCCCAGACCGACCGCCAGGGCCTTGTCCAGGCTGACCCGGCCGACCAGCAGCTTGCCGTTGACCTGGCCCACGGCGATCAGGCCGACGGAGTTCAGCCCGAACAGCAGGCTGAAGGCCTGCGGCGAGGCCCCGTAGATCTCCTGCACCACGAAGGGCGAGGCCGAGATGTAGGAGAAGAGCACGGCGAAGGCGAAGCCGCCGGCCAGGGTGTAGCCGGTGAAGACGCGGTCGCCGAGCAGTCCGCGCATGGTCCGCAGCGCCGCTCCCACCCCGCCCGTGTGCCGCCGTTCGGGCGGCAGCGTCTCGCCGAGGCTGCGCCAGACGACCAGGGTCAGCGCGAGGCCGACCACGGTGAGCACGGCGAAGACCCCGCGCCAGTCGGAGAAGCGCAGCACCTGTCCGCCGATGAGCGGCGCGACGATCGGCGCGACCCCGGAGATCAGCATCAGGGTGGAGAAGAACCGGGCCATCTCGACCCCGTCGTACAGGTCGCGCACGACGGCCCGCGCGATGACGATCGCGGCCGCCCCGGCCAGGCCCTGGAGCAGCCGGAAGGCGATCAGCGACCCGGCGGTCGGCGCGAGCGCGCACAGCGCGGTGGCCAGGACGTAGACGACCATGCCGGCCAGCAGGGGCCGGCGGCGGCCCCACTTGTCGCTCATCGGGCCGATCACGAGCTGGCCCAGCGCCATGCCGGCGAGGCAGGCGGTGAGGGTGAGCTGGATCGTCGCGGCCGGGCTGTGCAGGGCGTCGGTGACCTCCGGCAGGGCCGGGAGGTACATGTCCATCGACAGCGGGGGCAGGGCGGTGAGCCCGCCGAGGACGAAGGTGACCAGCAGACCGGTGCGGCGGGCGGCCGCCAGGGGAGCGGCCGCCGCGGGAGCCGGCCCGTCGGCCACCGGGGGTATCGGCCCGGTGGGGGCGCCGGGGGTGACCGGGGTCATCGGAGGGCTCTGGGTTGTGGGGGCTTCGGCGGCGGAGGGTGATGCGGGCGACGACGCGTGCGTGGGGGCCGCCGCGGGGCCTCTCTCCGACATGCGGAACTCCAGTCTTCTCATCTGATCGGTACACCCCTGACCGCCCCATGCTCTCAGCTATCGGAACGGCCGGGGCCGCACGGGCGCTGTGACGTACCCTGCGGCCCCATGAACGAAAGTGGGAAGAAGACCGCCGTGGTGACCGGGGCCGGCTCCGGGATCGGCCGTTCCGTGGCCCTGACCCTCGCCGCCGCCGGCTGGGCCGTGGCCGCGGCCGGCCGCCGGCCCGGACCGCTGGAGGAGACCGCGGCCGCCGCCGGGCCCGGCGCCGACGTGTTCCCCGTCCGGGCCGACGTCGGCGATCCGGACGACGTGACCGCGCTGTTCGCGGCGGTGCGCGAGCGGTGGGGCCGCCTGGACCTCCTCTTCAACAACGCGGGCACCTTCGGACCGGGCGGCGTCCCCCTGGAGGACATCACCTACGAGGCCTGGCGGACGGTGGTGGACGTCAACCTGACCGGCGCCTTCCTGTGCGCCCAGGCCGCGTTCCGCCAGATGAAGGACCAGGACCCGCGGGGCGGCCGGATCATCAACAACGGCTCGATCTCGGCGCACGTACCGCGCCCGAACTCCGTCGCCTACACGGCCACCAAGCACGCGATGACCGGACTGACGAAGTCCCTGTCCCTCGACGGCCGCCCGTACGACATCGCCTGCGGCCAGATCGACATCGGCAACGCCGCGACCGAGATGACCGAGCGGATGGAGACCGGCATCCTCCAGGCCAACGGAGAGCTCGCGGCCGAACCGGTCATGGACGCGGCCGACGTGGCCCGCACCGTCCTGCACATGGCCGAACTGCCGCTCGGGGCCAACGTGCAGTTCGCGACGGTGATGGCGACGAACATGCCGTACATCGGGCGCGGCTGACCCGCACCCCGGCCCGGACCGCCGGCCCGCGCGCACGCGCCCGGCCCCGCGGGAATCAGCTCCGGGGGGCCGGGGTTGTGGCACACATGACGAACGACGTGCTGCGCTACACCGCCTTCTCCCGCGACCCGCAAGGCGGCAACCCCGCCGGGGTCGTGCTCGACGCGGAGGGCCTGGACGACGCCGCGATGCTGGCCGTCGCCGCCGAGCTCGGCTACAGCGAGACCGCCTTCCTGACCGCGCCCCCGCGGGGACTGGCCGGCGAGCCGGGCCGGACCTTCACGGTGCGCTACTTCAGCCCCCGGACCGAGGTCCCCTTCTGCGGGCACGCCACCGTGGCCACCGCCGTCGCGCTGGGCGAGCGGATCGGGCCGGGAGAGCTCGTCCTCGCGACCCGGGCCGGGACCGTGCCGGTCTCGGTCACCTCCGAGGACGGGGCGCTGCGGGCCGTGCTGACCAGCGTCGAGCCGCACACCGAGGAGATCGCGGACGCCGACCTCGCCGAGGCACTCGCCGCGCTGGGCTGGCCCCCGGCCGACCTCGACCCGGCGTTCCCGCCGCGGATCGCCTACGCCGGAGCCCGGCACCTGGTGCTCGGCGCCGCGACCCGGGCCCGGCTCGCCGACCTCGCCTACGACTTCGACCGGCTGGCGGCCCTGATGCGGCGCATGGACCTGGTCACGGTCCAGCTGGTGCACCGGGCGGGCCCGACGGAGTTCCACGTGCGCAACCCCTTCCCGGTCGGCGGCGTCGTCGAGGACCCCGCGACGGGAGCGGCGGCGGCCGCCTTCGGCGCGTACGCGCGGGAGGCCGGCCTGGTGCCGGACGACGCGGTGCTGACCCTGCACCAGGGAGCCGACATGGGCCGCCCGGGGGTGCTCACCGTGGAACTGCGCGCGGGCGACCCGCGGGTGCGGGTCGGCGGCACGGGCGTACGGATCGGCTGACACGGCGCGGCCCGGCGCGGACGGCCGGCGTACGGGTGCCGGGGATACGGAACCCGTACGCGGGCCGTCCGGCCGTCAGCCGACGTCGGCCGTGGAGACGGGGGCGGTCCGGGGCGTCGGCGCGGGCGGCCGGCGCGAGCCGGCGAGGAACAGCGCGAGCACCGGGACCACGTACAGCAGCCACACGACGAGCTGGAGCACCGTCGGGTCGGGCTGGAAGTTGAACACGCCCTTGAGCAGGGTCCCGTACCAGCTGTCCGGGGGGATCGTGGCGCTGATGTCGAAGGCCCGGGAGTTCAGGCCGCCCAGGAAGCGGGCCTCCTGGAGGTCGTGCACCCCGTACGCGAGGACGCCCGCCGCGACGATCACCAGCATGCCGCCGGTCCAGGTGAAGAACTTCGCCAGGTTGATCCTGAGCGCGCCCCGGTAGAAGAGCCAGCCCAGCACGATCGCGGTGGCGATGCCGAGCAGCACCCCGATCAGCGGCGCCGAGGACCCCTCGCCGCTCGCCCGTACCGACGCCCACACGAACAGGGCGGTCTCCAGGCCCTCGCGGCCCACCGCCAGGAAGGCGGTGGCGACGAGCGCGCCGGTGCCCATCGCGAGGGCCGCGTCGAGCTTGCCCTGGAGCTCGGCCTTCAGGTGCCGCGCGGTGCGCTTCATCCAGAAGACCATCCAGGTCACCAGGCCCACCGAGACGATGGACAGGCTGCCGCCGAGCAGCTCCTGCGCCTCGAACGTCAGCTCCTGGCTGCCGAAGGTGAGCAGGGCGCCGAACGCGAGCGAGATCCCGCAGGCGATCGCGATGCCGGTCCACACCGGGCGCAGGGCGTCCCGGCGGCCGGTCTTGACCAGGTAGGCCACCAGGATGCAGACGACGAGGCTCGCTTCGAGCCCCTCGCGCAGACCGATCAGATAGTTGCCGAACACGCTGCTTTTCCTCTCCGGCGGGGACTACGCGAACAGCGTCCGGCCCCACCAGTCGTCCTTGTCGCGGACGCCCGGCGGGACGGCGAAGACGGCCGAACCCACGTGCTGGATGTATTCGTTGAGCGCGTCGTGGCGCGCCAGGTTGCGCTGGACGGGGACGAAGCCGGTGCGGACGTCCCGCTGGTAGGCGAGGAAGAACAGGCCCGCGTCGAGCCGGCCCAGACCGTCGGTGCCGTCGGTGAAGGAGTAGCCGCGCCGCAGCAGGGCCGCGCCGCCGTTGCTGTCCGGGTGGGCGAGACGCACGTGGGCGTCGGGCTTCATCGCCTTCAGGAACGGCTCGTCGCGCTCCTTCGGCTTGCCCACCGGGGCGCCCTCGCCCTTGTCGCGGCCGAAGACGTCCTCCTGCTCCTGGAGCGAGGCCCGGTCCCAGGTCTCGATGTGCATCCGGATGCGCCGGGCGACCAGGTACGAGCCGCCGGTCATCCAGTCGCTGCCGTCGCCCGGCCCGACCCACACGTGCCGCTCCAGGGCCGCCCGGTCGGTGCCCGCGACGTTCCGGGTGCCGTCCTTGAAGCCCATCATGTTGCGCGGGGTCTGCTCGTCGGGCGTGGTCGAGGAGGTCTTGCCGAAGCCGAGCTGCGACCAGCGGACGGCGGTGCGGCCGAAGCCGATGCGGGCCAGCTGGCGGATGGCGTGCACGGCCACCTGCGGATCGTCCGCGCAGGCCTGGACGCACAGGTCGCCGCCGGAGCGGGCCGGGTCGAGGTTGTCGCCGGGGAACAGCTCCAGGTCGACCAGGGCCCCGGGCCGCCGGTCCTCCAGGCCGAACCGGTCCTTGGCGAACAGGCCCGGCCCGAAGCCGATCGTCAGGGTCAGCCGGGAGGCGTGCAGGCCCAGCGCCTCGCCGGTGTCGTCCGGCGGGGCCTCGGGCAGGCCGCCGAAGCCGCCCTCGCCGACCGGCAGCCCGGCCGTCATCAGCCGGGCCGCGGCCGTCCAGTCCTTCAGGAGCGATACCAGCTCGGCGCGGTCCGCGGTCTTCACGTCGAAGGCCGCGAAGTGCAGCCGGTCCTGCACGGCGCTGGCGATCCCGGCCTGGTGCTCGCCGTGGAACGGCACGGCCGTCCCGGAGGAGGCGGCCGGAACGCCGTCGGAGGCGCCCCCGAACGCGGCCACCGCGCCGCCGGCCGCGGCGGCGCCGAGCGCGAGCCCGGCCCCGCCCCAGCCCAGCACCGACCGGCGCGAGGGCGCGGCGGCCGCGGGCACGGCCGCCGTCCGGGCCGCCGCGTCGTCGTTCCCGTGTCCCGGCTGCGCCGCCGGCTCCGACTCGGCCATGGTGTCCTCCTCTGCCTGCCCCGTGCTGCTCGGCGGTTACTTCGCGACGGACGCGGCGAGCTTGGAGAGCGGCTCGGCGAGCGCGTTGACGCCGTCCGACAGCTCCTTGCGCTCCGGCTCGCCGACCTTGTCGTACGAGGTGAAGTCGTAGCCCGCCTTGTCCGCGCGGTACTTGTCGAGCAGCGTGTTCAGGGCCGCGAAGCGGGTGTCGAGCTGCTGGGCGAGCGCCGGGTCGTTCTTCGAGGCGATCGGCTTGAGGAGCTCGTAGGCCTTCTCGGCGCCCTCCACGTTGGCCTTGAAGTCGACCAGGTCGGTGTGCGAGTAGCGCTCCTCCTCACCCGTGACCTTGCCGGTGGCTACCTCGTCGAGGAGCTCCTTGGCGCCGTTGGCCATCGAGGTGGGGGTGATCTCCGCCTGGCCGACCTTCTTCTGCCATTCGGTCAGGTCGGCGATCAGGGTGTCGGCGAGCTTCTTCTCCGCGTCGCCGATCGTGTTGTCGGCCCACAGGGACTTCTCCAGGCGGTGCCAGCCGGTCCAGTCCTTCGCCGGGTCCTGGCCGGCCTCCAGGCCGTCCTCGCGGACGTCGACCTTCGGGTCGATGTCGCCGAAGGACTCGGCGACGGGCTCGGTGCGCTCCCAGCCGATGCGCGAGGCGGCGTACGCCTTCTTCGCGGCCTCGACGTCTCCGGCCTTGACCGCGTCCGCGAAGGCCTGGGCCCTGGGGAGGGTCTCCTCGGCCTGCGCGACCACGTACTGGCGGTAGGCGGCGACCGCGGCGTCGGCCTCGGGGCTGCGCTTCTCGCCGGACGCCTGGCCGGTGACCTTGACGTTCGTGCGGATGCCGTCGCCCTTCATGCCGGGCTTGCAGACGACCTCGTAGTCGCCCGCCTTGATCTCGGCGGTGAGGGAGGCCTTGGTGCCGGGGCCGATGTTCTCGCGCTCGGTCACGATCCGGTCGTCCGGGAAGAGGACGTACAGCTCGGTGACCTTGGAGCCCTTGTTCTCGACGTCGATCTGCACCTTGCCCGCCGGGAACTCCGTCTTGGAGACGTCGCACGCGGTGTCGGAGGCGGCGACCTTGATCGCGCCGTCGCCGCCCGCACCGCTCTTCTCGGCGCAGCCGGTGACGGCGGTCAGCGCGGCCACCAGCGAGGCGGCGGCTACGACGGTGAGGCGGGCGGGGCGCATAGGGGGCTCCTGGGCGTCGGACGGGGGGCCGTCCCGAAGGGGAAAGCCTGGTGAGGCGGACCTAACTTAACCGAGGCTTACCTGACTCTTCCCCGGTCGTCCAGTGATTCGGCTCTCACCGTCGGCCCCCGGACACGGAGCCGTCACGGCTCGTCCACACCCGCCCCATGGACAGGTCAAGCAGGGGTCAAATCGCCCCTCCGGCCGCCGTGTCGGCCCCTCCCCGGGAGGCGGGCGCGACCCGTACCGGAACGACCATCGGGGCACCGCCGCGCGGGTGCGCGAAGACCTCCACCGGCTGCCGGTAGACCCGACTCAGGAGGGCGTCGTCGAACACCTCGGCCGGCGGCCCGGCCGTCGCGATCCGTCCGTCGTGCAGGACGGCGGCCCGGTCCGCGTAGGCGGCGGCCAGCCCCAGGTCGTGCAGGACGACGACCACGGCGTCCCCGGCGGCGGCCCGCTCGCGGCAGATCCGCAGCACCAGCTCCTGGTGGCGCAGGTCGAGGGCGGCGGTGGGCTCGTCGAGCAGCAGCAGCGGTGCCTGCTGGGCCAGGACGCGGGCCAGCGCGACCCGGGCCCGCTCGCCGCCGGACAGGGCGGAGAAGGGGCGCGCCGCGAAGTCGGTGACCTCGGTCGCGGCCATGGCCTCGGCCACCACCCGCTCGTCGGAGTCGGCGAAGGGGGTGCCGGCCCAGGGCGCGCGGCCCATCCGTACGACGTCCTCCACCGGGAACGGGAAGGACAGCGCCGCCGACTGCGGGAGCACGGAGCGGCGCAGGGCGAGCTCGGGGGCGCTCCAGTCGCCGACCGGGCGGCCGTCGATGCGGATCCCGCCGGAGGCCGCGGGCAGGTCGGCGGCGAGGGCCGCCAGCAGTGTGGACTTGCCGGCGCCGTTCGGCCCGACCAGCGCCAGCACCTCCCCGGCCCGGGCGGTGAGGTCGATGCCGGCGAGCACCTCCCGCCCGCCGAGCCGTACGTACAGGTCCTCGATCTCGGCGAGGGCCGCTCCGGGGACGGGCCGGGCCGGGACGGTCCGCTTGTTCCGGGCGAGCAGCCCGGTGAGCCTGCTGGTCACGCCCAGCCTCCTTGCTTGCGGCGGGTGCGGCGCAGCAGCCAGAAGAAGAACGGGCTGCCGATCAGGGCGGTCAGGACGCCGAGTGGCAGCTCGGCGGGCTGGGCGACGGTACGGGCGGCCAGGTCCCCGGCCACCAGCACGACGGCTCCGGCGAGGGCGCTGCCGGGGACGAGGAAGCGGTGGCCGGGGCCGTTGGCCATGCGCAGCAGGTGCGGGACCAGCAGGCCGATGAAGGTGATGACGCCGGCCACGGCGACGGCGGCCGCGGTGAGCAGCGCGACGACCAGGATCAGTGCGAGGCGCAGCCGTTCGACGTCGATGCCGAGGTGGCGGGCGGGCCGCTCGCCGAGCGCGAGCAGGTCGAGGCGGCGGGCGTAGAAGGGGGCGACGAGCAGGCCGGCGAGGGCGCAGGGCAGGACGGCGAGCACCTTCGGCCAGGTGGCCTGGGCCAGGGAGCCGAGCTGCCAGAAGGTGATCTGGTTGACCTGGCCGCTGTCCGCGAAGAAGACGAACAGGCCGATCAGGGCGCCCGCGAAGGCGTTGACGGCGATGCCGGTGAGGATGAGGGTGACGACCTCGGTCTTCCCGCCGTTGCGGGACAGGAGGTAGACGGCGCTCACGGTGACCAGACCGGCGACGAACGCGCAGACCGTGATGGTCCAGTTGCCGAAGAAGGTGAGCCCGAGCCCGATGGCGGCGACCGCGCCGACGGCCGCGCCGGCCGAGATCCCGATGACGCCGGGCTCGGCGAGCGGGTTGCCGAACACGCCCTGCATGAGCGCGCCCGCGCAGCCGAGGCTGGCGCCGACGAGCAGCGCGAGGACCACGCGGGGCAGCCGTACGTTCCACAGCACGCTCTCCCCGACCCGGTCCAGCGGCGCCCCGCCGAGGCCCGCGCGGTGCTGGACGGAGGCGAGCACGTCCCCGAGGGGGATGTCGTACGCGCCGGTTCCGGCGGAGACGAGCGCGAGGAGGGCGAGGGCGGCGACGAGGGCGCCGGTGAGCAGGACCGCCTTGCGGCCGCGGGGCCGGGGCGGGACGGGCGCGCCGCCCGGCCGCCTGCCGGGGGAGGGGGCGGGGGAGGGCGAGGGGGCGGCGTCGGCGGCCGGGGCCGTGGCGGCCGGGGCGGTCGCGTCCGCGCGCGGCGGGTCGTGGGGCAGGGTCACGTCAGGCGCCCTTGCCGTAGAGCTGGGCGACCAGCGAGGTCAGCACCTGGTCGGTGCGGGGGCCGTAGTTGAGCAGGACCCCGTCGTCGATGGTGATCACCCGGCGGTCCATGCCGGCCGGGGTCTCGGCGACTCCGGGGATCTTGACGAGCCCGTCGACGCCGCCGACGGACTCCAGGCCCTTGGACATGACGAGGATCGCGTCGGGGGCCGCGGCCGCCAGCGCCTCGCTGGTGATCGGGGTGAAGTCCTTGCCGAGTCCGGACTCCTTGCCCGTGTCGACCGCGCCCGCGGCCTCCAGCAGCGAGGCCGCGCCGGAGTCGGAGCCGCCGAGCAGGTAGACGGAGGCGGTGCCGCGCAGGTAAAGGAACGCGACCCGGGGCTTCTTCCCGGAGGCGGCCGGAACCTCCGTGCGGGCGGTGGCGATCCGCGCGGCGGTGCGCTCGTTGAGCCGGGTGCCCGCCTCCTTGACGCCGAGCGCGGCGGCCACGGCATCGGTGCGCTTCGCCACGTCCTCCAGCGTCTTGGCCGGGGCGACGACCAGGACCGGGATGCCCGCGTCGCGGATCTGCTGGACCGCTTCGGCCGGACCGCTCGTGGTCTCGGCCAGGACCAGGGTCGGACGCAGCGACAGCACGCTCTCGGCGGAGACGTCGTGGCCCCGCGTCACCACGGGCAGCTTGGCGGCCTGTTCGAAGGTGGCGGTGATGTCGCGGGCGACGACCTGGCCGCCGAGCCCGAGGGTGTACACGATCTCGTTGAGGCTGCCGGTCAGCGGAACGATGCGGTCCGCCGAGGCCACCGTGACCTGCGTCCCGTCGGCCGAGGCCACCGTCACGGGCAGCGCGGGAGCGGGCGGCGGCATCAGCGGCTCCACCCGGTCCGGGGCGGCGGCCGGTGCGGAGCGGGCGGCCGGGCCCGCTGGGGCGGCCGGGCTCCCGCACCCCGTCGCGGCCAGGGCCAGGGCGACCAGAGTGGTCGTCAGGGCCAGTCCGAGACGGGAGGGTCGGAAGGGGCGGGGTGACGCGGCGGGCGAAGGCACGAAGGCACCGTCCTGATCGTGCGACTGGTGAATGTTGCGGGGACCGGGGGGTTCCGCACCCAGCCGCCGGTAGTTTAGGTTAGCCTAACCTGACTTCGCTAGCCCCTGGAGGGGACAACCATGTCCGCAAGACCCGCCCGTGCCTGCGCAGTCGCCCTGCTCGCGGCCCTGCTGGGAGCGCTGCTCCCGGCCACCGTCGCACAGGCCGCCGACCGCGCCGTGCAGGGGGGCCGACTGGACTGGGGCATCAAGTCGTCCTTCCAGAGTTACGTCACCGGCCCCATCGCGAAAGGCGGGTTCACGCTGAAGGGCGGCGCCGCCACCGTCGGCGGCAGCCTCTTCCGCTTCCACTCGGCGGCCGGCTCCTACGACCCGGACAGCGGCACCTTCAGCGCCTCCTTCTCCGGCGGCGTGACCTTCCAGGGTCACCAGAAGCCGGACGGCACCAACGAGCTGGACATGACCGTCAGCCGGCCCACCGTCAAGATCTCGGGCGGCCGCGGCACCCTGTACGTGGACGTCTCCAGCAAGGCCAAGGACACCGGCGCGGTCAGCAACCGCTCCCAGGTGGCCTTCGCCACCCTCGGCCTGGGCGGCATCGACATGAAGGGCGGCGGCACCCCGATCGCCCTCACGAACGTCCCGGCCACCCTCACCGCCGAGGGCGCCCAGTCCTTCGCCGGCTACTACGCGGCCGGCACCCGGCTCGACCCGGTCTCGCTCTCCGCCGACGTCAAGGCCCCCGCCGCCGACCCGGCCCGGCAGCCCGCCGCGTCCCCGAGCGCCCGGCCGAGCACCTCCGCCGAAGCGCCGCAGGCCGGCGGCGCCTTCACCGACGCCGCCGTCGACTGGGGCGTGCGGCGCACCTTCCGCGAGTACGTCACCGGCTCCGTCGGCCAGGGCAAGTGGACCCTCGCCGAAGGCGCCGAGGACGGCGGCGCGCTCTTCCGCTTCCCCCAGGGCAAGGGCTCGTACGACGGCGGGAAGGGCGTCCTCGACGCGGCCTTCGCGGGCAGCGTCCACTTCACCGGCGCCCACCTCGACCTGAAGCTCGCCAAGGTCACCGTCAAGGTGGAGAACGGCAAGGGCGTCCTGTCCGCCGACGTCACCACCCCCGCCGAGACCAAGCCCGCCGTGCCGCTCGTCGAGTTCGACGCCAAGGGCCTGAAGGCCGAAGGCGCGCTGGCCACCCTGACCGAGGCCCCGGCCACCCTCACCGAGGGCGGCTCCCAGGCCTTCAACTCCATGTACAAGGCCGGCACCGAGATGGACCCCGTCTCGCTCGCCGTCGCCCTCGACGCCACCGCCCAGCTGCCCGCCCTGCCCGACCTGGGCTCGACGGCCCCGCCCGCCGACCCCGCCGCGACGGCCACGGCCCCCGCCGCCGCGCCCGCCGCCGCGTCCGAGACGTCCTCCCGTACCGGGCTGTACGCCGCCCTCGCCGTCGCCGTGCTGCTCCTCGCGGGCGGCGCAGCGTTCCTGGTCGTGCGCAACCGCCGCACGTCGGCCGCGGCCGGGCCCGAGGCCGAGGCCGCGACCGAGGCCGACGCGGCCGACGCGGCCGACGCCGGAGCCGAGCCCGGGACCACCCCCGCGTCGGGCCCCACCGACGCCCGGTAGACCTCCCCCACCCCCACCCCCACCCCCACGCGCCACCCCACCCCCCCATCCCCCCGCGCCATCCCCGTATCCCGTTCCCCCAGGAGTACCCAGCCATGTCGTCCACCCGCCGTCCGATCGCCATCGCCGCGGCCATCCTCACCGCCGCCGCACTCGGCACCACCGCCTTCGTCCTGCCCGCGGCCGCCGCCGGCGCCCCGGCCGCGGCCCCGCTGGCCGGCGGCGCCCCGACCGCACCGATGAAGATCGTCGGGGGCACCCTCGACTGGGGCGTGCTCGCCAGCTACCGGGCGTACGTGACGGGCATGGCCAAGGGTGCCGTGACCGTGGCCGACGGCGCCAAGGCCAACGAGGACGGCAGCCTGCGCTTCGGCGAGGCCACCGGCCAGTACGACCCGACCGCCGGGCACGTGGTGACGGCCGCCTTCAAGGGCAGCGTCACCTTCACCTCGCCGGCCCCGCCGGTCGGCCACGGCTTCGATGTCAAGCTCGCGGACTTCCGCATCGACACGGGCACCAAGAAGCTCACCGCCGACGTCACCCGGGACGGGACCACCGCCCAGGACGTCCCGCTCGCCACCGTCGCCTTCGGCGGCCAGGCGATGGACAAGCTGGAGACCAAGCTCACCAAGGAGGCGGCCACCGCGCTCGGTTCGGCCGGCTACGAGGGCAGGACCGGCGACCCGCTGACCGCGAAGCTGGAGTTCGCGAAGCCCGAGCCGAAGCCGACCGAGCCCACGCCGGACCCGACGAAGCCCACGACCGACCCGACGAAGCCGACGCCGGACCCGACCAGGCCCACGACCGACCCGGTCAAGCCGACCACCGACCCCACGAAGCCCCCCACCCAGCCCGTCGCCCCGGCCGACGGCGCGCAGAAGGTGCTCAGCGCCAAGCTGACCTGGGGCGTCAAGGAGTCGTTCCGCACGTACGTGCTGAACGCGGGCACCATCACCCCGGGCAGCGGGGCCGTCAAGAACGGCGACCTCTACGACTTCGCCCTCGCCAAGGGCGAGCTCGACGCCGCCGGGCAGAAGCTGAACGTCTCCTTCGAGGGCGGCCTCCGCTTCCAGTACGCGGCCCACGGCATCGACATGCGCTTCGCCAACCCGCGCGTCGAGGCCTCCGGCAAGACCGGAACCCTGTACGTCGACGTCCACAACAACACCGGCAGCAAGACGGGCGTCCCCTTCGCCACGCTCGACCTGTCGAAGACCGACTACAAGACCAAGGGCGGCGTGCTGGCGGTCAACGCGCCCGCGGCCTTCACCGCCCAGGGCGCCGCCGCCTTCGCCAACGACACGACCGGCTCCCTGTACAAGGCGGGCGACGCGATCGACCCGGTCGGCTTCTCCCTGGCCGTGGACAAGGACGCCACCCTCCCGTCGACCGGCGGCGCCACCGGCGGCACCGGTGGTACGGGCACCACCGGCGGTACGGGCGGCACCGCGGGCGGTGGCTCCGTCGGCGGTTCCACGGGCGGTTCCACGGGCGGTTCCGTGGGCGGCAACCTGGCCGCCACCGGCGCCGAGGTCCCGGCCGGGGTGCTGCTCGGCACCTCCGGCGCGATCGTCGCCGCCGGTGCGGGCGCGGTGTACTTCGCGCGCCGCCGCCGCATGGCCCAGAACTGACCCGTGCTTCAATGCCCGCGTGAACGATCTCGACGTCCTCAGGGTCTTCTGCGCGGGTGACGGCCGGCACGGCAACCTGCTCGGAGTCGTACGCGACGGCCGGACCTGCCCCGACGACACGTCGCGGCAGGCCCTGGCCGCACGGCTCGGCTACAGCGAGACGGTGTTCGTCGACGACCCCGAACGCGGGGTCGTCGACATCCGCACGCCCGGCACCCGGATGGACTTCGCGGGACATCCGCTGGTCGGGGTCGCGTGGCTGCTGGACGTCGAGGAGCTGCGGCCCCCGGCCGGCGCCGTCTGGGCCCGCGACGACGGCGAGTTCACCTGGATCACGGTGCGCCCCGAGTGGGTCCGGGGCAAGCGCACCGAGCAGTACGCGAACGCGGCCGAGGTCGACGCGCTGCCCGCCCCGCCGCCCGGCGAGGGCTGGCTCTACGCGTGGGCGTGGGAGGACGAGTCGGCGGGCCGCGTGCGCGCCCGCGGGTTTCCGCGCCGCCCCGACGGGGTCATCGCCGAGGACGAGGCCACCGGTTCGGCGGCCGTCCTGCTGACCGCACGGCTCAACCGCGCCCTCAACATCACCCAGGGCGCGGGCTCCCAGATCCTCACCGCCCCCGGCCCGGACGGCACGGTCGAGATCGGCGGCCGCGTCCGCTTCGCCGAACCCTCCCAGGTGCGCTTCCCGGCCCCGGCCTAGGCCGTCTCTTTCGGATCTTGCCGGGCCCGCGACGCCTGGCACCGTGCCTGGCCGCACTGCCGAGGCGACCACGTACGTCCAGTACGCGAGCGCCCGGCAGCACGCCCAGGCACGGCACCAGACGCCGCGGGCTCGGCCGACAAGATCCGAAAGAGACGACCTAGGTCGCCCCTCTCGCCCCGGCTGCGCCGTGCGCACGCGGACGGGCCGGCCCGGTGCTGTTCGCACCGGGCCGGCCCGTTCCGTACGGCTCGTACGCCCCGCGGGCTACGTGCTCACGCGCTCAGCGGGAACTGCTCGCCCAGCTCGCGGAAGACCGCGCCGTTGAAGTCGAAGGCGCGCTTGCACTCGTCGATGATGCGCTGCTTCTCCAGGTCGTCCGCGGAGATCGCGTCGAGCAGCTCGCGGTAGCCGCGCTTGAACGCCGCCGGGTTGGAGATGTCCGCGAACACGTAGAAGCGGACGCCGTCGCCCTTGCGCTCGAAGCCCCAGGTGCGCTCGGCCTTGTCGCGGATGATCTGGCCGCCGGAGAGGTCCCCGAGGTAGCGGGTGTAGTGGTGGGCCACGTACCCGCCCGGCCACTCGGCCGCGCACTGCGCGACCCGCGCGGCGTAGGCCTCGGTCGCGGGCAGCGCCACCACGCTCTCGCGCCAGTCGGGGCCCAGCAGGTGGGCCAGGTCGCGCTCGATCTCCTCGACGCGCATCAGCTCGGGCTGGATGAAGGGTCCCGCGACCGGGTCGTCCTTCAGGGTTTCGGCCGCGTCCTCCAGGGCCCGGTACACGAACCACAGCTGTTCGGTGTAGCGCGTGTACGCGTCCACGCCGAGCCGGCCACCGAGCAGGTCGCTCATGAAGGTCGACGTCTCGGCCTCGGTGTGCTGCTCGTGCGAGGCGACGCGGATGACCGTAGAGAAGGCGTCCAAGACGGACCTCCAAGAAAGGGGAAACAGGCGTGGCGGTCTGACCGCCACACCGATCCTCCTACTTAGGCTTGCCTAAGTCAATGTGTTCCCGACGGCTTGTCGGTAAAAAATCCGGGCGTACGGGCCCTCCTGCCTAAGGCAGCGTCAGGATGTCCGCTCCGGTGTCCGTCACCACCAACGTGTGTTCGAACTGCGCCGTGCGCTTGCGGTCCTTGGTGACCACCGTCCAGCCGTCCGCCCACATGTCGTACTCGTGCGTGCCCAGGGTCAGCATCGGCTCGATGGTGAAGGTCATCCCGGGCTCGATGACGGTGGTGGCGTGCGGGCTGTCGTAGTGCGGGACGATCAGGCCGGAGTGGAAGGACGAGTTGATGCCGTGGCCCGTGAAGTCGCGGACCACGCCGTAGCCGAAGCGCTTCGCGTACGACTCGATGACCCGCCCGATGATGTTGATCTGGCGGCCCGGCCTGACGGCCTTGATGGCCCGGTTCAGGGCCTCGCGGGTGCGCTCCACCAGCAGCCGCGACTCCTCGTCCACCTCCCCGCACAGGTAGGTGGCGTTGTTGTCGCCGTGCACCCCGCCGATGTAGGCGGTCACGTCGAGGTTCACGATGTCGCCGTCGCGCAGGACGGTGGAATCGGGGATGCCGTGGCAGATGACCTCGTTGACGGAGGAGCACAGGGACTTCGGGAAGCCCCGGTAGCCGAGCGTCGAGGGGTAGGCCCCGTGGTCGCACATGTAGTCGTGGGCGACCTTGTCGAGCGCGTCGGTGGTCACCCCCGGCGCGATCAGCTTGGCGGCCTCCTCCATCGCCTGGGCGGCGATCCGGCCGGCGGTGCGCATGGCCTCGATGGTCTCGGCGGACTGCACCTCCGGCCCGGTGTACGGAGTGGGCGCGGGCTTGCCGACGTACTCGGGCCGGCGGATGTTTCCGGGAACGGAACGGACGGGAGAGAGCTCGCCTGGTACGAGCAGCGACTGACCGGACATGCAGGCGAGTGTATCCAGCGGGTATGGGGCAGGCTGGCGGCAGAGAGCGGCATCGAGAGGAGCAAGACGACGATGGCCCTGTTCAAGAAGCGCCAGGTGGGCAAGCCGGGCGAGTGGTACTACTGCCTGGTCCACAAGAAGGTCGAGGAGGGCCCCGACTGCCCCGCGAAGGACCGCTTCGGGCCCTACGCCACGCCCGAGGAGGCCAACCACGCCATGGAGACGGCGCAGGAGCGCAACCTCGAATGGCAGAACGACCCCAAATGGAACGACAAGACCCGCGAGCAGGAGGAAGAGGGCGGGGGCACGGCGTAGGCCGCCACCGCCGGAGCCGGTCCCGGCCGGGGCCGATCGGGGACGCGGGCGGTCGACCGGCCGGCGGGCGGCGGGGAGCGCCTACCAGCGGCTGGGCGGCGGGGCCGTCAGCTGGTCCGCCAGCCGCGCCAGCCGGTCCCGGAAGCGCCGCGGCCCGCGCTGCGCCGGCAGGCTGTTCTCCCCGGCCGCGGCACTGACCAGGTGCTGCACCGTGTCCAGGTCCAGCTCGGCGGTACCCTCCGCCACCGACAGCGCCTCGTGCGCGAGGGTGCCCAGGTCCGGATCGCCCCCGTCCAGGGACAGCACGGTCGCCCCCGCCCGGCGGGCGTCGTGCACCCGCTCCAGCAGCCCCGTGCCCGGCGCCCCCGGCGCCACCACCAGCAGCGTGTGCCCGCGCCGGGCCGCCTCCAGCCGCCCCAGCCCCACCGACAGGTGCGGCGGCTCCCCGCGCCGCACCCGGTGGCGCACCAGTGTCGGCGCCAGCTCCGGCAGCCCCGACCAGGCGGCCTCGTCGACCAGGTGCGCGGCCAGGTGCCAGGGCTCGTACCGCTCGGTCCCCACCAGCAGCAGGCTCCCGGCCTCCGGCGCGACGCACCTGCGCAGCGACCCGGCGAACCGGCGCGCTGCGGCCGGCCACTGCGTACCGGCCAGCACCTCGCGCAGCAGCGCGACTCTCACGGCGTCCACACCGGCATCCTGCACCACACGCGAGCCGCACGGGGGCGGTTCCCCCGGCCGTACCCGGACGGAGGCGGCGCGGAGGTGGCGCGGAGCCGTTCGACTCTGCCGACCGCGGGGTTACCCTCGCCCTCATGACCTCCACAGACAGTACGCAGCAGCCCCCCGCGAAGGCGCCGGCCAAGGACCCGTGGGACCTCCCCGACGTCTCCGGTCTCGTCGTCGGCGTCCTGGGCGGCACCGGTGACCAGGGCCGCGGCCTCGCGTACCGGCTCGCCCGCGCCGGCCAGAAGGTGATCATCGGCTCCCGCGCCGCCGACCGCGCGCAGAGCGCCGCCGCCGAGCTGGGCCTCGGCGTGGAGGGCGCGGACAACGCCGAGTGCGCGCGGCGCAGCGACGTCGTCATCGTCGCGGTGCCGTGGGAGGGCCACGCCAAGACCCTCGAATCGCTGCGCGAGGACCTCGCCGGCAAGCTCGTCGTCGACTGCGTCAACCCGCTGGGCTTCGACAAGCAGGGCGCCTACGCCCTCCAGGTGCCGGAGGGCAGTGCCGCCCAGCAGGCCGCCGCCCTGCTGCCCGACTCCCGCGTCACCGCGGCCTTCCACCACCTGTCGGCCGTGCTGCTCCAGGACGAGTCGATCGACGAGATCGACACCGATGTGATGGTCCTCGGCGAGGCCCGCGCGGACACCGACCTGGTCCAGGCCCTGGCCGCCCGCATCCCGGGCATGCGCGGCGTCTTCGCGGGCCGCCTGCGCAACGCCCACCAGGTCGAGTCCCTGGTCGCCAACCTCATCTCCACCAACCGCCGCTACAAGGCCCACGCGGGCCTCCGCCTCACGGACGTGTGACACCCGGCCGGCCGCGCCGGGCCGGGGCGGTCCCTTACGGGAGTACTGCGGGGCATGGGGGAGACTGGTGGGGTTCGGCCCCGTTCAGTGTTCCCGAGGAGCTCTTCCCATGCCCCGCCTTGCCGTCTTCGCCGTTGTCGTCTGCGTCCTGTCCGTGGTCGCGGCCGTCGTCGCCTTCGTGGAGGCCAGCTTCCTCGGGATCGTCTGGGTGCTGCTGGCCGGCCTCACCTCGAACATGGCCTGGTACTACCACCGCAAGGCGAAGGCCGAGAAGGCCGCCCGCGAGCGGACGGCCTAGCCGGGGGAGCGGGTCGCTCGGGCGGGGGTGGCGGTCAGCCGCCCTGGCCGGCGCTGCCCATCGGACCGACCTTGACCGAGGAGCCGGCGCCTTCCGTGACGGGCAGCGTGGCGGCGCCCGGCCAGGCGAGGGTGACCGACTTCGTCTCGTCCGGCGGGGTCACCACGAGGCCCGTCACGCGGACGCCGGAGCCGCCCGAGTCGTTGACCGGGTAGGTGACGCCGAAATAGACCGACGTCGCCTTCTTGAGGACGACCGGGCCGGGGTGCTCGCCGGTGCGCTTCGCCGAGATGGAGCCCGCGCTCGTCTTCAGGTCGACGCCCGCGTACTCGGAGAGCGTGCAGTCCCGGTTGGCGCGGCTCTTCAGCTCCACCGCGACGGTGCCGTTGGCGTCGCCGCTGATGGTGGCGTCGATCGCCGTGATCTCCAGCTCGTCGGTGCGGCACTTGGCGGACGTGTCGGTGCCGGCGGCCGTGCCCTTGCCGTTGGATCCCGTCGTGGAGGAGTTTTTGCCGCCGCCCTGGTCGGCGCTGCCCGAGCTCGAACCGCCGCCCGCTGCGGACGGGGCGGACGCGGAGGGCGCGTTGGAGGCGGTGGACGCGGACGACGGGCCGCCTTGCGCCACGCCGTCTTCGCCGTTCTGGCACGCCGTGAGCGTGAGACCGGCGGCAACGGCGAGGGCTGCGACGGTGAGCTTGTGAACGCGCATGGTTGCTTCCTCAGGATCGGTCGGCGGGGTCTGCCGCTCGGGCCGCCGCGGGCCGGTACGAGCGAGCGTTTCTGATCACCAGGACCCGCCATGACCGGTGAGCCGTTCCCCCCGGCCGCCCCCTAATACCTTCCTGTTACACGCACGCCCGGGCGCACCGCACCGGGGCCGCGCCGCCGGCCAGGCGGGACGGGGGTTCCCTTCGTCGTTCCGCCGTTTCCCGCGGGTGACGGCCGCCGGGACAGAGCCGTGACGTGGCGGATCTTGACCCGAAGCGGTGGCATGCCCTCCTCACCGGCCTCACCGGCCTCACCGGCCTCACCGGCCCTGTCCGTCCCCTGTCCGTCCCACCCCTCCCCCCCGTGCCCGCCCCTCAGTCCAGCGGGACGGCGCAGAAGCCGCCGCCCTCCTGCCAGAAGCGGTAGAGGTCGCGGCCGCAGTACGTGTCCAGGTCCGAGACGCCGAGGGCGGACAGCAGGCCCTGCACCGTGTCGAAGAAGAACGCGTTCACCGCCGGCACCCACAGCAGCGCGAACACCGCGATCAGACCGAACGGCGCCAGCGGCGCCAGCTCGCGGCGCGCCCGCCGCGACAGCCACGGCTCGATCACCCCGTACCCGTCGAGCCCCGGCACCGGCAGGAAGTTCAGGATCGCCGCCGAGACCTGGAGCAGGGCGAGGAAGCCGAGGGCGTAGCGGAACGCCAGGGGCACCCCGTCCAGGGCGTCCAGCCAGAACGGGGCCGTGCAGACCACCGCGAAGGCCACGTTCGTCAGCGGGCCCGCCGCCGAGATCAGGCTGTGCTTCCAGCGGCCCCGGATGCGGTCGCGCTCGATGTACACCGCGCCGCCGGGCAGGCCCAGACCGCCCAGGATCACGAAGAGCACCGGCAGCACGATGCTGAGCAGGGCGTGCGTGTACTTCAGGGGGTTCAGCGTCAGGTAGCCCTTGGCACCGACCGAGAGGTCCCCGCTGTGCAGGGCGGTGCGCGCGTGCGCGTACTCGTGCAGGCACAGCGAGACCACCCACGCCGACGTCACGAAGAGGAACACCGCCAGCCCGGTGCTCGTCCCGTAGCCGCTCCAGGCGGCCCAGCCGGTGACCGCCATGACGGCCACGATGCCGAGGAACACGGAACTGATCTGCCGCTCGCCGCGGACGCCCTGGTGACCCATGCCGCGAAACCTATCCCGGCCCCGGGGCGTATATCGGTTCGGGGTGGGGAGCGGATCCGGTGACAATGGGCCGGTGCGCTACGCGATTCTCGGCACCGCCCAGGCCATCCGCGACGACGGGACCCCCGTCGCCGTCGGTGGAGCGCGCCTGCGGGCGCTGCTGACCGCCCTCGCGCTGCGCCCGGGGCGGGCGGTGCCCGTGCACCTGCTGGTCGACCAGGTGTGGGACGGCGACCAGCCGGCCGACGCCCCGGCCGCCCTGCAGGCGCTGGTCGCCCGGCTGCGGCGGGCGCTGGGCCGCGCGGCCGTGCGCTCCGCGGAGGGCGGCTACCTGCTGGCCGCCGAGCGCGAGGACGTCGACCTGTACCGCTTCGAGCGGCTGGCCCGGGCCGGCGGCGAGGCGCTCGCCGAGGGGGACGCCGCGAAGGCGGCCACCCTGTACGAGGACGCGCTCGCGCTGTGGCGCGGCCCCGCCCTCGCGGACCTGCCGGACCCGTCGGCCGTGGAGTCCGCGCGCTGGGAGACCGTACGGCTCGACGCCCACCGGGGCCGGCTCACCGCGGCCCTGGCCCTCGGCGAGGCGGTACGGGTGCTGCCCGAGCTGACCGCGCTGTGCGCCCGGCAGCCGCTGGACGAGCCGTTCCAGGCCCTGCGGATCCGGGCGCTGCGCGACGCGGGCCGACCGGCCGAGGCCCTGGCCGCGTACGACGGCGTACGGCGCGAGCTGGCCGACCGCCTGGGCACCGACCCGGGCCCCGCCCTGCGCGCCCTCCACACGGAACTCCTGACGTCATCGGCGGCGCCCCCGGCCCCGGCGATACCCCCGGCCCCGGCGGCGCCCACCGCCCCGGCTGCGACACCCGCCCCGACCGCCCCCGGAGCCCCGACCGCCCCCGGAGCCCCACCCGAACCCGGAGCCCCACCCGAACCCGGAGCCCCACCCGAACCCGGAACCGCACCCGAACTCGCAGCCGAATCCGCACCCGCACCCGAATCAGCCCCCGGCCGGCCCGGGAACCTGCGCGCCCGGCTCACCACCTTCGTCGGGCGGGAGGAGGACATCCGCGTCATCGGGGAGGACCTCGACCGCGCGCGGCTCGTCACCCTCCTCGGCCCCGGCGGGGCCGGGAAGACCCGGCTGTCGCAGGAGGTCGCCGAGGCCTGCGCCGGGGATGCCTGGCCCGACGGGATCTGGCTCGTCGAGCTCGCCCCCGTGGACGACCCGGACGACGTCGCCGAGGCGGCCCTCGCCGCCCTCGGCGCCCGCGAGACCAAGCTCCGCGGCGGCGCCGCGGAAGAGCTGCGGGTGCTCACCGACCGCGCCGGGAGCGACGCCCTCGCCCGCCTCGCCGACCACTGTGCGCAGCGTCGGATGTTGTTGCTGTTGGACAACTGTGAGCACGTGGTGGGTGCCGCGGCGGTGTTGGCGGAGCGGTTGTTGGTGCAGTGTCCCGGGGTTCAGGTGTTGGCGACGAGTCGTGAGCCGTTGGGTGTGCCGGGTGAGGTGGTGCGTCCGGTGGAGCCGTTGCCGGATGGGGTGGCGTTGCGGTTGTTGGGGGACCGGGGCGGGTTGGTGCGGCCCGGGTTCCGGTTGGAGGAGGATCTGGGCGCGGCGGTGGAGGTGTGCCGGCGGCTGGACGGGATGCCGTTGGCGATCGAGTTGGCGGCGGCGCGGTTGCGGCTGTTGTCGGTGCGGCAGGTCGCGGATCGGTTGGACGATCGTTTTCGGTTGTTGACGGGTGGGGCGCGTACGGGGTTGCCGCGGCAGCAGACGTTGCGTGCGGTGGTCGACTGGTCGTGGGAGTTGTTGGATGGCCCGGAGCGGGTGGTGTTGCGCCGGTTGTCGGTGTTCGCGGGTGGGTGTGATCTGGGGGCTGCCGAGGCGGTGTGTGCGGATGCGGCGTACGAGGTCGCCGATGTGCTGGGGTCGTTGGTGGACAAGTCGCTGGTGGTCGCCGAGCCGGTGCCGGATGGCTCCGCGATGCGCTACCGGCTTCTGGAGACCATCCACGAGTACGCGGCCGAACGCCTCGACGCCGCCGACGGCGACCGCACCGCCACCGAGCACCGCCACCTCGTCCACTACCGCGAACTCGCCCGCACCACCGAGCCGCTGTTGCGCGGCCACGGCCAGCGCGCCGCCGCCGACCGGATCGCCACCGAGTACGAGAACCTGCGCACGGCCCTGCGCCGGGGCGTCGCCGCCCGCGCCGCCCACGACGTCCTGTGCCTGGCCCACTCCCTCGTCTGGTACTGGCAGATGCAGGACCTGCGCGCCGAGTCCCTCCACTGGTCCGAAGCCGTCGCGGCCCTCGGCCCCAACCCCTTCGCGGCGCCCGTCGTCCCTGCCGAGCCCGTCTACGAGCGGCTGCTGGACTCGCCGCCGCCCTACAGCGGCGCCGTGCTCACCGAGGCCTGGCGCGGCATCCAGATGATCCGGCTCGCCACCCGGGACCAGGCCAGCAGCTCCTGGGACACCCCCGACGTGCGCGCCCAGGTCGAGGGCGTGCTCGCCGCCTACCGGCCGGGCCTGCCGCAGACCAGCCGGCCCCCCGCCGGCCTCTGGATCTACGCCGTCATGATCTCCGGGGACGCCGGACTGCTGCGACGGGTCGTGGACGAGAACGTCCGCGTCGCCCGCGCGCTCGGCTACGACTGGGAACTGGCCTCCGCGCTCCAACTGCGCGCCAACATCCTCGCCAACCGGGCCGACTGGGGCGGCGACGCCGCCCGCGACGCCGACGAGAGCCTGGCTCTCTTCCGCGCCCTCGGCGACGACTGGGGCTGCGCCGAGGCGCTCTCCGCCCGCGCCGAGTCCCTGGAGAGGCGCGGCCGCTACGCGTCGGCGACCCGGGACTACCGCGCCGCGATCGAACACGCCGAACGGCTCGGCGCCAGATCCCAGGTGACGGTCCTGCGGGTCCGGATGGCCGGCACGCTCACCGAGAGCGGCCGGGCCGCGGACGCCGAGGAGATCCTCGGCGAGATCATCGCCACCGTCCGGACGCACGGCAGCGAGGCCATGCCCGCCGCCCGCATGTTCCTCGCGGGCATCTTCGGCCGGACCGGCCGCTACGCCGAGGCCCGCGAGCAGCTCGCGACGCTGCGCGCGGAGTTCGCCCACGGCGCCTTCGCCGTCTTCGAGGTCTTCCTCCTGTCGACGACCGCCTGGCTGGACAACGAGGAGGAGCTCTACGAGGACGCCCTCGCCGCCGTCCGCACCGCCGCGCCCGCCGCCCGGGACCAGCTCGCCACGATGATGGCCCCCCACCTGCCCGCCGTGCTCCTGGCGACGGCGGCCCTCTCGCACGCCTCGCTCGGCGGCCCGGGGCACGCGTCCGACGCGGCCCGGCTCATCGGCGCCTACCGGGCCCACCTGCCGCCCGGCCACGTCCAGGTGAGCTCCGAACGCGAGGGCGCCGCCCTGGCCGAGGAACGGGCGAGGGCGGCGTTGGGCGACGCCGCGTACGAGCGGGCGCACGCCGAGGGCGGCGGCCTCACCCTGGAGGAGGCCACCGCCCTGGTCTGACCCGGCCCCCGCCGGGGCCCGTCCGGGACGCGATCCGGAACGGACCGGTACGCGGGTCAGGTCTTCTGGCGGAACTTCCGCACGGCCAGCGGCATGGTGACCGCCGTGATCGCGAACGACCAGGCCAGCGTGATCCACACCGAGTGGCCGATCGGCGTCCCGTTGATCAGGGCGCGGGCCGCGTCGGCCAGGTTGGACAGCGGGTTGTAGTCCGTGAAGCTCTGCAGCCAGCCCGGCATCGTGGACGGCGGGGCGAAGATCGAGCTGCCGAACTGCAGCGGCATCAGGACCAGCATGGCCATGCCCTGCACGGCCTGCGCGGTCTTCATGGTGAGGCCGAGCAGGATGAAGATCCACATCAGCGAGGCGCCGAAGACCGCCGCCAGGCCGATGGACAGGAACAGGTCCAGCACCGAGGTCTTGATCGACAGGCCGAGGGCGAAGCCCACGGCCAGCAGGATCGCGATGGCCACCATCATCCGGCCGAGTTCGACCACGATCTTGGCGATCAGCACCGAGGACCGGGCGATCGGCATGGACCGGAAACGGTCCATCACGCCCTTCTTGAAGTCGTCGTTGACCCCGCTGCCGACCCCCATGGCGATGTTCATGCCCATCATGGCCATCAGGCCGGGGACCACGTAGTTGACGTACTCGGCCTGGTTCCCCTTGCCGGAGATCGCGCCGCCGAAGACGAACACGAACAGCAGCGTGAAGATGATCGGCATCAGCAGGACGTCGAACATCGACTCCGGGTCCTGCTTGATCTGCAGCACGTTGCGGCGCGCCAGGGCGCCGATGTGCCGCAGGTTGGCCCGCAGGCCGATCCGGCCCTCCCCGGCCGCGTGCGGCGCGGCCGCCGGGGCGGCGGTCGCGGTGTCGGCGGGCTTCGTCGTGGTTACGGTGCTCATGCCGCGACCTCCTCGGTCTGCTCGGTCGGAACGCTCTCCTCGATCGAGGACGGCTTCTGCCCGGTGATGGACAGGAAGACCTCGTCGAGGCTGGGCAGGTAGGTGCCGAGGTCGGCGATCGCGTACCCGCGGGCGGCCAGCAGCCCGACCACCGCGGTCAGCTGCCCGTCGCTCAGGATCGGGACGAGCAGCGCCCCCTCGTCCGGCACCGCCTGCGAACCGGCCACGCCGTCCAGTCCGGCCTCGGCCAGCGAACGGGCCATGCCGGGCAGGTCCGCCACGTCCACCGGCCGGACCCGCAGGGTGCGGCCGCCGACGCGCGCCTTCAACTCGTCGACCTTGCCGTTCGCGATGACCTTGCCGCGGTCGATGACCGTCAGGTCGCTCGCGAGCTGCTCGGCCTCCTCCATGTACTGGGTGGTGAGCAGCACGGTCGCCCCTTCGGCGACCAGCCGCTGCACCTCGTCCCACACCTCGTTGCGGGTACGGGGGTCCAGACCGGTGGTCGGCTCGTCCAGGTAGAGGATGGCCGGGTTGCCGATCAGCGAGGCGGCGAGGTCGAGCCGCCGCCGCATGCCGCCGGAGTAGTGCATGGCGGCCTTCTTGGCGGCCTCGGTCAGGGAGAACCGCTCCAGCATCTCGTCCGCGCGGCGGCGGGCGTCCTTGCGGGGCAGGTCGAGCAGCCGGCCGATCATGTAGAGGTTCTCCCAGCCGGAGAGCTTCTCGTCGACCGAGGCGTACTGGCCGGTCAGGCCGATCGTGCGGCGCAGCTGCCGGGGCTGGCGGACCACGTCGTACCCGGCGACGACGGCCGTGCCCGCGTCCGGGATCACCAGGGTGGACAGGCAGCGCACCAGGGTGGTCTTGCCGGCGCCGTTGGGTCCGAGCACCCCGAGGACGGTGCCCTCGGGGACGTCCAGGTCGACACCGTCCAGGGCTTTGGTCTCGCCGTAGTGCTTGACCAGTCCCCGCACCTCTACGGCGTTGGGATTCTTGTCGTTTCGCGTCATGTCCACCATGGGACCATCCGCCACCGACAAAGCACCGACAGCCGACCGACAGCCCGCCGACGAACGGCCGACACCCGGGCGCCGGGACGCGCCGACGGCCCGCCGGCTGCTGCACCGGCGGGCCGCGGTGAACCGGCCGCCCCTAGGCCGTCTCTTTCGGATCTTGCCGGGCCCGCGACGCCTGGCACCGTGCCTGGCCGCACTGCCGAGGCGACCACGTACGTCCAGTACGCGAGCGCCCCGGCAGCACGCCCAGGCACGGCACCAGACGCCGCGGGCTCGGCCGACAAGATCCGAAAGAGACGACCTAGTGGAAGGCGTGCTCCTCCAGCGGGAACGTTCCGCCGACCACGTCCTCGGCGAAGGCCTTCGCCGCGTCGCCCATGGTCTTGCGCAGGTTCGCGTACTGCTTCACGAACTTCGGCATCCGACCGCCCGTCAGACCCATCATGTCGGTCCACACCAGCACCTGCGCGTCGCACTGCGACCCCGCGCCGATCCCGACCGTCGGGATCTGCAGGGACCGCGTGACCTCGGCGGCCAGCTCGGCCGGGACCAGCTCCAGCACCACCGCGAAGGCACCCGCGTCCTGCGCGGCCTTCGCGTCGCGCAGCAGCTGGTGCGCGGCCTCGTCCCCGCGCCCCTGCACCCGGTAGCCCATCGCGTTGACCGACTGCGGGGTCAGGCCCAGGTGGGACATGACCGGGATGCCGGACTGCACGATCAGCTCGGTCTGCCGCAGCGAGCGCTCGCCGCCCTCCAGCTTCACCGCGCCCACCCCGGCCTCCTTGACCAGCCGGGTCGCGCTGCGCAGCGCCTGCACCGCGCCCTCCTGGTACGAGCCGAACGGCAGGTCGCCCACGATCAGGGCGCGGCTGGTGCCCCGGACGACGGCCGCGGACAGCAGCGTCATCTCGTCCATGGTCACCGGGACGGTGGTCTCGTAGCCGAGGTGACAGTTGCCCATCGAGTCCCCGACCAGCATGACCGGGATGCCGGCCTCGTCGAAGACGGACGCGGTCATCGCGTCGTAGGCGGTGAGCATGGGCCACTTCTCGCCGCGCTCCTTGGCGAGGTTCAGGTCGCGGACGGTGACCCGCCGCGTGCCCGTGCCGCCGTAGAGGGTGGGGGCGGCCGTCGATGCGGGCTCGCGGGCAGGCGAAACGGCATGCGTCATGGGAACTGCTCCTTGTGTCATCTCGAGGCGCCCTCACGGCGTCCCCGGACTCACCCACCATGGTGCATCCCCGCGGCCCGCGACGGAAGTGCGCCCCGGGGACGCGCCCGGCCCGGTCGCGCCAATGTGCGCGTTTCGTGACAACCGGAACCCTGTGCGCACGGCCGTTCGTCCTTCCGGACGTACGACCGCGACAGGCGGTCGTGACGGAGGGCACGGAAGGCCGCGTCCATCGCCTAGGGTCAAGGGGCGGGGACGCAGCGCGAGCACGGCAGTGAGGGCAGTGGCATGGCACAGGCGTACATGACGGAAACGGGGAACGGCGGCTCGGACCCCGAGCCCTCCGCATCCCGCTTCCGGCGCCGTCTGACAGCGCTGCGCGGCGACCGTGGCATCTGGCGGCGCGGGCTGGTGCTGGCGGGCATCGCCCTGCTGACCTCGTTGATCATGATCTTCCACGCCGATCTGCCCAACGACGTCGGCAACCTGGGCAGCCTCACCGAGACCTTCCTGCCCTGGCTGGGGCTGGCCGTCCCGGTGCTCTTCGCCTGCGCCGTCTACCGCACGTCCGCGACCGCCCTGATCGCGATACTGCTGACGGCCGCGGTCTGGGCCAACATCTTCGGCGGCCTGGTCTTCGACAAGTCCGGCGCCGGCGGCAACCTCATGGTCGCCACCCACAACGTCGACGCCGACAACGCCGACCCGCAGGGCACCGCCGAATCCGTGGCGAAGTCCGGAGCCGACGTGCTGGCCCTGACCGAGCTCAAGTCCGGGGCCGTCCCCGTCTACGAGAAGGCGCTCGCCGACACGTACAAGTACCACGCGGTCGAGGGCACCGTCGGCGTGTGGAGCCGCTACCCGCTCACCTCCAGCCGGCCCGTCGACATCAAGATGGGCTGGGTCCGCGCCATGCGGGCCACGGTGACCACCCCCGTCGGCGACGTCGGCGTCTACGTCGCCCACCTGCCCTCGGTACGGGTCAAGCTCAAGGCCGGCTTCACCGCCAACCAGCGCGACAACAGCGCGGAGGCGCTCGGTGCCGCGCTCGCCGCCGAACCGCTGAAGAAGGTCATCCTGCTCGGCGACCTCAACGGCACCATGAACGACCGCGCCCTGTCCGAGGTCACCTCGCAGATGCGCTCCACGCAGGGCGCGGCGGGCGACGGATTCGGCTTCAGCTGGCCCGCCCAGTTCCCGATGGCCCGGATCGACCAGATCATGGTCCGCGGCATCACGCCGGAGGCCTCCTGGACCCTCCCGCGCACCGGCAGTGACCACCTCCCGATCGCGGCGCGGGTCACCGTCACGCGCTAGCCGCACCGACCCGCGGGGCGTGGCGCGGGTCGCCCCGGCCCCGCGGCCTCGGTCCGCGCGCCGGGGCCGGGAGCGGGTCTACGCCCGCTCCCGCCAGCCGTTGGTGATGGGCAGCCGGCGGTCCTTGCCGAAGCCCTTCGCCGAGATCTTCGTGCCCGGCGGGTACTGGCGCCGCTTGTACTCGGCGGTGTCCACCATCCGCAGGGTCCGGGCGACCAGCTCCGGATCGAAGCCGGCCGCGACGATCGACTCCAGGCCCTGGTCGCGGTCCACGTACCTCGCCAGGATCGCGTCGAGCACCGGGTAGTCCGGCAGCGAGTCCGTGTCCACCTGGCCCGGGCGCAGTTCGGCGCTCGGCGGCTTGTGGATCGAGTTCTCCGGGATCGGCGGGGTCTCGCCCCGTTCGGCGGCCCTGCGGTTGCGGTACCGGGCGAGCAGGAAGACGTCCGACTTGTAGACGTCCTTGATCGGGCCGTAGGCGCCCACGGAGTCGCCGTACAGGGTGGAGTAGCCGACGGCCAGCTCCGACTTGTTGCCCGGGGCCAGGACGATGTGGCCCTCCTGGTTGGAGAGGGCCATGAGCAGGGTGCCGCGCAGCCGCGACTGGAGGTTCTCCTCGGCGAGGCCGGTGAGGCCCAGCGACCCCATGTAGGCGTCGAACATCGGCTCGATCGACACGGTCCGGAAGTTCAGCCCGGTGCGCTCGGCCAGGTCGGCCGCGTCGCCCCGGGAGTGCTCCGAGGAGTACTTCGAGGGCATGGAGACGCCGTACACGTTCTGCGCGCCGATCGCGTCGCAGGCGACGGCGGCCACGAGCGCGGAGTCGATGCCGCCGGAGAGCCCGATCAGGACCGAGCGGAAGCCGTTCTTGCGGACGTACGCGCGCAGGCCCACGACCAGCGCGTCGTAGATCTCCTCGGCGTCGTCGAGGCGGTCCGCGTAGCCGCCGGCCACCACCGTCCCGTACGGTTCCACCGGCTCCTCGGAGAGGATCACGCGGTCGATGCGCAGACCGTCGTCGACCACGCCCTCGGGGGCGTCGGCGCGGGCCGCCGGCAGGTCGAGGTCGACGAGCACGCAGCCCTCGGAGAACTGCGGGGCGCGGGCGACGACCTCGCCGTCGGCGTCCACGACGACGGAGTCACCGTCGAAGACCAGCTCGTCCTGACCGCCGATCATGGCGAGGTAGGCCAGGGTGCAGCCGGCCTCCCGGGCCCGCCTGCGGACCAGGTCGAGGCGCAGGTCGTCCTTGTTGCGCTCGTAGGGCGAGGCGTTGATCGAGATCAGCAGCCCGGCCCCGGCGGCGCGGGTGGCCGGGACCCGGCCGCCGTCCTGCCAGAGGTCCTCGCAGATGGCCAGGGCCACGTCCACGCCCCGGACCCGCACGACCGGCTGGGTGTCGCCCGGCACGAAGTACCGGAACTCGTCGAACACGCCGTAGTTGGGCAGGTGGTGCTTGGCGAAGCGCAGGACGACCTCCCCGCGGTGCAGCACGGCCGCCGCGTTCTCCGGGGACCCGGCCGGCCGGCCGAGCCGGGGCACGGCCTTCTCGGTGCGGTCGAGGTAGCCGACGACGACCGGCAGGTCGCCGAGCCCCTCGGCGGCGAGGCGCTCGGCGAGGGCGCGGAGCGCGGCGCGGGAGGCCTCGACGAAGGAGCCGCGCAGCGCGAGGTCCTCGACGGGGTACCCGGTCAGCATCATTTCGGGGAAGGCCACCAGGTGGGCGCCCTGCTCCGCGGAGTGCCGGGTCCAGTGGACCACCGAGTCCGCGTTGGCCGCGATGTCGCCGACGTGCGAGTCGATCTGATTCAGGGCGAGGCGTAGTTGAGGCACGGGGCCCAGTCTAATCGTCTTTCTGACGCGATGTCCTGGGCCCCGCCGTTTCCCGGCGGCCGGTCGGGGTCGTCGGGGTCAGCCGGTCGGGATCAGCCGATCGGGCCGGCGTACTGCACGTCGTCGAGCAGGGTCCCCGCCGAGATGTCCGCCGTGACCTCCTTCGTCCCCTCGGGGACCTCGAACGCCACGATCCCGCTGGCCGTCGCGCCCGGCAGGATGCTGCCCTCGATCATCTTCGGCACGTCGCCGTCGAAGAAGAGCCGGGCCGTCATCCCCTTGTCGTCGCGGACGTTGGGCACCGCGTAGATCACCTCGTGCGGCTTGTCCGAGCCGTTGGTGATGGTGACCGTCATCGCGATGGCGTTGACCGCCTTCTCCTGGCCGTAGAGGCTCTTCGGCTTGTACTTCTTCGGCGCCGACAGGCTCACCTTGACGCCGTCGGGGTACGTGAAGGTCTCGCCGAACGGCAGCGCGCTGTCCACGCCCGGCACCTTGGCCGGCGGGGGAGCGGACGGGGACTGCCCGGGCCACGGCTCGTCCTCGGGGTCCGTCCCGCCGGGGTCGAGCTGCTCGTCGATGCTGCGGTCGACCCGGTCGGCCGCCGTGTCGACGACGTACGCGGTGAGGAAGAAGCCGCCGACCGAGGCGGCCAGGCCGAGCACGCCGAGGGAGGTGCCCACGACGGCCATCGCCTTGCGCGGGGCGCCGCGGGCGGCGCGGACCAGGGCGGCGATGCCCAGGCCGAGCCCGACGACCGCGAGGATCGTGCCGACCCAGAAGAAGAAGGGGACGAGGCCGAACAGCACGCCGCCGATCCCGAGCACCAGCGCGGCTACGGCCTGCCCGTTGCTCGGGGCGGGCGCGGGGTAGGCCGGGTAGCCGTACCCGTACCCGCCGCCTTCGCCACCGGCCGGGCCGTAGCCGGGACCCGGCTGCGCCCAGGGATTGCCGGGGACGTCCGGGGCACCGGCCCCCGGGCCGAAGCCCTGCGCCGCCGGGCCGCCGGGCGGGACCGGGACGGGCGGCGCGAACGGCGACGGGCCGGTCGGAGCGGCGGGCGCGCCGACCGGGGGCGCGGGGGAGGCCGGAGCCCCGGGGGCGCCGACGGCGGGCGTCTCGGCCGCGGGGGCGCCGGCCGGGGCGGCGTCGGCCGGGGGCGCGGACGCGGGCGGAGCGTCCGTCGGGGGCGCGGTCGGGGCGGGCGCCGCGGGGGCCGGGGTCTTGTCGAACGAGAGGGTCGGCGCGGGAGCCGGTACGGGGGCCGCCCCGGGTATGGACGTGCCGGCCGGCTCGGTCGGCGGGCCGGGCGGCGTGCTGGGCGGGTTGGGCGGGGTGGTCATACCGGCGGGCGGTCCTTCGGTCGCAGCTGTGGTGATCACCGCTAGAGTCCCACGCCCCCGCGGTGCGACAACCCGTTTTCCGTACGGCCGCGGCCCGGGCGCTCTCCGGCCGGAGCCGTCCGGTCCCGTCGGAGGCACCCGGGGCCGCCCTCGACCGCGGCCGCGGATGCGACCATCGTCCCCGTGACCGGATCCCGTAGGCCGACCAGTCCGCCGCCTCCCCCGAGGGTCATCCGGCTGGAATGGGGGCTGATGGAGGTCGAAGGCATCGCCCCCGGCAAGGACTTCGTCCTGTACCCGGGCGGCGGCCACGCGTGGGACCGGGCCGTGCACGGCACCCGCCACAGCCCCGGGATCCAGCCCGGGGACGTCCGGGAGCTCCTCGGGCGGGGCATCGGGGTGGTCGTCCTCGGTCTCGGCATGCAGCGGCGGCTGCACGTCGCGCCGACGGCCCTGGAACTGCTCCGGGAGGCCGGGGTGCGGGTGCACGCGGACGAGACGCGGGCGGCCGTCGGCATCTACCCCGCCGTGGCGGCCGGACCCCGGCCCGTGGGCGCCCTGTTCCACTCGACCTGCTGAGCCGGCCTGGCGACCCCGGTCTGCCGGGGCCGGCCTGCCGACCCCGGTCTGGCGGGGCCGAGCTGCCTGGGCCGAGCTGTCGGGGCGGCCGCCGAGGTCCGAGAGGGACGCGCGCTAGCGCCGGTAGCCGAGGACCGTCATCATCCCGGATTCCGAGTGGTAGACGTTGTGGCAGTGCAGCATCCACAGACCGGGGTTGTCGGCGTCGAACTCCACCGTCAGCCTGCCGCGCGGCAGGACGATCGCGGTGTCCTTGCGGGCCCCGCCCGCCGCCGAGCCGAGCGCGAAGGTGTGGCCGTGCAGGTGCAGCGGGTGCCACATCGCCGTCCGGTTCTCGAACTCCAGCCGGACCCGCTCGCCCGCCTGCACCGGACGCCGCTGGTCCGGGGTGTACGGCTGCCCGTCGAACGCCCAGTCGTACCGCGCCATGGAACCCGTCAGCCGCAGCCGCACCGTCCGGTCCGGCTCGCGCGCGGCCAGCGCGGCGGAACCGGCGGCCTTCAACGCCCCCGCCTGCAGCGGCGGCCCGTCCAGCTCGGCCGGGCGGGTGGCGGCGGTGGGCGCCGTGCCCGAGCCGGTGCGCAGCAGGGCGAGGGCGGACCCGCCCTTGCCCTCGGCCAGGGCGGTGAGCGGGAACACCCCGTCCAGGGCGGTCACCAGGACGTCGTACCGCTCGCCCATGCCCAGCAGGAGGGCGCCCGTCCGGGCGGTTTCGACGGGGAAGCCGTCGGTGTGGGTGACCGTCATCTCGTGGCCGCCGAGGGCGATCCGGAAGGCCGTCTCCCCGCCCGCGTTGATGATCCGCAGCCTGATCCGGTCGCCGGGCTGGGCCGTGAACACCGAGGGGTCGTCCGCCGTGCGGCCGTTGACCAGGTAGTACGGGTAGAGGACGTTGCCCGGCTCGTCGCCGAGGACGTCGCTCGTGTCGGCGGCCCGGCCGTGCGCGGGCGCGGGCGCGCCGGAGCGGCCCGTCCGCGGCCGACCCGGCTGGCCCGGATGGTGGCCGGGCGCGCCGGCGCCGCCGTTGCGGCCGCTCGCGCCCTTGCGGAGGTCGGCGAGGACGGCGTCCGGGGTGGAGCCGTCCACCCCGTCGAGCCAGTCGTCCAGGACCACCACCCATTCCTTGTCGTACGCCAGCGGCTCCTTCGGGTCCTCGACGACGAGCGGGGCGTAGAGGCCGCGGTCCTGCTGCACGCCGGTGTGGGGGTGGAACCAGTACGTGCCGGGCTGCGGGACGGCGAACCGGTACGGGAACGAGCCGCCCGGCGGGATCTCGCGCTGCGTCAGCCCGGGGACGCCGTCCATGTCGTTGCGCAGGGCGAGCCCGTGCCAGTGCAGGGAGGTGGCCTCGGGGAGGTTGTTGGCCAGGGTGAGCGCGAGGGTGCCGCCCGCGGTGGCCCGGACCTCCCGGCCCGGCAGCCGGTCCCCGTAGGCCCAGGAGCGGACGGTGCGGCCGCCGCCGAGGTCCAGCGGCGTGGCGGTCGCGGTGAGCTTCACCTCGGTGAGCGGCCCGGTCGCCGTGCGGGCCGCCTCGGCGGCCCGCACCTCCGGTCCGGCCGGATCGACGTACCCGTCGGTGCCGTCGGCGGGGGCGCCGGCGCGGGGCGCGCCGCCGTGGCCGTGGCCGTGCGCGGCTCCGGCGGCGGTGGCCGCGCCGCCGCCCCCGGCCGCGCCCGGGGCGGAGGGGCGGGCACAGGCGGACAGCAGGCCGGTGCCGGCGAGGACGGCGCCGCCGGCGGTGGCGAGCACGGCCCGCCGTGAGGACACCGGCAGGCCGGCCGGGACGGGGGCGGCGTCGGGGGTCGCGGGACGGGCGGGGCGGGAGCGCATGGGGGCACCTCGTGGGTCGGGCGGGGTGGGGTCGGCCGGACGACGGCCGGGGGACGGCTGCTGCGGGTGCGGGTGCGGGTGCGGGAGTGGGTGCGGCTGCGGGGAGTGGGGAGCGGGGAGTGGTGCGGGTCACCGTGTCGGAACGGGGTCCGTGGGGCCGGGGAGGCAACGGAGCGGGCCGCGCGGACGTCTTCCGTGACGCGGGACCCGGTCGGACGACCCTGGCGGGCCCGGTGACGGCGGCGACGCCGGGCGGCAGCCCGGCGGGCGGCAGCCGCGGCCGGGGCCGGGGGCGGTCCACCCGGCCCGCGCTTCATGATCGGGACCTTACCCCGGGTGGGTATCCGATCCTCGGACCGACTCCGCTTCCGCACCGGACGCCCGCACAGGATGAGTCACACCATGTCGCCACACGGCCCCCCGCCCCGGACCGCCTGGCCGGTCGCCCTGCTCATCGGCCTCGGCGCCGCCGCCTACACCGCGTGGGTGCTCGAAGTCGTCCTCTCCACGGGCCTCAATCCCATCGAGACCTATGTCAGCGAACTCGCCGCCCAGGACCAGCCGCTCGGCGGCCTCTTCCGGGCCACCGACTTCATCGCCGGGCTGCTCGTCTTCGCCGGCGGCCTGGTCGCGTTGGTGCGGCTGGTGCGGTACGCGCAGTCCCGACGGCCCTGGGCCGTCGTCGGCTGGGCCGCGATCACCCTCTTCGGGGCGGCCACCGCCACCGACGCCTGGCTGCCGCTCAGCTGTACGCCCACCGCCGACCCCGAGTGCGCCGCCCGGGAGACCGCCGGCCTCGTCCCCGCCACCCACCAGGCCCACGCCATCAGCAGCAGCCTCGCCATGTGCGGCGCCCTGGCGGGGATCGTCGCACTGACCGTCGCGGCGCGCCGCTACGGCTGGTTCGCGCCGCTGGCCCGCTACGGGCCCGCGCTCGTCGCCCTCGAACTGCTCGCCACCGCCTGGACCCTCACCGCCATCGCGATGTTCACCGCCGGGCGTGGGACCTGGGCCCTGGGCGCCGGGCAGCGGCTGCAGGTGCTGCTCGTCGCGCTCTGGCTGGGCCTGCTGGCGTACTCCGTCCACAAGGAGCGTCGCACGTGACCACCACCGGGCGGCTCGTGCGGGTGGACGGGGTCGCGCTGCACGTGCTCGTCGAGGGCCGCGGACCGGTCTGCGTGCTCGCCGCCGGTCTGGCCATGGCGTGGTTCGACTGGGACGAGGTGGCCGCGCGGCTCGTCGCGGCGGGCCGCACCGTCGTCCGCTTCGACCGCCCCGGGCACGGCCTCAGCGGCCCGGCCCGCACCCCGCCGACCGCCGCCGGCGAAGCGCACCGCATCGCGGCCCTGCTGGACGCGCTGGACCTGCCGGGCGCGGATGCGGCTCCGCGTACGGGCGCCGCTGCGGGAACGAGCCGGGACGCGGGCGCGGGCGCGCGGGCCGGGGGCGCGGCCGGTCCGGTCACCGTGGTCGGACACTCCCTGGCCGGTTTCCACGCCGAGGCCTTCGCCCGGCTCCACCCCGACCGCACCGCCGCCCTGGTGCTCGTCGACACCAGCGTGGAGGAGGCGCCCCGGACGGCCGTCCCCGCCGCCCTGCGCACCGCGGCCGCCCGCGCGCTCGGCCGCCTGCTGACCGCCGCGGGACTGCCGGCCGCGCTGGGGCCAGCCGCCCGGCGCGCGACCGTACGGCTGTCGCGGACCGGCGGCGGCGACCCGGCCCCGCGGGACCTCGTACGCCGCTGCTACCGCACCGGCCGGGTCTGGCGGGGCGCCCTGCTGGAGAACTCCCGCTACCCGGACACGGCCGCCGAGATGCAGGCCCTGCGCGCCGCGCTCCCGCTGGCCGCCCCCACGACCGTGATCGTCGGCCACGACGGCTCCGCGGGCCGCGCGGCCGCACGCTGGGCGGCCCGTCAGGCCGCCCTCGCCGACCGCCTCGGCGCCCGCTTCGAAGTGGCCCGGCCGTCCGGCCACCTGGTCATGCTGGACCGCCCGGACGACGTGGCCCGGGCGATCCTCCACGCGCGGAGCGCGGGACGCGGGGAGCGGCCCTGACGCACCGGCCCCCCCGCGCCCGTGCGTCGGGCGGAGGGGGCCGGTGCGCGTACGGGCGGTGCGCGTCACCCGCGAGGGGCCGCTCCGCGCTGCCTGAGCATGTCCGCCATCAGGGTGAGTTCGGACTGCTGCGCCGCCACCATCCCCTCGGCCAGCTCCCGCTCGACCGGGGTCGCGCACTGCTCCGCGCAGCCCCGGGCCATCGCGACGCCGCCCTTGTGGTGGTCGGTCATCAACTGGAGGTACAGCACCTCGGCCTCCCGGCCGGTGGCCGCGTCCAGCGCCGCGAGCTCCTCCTTCGTGGCCATGCCGGGCATCAGCGAGCCGGGCTTGGCCGTCTGGTGCCCTTCGTGGCCGGAGCGCCCGCCGCCCTCCGCGCCCATCCAGGACATCGGAGGCTCGCCCGCCACCACCTTGGGCAGCCCCCACAGGTCGAGCCAGCCGAGCAGCATGCCCCGCTGATTGGCCTGGGTGTTGGCGATGTCGTAGGCGAGGCTGCGGACCGCCTCGTCCTGCGTGCCGTCCCGGACGATGAACGACATCTCCACCGCCTGCTGGTGGTGCACCGCCATGTCCCGGGCGAAACCGGCGTCGGGGGAGTGCAGCGCCGGCGATCCGGCCCCCCGCGGCGCGCCCCCGCCCCCGCTCGCGGCGGCGACCGTGGCGGCCGCCGCGAACAGCAGCGCGAGCAGGACGGCGGTGCCGGCCACCCAGTACGTACGGGGCGTACGGCTCACTTCTCGGCCAGTCCGTTCGTGCAGGCCGCGCCCGGTTCGGGCGTCTGCGGGCCCTGCACGTACTTGGTGAAGAACTGCGCGACCCGGGGATCGTCGGCCTTCTCGACGGTCAGCTGCTTGCCCCACGCGCTGAGCATGATCGCGCCGGCCTGCTCCTTGACCGGGCTCATCAGCGTGTACGGGGTCTTGCCGACGGTCTCGGCGAGCTTGTCCACGTCGCCCTTGGCGGCCTTCTCGCCGTACGTCACCCAGACCGCGCCGTGCTCCAGCGAGTGGACGGCGTTCACCTCCGGGAGCGGGTTCTTGTAGACGTCGCCGTTGCAGTTCATCCAGCGGGGGCTGTGGTCACCGCCGACCGGCGGGGTCATCTCGTACTTGACGGGGGTCTCGACGTGGTTGCGTCCCAGGGTCTTGGCGTCCCAGGTCTGCTCTCCGTCGACCGGCGTCTTGCGCGCCGTCTCCGCCGCCTGCTCCTCGCGCTGCTGCGCCTCCCGCTGGTCGATCATCACCCAGGCGCCGAAACCGACCAGGCCGGCGACGATGACGGTGGAGACCGTGATCGCTATCGCCTTGTTGCGGCGGTCGCGCGCCTTGTCGGCCCGGCGCATCTCGGCTATGCGCGTCTGGCGGGAGTGGTGCTCCGAGGTCCTGTCGGACCGGTTGGGCTGGCTGGCCATGTGCCCTGGTTCCTTCTGCTGAGGGGGGTGGGGTGGTGGGACGCGAAACCGGACCCGTCAGGTCCGCAGCACCTGGAGGGCGTACGGGTCGGGGGCGCGCACCCGCGGCAGGGCCGGCCGGAGCGGTTTCGCCCCGGCCACGGCCGCACCGGCGGGCGGCGCACCGGCCGGAAGGACCACGGGGGGCGGCGGAACGGGCAGCACGACGGGCACCCCGTGCGCGAGCGGCGAGCAGCCGGGCAGGTCGTACGGCGACACGCAGACGGCGCGCACGGACCCCGGCGCGCCCGCCCGACCCCGCGCGTGGGCCTGGGCGGAGGCGTCCGGGTGGGCCTGGGCGGGGGCGTCCTCCGGGTGGGCCTGGGCGCTGCTCGCGGGACCGCTCCCCGCGCCGCTGCCGGGACCGCTCTCGTGGGCGGTGGCGGGGCGGCCGCACAGGAACAGCGTCCCGACCAGCAGCCCGAGGGCCGTCAGGAGGAGGGCGCGCCGAGGGGAGGGGCGTACGTGACGCCCTGCCCGCGTGTGCTCCCGGCCCCCCATGGGCGCAGATGGTAGTGCTCATGACGGGTCCATGGTCAGTGCGGGGGTGCCGCGGGCTTGGCGGTGTGCGTAATGTGGCGGAAACCACCGCTGGCGATACTGGGCCGGCACTTCTGTGCCCCCGGCTCCCGGGGCTGTGGTGCACAGGCCGTCTGAACTGCGAGGATGAAGGCATGGACAAGCAGCAGGAATTCGTCCTCCGGACGCTCGAGGAGCGCGACATCCGCTTCGTGCGCCTGTGGTTCACCGACGTACTGGGCTTCCTGAAGTCCGTCGCGGTCGCCCCGGCCGAGCTGGAGCAGGCTTTCGACGAGGGCATCGGCTTCGACGGCTCGGCGATCGAGGGCTTCGCCCGCGTCTACGAGTCCGACATGATCGCCAAGCCGGATCCCAGCACGTTCCAGATACTGCCGTGGCGCGCGGAGGCTCCCGGGACCGCCCGGATGTTCTGCGACATCCTGATGCCCGACGGCTCGCCGTCCTTCGCCGACCCCCGCTACGTCCTCAAGCGCATCCTCGCCAAGACCTCCGACCTCGGCTTCACGTTCTACACGCACCCCGAGATCGAGTTCTTCCTGCTGAAGGACAAGCCGCTCGACGGCTCCCGCCCGGTCCCGGCGGACAACTCGGGCTACTTCGACCACACCCCGCAGAACGTGGGCATGGACTTCCGCCGCCAGGCGATCACCATGCTCGAATCGATGGGCATCTCGGTGGAGTTCAGCCACCACGAGGGCGCCCCCGGCCAGCAGGAGATCGACCTCCGCTACGCCGACGCCCTGTCCACGGCCGACAACATCATGACGTTCCGCCTGGTCATGAAGCAGGTCGCCCTCGAACAGGGCGTCCAGGCCACCTTCATGCCCAAGCCGTTCTCGGAGTACCCGGGCTCGGGCATGCACACCCACCTCTCCCTCTTCGAGGGCGACCGCAACGCCTTCTACGAGTCGGGCGCCGAGTACCAGCTGTCCAAGGTCGGCCGCTCCTTCATCGCGGGACTCCTCAAGCACGCCGCCGAGACCGCCGCGGTCACCAACCAGTGGGTCAACTCCTACAAGCGCATCTGGGGCGGCTCCTCCCGCACGGCCGGCTCGGGCGGCGAGGCCCCCTCGTACATCTGCTGGGGCCACAACAACCGCTCGGCGCTGATCCGCGTCCCGATGTACAAGCCGGGCAAGACGGGCTCCTCCCGCGTCGAGGTCCGCTCCATCGACTCCGGCGCGAACCCCTACCTGACCTACGCCGTCCTCCTGGCGGCCGGCCTCAAGGGCATCGAGGAGGGCTACGAACTCCCGGCGGGCGCCGACGACGACGTCTGGGCCCTCTCGGACGCCGAACGCCGCGCGATGGGCATCGAGCCCCTGCCGCAGAACCTCGGCGAGGCCATCGCCCTGATGGAGCGCAGCGAACTGGTCGCCGAAACCCTCGGCGAGCACGTCTTCGACTTCTTCCTCCGCAACAAGAAGCAGGAGTGGGAGGAGTACCGCTCGGAGGTCACGGCCTTCGAGCTGCGCAAGAACCTGCCGGTGCTGTAGGCGCAGGCCCCCGCGCCCACCCGCCCGCGTGCGCACGTCCCGACCCTCCGGGCCTCCGGTCACCGACCGGCGGCCCGGAGGCCGGTTCAGGGGGGTGGGGCTATGCGTTGCCAGGGGGCCAGGTGGGCGTCCGGGGTGTCGGTCGACGAGGTGACGTAGAGGCGGGCGTCGAGGCCCAGGACGGCCAGGGAGACCAGGTCGGCGCCGGTCGTCGTCGAGGACGGGGCGCCGACGAACATCAGTGGCGAGCGCTGCCAGGGGCGGCCCGGGCCGAGGTCCGAGCCGAGTTGGCCGCCCGCCGCGCGGCCCGCCAGGACGTGCCCGCTCGCCGTGACCGAACCGAAGCCGCGCAGTCCGCCGAGGTCGGTGGGACCCGTGGCGCGCAGGTGGCCGCCGGTGGCGGTGAGGAGGGCGGTGCGGACGTTGCCCGAGCCCGGTTTGCGGAACCACAGCCGTACCCCGCCCTCGCGGCCCTCGGCCGTGAGGGGGAGCGTGGTGGCCGGGAGGCCGGTGGCGGTGGCCGGGCCCAGCGGGGCGCCCGGCCGGGGCTGCGTCCAGCCCGTCACCGTCTTCGAGGTGGTGGCGAGGACCATCCGGCGCCCGGCGGCGTCGGTCGCGGTCACCGGGGTGCCGTGCAGGTCGGAGCCGCCGTAGCGCTCCCAGGGCCCCCAGCCGCCGTCCGCGCGCTGCACGCGGCCGCGCAGGGTGGAGGCGCCGTCGCGGACGTACGCGGCCAGCCGCCCGGTGCCGTCGGCCGCCACGGCGGGCGCGCTGATGTCGGAGGTCCGGTCCGCGTCGGCGGCCTCCGGGGTGCCGAGGGAGCGCCAGGCGCCGAACCGGGCCGCGCCGGGGGCCTGCTGGACGGCGTGGACGACCTCGCGCCGGTAGTCCGCGGGCCGCGGGCCGAGGGTGGTGCGGGTGGCGAAGGCGGCGATGCGGCCGTCGGCGAGGGTGACGGCCGAGACCCCGGGGTCCATGCCGGTGCCGGGCAGCAGGACGGGGCCGGTCCACGCGCCGAGCAGGCCCGGGCGGTGCCAGACGGCGACCTGTCCGTCGAGCACCTTGAACGCCCACAGGCCGTGGCCGCGGTCGCCGGTCAGCCAGGACGTGCCGGTGCCGTCGGCGTAGTTGATCGAGTCCGTCCACCGGTTGCCGGCCGGGTGGTCGGCGACCTTGAGGTCCCCGCAGCCGGCCTCGCTGCCGCAGTGGTCCTGACGGTCCAGCCAGGCGTAGGTGTCCAGGACGTCGAGCTTGGCCCTGGCCTCCTCGGGGTCGAGGGCGCTGGGGAGGGAGCCGTTGAAGTAGCCGAGGTAGCTCTGCACGGCGAAGTGCGGGCGGTCGGTGACCTCCTTCGCGTAGGCCGCGGTGGCCAGTTGCACGAAACGGGCGCCGTAGAAGTGGTCCTGGTGGTCGGCGTACCGCCCGGTGCCGGGGAGCCGGCCCGGGGTCGGGTCCTGGGCGCGTACGGTGGTCGGCCGGTACCGCTCCAGGACGCCGACGAGGGTCCGTACGACCTGGTCCTTCGTGTACGTGAACGGCTGCTTGACCGGTGAGCCGGAGGCGAGGGCCGACTCCAGGCGGGGCACCCTGCCGTCCCACAGGCCGTGGAGGCTGTCGGGGCGGTCGGCGTAGACGTGGCCGGCCTCGCGCAGTTGCAGCCAGACCAGGTTGACCCGGGGGCGGGCGAGGAGGACGTCGAGCTCGGCGCGGCCGCCGCCGGCGGTCGGTACGACGGTACGGCGCCAGGCGCTGCCGCGGTCGCCGGTGGCCATCTGGGCGTAGGCGGCGCGGATGCCGTTCTGGCGGGCCTCGGCGTAGGCGGGCTTGTCGGGCCGGGCGGTGGACCTGCCGGCGGCGCCGGCGTTGATGCCGTCGGCCTCGCCGGAGGTGAGGTAGACGGAGGTGACGGGGTGGCCGGCGGAGAGGGAGTACCGCAGGTCGGGGTTCATGAAGTACAGGTCGTCGTCGGGGTGGGCGACGACCTGTAGCACCCGTCCCGGGTCGGGTACGTCGGCCGGGGCGGCGGGGGCGATGGCGCGGCCGTCGGGGGCGGCGGGGTGGGCCACGGCGTCGAGCGCGGCGTTCCCGCGGAGCACCAGCATGGTGCCGGCCGCGGTGGCCGCGCAGAAGACGACGGCCTTGACGAGCACCTCGCGCCGCCGCCGCCCCCGCCGGTCCGCCGCCGGGGCCGCGGGGGCGTCCGTGGGGCGGCCGTCCGTGGGCCGGGCCGCGGCGGGCCGGGCCGCGTTCCGACCTTCGGCCGCGTCCGCCCCGTCGGCCGCGTCCGCCCCCTCTGCCGCGCTCGCCCCGTCCCTCGCGTCCTCCCGCGGGCGCGGTCGCGGGCGCGGGAGGGGGCCCGGGGCCGGTGGGCGGGGGCGGGGGCGGGCGGGGGTGCGGTCACGCACGGGGGGTCCTCCTGGCCGGTCGGCGGAGAACAGGCCCCAGCACATGCCATAAGTCTTGGGATAATCCGATAAGCCGGTCCATGGTACGCGGCGGTGAGTCGAACGACTGCTCCGGCTAGGCTCACCCCAGGCCCGTCAGGGCAGTGGCGGCACCAACCCCGGGAGGCGGCGGGATGACGGTCCCGGGACGCAGGAGCAGCACCTTCATCCGGCTTCTCCGCAGCGGTTTCACCGACCCCTCGACCGCCGCGCGGCTGCTCGACGCCGACGCGCTGGCCGCCGTACGGTCCGATCCGGTGCTGCTCGACGCCCTCGGCGCGACCGCCGACCCCGACCTCGCCCTCCTCGGGCTCGTCCGGCTCGCCGAGGCGCAGAGCGCCGACGACCGGCCCGTGCTCCTCGACACCCTCGTCAGCGCCAAACCGCTGCGCGACCGCCTCCTGGGCGTGCTCGGTGCCTCCGAGGCCCTCGGCGACCACCTCGCCCGCCACCCCGGCGACTGGCGGTCGCTCGTCACCTACGAGGCCGCCGACCTCCACCCCGGCCTGCCCGAGTTCGAGCGGGGCCTGGCCGACGCGCACGACCCCGTCCGGCTGCGCGTCTCCTACCGCCGCTGCCTGCTGTCCATCGCCGCCCGCGACGTCTGCGGCACCACCGACGTCGCCCAGACCGCCGCCGAGCTGGCCGACCTCGCGACCGCCACCCTCCGCGCCGCCCTGCGCATCGCCACCGCCGCCGCCCCCCAGGACGCCGCGCAGTGCCGCCTCGCCGTCATCGCGATGGGCAAGTGCGGCGGCCACGAGCTCAACTACGTCTCCGACGTCGACGTGATCTTCGTCGGGGACGCCGCCAACGGCGCCGACGAGGCCAAGGCCGTCCAGGCCGCCACCCGCCTCGCCTCCCACCTCATGCGGATCTGCTCCGAGACCACCGTCGAGGGCACCATCTGGCCGGTCGACGCCAACCTCCGCCCCGAGGGCCGCAACGGCCCGCTCGTGCGGACCCTCGCCTCCCACCTGGCCTACTACCAGCGCTGGGCCAAGACCTGGGAGTTCCAGGCCCTGCTGAAGGCCCGCGCCGTCGCCGGGGACGTCGAGCTCGGCGCCGCGTACATCGAGGCCATAAGCCCCCTCGTCTGGCAGGCCGCCGAGCGCGAGAACTTCGTCGTCGACGTCCAGAAGATGCGCCGCCGCGTCGTCGACAACATCCCCGCCGCCCAGGTCGACCGCGAGCTCAAGCTCGGCCCCGGCGGCCTGCGCGACGTCGAGTTCGCCGTCCAGCTGCTCCAGCTCGTGCACGGCCGCAGCGACGCCACCCTGCACTCCGGCAGCACCCTCGACGCCCTGCACGCCCTGGCCGCCGGCGGCTACGTCGGCCGCGCCGACGCCGCGCAACTGGGCGACGCGTACCGCTTCCTGCGCGCCATGGAGCACCGCATCCAGCTCTACCGGCTGCGCCGCACCCACCTCGTCCCCCAGGACGAGGCCGACCTGCGGCGCCTCGGCCGCTCCATGGGCCTGCGCACCGAACCCGTGGCCGAGCTCAACAAGGCCTGGCGCCGGCACGCCTCCGTCGTCCGCCGCCTGCACGAGAAGCTGTTCTACCGGCCGCTGCTCGACGCCGTCGCCCAGCTCACCCCCGGCGAGACCCGGCTCTCGCCGCGCGCCGCGGGCCAGCGCCTGGAGGCCCTGGGCTACGCCGACCCGACCGCCGCCCTGCGCCACCTCGAAGCCCTCTCGTCCGGCGTCACCCGCAAGGCCGCCATCCAGCGCACGCTGCTGCCGGTCCTGCTGGGCTGGTTCGCCGACTCCGCCGACCCGGACGCCGGCCTGCTGAACTTCCGCAAGGTCTCCGACGCCCTCGGCAAGACCCCCTGGTACCTGCGGCTGCTGCGCGACGAGGGCGCCGCCGCCGAGAACCTCGCCCGCGTCCTGTCCGCCGGCCGGCTCGCCCCCGACCTGCTCATGCGCGCCCCCGAGGCCGTGGCCCTGCTCGGCGACCCCGAGGGGCTGCGCCCCCGTACGCACGAGGCCCTCGAACAGGAGGTGCTGGCCGCCGTCGGCCGCGCCCCCCACGCCGAAGCCGCCGTGGCCGCCGCCCGCGGGGTGCGCCGCCGCGAGCTCTTCCGCACCACCGCGGCCGACATCATCGGCTCCTACGGCACGGAGGACAGACCGGCCGAGGAGGACCACGGAGCCCTGGTCGACCGGGTCGGCGGCGCCGTCTCCGACCTCACCGCCGCCACCCTCGCCGGAGCGCTGCGCGCCGCCGTGGGGGACAACTGGGGCGACACCCTCCCCACCCGCTTCGCCGTCATCGGCGTCGGCCGCTTCGGCGGCCACGAGCTCGGCTACGGCTCCGACGCCGACGTGCTGTTCGTCCACGAGCCCCGCGCCGGCGTCGACGAGCAGGAGGCAGCCAAGGCCGCCCAGGCCGTCATCGCCGAGATGCGCAGACTGCTCCAGCTGCCCACCGCCGACCCGCCGCTGCTCATCGACGCCGACCTGCGCCCCGAGGGCCGCTCCGGCCCGCTGGTGCGCACGCTCGGCTCGTACGCCGCCTACTACCGCCGCTGGTCCCTGACCTGGGAGAGCCAGGCGCTGCTGCGGGCCCAGCCGGTCGCCGGCGACGCCGAGCTGGGCAGCCGCTTCATCGACCTGATCGACCCGCTGCGCTACCCGGTGGAGGGCCTCGGGGAGGACGCCGTACGGGAGATCCGCCGGCTCAAGGCCCGCATGGAGTCGGAGCGGCTGCCGCGCGGCGCCGATCCGACCCTGCACACCAAACTCGGCCGCGGCGGCCTCAGCGACGTCGAGTGGACCGTCCAGCTGATGCAGATGCGGCACGCGTGGGCGGAACCGGGCCTGCGCACCACCCGCACCCGCGAGGCCCTGGCCGCCGCCCACGCGGCCGGGCTGATCCCCACCGAGGAGGCGCAGATCCTCGACGAGGCCTGGGTGCTCGCCACCCGGGTCCGCAACGCCGTGATGCTGGTCCGCGGCCGTGCCGGGGACACCTTCCCGACGGAGGCGCGCGAGCTGGGGGCGGTCGGCCGCTACCTCGGCTACGCGGAGGGCACCGCCGGCGAGATGCTGGACGACTACCGGCGCACCACCCGGCGCGCCCGTGCGGTGGTGGACGAACTGTTCTACGGCTCCTAGCCCCCGCGCCGGGACCCGCCGCCCGTCCCCGGCCCGGCCTCCGTCCCCGGCCCGCCGCCGGCGTCCGCGTCCGCCGCCAGCAGGGTCCGGGCGTACGCGAGCTGCGCCGCCAGGGCCAGTTCGAAGGCGGCGTCGGCGCGCCCCTCGCCGACCGCGCCCAGGGCCCGCGCCGGCAGCGGGGTCCGCGCGGTCGGCTCCCACATGGCCTCGGGGGCGGCCAGGTCCAGCGCCGAGCCCAGGACCAGGTTCTCCAGCCCCGTGAGCAGCGGCATCACCCGCTCCACGGCGAACCCGGCCGCCAGCAGCAGCTCCACCGCGCGCTCGTACTGCGCGAGCACGCGGGGGGCCCGGACGGGCGTGGTCATCAGCAGCGGGATCGCCCGGGGGTGGGCGGCGAAGGCGGCCCGGTAGGAGCGCGCCCACTCCTCCAGGGCGCGGTCCCAGGGGGCCAGGCGCAAGGCGTCGTCGGTGATGCGCTCGCACACCTTCACGCCATCAACCGCTACGCGCTGGCCCTCTCCGAGGAGGGCGTGCTGCCCGCGGTCCTCGGCCGGGTCCACCCGCGCCACCGCTCCCCGTACCTCGCCGGACTCGCCCAGACCGTGCTCGGCGCCGTCATCGTGCTCGCCTTCGCCCTCGCCGGGGCCGACCCGTACCAGCAGCTCCTGCTGTGGGTGAACACCCCGGGCATGATCGCCCTCATGGCCCTGATGCTGCTCGCCGCCATCGCCGTACCGGTCTACTTCCGGCGCACCGCGCACCGGGAGGGCGTGTGGCGCACCCTGGTCGCGCCCTGCACCGCGGCCGTCCTGCTGGCCGTGGCGATCTGCCTGGTCGTCTCCGAGGTCGGCCTGTTCACCGCCGCCTCCGCCACCGTCGACACCGTCCTCGTCAGCCTCGTCCCCGCCGTGTTCCTCATCGGCCTCGCCCTCGCCCAGCGGCTCAAGACCCGCCGCCCCGAGGTGTACGCCCGCTTCGCCGAGGAACCGGCGCCGGCCGACCTCCCCGACCTCTCCGACCTCCCCGACACCGCGACCCAGACCACCACCACCACCGGCGCCGGAGCCGGTGCCCGTACCGCCCCGGCCCCCGCCCCCGCCCCCGAAGGAGAACACCCGCCGTGCCCGCTGCCGACACCGTCCTCACCGGAGCCCGCGTCCGCACCCTCGACCCCGAGCGCCCCGAAGCCCGTGCGGTAGCCGTCCGCGACGGCGAGATCACCGCCGTCGGCGACGAGCCCGACGTACGGGACTGGCGCGGCCCCGCCACCGAGGTCATCGACCTGCACGGTGCCACCCTCACCCCCGGCCTCACCGACGCCCACAGCCACCCGGTCTGGGGCATCGAGATGGCCACCGGCACCGACCTCTCCGCCGTCCGCGACCCGGACCAGCTGCGCGCCGCCCTGCGCGCGGCCGACCGCGGCCCCGGCGGCTGGATCCAGGGCTACGGCCTCGACCACAACGCCTTCGCCGGCCGGCCCGTCGACCGCTGCCTCGTCGAGGACGCCCTCGGCGGCGCCCCCGCCTTCCTGCGCCTCTACGACGGCCACTCCGCCCTCGCCTCCGGCGCGGCCCTCGCCGCCGCCGGCATCACCGGCCCCCGCGCCTTCGACCAGCGCTCGGAGATCGTCTGCGACGCCGACGGCCGACCCACCGGACACCTCGTCGAACACGCGGCGATGGACCTGGTCGGCGCCCTGGTCCCCAAGCCCTCCTCCGCCGAACGCCGCGCCCGCCTCCTCGAACTCCTCGGCGCCATGGCCGCCACCGGCCTCACCGGCGCCCACGTCATGGACCTCGGCGACGGGGACGTACCGGCCCTGCTGGCCGCCGTCGAGTACGGGGGGGACCTGCCGCTGCGGCTGAACCTGGCCCCCTGGTGCATGCCCGGCACCGGAGACGAGGAGCTGGCCGAGCTGATCGCGCTCCAGCGGACCGGCGGCCGCCACTGGCGGATCGGCGGAGTGAAGTTCTTCATGGACGGCACCGTCGAGGGCGGTACCGCCTGGCTGGAGCACGCCGACTGCCACGGCCAGGGCACCGACGCCTTCTGGCCCGATCCGCAGGCCTACGCCCGCGCCGTACGGGTCCTGGACGCGGCCGGGGTGCGCACCGCCACCCACGCCATCGGCGACGCGGCGGTCCGCCACGTCCTGGACACCGTGGCCGCGCTGGGCCCCGGGGCCCGGATGCGGCACCGGATCGAGCACATCGAGACCGTTCCCGACGACCAGCTGGGCCGCTTCGCGGAGCTCGGGGTGATCGCCTCGATGCAGCCCCCGCACACCGCCTACACCCGCGCCGACCACACCGACGAGTGGTCCAGGCGGCTGGGGGAGGAGCGGGCCGCGCACGCCTGGCGCTGCCGCGACCTGCGCGACGCGGGGGCGGTACTGGCACTCGGCTCGGACTGGCCCATCGCCCACTACGACGCCCGCCGCATCCTGACCACCGCCCGCAGTCCGCTCGGGGCGGCCTCGGCCGGGCCCGCGCTGACGGGGCTGATGGCGCTGGAGGGGCTCACTTCGCACGCCGCGCTCGCGGCCGGGGAGGAGCGGGTGGGGGGCACGATCGCTCCGGGGCACCGGGCGGACCTCACGGCCTTCACCGTCGACCCGGTCACCGCCGGGGTGGACGAACTGGCCGGGGCCCCGATCCGGCTCACCCTGTCCGGCGGTCGCATCACCCACCGCGAGGAGACGGTCTGACCCGGGGCCCTGCGTGCCGGGGCGTGATCCGGGAGCCCGGCCCGACGGCCGGCCCGGAGGCCCGCGGCCCGGAGGTTCCGGGCTGCCGGGCTACGCCCGCCGGAAACGGTTCAGCAGGGCGACCGCCACCGGGTGCCGGTCCGCGTGCTCGGGGTGGCGCGGCAGCCGGTGCGGCAGGGCGCCGTACCAGCTCCGCGAGACGGCGTAGCCGAAGGTCAGGCAGAGCATGCCGCCCACGGCGTCGAGCCAGAAGTGGTTGGCGGTGGCCACGATGACCACGAGGGTCGAGGCCGGGTAGAGCAGGCCCAGGATCCGGGCCCAGGGGGCCGAGGCGACCGCGAAGATCGTCAGCCCGCACCAGAGCGACCACCCTATGTGCATGGACGGCATCGCCGCGTACTGGTTCGACATGTGCTTGAGGTTGCCCGAGGCCATGGAACCCCAGGTGTGGTGGACCAGCACGGTGTCGATGAACTGCTGCCCGTTCATCAGCCGGGGCGGGGCGAGCGGGTAGAAGTAGTAGCCGACCAGGGCCACGCCCGTGGTGGCGAAGAGGACCAGGCGGGTGGCCGCGTAACGCCCCGGGTGGAAGCGGTAGATCCAGACCAGCACGCCGATGGTCACCACGAAGTGGAGCGTGGCGTAGTAGTAGTTCATGCCCACGATCAGCCACGTGACCGAGTTCACGGCGTGGTTGACGGACTGCTCCACGGCGATGCCGAGGTCCCCCTCGACGCGCCAGATCCAGTCGGCGTTGGCCAGGGCGGCGGCCTTCTGCTCCGGCACCGCGTTGCGGATCAGCGAGTACGTCCAGTAGCTGACCGCGATGAGCAGGACCTCGAACCAGATCCGCGGCCGTCGCGGGCTCCGCAACCGGGTGAGCAGGGTGCGCTCGGGAGCCGGGCGGGCCTCGCCCCCGGTCGCGCTGGGCGCCGGGACGGCCGTCCGGGTTTCCAGTGTCTTCACGCTCGCTTCACCCATGGGGAGAGAGTCTGCCAGATGGGATCTCGCCTTCGATCATCCCTCGGGACGGTCTTGGGCGCAGCGGCTCCGCCCTGCGCAGTACCCCGGACCTACGGCCTGCGCCGCTGTCCGGGACCCGAGGCGGTGGAACCGCGGACGACCAGTTCTGGCAGGAAGACGAATTCGCTGTGCGGGGCCGGCGTACCGCCGATCTCCTCCAGCAGGGTCCGCACCGCGGCCTGCCCCATCGCCTGCACGGGCTGGCGGATCGTGGTCAGCGGCGGATCGGTGAACGCTATGAGCGGGGAGTCGTCGAAGCCGACCACCGAGACGTCCTGCGGGACGCGCAGCCCCTGCTGTCGGGCGGCCCGGATCGCACCGAGCGCCATCATGTCGCTCGCGCACACCACGGCGGTGCAGCCGCGCGAGATCAGCGCGGCCGCGGCGGCCTGCCCGCCCTCCAGGGTGTAGAGGGAGTGCTGGATCAGCTCCTCGGTCCCGGCCTCGTCGAGCCCGAGCCGTTCGCGCATCCCGAGCCGGAAGCCCTCGATCTTGCGCAGCACCGGGACGAACCGCTTCGGTCCGACCGCCAGGCCGATCCGGGTGTGCCCCAGCGCCGTCAGGTGCGTCACGGCGAGCTGCATCGCGGCCCGGTCGTCGGGGGAGACGAAGGGGGCCCGCACCTTGTCGGAGAACCCGTTGATGAGGACGTACGGGACGCCTTGGCCGCGGAGTTGGTCGTAGCGGCCCATGTCGGCGGTGGTGTCGGCGTGCAGCCCGGAGACGAAGATGATCCCGGAGACCCCGCGATCGACCAGCATCTCGGTCAACTCGTCCTCGGTGGACCCGCCGGGGGTCTGCGTGGCCAGCACCGGCGTGTACCCCTGCCGGGTCAGGGCCTGGCCGATGACCTGGGCGAGGGCGGGGAAGATCGGGTTGTCCAGCTCCGGCGTTATCAGGCCGACGAGTCCGGCGCTGCGCTGGCGCAGCCGCACGGGGCGCTCGTAACCGAGGACGTCCAGGGCGGCCAGTACGGATTCACGGGTGCCCGCGGCCACACCGGGCTTGCCGTTGAGCACGCGGCTGACTGTGGCTTCGCTGACCCCCGCCTGGGCTGCGATGTCGGCTAGCCGTGCGGTCACGGGATGGGACTGTACCCGTCGCGCGTTCAGATTGCCCACCACGTGCAGGAATCCGCGGGGAGCACCGCGGTGCGGCCGTCGGCGGCCACCGGGGCGCTGGAGAGGACGGGCCGTCCGGGCGCGGGGAGCTCGACCGGGACCGGGCGGCCGTTGAGGGTGCACGCGAAGCCGGGCCGGGAGAAGAGGAGCACGCCCTCGGGCGCGGGCAGCCAGCGGATCCCGGTGTCCGCGGCGCCGTCCTCGGCCCGGTCCGCGTCCCCCTCGGCCCGGTCGCCGGCCGCCTCGCGGGCGGGCCCGGGGCGGCCGGCCTCGGGCGCCCCCAGGCCCGGCAGGGCCCGGCGCAGTTCCAGGGCCGCGCGGTACAGCTCCAGCGTGGAGTGCGGGTCGCCGGTCTGCGCGGCCACGCTCAGCCCGGCCCAGTCGTCGGGCTGCGGCAGCCAGCTGCCGGCCGGCCCGAAGTCGTACGGCGGCCGCCGCCCGGACCACGGGATCGGGACGCGGCAGCCGTCGCGCAGCCCCTCCTGGCCCGCGGTGCGCCGGAAGGCCGGGTCCTGGCGGACGTCGTCGGGGAGGTCGAGGACCTCGGGGAGGCCGAGTTCCTCGCCCTGGTAGACGTACGCGGATCCGGGCAGGGCCAGCATCAGCAGGGCGGCCGCCCGTGCCCGGGCCAGGCCCCGCTCCCCGCCGCCGTAGCGGGTCACGTGCCGGACGACGTCGTGGTTGGACAGCACCCACGTCGTCGGCGCGCCCACCGCGGAGGTCGCGGCCAGCGACTCGTCGATGACGGCGCGCAGCGCGCCGGTGTCCCAGGGGCAGTTCAGGAAGCGGAAGTTGAAGGCCTGGTGCAGTTCGTCGGGGCGGACGTAGCGGGCCAGGCGTTCGGAAGTGGGGGCCCAGGCTTCGGCGACGCCGATCCGGGCGCCCGGGTAGGAGTCGAGGAGCCGGCGCCAGGAGCGGTGGATCGCGTGGACGCCGTCCTGGTCGAAGAAGGGGAGCGGCTCGGTGCCGATGAGGGTGGCCTGCGCGCCGTGGCCGATGTCCGGCAGGCCGGGGGCCTTGACCATGCCGTGGGCGACGTCGACGCGGAAGCCGTCGACGCCGAGGTCCAGCCAGAACCGCAGGACGGAGGCGAACTCGGCGGGCACCTGCGGGTGCTCCCAGTCCAGGTCGGGCTGCTGGGGCGCGAAGAGGTGCAGGTACCACTGCCCGTCGGCGACCCGGGTCCAGGCGGGGCCGCCGAAGACGGACTCCCAGTCGTTGGGCGGCAGCTCCCCCTCCGCGCCCCGCCCGGGGCGGAACAGGTACCGGGCGCGGGCCTGCGGGTCGCCGGCCAGGGCGTCGCGGAACCAGGGGTGCCGCTCGGAGGTGTGGTTGGGCACGACGTCCACGATGACCCGCAGTCCGAGCCCGTGCGCGGCCCGGACGAGGTCCTCGGCGTCGGCGAGGTCGCCGAAGAGCGGGTCGACGGCCCGGTAGTCGGCGACGTCGTAGCCGCCGTCGGCCTGCGGGGAGAGGTAGAAGGGGGTCAGCCACACGGCGTCGACCCCCAGCCGGGCCAGGTGCGGCAGCCGCTCGCGCACGCCGCGCAGGTCCCCGACGCCGTCGCCGTCGCTGTCCGCGAAGGACCGTACGTACACCTGGTAGATGACGGCATCGCGCCACCAGGCACCGCCCGCGCCGGTGTTGCTGGAAGCGCTTGCAAGGGGCACGGCCGTCAACTCGTGGGTCATATCGGGTCAACGCGACGGCACACCCGCTGGTTGCGGGCCCGGAGGATCGAAGAGGACTCGAACTAACAGCAAGCTCCGGCAACCGTACGGACACACGGATGTAACGATCACCCGGTCTTGCAGAAAATTGCCGCAAGGTCTTTCGGACTTCTTTCAGGCTTGTTACGTTCCTGGCAACTCGGGACCGCGAGGGAGCGGCCGGGATCATCGAAGGAGTTCATATGCGGCGTGGCATAGCGGCCACCGCGCTGGTCGCGGCCCTGGCGCTCGCGGCGACGGCTTGCGGCGGTGACAGCAAGGACGACGGTCAGGGCACCCAGGCCGGCGGCGAGCTTTCCGGCACGGTCACGTGGTGGGACACCTCGAACGACGCCGAGAAGGCCAGCTTCCAGAAGATCGCCGAGGCGTTCACCGCGAAGCACCCGAAGGTGACCGTCAAGTACGTCAACGTCCCGTACGGCGACGCGCAGAACAAGATCAAGAACGCCTTCAGCAGCGGCTCCGACGCACCCGACGTGATCCGCGCCGACGTCGGCTGGGTCGCGGACTTCGCCTCCCTCCAGTACCTCGACGAGGTGCCTGCCGAGACGGCCGGGAAGATCGACGCCGAGTTCCTCCCGCAGGCCGCGGCCAGCGGCAAGTACGAGGGCAAGAGCTACGCCGTACCGCAGGTCATCGACACCCTCGGCCTCTTCTACAACAAGAAGATGCTCGCCGACGCCGGTGTGCAGCCCCCCGCCACCCTGGAGGAGCTGAAGACCGCCGCGGCCGCGATCAAGGCCAAGACCGGCAAGGCCGGCCTCTACCTGCGCGGCGACGACTCCTACTGGTTCCTCCCGCTGATCTACGGCGAGGGCGGCGACCTGGTCGACGCCAAGAACAAGACGGTCACCGTCGACAACCCGGCGGGCGTCAAGGCCTTCAAGGCCGCACGCGACCTGGTCACCTCGGGGGCGGCGCTCACCAACGCCACCGACGGCTGGACCAACATGCAGACCGCCTTCAAGTCCGGGGAGGTCGCGATGATGATCAACGGCCCCTGGGCCGTCGCCGACACCTACGCGGGCGACCAGTTCAAGGACAAGGCCAACCTCGGCGTCGCCGCCGTCCCGGCCGGCTCCGTCAAGGCCGGCGCCCCGCAGGGCGGCCACGACCTCGCGGTCTACGCCGGCTCCAAGAACACCGCCGCCGCGCACGCCTTCGTCGACTACATGACCTCCCAGGAGGTGCAGGTCCAGACCGCGAAGGAGCTGAGCCTGCTCCCCACCCGCACGGCCGCCTACGAGCAGCCGGACGTCAAGGGCAGCGAGATGGTGCAGTTCTTCAAGCCGGCCGTGGACAAGGCCGTCGAGCGCGCCTGGATCCCGGAGAACGGCTCCCTCTTCGAGCCGCTCAAGGTCGAGTACACGAAGGCGATCACCGGGTCGTCGAGCCCGGAGGACGCCGCGAAGGCGGCCGGGGCGGAGTTCCGCAAGATCCTCAAGGGTTGGAAGTAACGAACGATGGCTGCTCACACCAGCCAGTCGGTGGCGAAGGCCGCGGGCGACGACGTCGAGAACAACGACGCCGCCGCCCGCGGCCGGAGCCGCTTGGCTGACGGCCGGAACACCGGCACCGGGAACAAGAACGGCGCGCGCGGCGGACTGCGCCGCGCCCTCGCCACCCACTGGTACGCCTGGACCATGATCGCCCCGGTGGTGCTGGTCCTCGGCGTGATCATCGGCTGGCCGCTCGTCCGCGGCGTGTACCTGTCGCTGACCGACGCCAACGAGCGCAACGTCGCCCGGACCATCGGCGTCCGGCACATCGACGCCACGTACCGGTTCGTCGGCCTCGACAACTACACCGCCGTGCTCGGCGACCCGGTGTTCCTGCAACGGCTGGTGTGGACGGTCGTCTGGACCGTCGCCTGCGTGTCGATCACCTTCACGATCGGCCTGGCCCTCGCGAACATGCTCAACCGGGACTTCCGGGGCCGCGCCGCCTACCGGATGGCGCTGATCCTGCCCTGGGCCGTCCCCGGCTTCGTCTCCGTCTTCGCCTGGCGGTTCCTCTTCAACCGCGACAACGGCATCCTCAACAAGGTCCTCGACGGCGGCGGCATCTCCGCGATCCCGTGGCTCGACGACCCGACCTGGGCCAAGTTCTCGGTCATCGCCGTCAACGTCTGGCTCGGCGTCCCCTTCATGATGGTCGCCCTCCTCGGCGGCCTCCAGTCCATCCCCGGCGAGCTGTACGAGGCCGCCGAGATGGACGGCGCCACCCCCTGGCAGCGGTTCCGCCACATCACCCTGCCCGGGCTGCGCTCGGTCAGCATGACGGTGATCCTCCTCTCCACCATCTGGACCTTCAACATGTTCCCGGTGATCTTCCTGCTCACCCGGGGCGGCCCGGGCGACTCCACGGAGATCCTGGTGACCCAGGCCTTCCGCGAGGCCTTCATCACCAGCCCGCGCGACTTCGCCACCTCGGCGACCTGGGGCGTCCTGATCCTGGCCCTGCTCATGATCTTCGCGCTGGTCTACCGGCGCTCGCTGCGCAAGCAGGGAGAGGTGTGGTGACCATGACCACGCGCACGCGGGGCCGCCGCGCCCCCCTCGCCTCCGTCGGCCTGCACGCGACGCTCGTCGTCGCGTCCGTGATCGCCGTCTTCCCGGTCCTGTGGATCCTGCTGACCTCGCTCAAGCCCGCGCAGCACGCGATCACCACCGACTTCGTCAAGGAACCGACGCTCGCCAACTACACCTACCTGCTGGAGTCGAGCCACTTCCTCAGCTGGTTCGCCAACTCCGTCCTCGTGGCCGGCGTCACGACCGTGCTCGGCGTCTTCATCGCCGCCACCACCGGCTACGCCGTCAGCCGGTTCAAGTTCCCCGGCATGAAGCCGCTCATGTGGACGCTGCTCATCACGCAGATGTTCCCCATGGCCATCCTGATCGTCCCGCTCTACAACCTGATGGGCGACCTCGGCCTGCTCAACCAGCCGGTCGGCCTGATCATCACCTACCTCACCATCGCCGTGCCGTTCTGCGCGTGGATGATGAAGGGCTTCTTCGACACCATCCCGGTCGAGATCGACGAATCCGGCCGCGTCGACGGACTCAACCCCTTCGGCACCTTCTGGCGCCTCATCCTGCCGCTGGCCAAGCCCGGCCTCGCCGTCACCGGCTTCTACGCCTTCATCACGGCCTGGGGCGAAGTCGCCTACGCCTCCGCCTTCATGGTCGGCGAGGAGAACCTCACCCTCGCCGGCGGCCTGCAGACCTTCGTCACGCAGTACACCTCCAACTGGGGTGCGATGAGCGCGGCCTCCGTCCTCATCGCCATCCCGGCGGCCGTCTTCTTCCTCTTCGCCCAGCGTCACCTCGTCGCCGGGATGACGGCAGGCGCCACCAAGGGCTGACCACCCGAGCCTGCCCGCCACACCTCCCGGCCCGATCTCTCCAAGGACGACATGACCCAGCACCTCGCCGACGCACTCCCCACCTCCACCGGCACCCGGCCCGGCTGGTGGAGAGAAGCGGTGATCTACCAGGTCTATCCGCGCAGCTTCGCCGACTCCAACGGGGACGGCATGGGGGACCTCGAAGGCATCCGCCGCCGCCTGCCCTACCTCAGGGACCTCGGCGTCGACGCCGTCTGGCTCAGCCCGTTCTACGCCTCGCCGCAGGCCGACGCGGGCTACGACGTCGCCGACTACCGGGCCATCGACCCCATGTTCGGCACCCTGCACGACGCCGACGCCGTGATCCGCGAGGCCCACGCCCTGGGCCTGCGGATCATCGTGGACCTCGTCCCCAACCACTGCTCCGACCAGCACGAATGGTTCAAGCAGGCCCTCCGTGAAGGCCCCGGCAGCCCGCTGCGCGAACGCTTCCACTTCCGCCCCGGGCAGGGCGCCGACGGCGAACTCCCGCCCAACGACTGGGAGTCGATCTTCGGCGGCCCCGCCTGGACCCGGGTCGCCGACGGGCAGTGGTACCTGCACCTCTTCGCCCCCGAGCAGCCCGACTTCAACTGGGAGCACCCCGCCGTCCAGGACGAGTTCCGCTCCATCCTGCGGTTCTGGCTCGACCTCGGCGCCGACGGCTTCCGCATCGACGTCGCCCACGGCCTCGTCAAGGCCCCCGGCCTGCCCGACCTCGGCCGCGACGAGCAGCTCAAACTGCTCGGCAACCAGGTGCTGCCCTTCTTCGACCAGGACGGCGTCCACGACATCTACCGCTCCTGGCGGACCGTGCTCGACGAGTACGCCGGCGACCGCATCGGCGTCGCCGAGGCCTGGACCCCGAGCGCCGACCGCACCGCGCTCTACCTGCGCCCCGACGAGCTGCACCAGGCATTCAACTTCCACTACCTGAACACCGGCTGGGACGCCGACGCGCTGCGCGCCGCCATCGACGACTCCCTCGACGCGATGCGCCCCGTGGGCGCGCCGACGACGTGGGTGCTGTCCAACCACGACGTCGTCCGGCACGTGACCCGCTACGGCGGCGGGGAGCGGGGCCTGGCCCGGGCGCGGGCGGCCGCCCTGCTGATGCTGGCCCTGCCCGGGTCCGCGTACGTCTACCAGGGCGAGGAACTCGGCCTCCCCGAGGTCCTCGACCTCCCCGACGACGTCCGCCAGGACCCCTCCTTCTTCAAGGAGAACGGGCAGGACGGGCTGCGCGACGGCTGCCGCGTGCCGATCCCGTGGTCCGGCGACCGGGCCCCGTACGGCTTCGGCGACGGTGGCAGCTGGCTGCCCCAGCCGGCCGAGTGGGCCGGGCTGAGCGTGGCCGCGCAGACCGGCGACCCGGCATCGACGCTGGAGCTGTACCGCGCGGCCCTGCGGGTGCGCCGGGAGCGGCCGGAGCTCGGCGCGGGCGACGCGGTGGAGTGGCTCGACGCCCCCGCCGGGGTGCTCGCCTTCCGGCGCGGCGGCTTCGTCTGCACCGTGAACACCACGGGCGAGCCGGTCCGGCTGCCCGCACCCGGCACCGTGCTGCTGGCCAGCACCGACCCCGTCGACCCGGAGCTGCTGCCGGCCGACAGCGCGGTGTGGTGGCTGGGGTGACGTCCCCGCTGCGGCTCACCGACATCGCCGCGCAGGCCCAGGTCAGCGAAGCGACGGTGAGCCGCGTGCTCAACGGCAAGTCCGGCGTGGCCGCCGGCACCCGGCACAAGGTGCTGGCCGCGCTCGACCTGCTCGGCTACGAGCGGCCCGTCCGGCTGCGCCGACGCAGCAACGGGCTGGTAGGGCTGCTGATCCCGGAGCTCACCAACCCGATCTTCCCGGCCTTCGCCCAGGTCATCGAACAGGCCCTCGCCGGGCACGGCTACACGCCGGTGCTGTGCACGCAGACCCCGGGCGGCGCCACCGAGGACGAACTGGTGGAGCAGCTGGAGGAGCGCGGGGTCACCGGCATCGTGTTCCTGTCGGGCCTGCACGCCGACTCGGCCGCGGACCCCTCGCGCTACCAGCGGCTGGCGGCGCGGGGGGTGCCGTTCGTCCTGATCAACGGCTTCAACGAGCAGGTGCACGCCCCGTTCATCTCCCCGGACGACCGGGCGGCGGCCGACATGGCCGTACGGCACCTGGAGGACCTGGGGCACCGCAGGATCGGCCTGGCGATCGGGCCGACCCGCTACGTGCCCTCGGCGCGCAAGGAGCAGGGCTTCCTGGCCGCGCTGCCGGGCGCGGACGAGGAGGGCCTCGTGCAGCGCACCCTGTTCACGGTCGAGGGCGGCCACGCGGCGGGCGGCGCGCTGCTCGACCGCGGGTGCACGGGCATCGTGTGCGGGAGCGACCCGATGGCGCTCGGCGTCATCCGCGCGGCGCGGGAGCGGGGGCTGCGGGTGCCGCAGGACGTGTCGGTGGTCGGGTTCGACGACTCGCCGCTGATCGCGTTCACCGACCCGCCGCTGACCACGGTGCGCCAGCCGGTGCGCGCCATGGCCACGGCCGCGGTCGGCGCCCTCCTGGAGGCGGTGGGCGGCACCCCGGTCCAGCGCACCGAGTACGTCTTCCAGCCCGAACTGGTGGTCCGCGGCTCAACCGGCCAGGCCCCGGGCCAGTAGCGACCACCCGGCCGGGGCCTGGCCCGCACCCCGGCCGACCCCGGGCTGGGCGGGGCCGGCGGGGGCGGAGGCGAGCCTGGCCCGGTGCGGGGCCACCCCCACCTGGGTAGGGCTTGGGCCCGGACCGGGGCCAACCCTCCGGCCCGGCCACCGCCCGGGCCCGGGCCGGGGCACGGCCACCCCCGCCGCCCGGGCGCGGCCTCGGCCCCGCCATGGCCGAGCCAGGCCTTGGCCGCGAACGGGTCGGCCTGCACTCGGCTTCGCCCGCGTTCGGGCCCGGCCACCTCCGCCCGGGCGCGGTGTGACCCGCGCCCGGGTCCTCCGCAGGTCCGCGCCCGACGCACCCGCCCCGCCGGGCTCCAGCCCACCTCCGGCCCGCACTCGCCTTCGCCCGCGCCCGGGCCCTCCGCAGGTCCGCGCCCGACACTGGGCCCCGGCCAGGGCGCGGCCACCCCCGCCGGGCACGCCTCGGGCCGCTCCGCGCCCGGCTTCGCCCGGCCTCCGCCGACCCACCCGCCCCACGCCCGACCCCCCCCACCCCACGCCACGGCTCCGACCGGCCCCGGCTTCGGCCGACCCGCGCGCACCCCCACCCCACCACCACCCCCCCCTGCGGCGGGAGCTCGGCGGGTGTGTTCCGACTGGGTCGTGTCCGGGGTGAGTTGATCGATCCGGATTCGCCCCCTCCTGGGGCCGGCCGGCGGGCCGCCGGTTCGGACACGTCGCGGAAACAATTCTGCAATCCCTTGCGCAATCTCTTGCAGGGCTCCCGACCGGCCCCTACGGTCGCTGCAATCCCCACCTCTTCCGCCAGGAGGCCCCCGCATGCCTGCCAGAGCCGCCAGAGCTGCAACCCTTTTCGCCACCACCGCACTCGCCGCCGCGACCCTCACCGGACCGGCGTCCGCGCCGGCCGTCGCCGCGGCGCCCGGCGACAAGGACGTCACCGCCGTCCTCTTCGAGTGGAAGTTCGACTCGGTCGCCCGGGCCTGCACCGACACCCTGGGCCCCGCCGGCTACGGCTTCGTCCAGGTCTCGCCCCCGCAGGAGCACATCCAGGGCCCGCAGTGGTGGACCTCGTACCAGCCCGTCAGCTACAAGATCGCCGGGCGGCTGGGCGACCGGAACGCCTTCAAGGCCATGGTCGAAACCTGCCACGCCGCCGGTGTGAAGGTCGTCGCCGACTCCGTCATCAACCACATGGCGGCCGGCGACGGCACCGGAACCGGCGGCAGTCCGTACACGAAGTACGGCTACCCCGGCATCTACTCCGGCGCCGACATGGACGACTGCCGGGCGACGATCACCAACTACCAGGACCGGGCCAACGTCCAGAACTGCGAACTGGTGCAGCTGGCCGACCTCGACACCGGCGAGGACTACGTGCGCGGCCGCATCGCCGGCTACCTCAACGACCTGCTCTCCCTCGGCGTCGACGGCTTCCGGATCGACGCCGCCAAGCACATGCCCGCAGCCGACCTCGCCAACATCAAGTCGCGGATGTCCAAGCCCGGCGTCTACTGGAAGCAGGAGGCCATCTACGGCGCCGGAGAGGCCGTGTCGCCCTCCGAGTACCTCGGCACCGGCGACGTCCAGGAATTCCGCTACGCCCGCGACCTCAAGCGGGTCTTCCAGAACGAGAACCTCGCGCACCTGAAGAACTTCGGCGAGGCGTGGGGCTACATGCCCTCCGGCCAGTCCGGGGTCTTCGTCGACAACCACGACACCGAGCGCAACGGCGAGACCCTCAGCTACAAGAACGGCTCCGCCTACACCCTGGCCAACGTGTTCATGCTGGCCTGGCCCTACGGATCGCCCGACGTGGCCTCCGGCTACGAGTGGTCCGACAAGGACGCCGGTCCGCCCAACGGCGGCAGCGTGAACGCCTGTTACGCGGACGGCTGGAAGTGCCAGCACGCCTGGCGGGAGATCTCCTCCATGGTGGGCCTGCGCAACGCGGCCCGCGGCCAGGCCGTCACCGACTGGTGGGACAACGGCGGCGACCAGATCGCCTTCGGCCGCGGTTCCAGGGCCTACGTGGCGATCAACCACGAGGGCGCCTCCCTCACCCGCACCTTCCAGACCTCCCTGCCGGCCGGCGACTACTGCGACGTGCAGAGCGGCCGGGGCGTCACCGTGAACGGCTCCGGCCAGTTCACCGCCACCCTCGGCGCCGGGACCGCCGTCGCCCTGCACGCCAACGCCCGCAGCTGCGCGGGCGGCGGCGGGACGACCCCGCCGCCCTCCGCAGCCGGGGCCTCCTTCGCGGTCAACGCCACGACCGTGCCGGGCCAGGACGTCTACGTGACCGGGGACCGCCCCGAGCTCGGCGGCTGGAACACCGGCTCCGCCCTCAAGCTCGACCCGGCGGCCTACCCCGTCTGGAAGCTCGACGCGGCCCTCCCGGCCGGGACTGCCTTCGCCTACAAGTACCTCCGCAAGGACGCCGCCGGGAACGTCACCTGGGAGAGCGGCGCCAACCGCACCGCCACCGTCCCCGCGTCCGGCCGGGTGGCGCTGAACGACACCTGGCGCAGCTGAGCCGCGGCTCGACGCCGCACAGACCAGGGCCGCCCGGCACCCCGGCCCCGCCACCGCCGGGCGGCCCTCACCCCCGTACCCGAGGAGAACCGCCGTGATACGCCCCGCCGCAGGAGTCCTCGCCGCCGCGCTGGCCGTGACGCTCCTGCCCGCCCTCCCCGCCGCCGCCGCCGCGGCCAAGGCGCCACCGCCGCCCCCGGACGCGAAACTGGCCGCCGAGCCCGCCCGCCACGACCTCACCCGGGAGCAGTTCTACTTCGTCCTCCCGGACCGCTTCGCCAACGGCGACCCGCGCAACGACCGGGGCGGCCTGACCGGCTCCCGGCTCCAGACCGGCCTGGACCCGACCGACAAGGGCTTCTACCAGGGCGGCGACCTCAAGGGGCTCACCGACCGGCTCGACTACGTCAAGGGCCTGGGGACGACGGCCATCTGGCTGGCGCCGATCTTCAAGAACCAGCCGGTGCAGGGCAAGGGCGACGACGTGTCGGCCGGCTACCACGGCTACTGGATCACCGACTTCACACAGGTCGACCCGCACTTCGGCACCAACGCCGACCTGGAGCGGCTGATCGACAAGGCGCACGCGAAGGGGATGAAGGTCTTCTTCGACGTCATCACCAACCACACCGCCGACGTCGTCGACTACCGCGAGGCCTCCTACTCGTACCTGTCCAAGGGCGCCTTCCCCTACCTGACCAAGGACGGGGTGCCCTTCGACGACGCCGACTACGCCGACGGCCGGCGCGCGTTCCCGAAGACGGACGCGGACTCCTTCCCGCGCACGCCGTTCGTGCCCGACGCGAAGAAGGACCTCAAGGTCCCGGCCTGGCTCAACGACCCGCGGATGTACCACGACCGGGGCGACTCCACCTTCGCCGGGGAATCCTCCGAGCAGGGCGACTTCTACGGGCTCGACGACCTGTGGACCGAGCGCCCCGAGGTCGTCGAGGGGATGGAGAAGATCTACGAGAAGTGGGTCGGGGACTTCGACATCGACGGCTTCCGCATCGACACGGTCAAGCACGTCAACACCGGCTTCTGGACCCAGTGGGCCACCGCCCTCGACGCGTACGCGGCCGAGCGCGGCCGGGACGACTTCTTCATGTTCGGCGAGGTCTACTCCGCCGACACCGCCGTCACCTCGCCCTACGTGACGCGGGGCCGCCTCGACGCCACCCTCGACTTCCCGCTCCAGGACGCGATCCGCGCGTACGCCTCCCAGGGCGCGGGCGCCGGCCGGCTGGGCTCCGTCCTGGCCGACGACTACCGGTACACCACCGACAAGGCCAACGCCTACGAGCAGGTCACCTTCCTCGGCAACCACGACATGGGCCGCTTCGGGACCTTCCTGAAGCAGGACCGGCCGGGTGCGGGGGAGCAGGAGCTGCTGGACCGCTACCGGCTCGCCAACGAGCTGATGTTCCTCTCCCGGGGCAACCCGGTCGTCTACTCCGGTGACGAGCAGGGCTTCACCGGCGCGGGCGGGGACAAGGACGCGCGGCAGCCGCTGTTCGCCTCGCAGGTCGCCGACTACCTCGACGACGACCAGCTCGGCACGGCCCGCACCCACGCGAGCGACGCCTACGATCAGCAGCACCCCCTCTACCGGCAGATCAGTGCCCTCTCGAAGCTGACCAGGGCCCACCCCGCCCTGCGCGACGGAGTGCAGAGCGAGCGGCTCTCCGACGGCTCCGTGTACGCCTTCGCGCGCACGGACGACGGCAAGGGCGGCCGCAAGGGCGGCCGCACCGAGTACCTGGTCGCCGCCAACAACGCCGCCGAGGCCCGCACGGTGCAGCTCGACGCCCCCGCCGGCGCCCAGTACCGCACCCTCTACGGCGGCACCGCCCTGATCCGCGCCTCCGCCGCCGGCAAGCTCACCGTCACCGTCCCGGCCCTCGGCTCGGTCGTCCTCCAGGGCGTCACCCCGCTCGCCGCGCCCGCCACCCGGCCCTCCCTCACCCTCAAGGCCCCGGCCCCCGGCGCCGCGGGCACCGTCGAGCTCTCCGCCGACGTCACCGGCGGGGCCCTGAACCGCGTCGTCTTCGCCGCCCAGACCGGCACCGGCCCGTGGCAGGTCCTCGGCTCCGCCGACCACGCCCCGTACAAGGTCACCCAGCACGTCGAGGCCGCACCCGGCACCCCCCTGCGCTACAAGGCCGTCGTCGTCGACTCCGCCGGCCGCACCGCCGGCGCCCTCGCCGCGTCCACCGCCGGCCGGACGCCCCCGCCGGAGGTCCCGACCGCCACCCAGCGCGACTACGCGGTCGTCCACTACAACCGGCCCGACGGCGACTACACGAACTGGCGGCTCTACGCCTGGGGCGACCTCGCCGACGGCGAGAGCACCCCGTGGCCCGAGGGCCACGCCTTCACCGGCCGCGACGCCTACGGCGCCTTCGCCCACGTCAAGCTCAAGCCCGGTGCCTCCTCGGTGAGTTACCTGGTCATCGACAAGGACGGCACCAAGGACGTCGCCGCCGACCGCACCATCGACGTCACCCGGACCGGCGAGATCTGGCTGGAGCAGGGCGAGGAGGCCGCCCGCACCGACCGCCCCGCCTACCCGCCGCAGGACACCGGCAAGGCCGTCCTGCACTACCAGCGCCCCGACGGCGCCTACGACGGCTGGGGCCTGCACGTCTGGACCGGCGCCGCGCAGCCCACCGACTGGTCCGCCCCGCTGCTGCCCGCCCGCACCGACTCCTACGGCGCGGTCTACGAGGTCCCGCTCGCCGCCGGCGCCACCAGCCTGAGCTACATCCTGCACAAGGGCGACGAGAAGGACCTGCCCACCGACCAGTCCCTCGACCTCGCGGCCACCGGCCACGAGGTGTGGATGCTCGGCGGCAGCCCGTCCTACCTGCTGCCCCAGCCCGCCGGCTCCGCCGCCGCCCTCGACCTCACCAAGTCCGAGGCCGTCTGGCTCGACCGGAACACCGTCGCCTGGAAGGCCCCGCAGGCCGCCGCCTCCGTGCAGCTCCTGGCCTCGCCCACCGGCGCCGTCACCACCGGCGACGGCACCCTCCGCGAGGGCGGCGCCGCATGGCTGCGCCTGGCCCGGACCGAGCTCACCGCCGCCCAGAAGGAGAAGTTCCCGCACCTGGCCGCGTACCCGGCCTACACCGTCGACCCGCGCGACCGCGACCGGGTCCGCGCGGCCCTGCGCGGCCAGCTCGTCGCCTCCGCCCGCGCCGCCAACGGCGCCGTCCTCGCCGCCACCGGCGTCCAGCTCGCCGGAGTCCTCGACGACCTCCACGCGACCAACGCCCCCCTCGGCCCGGTCTTCCACGACGGCCGCCCCACCCTCTCCGTCTGGGCGCCGACCGCCCAGAAGGTGGCCCTCGAACTCGACGGCCGCACCGTGCCCATGCGCCGCGACGACGCCACCGGCGTCTGGTCGGTGCGCGGCGAACGCGGGTGGACCGGGAAGCCCTACCGCTACGACATCACCGTCTGGGCCCCCAGCACCCGCCAGGTCGTCCGCAACCTCGTCACCGACCCGTACTCCACCGCCCTGACCGCCGACTCCGCCCGCAGCCTCGTCGTCGACCTCGCCGACCCGAAGCTCGCCCCGCCCGGCTGGCGCGGCCTGCGCAAGCCCGCCGCCGTCCCCTTCACCACCGCCCAGATCCAGGAGCTGCACGTCCGGGACTTCTCCGTCGCGGACCGCACCTCCCGGCACCCCGGCCAGTACCTGGCCTTCACCGACACCGCCTCGGCCGGCATGCGCCACCTGCGCGACCTGGCCGCCGCCGGCACCTCCTACGTCCACCTCCTGCCCGTCTTCGACATCGGCACCATCCCCGAGAAGCCGGGCGACCGCACCGAACCTGCCTGCGACCTGAAGGTCTACGCCCCCGACTCCGAGCAGCAGCAGGCCTGCGTGGCCGCCGCCGCCGCGAAGGACGCGTACAACTGGGGCTACGACCCCCTGCACTACAGCGTCCCCGAGGGCAGCTACGCCAGCGACCCGGACGGCACCGCCCGCACCGTCGAGTTCCGCAGGATGGTCCAGTCCCTCAACGGGGCCGGGCTGCGCACCGTGATGGACGTGGTCTACAACCACACCGTCGCCTCCGGCCAGGCCGAGACCTCGGTCCTCGACCGCGTCGTCCCCGGCTACTACCAGCGGCTGCTGCCCGACGGCAGCGTCGCCAACTCCACCTGCTGCTCCAACACCGCACCCGAGAACGCCATGATGGGCCGCCTCGTCGTCGACTCCGTCGTCACCTGGGCCAGGGAGTACAAGGTCGACGGATTCCGCTTCGACCTCATGGGACACCACCCCAAGGCCAACATCCTGGCCGTCCGCAAGGCCCTCGACGAGCTCACCCCCGCCAAGGACGGGGTCGACGGAAAGAAGATCATCCTCTACGGGGAGGGCTGGAACTTCGGCGAGGTCGCCGACGACGCCCGCTTCGTCCAGGCCACCCAGAAGAACATGGCCGGCACCGGCATCGCCACCTTCTCCGACCGGGCCCGCGACGCCGTCCGCGGCGGCGGCCCCTTCGACGAGGACCCGCGCGTCCAGGGCTTCGCCTCCGGCCTGTTCACCGAGCCCAACGGCTCGGCCGCCAACGGCACCCCCGCCGAGCAGCGCGCCCGGCTGCTGCACGCCCAGGACCTGATCAAGGTCGGCCTGTCCGGGAACCTCGCCTCCTACGCCTTCACCGACACCACCGGACGCCGCACCAAGGGCTCCGAGGTCGACTACAACGGCTCGCCGGCCGGCTACGCGGCCGCCCCCGGCGACGCCCTGGCCTACGCCGACGCCCACGACAACGAGACCCTCGCCGACGCCCTGACCTTCAAGCTCCCGCCCGCCACCAGCCCCGCCGACAAGGCCCGCATGCAGGTCCTGGCGATGGCGACGGCCACCCTCTCCCAGGGCCCGTCCCTCTCCCAGGCCGGGACCGACCTGCTGCGCTCCAAGTCCCTGGACCGCAACTCCTACGACAGCGGCGACTGGTTCAACGCGATCCAATGGGACTGCCGCGACGGCAACGGCTCCGGCCGCGGCCTGCCCCCGGCCGCCGACAACGGGCCCAAGTGGAGCTACGCCAAACCCCTGCTGACGCTCCCCGCCCCCGGCTGCCCGGAGATCACCGGAGCCTCGGCCGCCTACCGCGACCTGCTGCGCATCCGCACGACGGAACGCTCCTTCGCCCTCACCACCTCCGAGGTGGTGCAGGAGCGGCTGGCCTTCCCGCTCTCCGGCACGGACGAGACCCCCGGCGTCATCACCATGACCCTGGGCGACCTCGTGGTGGTCTTCAACGCCACCCCCACCACCCGGACCCAGCGCGTCCCGGCCCTCGCCGGCCGCGACTACGCCCTCCACCCGGTCCAGGCGGCCGGGTCCGACGCCACCGTCAAACGCTCCGGCTACGACGCGCGGACGGGGGAGTTCACCACCCCGGGCCGCACCGTCGCCGTCTTCAGGACCCTCACACGACCGTGAACCGGTCCAGCCGCTTCTCCAGCAGGATCACCCCGTAGCGCCGGCCGTCCGCGGCCTGCTTCGACGGGAACTCCCCGACCACCCGGTAGCCCGCGCCCTGGTAGTACGCGAGCAGCCGGGGGTTGGTGGAGACGCAGTCCAGCCGGGCCCGCGCCAGCCGGGACCGGGCGATCCGGCGCTCGGCGTGTTCGAGCAGCCGGCGCCCGGCCCCGGCCGGCGCGGTCCGGCGCTCCACCATCAGCCGGTGCACGTATCCCGCGACCGGCGGCTGCACCCCCCAGGCGTCCTCGTCGGACCAGCACAGTTCGTACCCGCCGACGATCCGCCCGTCACCGTCGCCCGCCAGCCACACCTCGCCCTCGCGCATCGCCGCGAGGAAGTGCGCGGCGTCCCTCTCGCCGGGCTTCCACTGCTCGATCCCGCGCTTCTGCATCCACCGGGCGGCCCGGTCGTACAGCTGCACCAGCGTGCCGGCGTCCTTCTCCCTGGCCTGCCGGAACAAGATCTCGTCGTCAATGATCACGCGGGCATTATCGCCACAGCGCCGATCACCGCGGAACGGGCGGCGCCTCGGGCCCGCCACCGGCCACCGCGTCCGGAATCCCGCCCGCCGCCAGCACGCCCAGCCGCCCCACCAACTGCCCGAAGGGTCCGTCGGCGGGCTCGTCGGCCAGGATGCGCACCAGCAGCGCGGCCATCTCCGCGTCGTACGCGGCGCTCACCGCGGCCAGCGCCGCGAAGTCGTGCACCAGCTGCAACTCCAGCTCGGCGCGCGGGATCCGCCGCCCGTCCAGCCAGATCAGCGCCGTCGACTCGGCCAGCGACACCCACGAGCGCACCACGAGCTCCAGCCGCGCCGGCGGCTCGGACACCCCCAGGTGCGCCACGATCTGCTCGTACGCCGCCCGCCGCACCTCGTCGATCATCGCGTGGGTCTGGCTGCTGCCCACCGCCGGCCCCCCGCGCATCAGCGCCGAGAAGCCCGGGCCGTGGTCGTCGACGAACGCGAAGAACCGGCCCATGACCCGCAGCAGCCGCGCCCCCAGAGGCCCCTCGCGCGGCTCGACGAACCGCAGCGCCAGCTCGTCCGCGGCCCGCCGCAACGCCGCCTCGTACAGGCTCAGTTTGCCGGGGAAGTAGTGGTAGACGAGCGGCCGCGATATCCCCGCGGCCGCCGCGATCTCGTCGATCGACACCTCGTCGGGCGACCGGTGGCTGAACAGCTCCAGGGCGACCCCGATCAGCTGCTGCCGCCGCTCCTCGACACCCATCCTGCGCCGCACCCCGGTTGTCATGCCGACACCCTAACTTCTCCGCCCGGCCCCGAACCCGTGCGGACGGCGCCCTACAGGTCCAGCACCAGCCGGTCGCCCGCGGCCCGCGACACGCACAGCAGCATGGAGTCCTCGCGCTCCCCGTCCGTCAGCAGCTCGTCGCGGTGGTCCACCTCGCCCGCCAGCACACGGTGCTGGCAGGTCCCGCAGAAGCCCTGCTCGCAGGAGTACGCGGTGCCCGGCAGCTCGCGGCGCACCGCCGTCAGCGCCGACTCGTCCGCCGCGACCTCCACCGTGCGCCCCGAGCGGCCCAGTTCCACCGTGAAGGGCCGGGCCGCACCGGCAGCCGCCGGGGCGAAGCGCTCCAGGCGGACCGCGGCCGGGTCGGCGGCGGCCGCCACCACGGCCGCCATCAGCGGCTCGGGCCCGCAGCAGTAGACCAGCGTGCCGGGCGCGGCCGCGGCGAGCGGGCCCAGGTCGGGCAGGCCCGTCTCGTCCTGCGGGCAGAGCGTCACCCGGTCCCCGTACGCGGCCAGCTCGTCCAGGAAGGGCATCGAGGCGCGCGACCGGCCCCCGTACAGCAGGGTCCATTCGGCGCCCGCCGCCGTGGCCGCGCGGAGCATCGGCAGCAGCGGGGTGATCCCGATGCCGCCCGCGACGAAGGCGTACGAGGACGCCGGGACCAGCTCGAACCGGTTGCGCGGCGCCCGCAGTTCCAGCTCCGCCCCCTCGACCAGCTGCGCGTGGGCCTCGCGGGAGCCGCCGCGGCCGTCCTCGACCAGGCGGATCGCCACCGCGTAGCGCCCGACGTCGGCCGGGTCCCCGCACAGCGAGTACGGGCGGACGAGCCCGGACGGCAGGGTGAGGTCGACGTGCGCGCCCGGCGTCCAGGCGGGCAGCTCGGGGGATTCCAGGACCAGGCGCAGGACACCGTGCGCCGGCTCCGTGCGGGAGACGACCAGCGCGCGCAGCGCGCGTCGCGGGGAGTGCCCCGACACGGGCTCCTCCAGCGCGGGCAGCGGCCAGAGCGGGGAGCGGCCTATGCGCCGGTTCAGGGCGCGCTTGGCGGCCCAGGCGCCGCCCGCCAGGGCGGTGGCCATCAGGACGCGCCTCATCCGCGGACACCGCCGTTCGCGCCGGGGGAGGAGGCCAGGTAGGCCACCGCCTGTGCGGTCGAGCCCTCCTGGGAGGGGTGGTAGGTGCGGGAGAGGTAGGTGGGGATGGACTGGAGCATGGCGCCCGCGGAGGGCAGGACGCCCTGCTGCCCGGCGCGCAGGAACTGGCCCAGCGAGGCCTTGCCGTCGACCAGCGACGGGTCGTTCTCCATGAAGAAGCGCACCCCCCGCTGCCACAGGAAGACCAGCGCGGAGAAGGCGGTCGCCCAGGTCCGGGCCCTGCGCCGGTAGCCCCCGTCCACGTGCATGAAGAGGTCGAAGGCCACCGAGCGGTGTTCGACCTCCTCGGCGCCGTGCCAGCGCAGCAGGTCCAGCATGGTGGGGTCGGCGCCCCGTCGGTCGAGCTCGTCCGCGTTCAGCACCCAGTCGCCGAGGAAGGCCGTGTAGTGCTCGATCGCCGCGATCAGCGCGACCCGCTCCATGAGCCACCACCGGCTCGCCCGGCCCGGCGGCAGGGTCCGGTCGCCCAGCAGCTTCTCGAACAGCCAGTCCACCTGCGCCGTGTAGGGGGTCGGGTCCAGGCCCAGCCGCTTCAGGTGGGGCAGCACGTCGTCGTGGGCGGCTGCGTGCATGGCCTCCTGCCCGATGAAGCCGACGACGTCCGCGCGCAGCTGCTCGTCCTCGACGTACGGCAGCACCTGCTTGTAGACGTGGACGAACCAGCGCTCGCCCGCGGGGAGCAGCAGGTGCAGCACGTTGATCATGTGACCGGCGAAGGGGTCCTTCGGCAGCCAGTGCAGCGGGGTGTCCTCCCAGCCGAAGGACACGTTCCGGGGCCTCAGGTCCACGTGTTCCGACGCCACGGGGACGGGCGCGAGCGGCGTATTAGACATGGCGTCAATGTACTGATGGGTAGAGGCGAGGAAAACCCCTCTGCACGCACTTCCTGCCACCGGCACCCGACCGGCACCCGACCGGCATCCGACCGAACCGAGCCCGCACCGCGCCCGGCTCAGCGCAGCGAACCCGCCTTGGAGCCGTCCGTGAGCCTGCCCGACAGGTCCACCTGGGCCCCGGCCGGAGCCTTGACCGCCAGCCGGTTGCCGTTCGCCGTCCCGCTCACCCCGCCGCCCGACGCGGACACCGAGGCGAACTGGGCACTGCCCGCCGCGACCACGTACCACTGCCCCGCCCGCGACTTCCACAGCACGCCCGCCAGCACCCGCGGTTCCCGGGACCCGCACGCAGGCGTCCCCTCCGCCCGGGCCGCCTGTGCGGCCGCCGACGCCCCCGGGGCGAGGAACTGCGCCTGCACCCGGTCCGCCGCGCCCTGCCAGGTCTCGGCCCGCGTGCACAGCCAGGCCGCCGTCCCGCCGCCCTCCGGCAGCGGCTGCTTCGCGTACGTCCACGCGTTGACCGTACGGACCCCGTGCGAGCGCACCGAGGGCAGCAGGCAGGCGATCCGCGACCAGTCGCCGAGCTCCGCCGCCTCCGTCACGTCGCGCTCGGCGCCCGGCGCGCCCGACGTCAGCCGGGCCGGGGTCAGCTCGCCGAGGTCGGTGATCAGCCGGGTGGCGCCGTCGCCGGTCAGGGCCAGGGCGTTCCAACTGCTGCAGGTCCCGGCCGGGGCCGGGCTGACGACCGGCGGGGTGACCCCGTCCGGGGTCGTCTTCAGCGCGGTCGGGCCCTCGCCCGGCTTCAGCAGGTCCCGCAGGGCCACGGCGGTGACCCAGGGCGCCGTCAGGTAGCGGACGTTGCCGTCGACCCGGCTGAGCACCAGCGCGGCCGCGGTCTGCGCCGACGCCCCGTCCGTCCGGGCGAAATCGAGGGCGGCCCCCGCGGTCCCGGCCCGCGGCTCCGCGTAGCGCACCACGCGCAACCCGTCGTACAGCAGGACCACGACGGCCTGGTCGACGGTGCCCGCGAACAGCAGTTGCGCCGGTCCCATCGCCGGCCCGGCAGGGGTGCCCGGCGTGGCCGAGACGGCCACCGAGGCCCCGGGCCGGGCCCAGACGGCCAGTGCCCGGCGCAGCAGTGCCGCGTCGTCCGCCCGGTCGCCGCGCGCCGGCCAGGTGGAGAAGTCCGTACGCGACGAGGCGCGCCACAGCGTCGGCGCGGCCCGCACCAGCCGGCCCGGGTCCAGGGCCTGTTCGGCCGCGGGGTTGAGCGCGTACGGCGGGGCGGCGGCCCCGTCGGCCCCCCAGCCCCCGCCCGGCAGCGCGAGCAGGGCCCCGCACACGGCCAGGGCCGCCGCGGCCGCGAGGGATCCCCGCACGAGACGGCGCCGGCGCAACAGGTCGGTCGGCCGGGCCTGGAGCACGCACGGGTCGAACTCGGGAGAGGCGAAGAGCGCGTCGTGCGCCGGTTCGCCGGACCCCGCGACCGCCGCGGCCGGGTCCGCGACCCCGGCCTCGTCGAGCACCCGCAGCACCTCGGGCTCCGACAGCCGCTCCAGGGCCCGCAGCACGCAGGCCGCGCGGCCGGGCCCGTCGAGCGTGGCCAGCCACTGGTCGAGGGCCAGCTCCTCGGCCCCGCCCGAGCGCGGGAACAGCCGCAGCCCCCACACCTGCGGCAGGGCCGGCGGCAGCTGCGCCCGCCGGGGCAGCGCGCGGAACGTCAGCGGCAGCCCGCCCTCCAGGGCGCCGCGCAGCACGCGCAGCCGGACGTACGCGTACCCGGAGTCCTCCGGCGCGCCCCCGCGCTGACCGGGCACCCCGCCCCGCACCGCCGGGACCGCCTCCCGCTCCCGCCGTCCGCGCGGCAGCGCCCGCTGGGCCAGCGCGTGGGCGGTGAGCACCCGCCGGTTGCGGCCGAGGGCGGGCGGCAGCACCAGGTAGGCGAGCCGCACCAGCCGCGGGTAGTGCTCGACGATGGCGGCCTCGGCCTGCTCGACGTCGGGAGACAGGGGGCGGGTGGCGGTATCCGGCGCAGTCACGTTCAGCAGAACGAGCGAATCGTCGGATGGTCACCCGCCCCGGCGCGCGCGCCGGGGCGGAGGGCTGAGGGCGGCCGGGGCTCAGGCCACCAGGCGGGCGCGCAGCGCCTCGACGGTGCCGTCGGGCACGCCGAGGCCCTCCCGGACGTACTTCTCCATGGAGCCGTAGCGCGTCTCGACCTCGTCCAGCGCCGCTTCCAGGTACGCGGGGAAGACCCCGATCAGCGCGAGCGCGATGTCCGGGTCGCCGCCCGCCGTCGTGAACCCCTCGATCATCGGGGCGAAGGCCCGCTTGACGGCCGGGTTCACCGACAGGTATTCGGCCATCAGGGTCTCGTCGTCCGCGCCGAGCAGGGAGAGGATGACCGTCGCGCCCCAGCCCGTACGGTCCTTGCCCGCCGTGCAGTGGAACAGCAGCGGGCCCGCCCCGGGGTCGGCGGCCTCGGTCAGCAGGGTCCGGTAGGCGGCCCGCGCGGACGCGGACCGCACGAAGGAGCGGTAGACGTCGGCGAACAGGGCCTGCGCCTTCCCGCCGCCCAGGTGCCGTTCGGCGACCGCCGGGTCCGACAGCAGGTCCTTGAGCTGGGCGGCGACGGGCATGCCGCCGGCCCGCATCTTGTCCGCGAGCACATCGCCGACCAGGACCCGGACGCCGGCCGGCACCCGGTCGGGGTGGTCGGCGCGCTCGGCCTCGGTGCGGAAGTCGATGACGGTGCGCAGCCCGAGGGCGGCCACCACCGGGTCGGCGTCGAGGTCGAGCCGGTCGAGCTGGCCGGAGCGCAGCACCAGGCCGGGACGGACGGTGCGGCCGCCGGAGAGCGGGGTGCCGCCGAGGTCGCGGAGGTTGGCGACGGTGGTGGAGGGGGTGGCGGTCATCGTGTCGGCTCCAGCGGTCTGCGGTCTGCGGTCTGCGGTCTGTGGTCAGCGGTGGGTGGTCAGCGGTGGGTGGTCGGGGGTGTGCGGGGCGTCCCCCGGGTGCGGCCCGCACGGCGACGCGGGGCTCGGGGGCTGCTTACTCGTGTCATTGTCGGGTCACGCAATTTTCCGATGTCTCGCCGCGGAAAGACAATCGGCGACCACCCCGACCCCGACCCCGACCCCCAGGGCCACCAGGTGCCCGGCGTCCGTGAACGTCCGGCCGCGTTTGACCACCGGCGCGGCGGCCAGCAGGACCAACCCCGCCCGGACTCCCGTCCGGACCGGCCCGTACGGCAGGGCGGAGGTCAGTGCGCCGAGCACGGCGTTGAACCCGTAGCTGGTGCCCACGTCCAGCGCCCGCCGCACGCGCGGATCGGGCGTCCGGTGCAGGACGCCGTAGACCAGCAGGGTCGCCGAGGCGTGCCCGAGCAGGAACACCCCGGCCGTCCACCAGGCCCCGTAGGCGTACTCGGCGTACCCCAGCACGGCGACGAGCAGCAGCGCGTACGGCAGCGGCATCGGCTCCTCGACGACGAAGGCGCTGGTCAGCAGCGTCTCCCAGCGTCCGGCGGTGAGGTTGTCGACGTTCGTCGAGCAGCCGCGCAGCAGCCGCTCCCGCTCCGCCTCCCCGATCCGCTCCAGGGCGTACGAGCCGAGCTGCACCCCGCCCGCGTAGACCGTGCTCAGGGGCGCCGGCCATGGCAATGGATTCACCCGCCCATGATCGGATACGGCCCTCCGGCGGGCATCACCGGGCCCCGTGCGAACATGGCCCGGCCATGTCAGGGACTCCCGCGCCGATGCGCGCCACGCGGGCCGCGATGTTCGCGGCGGTCTGCGTCGCTCTGGGTGCGCTGGGGCATTCGTACATGTCCGGTGCGGATGTTCCGCTCGTGGGGCTTCTCGGGGCCTTCGGGGTGACCGGCGTCCTCGCCTGGCTCGCCGCCGGGCACCGGCGGGGGCCGGTGGGCATCACCGCGGCGCTGCTCACCGTCCAGGGAGCCCTGCACCTCGCCTTCACCGCCGGCCAGGCCGCGGCGACCCGCTCCACCGCCGGCCCCGGCCCCGCGCCGATGCCCCACGGCCACCACCACACCCCGACGGGCGCCCCCGGCACGGCCCACGGCCACGCGGCGACGCACGCCGCCGGCACGCCGCCCACACCGGACCCGGGCGCCGCGCCCGGCACGGCGACCGTCCCTCCGGCCCCGGCGCATGCCCACGCCGGGGCAGCGGACCTGACGCACGCCCCCGGCGCCGCGGCGGACCTGACGCAGGTGTCCGGCGGGGCGGGCCCGCGGGGCGTTCCCGGGGCGGCCGACCTCGCGCACCTGCCGGGGGCCGCCGACCTCGCGGACGTGCCCGGGGCCGCGGACCTCGCGGACATGGCCGAGATGGCCGGGATGGCCGGGCACGGCGGGTTCGGGATGCTCGCCGCCCACGTGCTCGCCGGACTGTTCTGCGCCCTCTGGCTGGCGTGGGGCGAGGCCGCCGTCTTCCGGCTGGCCCGGGCCGTGCGCGCGGCCGCCCGCCACGCCGCCCGGCCGCTCGCCCACGCGTGCGTCCTGGTCCGCGCGCGGGCGGCGCACGCACCCGCCCCGGCCGTGTTCCCCGCGCCCTGCGAACGCCCGCGCCGCCTGCGCGGAGCCGTACACGCCCACACCGCGGTGCGCCGCGGGCCGCCCGGGGGCCGAGCCCTCCGCGTCACGGCCCCCGGCCGGCCCGCCCGCGCCTGACCGGCGCTCCTCCTCGCGGAGGGGGCGACACCGGGGGTCGATTCCCCCTGTCCCCGCCCTCACCTAGGAACCCCATGTCCCTCGACGCGCTCCACGACGCCCGCCCGCCGGGCCCCGACCCCGACCCCGCCACCGACGCCCCGGCACCCGCCCCCCGCGGCGGCTGGGCCGCGCTGCGGCCCCTGCTGCTGCGCATGCACTTCTACGCGGGCCTGCTCATCGCCCCGCTGCTCTTCGCGGCCGCCGCCACCGGGCTGCTCTACGCGGCCTCCTGGCAGGCCGAACGGATCGTCTACTCCGACGAGCTGACCGTGGCCCGGGTCGGCGGCGACCCGCTGGCGCTGAGCGCCCAGGTGGCCGCCGCCCGCAGCGCGGAGCCCCGGGGCGAGGTCGTGTCCGTGTGGCCCGCGCCCGACGCCGGGGCCACCACCCGGGTGATCATGGAGAGCCCGGGCCTCCCCGAGGGCCGGACCCTCACCGTCTTCGTCGACCCGTACACGGCCGAGGTGCGCGGCCGGCTCGCGACGGTCGGCGACGCACTGCCGCTGCGGGCCTGGCTGAGCGAGTTCCACTCCAGCCTCCAGCTCGGCGCGTTCGGCCGGAACTACAGCGAGCTCGCCGCGAGCTGGCTGTGGGTGGTCGCCCTCGGCGGCCTCGCGCTGTGGATCGGCCGCCGCCGCAAGCGGAGGTCGCAGCTGGTCCTCCCGGACCGCAGGGCCACCGGCCGGCGCCGCACGCTGTCCTGGCACGGCGCCGTCGGACTCTGGGCCGTCGTCGGCCTCGTCGCCCTCTCCGCCACCGGTCTGACCTGGTCGAGGTACGCGGGCGAGAACATCGGCCGGGTGCAGGACGGCCTCGGCGGAGCCACCCCCGCCGTCGCCGCCGAGCTGACCCCCGGCGCGGGCGCCGCGGGCGGCGACGAGCACGCCGGGCACGTCATGACCGACGGGATGGAGATGCCCCCGCCCGCGCCCACCGCGGACGTCGGCATCGACCGGGCCGTGGCCGCCGCCCGGGCGGCCGGCGTCACCGAGTCCCTCCAGGTGACGCTCCCGGCCCGCGGCAAGGGGTACGTGGTCAAGGAGAAGGACGCGCAGGTGCCGGTGCACCTGGACGCCGTCTCCGTCGACCCCGCCGACGGCCGGGTCATGGACGAACTGCGCTTCGCCGACTACCCGCTGCTCGCCCGACTGACCCGCTTCGGCATCGACCTGCACATGGGCCTGACCTTCGGGCTCGCCAACCAGCTCGCCCTGGCCGCGCTGGCCGCCGCGGTGATGTTCCTCGTCTTCTGGGGCTACCGCATGTGGTGGCTGCGCCGGCCGACGAAGGACCGCACGCTGTCCGCGGGCCGCGCCCAGCCGCGCGGGGCCTGGCGGAAGCTGCCGGTGACCGTGGTGCTGCCCGTGGTCGCCGTGACCGCCGCGGTCGGCTGGTTCGTCCCGATGCTCGGCATCAGCCTGGCCGTCTTCCTCGTGGCCGACGCCGCGCTCGGCTTCGCGGCCGGCCGTCGGGCGAAGGCGGCGCGGGCGACCTAGACCGTCTGCCCGCGGGCCCGCGACGGCCGGTGGGCCCGTACTCCCCCTCGTGAGTACGGGCCCACCGTGGCGCGGTCGACGGTCCGGTCAGGGCGCGTACTTGTAGCCCACCCGGCGCACGGTCTGGATCGCGCCGCGGTGGGAGGCGCCCAGCTTGCGGCGCAGCCGGGCGATGTGCACGTCCACGGTCCGGCCGTCGCCGACGTGGCCGTAGCCCCAGACCGTGGTGACCAGCTGGTCCCGGCTGTGCACCCGGTGCGGGTGCTTCACCAGGTGGGCGAGGAGCTCGAACTCCAGGTAGGTCAGGTCGAGCACGGTCCCGTCGACCTCGGCGGTGCGCTGCGCCGTGTCGATCCGTACGAGGGGGTCGCCGACCGTGGCGGCGGTGCCCGGACCGGCCGCGGCCGGGGCCTGCGGCGCCTGCGGGGCGGCGGTCGGGAAGCCGTGCGGCGCGAAACCGGCCGGCGGCTGCTGGTCGGCGGGGACCAGCACCAGGTAGCCGATCATCGGGGGCTGTCCGGGGAGCGCGGGCAGCGTGTGCTGGGGCGCGGGCAGCCAGGTGGCGCCCGGCGGCAGCAGGTCCACGACCCGGGCCACCTCGTCGCGGTCGACGGCGCGCAGGCGGTGGCGCGGACTGGGAGGGAAGGTCAGGGGAGGGGCGGTCGCTGCGGAGGCGGCGGAGGTGAGGGAACGGGTGTTCGCCATGAGTGGTCAGCTCTTTCACGCGGAGTGGTCGGCAGAAGACGTGCGTACGTCGTCGATGTCGGCACCGCGCAGACCGAAGGCCCCGGGGGGAGGTCGGACAGGACGTCCCGGAGGCTTTAGAGGGCCGGCGCGTTCTTCGCGCGGCAACACACCCGGTCGAAATCGTGGTCCTGGCGAGAAGGCCAGAACGGCTCGAGGTCGCTGCGACCTGACGAGGTGTACGAGGTGTACGAGTGGCTGGCCATGCGGTCATTCAAGCAGAAGGAGCGTTCCCCGGGCAGGGTCCGTCTCAGCCCGTGGATCGGAATCTCATATTCAGCGTTCACCTCGCCGTCATACCCCTGCATTCCCGACAAAATATTCTTCCGAGGCCGCCCGTCCTCCAGCGGTCTCCACGACCCCGTCCCGCATGCCGGTCACCCTCCCCGCGGGCCCGCACGCGCCGGCGCCCGCCGGGCCGCGGGGGCCCGGCGGGCGCGGCCCGTACGGTGCGCGGTGGCGGCGGCCGGTCAGACCAGGCCGTCCTTCTCCAGGCCGGTGCAGCAGGTGTCCGTGATCAGGCGGGTCACCACGTACGGGTCCACGTTCGCGTTCGGGCGGCGGTCCTCGATGTAGCCCTTGCCGTCCTTCTCCACCTGCCACGGGATGCGCACCGAGGCGCCGCGGTCCGAGACGCCGTAGCTGAACTCGTTCCACGGGGCCGTCTCGTGCAGGCCCGTCAGACGCTCGTCGATGCCCGCGCCGTAGTTCTTCACGTGGTCCAGCGGCTTGCTGCCCTCGCCCAGCGCCTCGCAGGCGGCGACGATCGCGCGGTAGTCCTCGCGCATCGCCTTCGTGGAGAAGTTGGTGTGCGCGCCCGCGCCGTTCCAGTCGCCCTTCACCGGCTTCGGGTTCAGCGTCGCGGAGACGTTGAAGTCCTCGGCCGTGCGGTAGAGCAGCCAGCGCGCGATCCACAGCTGGTCGGAGACCTCCAGCGGGCCCACCGGGCCGACCTGGAACTCCCACTGGCCCGGCATGACCTCGGCGTTGATGCCGGAGATGCTCAGCCCCGCCGCGAGGCAGTGGTCCAGGTGCTTCTCGACGATGTCGCGGCCGAAGATCTCGTCCGAGCCGACGCCGCAGTAGTAGCCGCCCTGGGCGGCCGGGAAGCCGTTGACCGGGAAGCCGAGCGGCCGGGACCCGTCGAAGAAGGTGTACTCCTGCTCGATGCCGAAGATCGGCTCCTGGCCGGCGAACTCCTCCGCGACCGGGCGCAGCAGCGCGCGGGTGTTGGACGCGTGCGGGGTCATGTCGATGTTCAGGACCTCGCACAGCACGAGGACGTCGTCGCCCCCGCGGATCGGGTCCGGGCAGGAGAACACCGGGTCGAGGACGCGGTCGGAGGCGTGGCCCTCGGCCTGGTTCGTGCTCGATCCGTCGAAGCCCCAGATCGGCAGCGCGTCGCCGTCGCCGAGGATCTTCGTCTTGGAGCGAAGCTTCGCCGTCGGCTCGGTGCCGTCGATCCAGATGTACTCAGCCTTGTAGCTCACGGGCCCCATCCTCAGACTCTGCGGGTGCTGCCGGCCGCCGCCTCGTCGCCGCGGTGATGACCGCAGCGTGCCCGGCCGCGATTTCCCCTCCGTTGCCCGTGTGTGAACCCCGTGTTACCGGGGTTCGCGGGCGGGCGGGGCGGTTCGTACGGGTGCGGGACGGGCGGGGGCGGTGCGGCCGGCCGGGTGGGGCAGACTGGCCGGGTGAGCATCTTGTCTGACGTGAACTCCGCCGGCGACCCCGCCGAGAGTGCCGCCGATCAGTCCTCCGCAGGCCGCCGACCCCGGGTCGGACTGCTGGGAACCGGTCCCTGGGCACACCACACCCACGCCCCCGCGCTCGCCGCGCACGCGGGCTCCGACTTCGCCGGGGTCTGGGGCCGCCGGCCCGAGGCCGCCGCCGAGCTGGCCCGGGCGCACGGCGTGACGGTGTACGAAGACCCCGACGCCCTCTTCGCCGACTGCGACGCCGTGGCCTTCGCCCTGCCGCCCGACGTGCAGGCCCCGCTGGCCGTGCGGGCGGCGGCCGCCGGCTGCCACCTGCTGCTCGACAAACCCGTCGCCACCACCGTCGAGGACGCCCGGGCCGTCGCGGACGCCGCCCGCCGCCACCAGGTCGCCTCCGTCGTCTTCCTGACGCTGCGCTTCGCCGAGCCCACCTGCGGCTGGGTGGCCGAACAGGTCGGCCGTTCGGGCTGGTTCACCGCCGCCGCGCACTGGCTCGGCGCCGTCTTCCCGCCCGACGGCGCCCCCAGCCAGTACGCCGACTCGCCCTGGCGCAGGGCCAAGGGCGGCCTGTGGGACGTCGGTCCGCACGCCCTGTCCGTCCTGATCCCGATCCTCGGCGACGTCACGGCCGTCAGCGCCACCCGCGGCCCCTCCGACGTGGTCCAGCTGGCCCTGCGGCACGCCTCCGGAGCCGCCAGCACGGCCGTGCTCAGCCTGGGCGCGCCGAAGGCCGCCGCCGGCGTGGGCCTCCAGTTGCGCGGCGCCGAGGGCGTGTACGAACTGCCCGACTGGACGGACGTACCGGACGCCTACGGGCGGGCCCTGGACGCACTGCTGACCGCCGCCCGGACCGGGGTCGCCGACGCGCGCGACGCGGAGTTCGGAGCCCGGCTGACGCAGATCCTGGCCGAGGCGGAGTCCCAGCTCCCGACGGACTGACCCGGCGGCCCGCCCGCCGGGACAGCGCCTCGCGGACGGCCTCGTCGGAGCGGGCGAGCACGGCCGTGCCGTACTCGGCGGTGATGATCGGGCGCTGGATCAGCCCGGGGTGCGCCGCCAGGTGGGCGATCCAGCGCTCCCGCACCGCGTCGGTCCCCTCGCGCGGCAGGTCCGCCACGCCCGTCTCGCGGGCCAGCGGGTCCGCGGTGCGCGTGATGTCCCACGGCTCCAGGCCGAGCCGCCCGAGCACCCCGCAAATCTCCTGCGCGGAGGGCACGTCCTCCAGGTAGCGGCGCACCGTGTAGTCGGCGCCCTCCGCGTCCAGCAGGGTGAGCGCGGCACGGCACTTGGAACAGGCGGGGTTGATCCAGATCTCCATGCCGCCGACCCTGTCCAGGCCCGCCGGGGGCACCGGTCGGGGGCCCGTCCGGCCAGGGGCTTTTGTCAGTGGTCCCCGGTAAAATCGAAGGAGCACGACAGGAAGCCAACTACCGTTTGGGAGGCTGTAGATGGCCACTGCCACCATCGTCGGACACGTCAAGAAGAAGCCGCTGCCGGCGGGCCTGCCCCGCGAGTGGTACGAGAGCCACAACCGCCGCCTGAAGGCCATGCGGCTGGCGATATCCCTGCTCGACTCCGGCACGTACGACGCGCGGCGCGCCACCAACCGGAAGATCCGCACCATGGCGGTCCGAACGGGCATCCGCCGGCCGTCCAACGTCACCTGCAGGATGGTCCGCGCCTTCATCCGGGAGTCGTAGACCGGCCGCGGCCCGCGCCCGGCGGGCCGTCCGGGCCGCGGTGCGGGCGGGCTCAGGGCGGCGCCGGTCTTGCGCCGCCGCCGTCCAGGGTCAGCAGCAGCAGGGCCACGTCGTCGCGGGGGCCGCCGTCCGTGAAGGCGGCCAGGTCCCGCCAGACGGCCTGGACCAGCCCGGCCCGGTCCCTCGCCAGCACCGGCAGCCGCGCCTCCAGCGGGTAGAACCGGCCCGCCCGGTCCCGGGCCTCCGTCACCCCGTCGGTGTGCAGCAGCAGCCGGTCCCCGGAGCGCACCCGCAGCTCGGCCGTCACCGCCTGGAGCGGCCCGGCCAGGCCCAGCCCCAACCCCAGCGGCGGCCCCGGCTCCACCGTCAGCTCGCGCACCGCGGCCCCGCGCAGCAGCAGGGCCGGCGGATGCCCGCAGGACAGCACCCGTACGACGTCCCGCCCCGGCGGGAACTCCAGCAGCACCACCGTCGCGAACAGCTCCGGCGGCCCGGCGTCGGCGTCCGCCGACTGCGCGTTGTCCGCGACCAGCCGCCGGTCCAGCCGGGCCGCCACCGCCGCCAGCTCCGCGTCGTCCAGCACGCCCTCGCGGAACGCGCCGAGCAGCGCGGCCACCGTCCCGACCGCCGCCAGGCCGTGGCCCTGCACGTCGCCGACGAGCGCCCGCACGCCGTAGGGCCCGGCCCGTACGTCGTACAGGTCGCCGCCCACCAGGGTGCCGCGGTGCGCCGCGCGGTAGAGGCCGTGGCAGCGCACCGGGCCGACCCGCTCGGGCAGCGGCGGCAGCACGGCGAGCTGGGCCGCCTCCGCCACCGTCCGCACGCTGACCAGCTGGGCGTCGCGCCGCCTCCGCACCCAGGCGATCACGACGCTCAGCAGACCGACGGCGGCCACGGTGGCCAGGTCCGAGCCGCGGGCGTGCGCGATGCCGAGCGCGGGTACGCCCAGCAGCACCAGCACGACGGCGGCGAAGAACGCCGTCCCGGCGGCCCCGTACGCGAAGGCCGCCACCGGGGGCAGGCCCGCCAGGAAGTACCCGATCTCCACGTCTCCGGGGGTGATGCGCTGCGCGAGCACCAGGACGACCAGGGCCACGGCGGGAGCGAGCCGGGCCCACTGCGGGGGCGGTTCCCCGTGCAGCCCCTCCCGGTCCTCGCGTCCGCGTCTCACCCCTCCACCCTGGTACCGGGTCGGGAGCCGCGCACCCCGGACCGGGCCTCCGGGTGGCCGGGCGGGGTCCGGCCCGCGACAGTGGGGAGCGTGACGGACGACGAAGCCCCCGGTCCCGCCCCGGCCCCCGGCAGGGCGCCGACGCGGGCGCACATCGAGGCCCACGGCTCCGGGGACGGCGCGGCGAGCGGCGCGATCAGCACCCGGCTCAACTGGCTGCGCGCGGGGGTGCTCGGCGCGAACGACGGGATCATCTCCACGGCCGGCCTGGTGGTCGGTGTCGCCGGAGCCACCACCTCGCGCTCCGCGATCCTGGCGGCGGGCGTGGCCGGACTGCTGGCGGGCGCGCTGTCGATGGCGGCGGGGGAGTACGTCTCCGTCAGCTCCCAGCGGGACTCCGAGCGGGCCGCCCTCGACCTGGAGCGCCGGGAACTGGCCGAGGAACCGGAAGCGGAGCTCGACGAACTCACCGACCTGCTGGCCGCCCGCGGACTGGGCCGGGACGTGGCCCGCGAGGCCGCCGAGCAGCTGACCCGACGGGACGCGCTGCGGGCGCACGCCAGCGTGGAGCTCGGCATCAACCCCGACGAACTGGCCAACCCGTGGCACGCGGCCTTCGCCAGCCTCGTCGCCTTCACGGTGGGGGCGCTGCTGCCGCTCCTCGCGATCGTGCTGCCGGGCCCCTCGGTCCGGGTGCCGGTCACGGTGGCGGCCGTGCTGGCGGCGCTGACGCTGTGCGGGGTGGTCAGCGCCCGGCTCGGCGGAGCCCCGGCCGGCCGGGCCGTCCTGCGCAACATCACGGGCGGCGCGCTGGCCATGGCCGTCACCTACGCGGTCGGCACCTGGATCGGCAACGCCTGACCCCCGCCCCACCCCCGATCCGCCCGGCGCGGCCCCGGGGCCGGGCGGTGGGGGACGCGTTCCGGCGGGTCGGTCCGGCCGGGCCGGCAGGGCGCGGGGGCAGGATGGGGCCATGCGCATCGCAGTCACCGGTTCCACCGGACTCATCGGCCAGGCCCTCGTACGGTCCCTCCGCGCGGACGGGCACGAAGTGGTCCGCTTCGTGCGCCGGGCCCCCGCCGCCGCCGACGAGGCGCGCTGGGACCCCGCCCGGGGCGAGGTGGACGCCGCCGGCCTGGCGGGCTGCGGGGCCGTCGTGCACCTGGCGGGGGCCGGCGTGGGCGACCACCGGTGGACCGACGCGTACAAGCGCGAGATCCGCGACAGCCGGGTCCTCGGCACCACCGCCATCGCCCGGGCGGCGGCCGCCCTCGACCAGCCGCCCGCCGTCCTGGTCAGCGGTTCGGCCATCGGCTACTACGGGGACACCGGCGCCCGCTCCGTCGACGAGGACGCCCCCGCCGGGCAGGGGTTCCTGCCCTCCGTCTGCGTCGAGTGGGAGGCCGCCGCCGCGCCCGCCCGCGAGGCCGGCATCCGCACCGCGTTCGCCCGCACCGGGCTCGTCGTCGCCCGCGACGGCGGCGCCTGGGCGCGGCTGTTCCCGATCTTCCGGGCCGGTGTCGGCGGCCGCCTCGGCAGCGGCCGCCAGTTCTGGTCGTACATCTCGCTCCGGGACGAGGTCGCCGCGCTGCGCCACCTCCTCGACACGCCGGCCCTGTCCGGCCCGGTCAACCTGACCGCCCCCGAACCGCTCACCAACAGCCAGGTCACCGCGGCCATGGGCCGGGTGCTGCGCCGCCCCGCGGTGCTGCCGGTACCGGCCGTCGCGCTGCGCGCGGTGCTCGGGGAGTTCGCCGAGGACGTCCTCGGCAGCCAGCGGGTGCGGCCCGCCCGCCTGCTGGAGTCCGGCTTCGTCTTCCGCGACCCCGGCATCGAGCAGGCGATCCGGGCCGCGCTCTGACCCGGCCGCCCGCCCTCCGGCCCCGCGCGGGCGCCCATGCGCCCGTGCGGCCGTGCAGCTGTCGCCCGACCGTTCACGACCTGAATGTGACGCAGAACGACTGCGCCGCGATCGCAGTACGGCCGCCGTACGTCCGGAACATGACCACTGTGCGACCGGAGTTGACCGTAATACCATCCCGAACTCGGGTTCCGGTGGAGTCCGTCGGGGGAAAGGAGGACGAGACACAGCCGGGCCGACCTCGGGGAGGGGCACGTGCTCACCAGCTCACACCATGCCGCACACCACGCGGACGTCGTCATCGTAGGGGCCGGGGTCTCAGGACTCGCGGCCGCGCAGCACCTGATCGCAGCGGGGGTCACGGTCACCGTCCTGGAAGCCGCCGCCGATGCCGGCGGCCGGATGGCCACCGCCTCGGCCGACGGGTTCCGGCTGGACCGGACCGGCCAACTGCTCACCACCGCCTCCGCCGAACTGTCCCGCACGCCCGGCCTGGAGGCCCTGACCCTGCGCCCCTTCGCGCCCGGGGTCCTCGTCCACACCGACGGCCGGCAGCTGCGGGCCGGGGCCCTCACCCCCGCCCGCGCCCTCGCCAGCGGCTCCCTCGACCAGGCACGGCTCAGCGCGGCCCTCGGCCGGCTCGCGGCCCTGCCCGAGGAGAAGCTGCTCGCCCGCCCCGAACGCACCGCCCGCGCCGCCCTGCGCTCCCGCGGCCTGCCGCCGCGCACCGCCCACGGCGTCCTGCGGCCGCTGCTCTCGGCTCTGCTGCGCGACCCGGAGCTCACCACCTCCAGCCGCGTCGCCGACCTGGCCCTGCGCACCTTCGCCCGCGGCCGGCTCGCCGTGCCCGAGGGCGGCGCGGCGGCCCTGCCGGACCAACTGGCCGCCGCCCTGCCGCCGGACACCGTGCACACCGGCGTCCGCGTCCGCTCGGTCGCCACCAACCGCGTCACCACCGAGGAGCACGGCACCTTCGACTGCCGCTCGGTCCTGCTGGCCACCGGAGCGCGCGCCGCCGCCGACCTCCTGCCCGGCCTGCGGGTGCCCGCCTTCCACGAGGTCACCGTCCTGCACCACGCCACCGCCGGACCGCTGCCCTGGGACGGCTCGCTGCTCCTGGACGCCGACCCGGCCTGGCCCGTCTCCCACACCGCCGTGATGAGCGCGGTCGACCCGACGCGGGCCCCGGCCGGCCGGAGCCTCGTCACGACCACCGTGCTCGGGCCGCCGCCCCCCGTCCGCACCGTCGCCTCCCGGCTGGCCCGGCTCTACGAGAGCGCCACCCGGGACTGGGAGCTGCTCGCCGTCCACCACACCCCGGAGGCCGTGCCCGCCATGCCCCCGCCGTACGACCCGCGGCGCCCGGTCCGGGTCCTCGCCGGGCTGTACGTGTGCGGCGACCACCGCGACACCAACACCGTGCAGGGCGCCCTCCGCTCGGCCCGCCGCGCCGCCCACGCCGTCCTGCGCGACTTCGGCATCCCGCTCCCGGCACCCCAGGAGCCCGCCCTGCCCGTCGCGGCCTGAACCCACCGCGGTCGCCGCCGCACCGGCCGCCCCGCGTACGGACCCGGCCCCGGACCCCCGGGCCCGGGCCCGTACGCGCCCGACCGGGCGCCCTCAGGACGGCAGCGCCGCCACCCGGTCCCGGTAGGTCCGCACCGCCGAGGCGTCCCGGTACGGCTCCAGCCGCCGCTCGAAGTCCCGTACGTACTCCACCGCGCGCACCGACCGCATCTCGCTCGCCTGCTGCGCCGCCTCCGCCCCCAGCGCGCACGCCTGGTCCAGCTCGCCCAGACCCAGCCGCGCCGTCGCCAGCACCACCCGGCAGAACAGCCGCGACCGCGCGTACCCCGGCGCCCGCAACTGCAGCGAGCGCTCCGCGTGCTGGGCCGAGGCCCGGTACTGCTGGAGGTCCCGGTGGCAGTGGCCGAACTCGTCCGCCAGCTGGGCCTCGTCGTAGAACCGCGCCCAGTGCGGCACCTCGTCCCCCGGCCGCGCCGCACCCAGCGCCCGCTCCGCCCGCACCAGCGAGGCCGTCGCCGCCCGGACCTCGCCGAGCACCGCGTGGCCCCGCGCCTCCGCCGAGTGCATCAGCGCCTGCACCACCGGCGGCGGCCCCGAACCGACACCCTGCTGCGCCACCCGGGCCAACTGCACCGCCTCCCGGCCGTGGCCCAGGTAGACGGCCTGCCGGCTCATCGTGACCAGCACGTAGCTGCCGTACGGCCGGTCCGCGGCCGCCTGCGCCAGCCGCAGCGCCTGCACGAAGTACCGCTGGGCCAGGCCGTGCGCGGCGATGTCGTACGAGGTCCAGCCCGCGAGCCGGGTCAGGTCGGCCGCGGCCGAGAACAGCCGCCGCCCGGTGGTCTCCCCGTAGGTGCCGCGGAGCATCGGCTCGGCCTCGTGCTCCAGGTAGCGCACCAGGGCCTGCCGGGCGTGGCCGCCGCCGTAGGTCCGGTCCAGGGTGCGGAAGAGCTCGCTCACCGACCGCAGCGCCGCGATGTCCCCGCCGGTCACCCGCTGCCCGGGCCCGCGGTCGACCTGCCGCTGCCGGGGCACCGAGGCCCGGCCCTGGACCGGCACCCGCACCGCGCCCGGGTCCCCGCCCCGGCCCACCCGCTCGTCGGCCCGCCCGATCAGCCAGTCCCGGCTGGGCACGACCAGCCCGGCCGGGGTGAAGGCGATCTTGCGGAGCTCGGCGTGCGAACCGGAATCCTTGCGCCACAGCCCGCTGGCGATGTCCACCGCCTCCTCCGGCGTGGCCGCGAACTCCAGCCCCGCGTACACGGGCGCACAGGCGTCCAGCCCGAGGTCCTGCGCGGACAGCCGCCGCCCGAGCCGCCGGGTGAAGACCTCGGCGATCAGCGCGGGGGTGGTGCCGCGGGGCTGCTGGCCGCGCAGCCACCGGGTCACGGAGGTCTTGTCGTACCGCAGGTCGAGACCGTGCTCCAGACCGAGCTGGTCGACGCGGCGGGCGAGACCGGCGTTGGAGAACCCGGCTTCCTCGATCAGCGCCGCGAGCTGCCGGTTGGGGACGCGCTGGGCAGGTCGTTCCGTCATCGGCTCCACGGTCTCCTGACGTGACGGACCGGGGGCCCGGCCCTGTGAACGGCGTGAATGTAGCGGCGAACGCGCCTCGTACCGCCCCGTCTGTCCCACATTCATCCGATCGTGTGCAGAACGGAACCCGAGGTGGACGCCGCCCCGTGGCCGGGAACGAGCGCCGGTCCGGCGGGGACCCGCCCATGGCCCGTCCCCGCACCCGCGCCCCGGGCCCCTGAAAGGGCCGCGGGGCGCCGCCGTACCCTTGGCTGGTGCGATACGTGCACACAGCAGGTTCAACGAGGAGGCGCTGCGGTGGCTGAGCTTGGGTTTGTCCATCTGGGCTTCGGACCCGAATCCGTCGAGTACACCGAGGCCTGGGAAGAGCAGCGCCGGGTGCACGCCGCCCGCTTCGCGGACGAGGTCGGGGACACCTGCCTGCTGCTGGAGCACCTGCCGGTCTACACCGCCGGCCGGCGCACCGACCCCAGCGAGCGCCCGCTCGACGGCACCCCGGTCGTGGACGTGGACCGCGGCGGGAAGATCACCTGGCACGGTCCGGGCCAGCTGGTCGGATACCCGATCATGAAGCTGCCCCGCCCGGTGGACGTGGTGGCCCACGTCCGCCGCCTGGAGGACGCGCTGATCCGCACCGCCGCCGACTTCGGCCTGGAGACCACCCGCGTCGAGGGCCGCAGCGGCGTCTGGGTGCTCGGCGACCCGGTCGAGCAGCGCCCGGCGATCGGCGGCCTCTCGCTCGACCTGGACCCGCGGATGCACGACGACGAGTTCGACGCCCGCCTCAACGGCCCCGAGTACGCCCCGTCCAACGCGGGCCAGCGCCGCGAGGACCGCAAGCTCGCCGCCATCGGCATCCGCGTGGCCAAGGGGGTCACCATGCACGGCTTCGCGATCAACGTGAACCCCGACAACACCTGGTTCGACCGGATCGTGCCCTGCGGCATCCGGGACGCGGGTGTGACCTCGCTCTCGTACGAACTGGGCCGCGAGATCACCATCGCCGAGGTGCTGCCCGTCGTGGAGCGGCATCTGAAGGACGTCCTGGAGCAGGCGGAGCTCCGGCCCCGGGAGGTCGAGCCCGCCGCGGGCTGACCATCGGGAATGCGTTCGGCGGCGCCCGGGTTGCCCGACGTAAGAGCGTACGAAATTACGGGCGTACCCTGGTGGGCGCCGAAGAATCGAAGTCACAGGGAGCCGGTCGTGTCCGCAGTCGCACCCGACGGACGCAAGATGCTGCGCCTCGAGGTCCGTAACGCCCAGACCCCCATCGAGCGCAAGCCCGAGTGGATCAAGACCCGGGCGAAGATGGGCCCCGAATACACCAAGATGCAGGCCCTGGTGAAGGGCGAGGGGCTGCACACGGTCTGCCAGGAAGCCGGCTGTCCGAACATCTACGAGTGCTGGGAGGACCGCGAGGCCACCTTCCTCATCGGTGGCGACCAGTGCACCCGGCGCTGTGACTTCTGCCAGATCGACACGGGCAAGCCCGAGGCCCTGGACCGGGACGAGCCGCGCCGCGTCGGCGAGTCCGTGGTCACCATGGACCTGAACTACGCCACCATCACCGGCGTCGCCCGCGACGACCTGCCCGACGGCGGTGCCTGGCTGTACGCGGAGACCGTGCGCCAGATCCACCAGCAGACGGCGGGCCGCGAGAGCGGCCACACCAAGGTCGAGCTGCTGGCCCCCGACTTCAACGCGGTCCCGGAGCTGCTGGAGGAGGTCTTCGCCTCCCGTCCCGAGGTCTTCGCGCACAACGTCGAGACGGTGCCGCGGATCTTCAAGCGGATCCGCCCCGGCTTCCGCTACGAGCGCTCCCTCGACGTGATCACCCGGGCCCGCGCCTACGGCCTGGTGACCAAGTCGAACCTGATCCTCGGCATGGGCGAGGAGCGCGAAGAGGTGACGCAGGCACTCAAGGACCTGCACGAGGCCGGCTGCGAGCTCATCACCATCACCCAGTACCTGCGGCCCTCGCCGCGGCACCACCCCGTCGAGCGCTGGGTCAAGCCCGCCGAGTTCGTGGAGCTGGCGAAGGAGGCCGAGGAGATCGGCTACTCCGGCGTGATGTCCGGCCCGCTGGTCCGCTCGTCCTACCGGGCCGGCCGCCTCTACCAGCAGGCGATGGAGAAGCGAGCGGCGAGCGTGTGACGCGCGCTACCGTACGGAGTGTGTGAACTCGCGCACAAAGTCTTACCAATGAGTAATGCGCACGGACGCGGCCCCTAGGCTCTTCTCGGGAGGAGCCCGGCGGGTCGCGTCGTGTTTGCAACGTGTCCATCACATTTGACCGGCCGGTCACGCCCTGGTAACACCGGTGAGTGACGCTGGACCCACGCACCGCAACCGCTCCGCACCCGCACCGCACCCGCTCTGTCGACGTGAATTCCGTGAAAGGGATCGACATCATGCAGGCCGCGCCCGTACGCGCCATCCCCCTCCCCTCCTTCTCCGACGCCTTCCGGGGCTTCGAGTCCCTGCTGATGAGCGGTGCCCGCAGGAACGCCTGGACGGCGGTCCTGGAGGACCGGCGCCGGGCCAAGGACCGGGTCGAAACCGAACACGTACTTGAGGCCGCGGCGACCCGCACCCCGTAGGCCACGTAAACTCGCCTTATGGCGAGGAAGTCAAACGCAGAGACTGCTGCGAACCCCGGGCGACTGAAGCAGATCGCCCTGACGTACAAAATGACGCGCAAGGCCGACCCGAAGGTCGGTCTGATCGTCGCGGGCGTGGGAATCGTCACCTTCGGTGTCTTCCTTGCGATCGGCTTCCTGATCGGCCACCCGGTCTACCTGGGCATCCTGGGCTTCCTGGTGGCGTTCCTCGCGATGGCGATCGTCTTCGGGCGACGGGCCGAGCGGGCTGCCTTCGGGCAGATGGAGGGGCAGCCGGGTGCGGCCGCGGCCGTACTGGACAACGTGGGACGGGGCTGGACGACCACCCCGGCCGTCGCGATGACCCGGCAGCAGGACATCGTCCACCGCGCGGTCGGCAAGGCCGGCGTGGTGCTGATCGCCGAGGGCAACCCGAACCGCGTGAAGCCGCTGCTCGCGAACGAGAAGAAGAAGCTGGCCCGGATCATGCCGGACGTGCCGGTCCACGACTTCATCGTGGGCACGGGCGAGGGCGAGGTGCCGCTCAAGAAGGTGCGCACCACCCTGCTCAAGCTGCCGCGCGTGCTGGCCGGGCCCCAGATCACCCAGGTCAACGACAAGCTGCGGGCCATGGGCGACCTCATGAGCAACATGCCGCTGCCGAAGGGCCCGATGCCCAAGGGCATGCGGATGCCGCGCGGCGGAAAGACGCGCTGACCGGACGCTCATCCGCTTTTCGTATACGAGAGGGGGTGTCCCCGAGCCGACCGGCTCGGGGACACCCCCTCTCTCTCGTGCCTCTCGTGCTTCTCCCGTCGCGGCGCGGGCCCGGACGGGGGCCTCGGCGCGGAGCTAGATGCGGACCTGGACGGCGCGGGCCAGCCGGTCGTGCAGGCCGCGGCCGTCGCGGTCCCAGATGACGGCCGGGACGACCAGGGCCAGCAGCAGGGTGCGCAGCACGACCCGGCCGAGGCCGAGCCGGCCGCCGTCCTCCGCGATGACCCGGAGCCCGACGATCCGCTTGCCCGGGGTGAAGCCCACGGTCCCGACGGTCAGGACGGTCAGGACCACGAAGATCCCCAGCGTCCAGTTGCCGGTCCCGGCCAGCTCGCCGCCGGTGATCAGTCCGTACGCGATCAGCTGGCAGCCGATCCAGTCCAGGGCCACGGCGCCCATCCGGCGCCCGAACCGGGCCACGGACCCGGGCCCCTCCCGGGGGAGGCCGAGGCGCTGCCCCGGGTACCCGAAGTCGACGCCCATGTCCTCGGCGGTCGCGCGGGGGCCGGAGAGCCACGATCCGATTGCTTGCCTGTTGTCCACCCGAACACGGTACCTGTGCGGCTCCACGGCACCGTGGCGGGACCCTGGTTAACTTGTGCGAAACAAATGGGTCATGCTTGAGAAATCCCGTCTGCTTATGGTCGGGTCAGCGTGCGGCACCGCACTGACGCACCACGAGCTATAAAACCCGCCCCTGCCCCGGGGTGGGAGTAGGAGGAGTTGGATGTTCCAGAACGCCGACGAAGTGAAGCAGTACATCGAGGAGAACGACGTCAAGTTCGTCGACGTCCGCTTCTGTGACCTGCCTGGTGTGATGCAGCACTTCACCATCCCGGCTAGGGCATTCGACCCCGCGGAGGAGCTGGCCTTCGACGGCTCGTCCATCCGCGGCTTCCAGGCGATCCACGAGTCCGACATGGCGCTGCGCGCCGACATCAGCACCGCGCGCCTGGACCCGTTCCGCAAGGACAAGACGCTCAACATCAACTTCTTCATCCACGACCCGATCACGGGCGAGGCCTACAGCCGCGACCCGCGCAACATCGCGAAGAAGGCCGAGGCGTACCTCGCCTCCACCGGCATCGCCGACACCGCGTACTTCGGGCCCGAGGCCGAGTTCTACGTGTTCGACAGCGTGCGCTTCGCGACCGCGGCGAACGAGAGCTTCTACCACATCGACTCCGAGGCCGGCGCCTGGAACACCGGTTCCGAGGACAACAACCGCGGCTACAAGGTCCGCTACAAGGGCGGTTACTTCCCGGTCGCCCCGGTCGACCACTTCGCGGACCTGCGCGCCGAGATCTCCCTGGAGCTCGACGCCCAGGGCCTCCAGGTCGAGCGCCAGCACCACGAGGTCGGCACCGGCGGCCAGGCGGAGATCAACTACAAGTTCAACACGCTGCTCGCCGCGGCCGACGACCTGATGCTCTTCAAGTACATCGTGAAGAACGTCGCCTGGCGCAACGGCAAGACCGCGACCTTCATGCCGAAGCCGATCTTCGGCGACAACGGCTCGGGCATGCACGTGCACCAGTCGCTGTGGGCCAACGGCGACCCGCTGTTCTACGACGAGGCCGGCTACGCGGGCCTCTCGGACACCGCGCGCTACTACATCGGCGGCATCCTCAAGCACGCCCCGTCGCTGCTGGCGTTCACCAACCCGACGGTGAACTCCTACCACCGCCTGGTCCCGGGCTTCGAGGCCCCGGTCAACATGGTGTACTCGCAGCGCAACCGCTCCGCCGCGATGCGCATCCCGATCACGGGCTCGAACCCGAAGGCCAAGCGCGTCGAGTTCCGCGCCCCGGACCCGTCCTCGAACCCGTACCTGGCGTTCGCGGCGCTGCTGCTGGCGGGCCTCGACGGCGTCAAGAACAAGATCGAGCCGATGGAGCCGATCGACAAGGACCTCTACGAGCTCTCTCCGGACGAGCACGCGAGCGTCCCGCAGGTCCCGACCAGCCTGGACGCCGTCCTCAAGGCGCTGGAGGAGGACCACGAGTACCTCCTGGCCGGCGGTGTCTTCACCCCGGACCTGATCGAGACCTGGATCGACTACAAGCGCACGAACGAGATCGCCCCGATCGCCCTGCGCCCGCACCCGCACGAGTTCGAGATGTACTTCGACATCTAGGAACCCGCGCACCCGCGCCCCGAAGGCCCCGCCGGCTCTCCAGGAGAGCCGGCGGGGCCTTCCGCATGCCGGGGGAGCGCTCCTGCTTTGACAGGGGGCCGGTGGGGGGTGACCGTGGGAAGGGGCTGGACGTCGGATGAGCGAGATACGTGCGGAGGTGCATCGAGATGCGCCGAAGGATCGTCGCGGCAGTGATCGCCGGAGCCGCCGGGGCCACGCTGGGACTGCTGCCCGTGGCCAGTGCCTCGGCCGCCACCACGAGTGGTGGGGGTGGTGGCGGGGGCGGCTGGTGTTCCCACCGGAGCGACTCCCGCTGGAACGAGTGCTGCAACCGGGACTGGAGCCACCGGCCCTCGTGGTGCTGGGACGGCCACGACCACAACGGCTGGAACGACCCGTCGTGGAACCACGGTTCCCACTGGCGCGACTCGGACCGGCGGGACGACACGCACCGGAACTCCGGGTGGCACGACAGCGACCACGGCGGCTGGAACCACGACCACGGCGACCGGGGCCACGACTCCGGCGGCCGGGGCGGCGGCGGTGGTCACTGATCGCGGCGCAGCAGCGGCATCGCGCTCGTGAGGTCGTGCAGGCAGCGGACCGCGAGTTCGGCGGGTGAGCCGGGGCCGGAGACCGGGGCGTCGGTGGCCGACCACAGTTCCAGGGAGATGCGGATCGCGTCCGTCGCCGCCGCCGCGAGCAGCCGTACGCCCAGCGGGTCCGGCTCCGGGCCGGCCAGGCGGGCGATCACGGGGACCAGGTACTCCTCCGAGTCCTGGTTCACCCGGTACCAGACCGCGCGCAGGGCCTGGTCGGTGGCGGCCGCGCGGAGCAGGCCGCGGGTGACCTCCAGCCCTTCCTCGACCGCCTGGGAGTCGCTGAGCGACCGGGTCACGGCCCGTTCCAGGGCCTCGGCGAGGGGGGTGCCGGGGGTCTCCTCGGCGAGCAGGGCGCGCCAGGCGTCGCCGCCGCCCGCGAGCAGGGGGGCCACGGCCTCCTGCTTGTTGCGGAAGTAGCGGTAGAACGTGCGCAGCGCGACGCCCGCGCGGTGCGCGATGTCCTCGGCCGTCGTGCCGTCGGGGCCGTGCTCGGCGAAGAGCTCGCAGGCCGCTCGGGCGATGTCGAGCTGGGTGGCGGCCTTGCGGCGCTCGGTCAGCGACGGGGCTCCGGGGCCGGCCTGGGGGGCGTACGGGCGGGGGGATCTCACAGGGTGAAGCGTACCGGTCGCGTCTGTGCCGGATTGCATTCCGCGCCATCCTGGCAAAACGTGTCATGCAGTCGTACGCTCGTGGCATGAACCGTTACGAAGGACGTCGCGTCCTCATCACCGGCGGCGGCTCCGGCATCGGCCGCGCCACCGTGCACCGCATCCTCTCCGAAGGCGGACGGGTCCACGCCGTCGACGTCAGCGAGACCGGCCTGCGGGCCACGGCCGACCAGGCCGCGGCCGACGGCCACCAGGCCCGCCTCACGACCGCGCTGCTCGACATATCCGACGAGAACGCCGTCCGGGAGGGGGTGGCCGTCGCGGTCGACGCCCTCGGCGGGATCGACGTGCTCGTCAACGCAGCCGGCATCCTGCGCTCCGCGCACACCCACCAGACCACGCTCGAATTCTGGAACACGGTCATCGGGGTCAACCTCACCGGCACCTTCCTGATGATCCGCGAATCGCTCCCGGCGCTGCTCGCGGGCGACCGGCCGGTCGTGGTGAACTTCAGCTCCACCTCGGCCTCCTTCGCCCACCCGTACATGAGCGCCTACGCGGCCAGCAAGGGCGGCATCCAGTCCATGACCCACGCGCTGGCCGCCGAGTACAGCAAGCAGGGCCTGCGCTTCGTCTCCGTGGCCCCCGGGTCCATCGAGAGCGGCATGACCACCGGCAACGGCCCCGGCCTGCCCGAGGACACCGACTGGTCCCTCTTCGCCAAGCTCGCCCCGGCCCTCGGCCAGGGCTTCGCCGGCCCGCAGACGGTGGCCGGCGTGGTCGCCATGCTGGGCTCGGAGGACGGCGCGTTCATCACCGGCACGGAGATCCGCGTCGACGGCGGCACGCACTACTGAGCCGCCCGGGAGGGTGGGCGGCCGACGTCGCTGCGCGTGCCGTACGCCCGGCCCGCGTGCCGCACGCCTGTCCGTCCGCGCGCCTCAGCCCCTGAAGCGGTCCCAGAGCCGGGGGAAGCGCTCCGCCAGCACGGCTTCGTCCTCGAAGTCGAGCGGGGTGCCCTCCGGCTCTGCAGGCTGCAGCGGGACACCCAGGTCGGGCGCGGCCGAACCGGTGAGCTGCTCGTAGGCCTCGTCGGCCGCGTACCCCAGCTCCTCGCCGTCCCCGTCGATCTCGTCGTCGAACTCGCCGAGGAGCTCCGCCAGCCGGTCGGGGTCGTGCACCCCGCCCTCGAAGACCTCGCGGCCCTGCCCGATGAGCCAGCAGCGGAAGTAGTCGAACGCGTCGTCGCTGGCCCCGTCGAGCAGCACCCACGCGGCGCCCCACAGGTCCCAGCTGTAGGCCCGGTTGTAGCGGGCCTCGAAATGCCGGGCGAAGTCCAGGACGGAGTCCGGGTCGAGCTGCGCCAGCCGCTCCACGAGCAGCTCGGCGTGCTCCTCGGGGTCGCCGTCGGCGGCCTCGCGGGTACGGTCGACGATCTCCCAGAACTCCGTCTCGTCCATCACCGCTCCAGCATCACGGGTCCGCCCCCGCACCGCCACCGCGCACCGTGCGAAAGGCCGGTGTCCGCCCCCGGGAGGGGGTGGACACCGGCCTTTTCACCTGCGGTCGCTCGGGGCCTCAGAGGCCGTAGCGCTCCCGGGCCTCCTTGACGGAGGACGCCGGCACCTCGCCGCGGCGGGCGAGCTGGGCCAGCGCGGCCACCACGATCGACTGGGCGTCGACGCCGAAGTGGCGGCGGGCGCCCGCGCGGGTGTCGGAGAGGCCGAAGCCGTCCGTACCGAGCGAGGTCCAGTCCTGCTCGACCCACTGGCTGATCTGGTCCGGGACCTGGCGCATCCAGTCGGACACGGCCAGGACCGGGCCTGCGGCGCCCTCCAGGGCGCGGGTGACGTACGGGGTGCGCACCTCGCCGCGCAGCAGCGCCTCGTCGCACTCCAGCGCCTCGCGGCGCAGCTCGCCCCAGGAGGTGGCGGACCAGACGTCGGCGGCCACGTTCCACTCGGCGGCGAGCAGCTTCTGGGCGTCGAGCGCCCAGTGGATCGCCGTGCCCGACGCCAGCAGCTGCAGCTTCGGCGCCCCGGCGGCCGGGGCCGCCTCGGCGAGGTCCGCCGCGGTGTTGAAGCGGTACAGGCCCTTGACGATGCCCTCTTCGACGCCCTCGGGGATCGCGGGCTGCACCTTCGGCTCGTTGTAGACCGTCAGGTAGTAGAAGACGTCCTCCGGCTGCTCGCCGTACATCCGGCGCAGACCGTCCTTGACGATCACCGCGATCTCGTACGCGAAGGCCGGGTCGTAGTTGAGCGACGCCGGGTTCGTGGACGCGATCAGGTGCGAGTGGCCGTCCGCGTGCTGCAGGCCCTCGCCGGTCAGCGTGGTGCGGCCGGCGGTGGCGCCGACGATGAAGCCCTTGCCGAGCTGGTCGGCGAGCTGCCACATCTGGTCGGCGGTGCGCTGCCAGCCGAACATCGAGTAGAAGATGTAGAACGGGATCATCGGCTCGCCGTGCGTCGCGTACGACGTGCAGGCGGCGATGAAGTCGGCCATGGCGCCGGCCTCGGTGATCCCCTCGTTGAGGATCTGGCCGTCCTTGGCTTCCTTGTAGTACATGAGCTGGTCGCGGTCGACCGGCTCGTACGTCTGGCCCAGCGGCGAGTAGATGCCGGCCGACGGGAAGAGCGACTCCATGCCGAAGGTGCGGGCCTCGTCGGGGACGATCGGCACCCAGCGCCTGCCGGTCTCCTTGTCCCGCATCAGGTCCTTGACGAGCCGGACGAAGGCCATGGTGGTGGCCATCTCCTGCTTGCCGGAGCCCTTGAGCAGCGGGGCGAAGGAGCGGTCCGCCGGAGCGGGCAGGGCCACGGGCTTGACCTTGCGGGCCGGGGCCGGGCCGCCGAGCGCCGCACGGCGTTCGTTGAGGTACCGGACCTCGGGGCTGTCCGCGCCCGGGTGGCCGTAGGGGACCTGGCCGTCGGCGAAGGCGCTGTCCGGGATCGGGAGTCCGAGCTTGTCGCGCATGCTCTTGAACTCGTCGATCGTCAGCTTCTTCATCTGGTGGTTCGCGTTCTTCGACTCGAACCCGGCGCCCAGCGTGTAGCCCTTGACGGTCTGCGCGAGGATCACCGTCGGCGCGCCCTTGTGCTCCAGGGCGGCCTTGTACGCGGCGTAGACCTTGCGGGGCTCGTGGCCGCCGCGGGAGGTGTGGAAGCACTCGGCGATCTTGGCGTCGGAGAGCACCGAGGCCAGCTGCACGAGCGCGGGGTCCGCGCCGAAGAAGTGATCGCGGATGTAGGCCACGTCGCGGGTCGCGTACGTCTGGAACTGCGCGTCGGGCACCTCGCGCAGGCGGCGCACCAGGGCGCCCGTGGTGTCGAGCCGGAACAGCTCGTCCCAGGCGGAGCCCCACAGCGACTTGATGACGTTCCAGCCGGCGCCGCGGAACTGGGCCTCCAGCTCCTGGACCACGCGGAAGTTCGCGCGGACCGGACCGTCGAGGCGCTGCAGGTTGCAGTTGATCACGAAGGTCAGGTTGTCGAGCTGCTCGCGGGAGGCGAGGGCCAGGGCCGCGGTCGACTCGGGCTCGTCCATCTCGCCGTCGCCCAGGAAGGCCCAGACGTGCGAGTTGGCGGTGTCCTTGATGCTGCGGTTGTGCAGGTAGCGGTTGAACCGCGCCTGGTAGATCGCCGACAGCGGGCCGAGGCCCATGGAGACCGTCGGGAACTCCCACAGCCACGGCAGGCGCCGCGGGTGCGGGTAGGACGGCAGACCGTTGCCGCCGGACTCCTGGCGGAAGTTGTCGAGCTGCTGCTCGGAGATCCGGCCGTCGAGGAAGGCGCGGGCGTAGATGCCGGGGGAGGCGTGGCCCTGGATGTAGAGCTGGTCGCCCGACCCGTCGGCCTCCTTCCCGCGGAAGAAGTGCTGGAAGCCGGTCTCGTACAGCCACGCGGCGGAGGCGAAGGTGGCGATGTGGCCGCCGACGCCGTGCTTGGAGCCGCGGGTCACCATGGCGGCCGCGTTCCAGCGGTTCCAGGCGGTGATCCGGGCTTCCATCTCCTCGTCACCGGGGAACTCGGGCTCCGCGGCGGTGGGGATGGTGTTGACGTAGTCCGTCTCCAGCAGCTTCGGCAGCGCGAGGCCGGCGGCCTCGGCGTGCTGGAGCGTACGGCGGAGCAGGTATTCGGCGCGGCGCGTACCGGCGGCCTGGGCGACGGCGTCGAGTGAGGCCGCCCATTCGGCGGTCTCCTCGGTGTCGCGGTCCGGGAGCTGGTCGAGCTCGCTCGGAAGCTTTCCTACGGGGTCGGACATCGGTGTGCGCCGCCTTCCGGACAAAGGAGAGGTGGTGAAGAAATCCCTGACGGGCAGGACAGGGTCGTTGGGCCTGGTTGAGGCCCGCGAAGACTGTAAATCGCTGATCGATGATCGATCAAATAAAAGTGACAATAAAATGACCATCCGACCAAAGTCGGCACCGCGTGCCAGGGAATTAGGCACGCAGTGCCGGTCAAAACGGTCCATTCCCGGCGCCCGGCGCCGGGCTGTCGGCCCCGGTCAGGCGCGCGGTGCGCACCCCAGAACGTGCCGTTTCACCAGCAGCCCGATCTCCGGATCCTGGCTGCGGAACGCCTCGACGAGGGCCTCGTGCTCCTCCGCGTAGGACTTCTGGACCGTTCCCAGCCACCGGATGGACAGGGCCGTGAACACCTCGATGCCCAGGCTCTCCCACGTGTGCAGCAGCACGCTGTTCCCGGCCGCCCGGACCAGCTCCCGGTGGAACCCCACCGTGTGCCGCACCTGCGCGGTGCCGTCCTCGCTGCGGTCGGCCTCCCACAGGGCCGCCACGTGCGGCTCCAGGGCCGTGCAGTCGGCCGCCAGCCGGGGCGCGGCCAGCTCGGCAGCGATCTGCTCCAGGCCGGCCCGGACCGGATAGATCTCCTCCAGGTCCGCCGCCGAGAGGTTCCGTACGCGCACGCCCTTGTTCGGCGCCGACTCGATGAGCCGCAGCGTCTCCAGCTCGCGCAGGGCCTCGCGCACGGGCGTCTGGCTGACCTCCAGCTCCACGGCGATCCGGCGCTCCACGATCCGCTCGCCGGGCTTCCAGCGCCCGCTGACGATCCCCTCCACGATGTGCTCGCGGATCTGCTCGCGCAGCGAGTGCACGACGGGTGGGGTGATCATCGGGGCTTCATCTCCTGATGGCTGAGCAGGGGGCGTGCGGGCCTGATGCGTAGACAATACGGCGGCGCCCCCGTCCGGAAGCATTCCGGACGGGGGCGCCGATGGTGAGGCTGGTAACAAGCCGAACGGCTACAGGCCGAGCTCGACCTCGAACTCGCCCGCCTCCAGGATCGCCTTCACGGCCGAGAGGTACCGGGCCGCGTCCGCGCCGTCCACCAGGCGGTGGTCGTAGGACAGGGTCAGGTACGTCATGTCGCGGATGCCGATGTTGGTGCCCTCGGCGGTTTCGATGACGACCGGGCGCTTCACCGTGGCACCGATGCCCAGGATGGCGACCTGGTTCGGCGGCACGATGACCGTGTCGAACAGGGCGCCGCGGGAGCCGGTGTTGCTGATGGTGAAGGTCGCGCCCGACAGCTCGTCCGGTGTGATCTTGTTGCCGCGGACCTTGGAGGCCAGGTCGGCGGTGGCCTTGGAGATGCCGGCCAGGTTGAGGTCGCCCGCACCCTTGATGACCGGGGTCATCAGGCCCTTCTCGGAGTCCACGGCGATGCCGATGTTCTCCGAGTCGAAGTAGGTGATGGTGCCCTCGGCCTCGTTGATCCGGGCGTTGACGACCGCGTGGGCCTTCAGCGCCTGGGCCGCGGCCTTGACGAAGAACGGCATCGGGGACAGCTTGACGCCCTCGCGGGCGAGGAAGCCGGCCTTGGCCTTCTCGCGCAGCTTCATGATCTTGGTGATGTCCACCTCGACCACGGAGCTGAGCTGCGCCTGCGAGTGCAGGGCCTTCATCATGTTCTCGCCGATGACCTTGCGCATGCGGGTCATCTTGACCGTCTGACCGCGCAGCTCGGACACCGCGGCGGCGGCCGGAGCCTTGGCGGCCGGGGCGGCGGCCGGAGCCGGAGCCGCGGCGGCCTTGGCGGCCTCGGCGGCGGCCAGGACGTCCTGCTTGCGGATGCGGCCACCGACACCGGTGCCCGAGACCGCGGACAGGTCCACGCCGGACTCCGTGGCGAGCTTGCGCACCAGCGGGGTCACGTACGCGCCCTCGTCACCGGCGGAGGCCGGAGCGGCGGGGGCGGCCGGGGCCTGGGCGGCGGGAGCCGGAGCCGGAGCGGCCGGAGCCGGAGCGGCAGCCTGGACCGGAGCCGGAGCCGGAGCCGGAGCCGGAGCCGCGGGGGGCGCCGGGGCCGGGGCGGGAGCGGCGGGAGCCGGGGCGGCGGCCTCGGCCGGCGCCGGGGCGGCCGGGGCCGGAGCGGCGGCCGGAGCCGCGCCCGCGGCGCCGATGACGGCCAGGCGGGCACCGACCTCGGCGGTCTCGTCCTCGCCCACCACGATCTCCAGCAGGGTGCCGGAGACCGGGGCCGGGATCTCGGTGTCGACCTTGTCGGTCGACACCTCCAGCAGCGGCTCGTCGGCCTCGACCGACTCGCCGACCTGCTTCAGCCAGCGGGTGACGGTGCCTTCGGTGACGGACTCGCCCAGCGCGGGCAGCACGACATCGGTGCCCTCGGCGGAACCGCCGCCGGCGGCCGCGTCGGCGGTCGGGGCCGGAGCCTCGGAGCCGGCCGGGACCTCGGTGGACGGAGCGGCCTGCGGGGCCTCCTGCGCCGGGGCCTCGGGGGCGGCCGGGGCCTCGGCGGCCGGAGCGGCCGACTCGGCGGCGGCGCCGCTGCCGTCGTCGATGACGGCCAGCTCGGCGCCGACCTCGACGGTCTCGTCCTCGGCGACCTTGATGGAGGCCAGGATGCCGGAGACGGGCGACGGGATCTCGGTGTCGACCTTGTCGGTCGAGACCTCGAGCAGCGGCTCGTCGGCCTCGACGCGCTCGCCCTCGGCCTTCAGCCAGCGGGTGACAGTGCCCTCGGTGACGCTCTCACCGAGCGCCGGAAGGGTTACGGAAACCGACATGGTTTCAGTTGCTCCTAACGAATGTGCGGAAGTGGTCGTCGCGCCCGTGACTGTGGATTAGTCGTGGGAGTGAAGCGGCTTGCCGGCCAGGGCCAGGTGGGCCTCGCCGAGCGCTTCGTTCTGGGTCGGGTGCGCGTGGATGAGCTGCGCGACCTCGGCCGGCAGAGCCTCCCAGTTGTAGATCAGCTGGGCCTCGCCGACCTGCTCGCCCATCCGGTCACCGACCATGTGGACGCCGACCACGGCACCGTCCTTGACCTGGACGAGCTTGATCTCGCCCGCGGTCTTGAGGATCTTGCTCTTGCCGTTGCCCGCGAGGTTGTACTTCAGCGCCACGACCTTGTCCGCGCCGTAGATCTCCTTGGCCTTGGCCTCGGTGATGCCGACGGACGCGACCTCGGGGTGGCAGTAGGTGACGCGCGGGACGCCGTCGTAGTCGATCGGGACGGTCTTGAGACCGGCCAGACGCTCTGCGACCAGGATGCCCTCGGCGAAGCCGACGTGCGCGAGCTGGAGGGTCGGGACGAGGTCGCCGACGGCCGAGACGGTCGGCACGTTGGTCTGCATGTACTCGTCGACCAGCACGTAGCCGCGGTCCATCGCGACGCCCTGCTCCTCGTAGCCCAGGCCCTGCGAGACCGGTCCGCGGCCGATCGCCACCAGCAGCACCTCGGCCTCGAAGGTCTTGCCGTCGGCCAGCGTCACGCGGACGCCGTCCTCGGTGTACTCGGCCTTGTCGAAGAAGGTGCCCAGGTTGAACTTGATCCCGCGCTTGCGGAACGCGCGCTCCAGCAGCTTGGAGCTGTTCTCGTCCTCGACCGGCACGAGGTGCTTGAGGCCCTCGACGACGGTGACGTCGGTGCCGAAGGACTTCCACGCGGAGGCGAACTCGACGCCGATGACGCCGCCGCCCAGCACGACCGCGGACTTCGGCACGCGGTCCAGGACCAGCGCGTGGTCCGAGGAGATGATGCGGTTGCCGTCGATGTTCAGGCCCGGCAGCGACTTCGGCACGGAGCCGGTCGCCAGCAGGACGTGGCGGCCCTGGACACGCTGGCCGTTCACGTCGACGGAAGTCGGGGAGGAGAGGCGGCCCTCTCCCTCGATGTAGGTCACCTTGCGGGAGGCGACCAGGCCCTGCAGGCCCTTGTACAGGCCCGAGACGACCTCGTCCTTGTACTTGTGCACACCCGCGATGTCGATGCCCTCGAAGGAGGCCTTGACACCGAACTGGGCGGCTTCGCGCGCCTGGTCCGCGATCTCACCGGCGTGCAGCAGAGCCTTCGTGGGGATGCAGCCGTTGTGCAGGCAGGTGCCGCCGAGCTTGTTCTTCTCGATCAGCGCAACGTCGAGACCCAGCTGGGACGCGCGGAGAGCCGCGGCGTAACCGCCACTGCCACCGCCGAGGATCACTAGGTCGAAAACGGTGCTGGCGTCGTTCGCCACGTCACGTCCTCCATGCATGTGCGCCGGGCACCGGTCCTCTGTGACCGGGCGGCGGCTGGTAATCGGCCGCTAGTTTCTTCGGCCCTGTGGTGGGGGCCCTGTCCTGCCGAGAACCCATCTTCGCATTTGTCGGGGGAACGCGGGACGCCGGGCCCACGATGTGGCCGGTCGTTCCGCCCGAAGCAGTGGTTACCCGTGCGTAGAAAGCTACGGATTTCGTTGTGAGCTGAACGGATATGACCGCACCCCGGCCCTTGATCTCCGTTCGATCAAGGGCCGGGGTGCGTCACGCGTCACATCGGGCGCGGGGTGGGGTCCGCGGGTCAGCCCAGGTCGCCCGTGGCGGTGCGCTCGGCCAGCCGGACCAGGGTGCGGACGGCGGAGCCGGTGCCGCCCTTGGGGGTGTAGCCGTAGGGCGCGCCCTCGTGGAAGGCCGGGCCCGCGATGTCGAGGTGGGCCCAGGTGATGCCCTCGCCGACGAACTCCTGGAGGAAGAGGCCGGCCAGCAGGCCGCCGCCCATCCGCTCGCCGATGTTCTGCAGGTCGGCGGTGGGGGAGTCCATGCTCTTGCGCAGGTCCGCGGGGAGCGGCATCGGCCACGAGGCCTCGCCGACCTCCTCGGCGATCTCGTGCACGGAGGTGCGGAAGGCGTCGTCGTTGGCCATGATGCCGAAGGTGCGGTTGCCCAGGGCGAGCACCATGGCGCCGGTCAGCGTGGCGACGTCGACGATCGCGTCCGGGTTCTCCTCGGACGCCTTGGTCAGCGCGTCCGCGAGGACCAGGCGGCCCTCGGCGTCCGTGTTGAGGACCTCGACGGTCTTGCCGCTGTACATGCGCAGCACGTCACCGGGGCGGGTGGCGGAGCCCGACGGCATGTTCTCGGCGAGCGCGAGCCAGCCGGTGACGTTGACCCGCAGGCCCAGCTTCGCGGCCGCGACGACGGCGGCGAACACGGCGGCGGCGCCGCTCATGTCGCACTTCATCGTCTCGTTGTGGCCGGCCGGCTTCAGGGAGATGCCGCCCGAGTCGTAGGTGATGCCCTTGCCGACGAAGGCCAGGGTCTTCTCCGCCTTGGGGTGCGTGTAGGAGAGCTTCACCAGGCGCGGCGGGTTCTCGGAGCCCTTGCCGACGCCGACGAGACCGCCGTAGCCGCCCTTGACCAGGGCCTTCTCGTCCAGGACCTGGACCTTGATGCCGTTCTCCTTCGCGGTCGCGGAGGCGACGGCGGCGAAGGCCTCGGGGGTGAGGTCGTTCGGCGGGGTGTTGATCAGGTCGCGGGCAATGTTGACCTCGGCGGCGACGATCGCGGCGCGCTCGGCCGCGGCCTTGTGCTCCTTGTCGCGCGGCTTGGCGCCCAGCAGGGCGACCTCGGCCAGCGGCAGCTTGGGGCCGTTGTTCCCGGCCTTCTTCTCGCCTCCCTGGTAGGCGGTGAAGGCGTAGGCGCCCAGCAGCGCGCCCTCGGCGACGGCGGTCACGGCGGACGCGTCGTCGAGGGGGAGGGAGAAGGCGGCCTTCTTCGCTCCGTGCAGGGCGCGGGCGGCGGCGCCGGCGGCGCGGCGCAGCACCTCCTCGTCGTACGACTCGTCGGTCTCCGGCAGGGAGCCGAGTCCGACCGCCAGCACGACCGGGACCTTGAAGCCGTCCGGGGCCGGGAGCTTGGTGATCTCGCCTTCGGAGCCGGAGGCCCCGAGCGCTTCGAGCACGGAGGCGAGCTTGCCGGCGTACGCGGTGTCCACGGCCTCGGCGCCCGCGGCGGCGACCGGGCCCTTGGGGCCCTTCGCCACGCCGACCACGAGGGCGTCGGCGCGCAGCGTCGCCGCGCCGGCAGTGCTGAGAGTCAGAGCAGTCACGGTGGTGAGGTCTCGCTTCCGTATGTATGTGTGGGCCGAGTGGGTGGACGGCCATCCGTGGCGATGGTATTCCGGCCCGGCCGCCGCCGGAAATGAGCCTACGCGTACGGACTCGTCCGCACGCCACTCGAAGGTTTGGGAAGTTGTTCGATCATCGGGCCGACGGGTTCACCCGTCTGTGGCGTCTGTTCCAGGTTTGCCGTTCCGGCCCGACGCGGTCCGAAAGACTCGGTCCACTCTCGCAAGGGGACAGGGGGTTCCCTTGCATGGATTCCACAGTGCCTCCCCGGCCCGGCCGTCCGCCCAGGGCCGCTGTCGAGGGATGCCTGCGGGGGGAAAGGCCGACATGGTCAACAAGAACCGGATGAACAGGGTCGCCGCCGCCATGGCCGCGGCGGCCCTGGTGTCCGTGGTCCTGCCCGCCGCGACCGCCCAGGCGGCCGCGGCGCCACCGCGCATCGACCTGAAGGTGCTCGTCGTCGACGACGGCGGCAGCTCGGTCGAGGCCATCACCGCCGAACTCCGCGACACCGGGGTGCCGTTCACCCGTGTCCGGCTGGGCGGCAGCGGCCGCCCGGTCATCAACGCGGCCTACCTCAGCGACACGGTCGACGGCCGCCCGCGCGCCAGGTTCCAGGGCGTGGTCCTGCCCAACGAGAACCCGTTCGGGGAGGGTTCGGCCGAGATGGCGGCGCTCACCGCCTACGAGACGGCCTACGGGATCCGCCAGGTCGACGCGTACACCTGGGCCCACCCGGGCGTCGGGCTGGAGTACACCGACAACGGCGGCTACAGCGGCCGGCTCGACGGCACCCGGGCCGCCGTCACCGCCGCGGGCCGGGCCGGCCCCTTCGGATACCTGGGCGGGGCCGTCACCTTCGAGGACAACTCCGCCCTCGTGCCCGAGAGCTACGGCTTCATGGGCAGGCCGCGGGCCGGCTACACCAGCTACCTCGACGCCCCCGTCGGCTCCGGCCGGGCCTCGCTCGTCGGCGAGTACACCCACGACGGGCGCAGCGAACTGGTCGTCACCTTCGGCTACAACCAGTACCAGCAGCAGTTCCGGCTGCTCGCCCGGGGCATCGTCGAATGGCTCACCCAGGGCGTCCACCTCGGCCAGGAGCGCAACTACTTCGCGGTCCACGTCGACGACGTCTTCGCCCCCGACGCCCGCTGGAGCAAGGAGCTCAACTGCACGCCGGGCGACTACGCCTGCGCCGGCGGCGAGGGCCGGGAGAGCACCATCCGGATGACCGCCGACGACGCCCGGTACGCGGCGCAGTGGCAGAGCGCGAAGAACTTCAAGCTCGACCTGCTCTTCAACGCGGGCGCCGGCGAGGAGTGGAAGGCCGAGCACGGCGGCACGGACGCGCTGACCGCCCAGCTGGTGGCCGACCGGGCCGGGTACCGGTGGATGAACCACACCTACACGCACCCCTTCCTCGGCTGCGTCCAGGACACCACCACCTCGCCCTGGACCTGCGTCAAGAACGCCCAGGGCGCCGTCCAGTACATGAGCCGCGCCGAGATCTCCGCGCAGATCCGCGACAACAACAACTGGGCCGCCGCCAAGGGCATCACCACCGACCGCACCGAGCTGGTCACCGGCGAGCACTCCGGCCTCAAGACCCTGCCGCAGCAGCCCGTCGACAACCCCAACCTGGCCGGCGCGCTCGCCGACAACGGCGTCAAGTGGGCCGGCAGCGACAACTCCCGCGAACCGGACCAGCGCGCGGTCGGCGCCGCCCTGACCGTCCCGCGCCACCCGATGAACGTCTACTACAACACGGGCACCAACGCGGAGATGGCCGACGAGTACAACTGGATCTACACCAGCCGCGCCGACGGCGGCAGCGGCCTCTGCGAGGACAACCCGGCGACCTCCACCTGCCTGCCGGCCCCGGTCGACCCGGTCACCGGCTACCTGGACCACATCGTCCCCCAGGAGGCCCGGACCGCCCTGCGGCACGTCCTCGCCAACGACCCGCGCCCGCACTACGTCCACCAGTCCAACCTCGCCGAGGACCGCACCCTCTACCCGGTGCTCGACCAGGTCCTCGACACCTACCGCACGCTCTACGCGCCCAGCGCGCCGATCGTCAACCAGAGCATGAAGGACACCGGCGTCGAGCTCGGCCGCCGCGCCGCCTGGGACAAGGCGCTCGCCGAGAACAAGGTCACCGCCTACCGCATCGGCACCACCGTGACCGTCAAGGCGCCCTCCGGCGTCGACGCCCCGGTCACCGCCCCGACCGGCACCCGAAAGCAACTGCTGCTCGGCACGACCGACTTCGGCACCGCCTACGCCGGCACGCGCTCCACGTGGACCTCGCCCGAGCTGCTCCAGAGCGCCGTCACGCTCAGGCTGCCCGGCTGACGCTCCCGAGAGCCGTCACCCGCACGCGCGACCCGTACCACCTAGCGCCGGCGCTCCGAACCCATGGGCGCCGGCCCCTTTTCCGTCCTGGGGGGACACACCGCATGAGCCATGGGCGTCATGTCACCATGCTCACCGAAGGCACCTACCCGCACGTCCACGGCGGCGTCAGCACCTGGTGCGACCAGCTGGTCCGCGGCATGCCGGAGGTCGACTTCAACGTCATAGCCCTGACCGGCTCCGGACGGGAGCCGGTCACCTGGGACCTGCCGCGCAACGTCTACCGGCACACCGCCGTACCGCTCTGGGGGCCGCCCCCCGGGCGCGGGCGCCGCTCGGCCCTGCGGGGCCGGGCCCACCGCCGCTTCACCGAGGTGTACGAAACCTTCCTGCACTCCCTGCTCGACCCGGCCCACGGCGGCTTCTCCGCCGCCCTGCGCGAACTGGCCCTGCTCGCCCGGGCCGGCCGGCTCGCCCCGGCCCTGCGCTCCGAGTCCGCGCTCCGCCTGCTGATGACGCTCTGGACCCGCCCCGGCCTGGCCACCGCCGCGGCCCGCCCCACCATCCACGACGCGCTCACCGCCACCGACCTGCTGGAACACGCGCTGCGCCCGCTCGCCGTCCGCATCCCGCCCGACAGCGTCGCGCACGCCGTCAGCAGCGGCCTGGCCACCCTCCCCGCGCTCGCCGCCGCCTACCTCGACAAGGTGCCCTTCCTCCTCACCGAGCACGGCATCTACCTGCGCGAGCGCTACCTCGGCTACCGCAGCGAGGCCCAGCGCTGGCCCGTCAAGGCCCTCGTGCTCGGCTTCTACCGCGAGCTCAACACCGAGGGGTACCGGCGGGCCGACCTGATCACCCCGTGCAACCAGTACAACCGCCGCTGGGAGGAGCGCGGGGGCGCCGCGACCGACCGGATCCGCACCGTGTACAACGGCGTCGACCCGCACGCCTTCCCCGACGCGGGACCCGAGCCCGAGGTGCCCACCCTCAGCTGGTGCGGCCGGATCGACCCGATCAAGGACCTCGAAACCCTCATCCGCGCCTATGCCTTCATGCGCGAGGAGCTGCCCGCCCTGCGGCTGCGGCTCTTCGGACCGGTCCCGGCCGGCTGCGAGGAGTACAAGCTGCGCCTGGAGAAGCTGGCCGCCGAACTCGGCGTCGGCGACGGCATCACCTACGAGGGCCGCATCGAGCAGGTGGCCCGGGCCTACGCGGCCGGCTCCGTCGTGATGCTCTCCTCCATCAGCGAGGGCTTCCCCTTCAGCATCATCGAGGCCATGTCCTGCGGCCGCACCACCGTCTCCACCGACGTCGGCGGGGTCCGCGAGGCCGTCGGCGACACCGGCCTGGTCGTCCCGCCGCGCGAGCCCGAGACCATGGCCCGCGCCACCCTCGCCCTGCTCCGCGACGACGCCCGCCGCGCCGAGCTCGGCCGGATGTCCCGGCAGCGGGTGGTGGAGAAGTTCACCCTCCACCAGTCCGTGGACGGCTTCCGGCACATCTACCGGGAACTCGCCGACCAGCCCGTCCTGCCCGTCCACGAGGGCGACGGCTGGACACAGCGGCTCGCCGCCCCCTGGTACCGCGAACTCGCCGCCGACGGGAGCCCGTGGTGAGCGGATCGCTCTGGCTCAAGGACCCCGGCCGGGAGGACGGCCGCCCGGCCGCCCGCGGCGCGCTCCCGGCCGTCCCGCGGCCCCGGCGCACCGCCGCCGTCGCCGCGGCCCCGGCCGCACCGGGCGCCGACCCGATGGACGAACTCGCCGACCGGCTGGGCGGGTTCGTCGCCTCCGCCGTGCACCCCGACGAGATAGCCGCCGTCCTCGAATCCGACGGCATGACCGACGAGTACATCCGGCTCACCTACGGCCGCCGCGACTCCTTCGCCCTCGCCGAGGACCTCTACCGCCGGGTGCCCCGCTCCTTCCCGGAGCCCGAGGGCGCCCCCGACCCCTGGAAGGTCTCCCTCACCGCCTGTCTGCTGCGCGGAGTGGTCTTCGCCCTGCCCGGCCTGGCCTACGTGCTCGGCGCGCCCCTGCTCGACGGCCCGAAGGACCGGCTCGGGCTGCCCGCCGGCACCCTGACCCTGCTCGCCGGCGCGCTCATCGGCTGGGTCTGGGACCAGACCCTCTCGCACCGGGCCTACTCCCGGCTCGGCCTCGGCGACCGTGCCGCCGCCGGGCGGACCCTGCTCGCCGGGGCCCCCGCCGGAGCCCTGCTGGGCACCGCCGCCGCACTGTCGGTGCCCGGCGGGCCGCCCTTCTCGTACGTCTTCGCCGCCGGGCAGTCCCTGTACGTCGGCGCCGCCACCGTCCTGCTCGTCCTCGGCCGGGAGCGGCTGCTGCTCGCCGCGCTCGCGCCGATGGCCGCGGGGGCGGTGCTCGCGCTGTTCGCCGACCTCCCGGTGCCGGTCCGCACCGCCCTGCTCGCCGTGTCCCTGGCCGCCGCCTGCGCCCTGGCCGTACGGGAGCTGCCCGTCGCCGGCGCGGTGCGCGCGGCCGCGGCGCGCGGGAGGGGACGGGCGGGGCGCCGGCCGGGCGCCGGGCCGGTGCGCTGGCGGGTGCTGCGCGGGGCCGAGGAGGAGCGCACCCCGCGCGGGCCCCGGCTCGGGGACTCGGTGCCGTACGGGGTCTTCGGCCTCGGCACCGGCCTGCTCGTGCTGTACGCGGCCCTCGGTGAGGTGCTCGCCGGCGGCCCCGCCGAGGCCGTCGCCGCCCCCTCCGCGGTGGCCCTCACCCTCAGCATGGGCCCCGCCGAATGGCTGCTCCACCGGTTCCGCAGCGGCAGCCTCGCCGGACTGCGGGCGGCCCGCTCGCCCCGCGGCTTCCGGCGCCGGATGCTCACCACCCTCGCCCGCTGCCTCGCCGGCTACCTGCTGGTGCTGACGGCCCTGGGCGCCACCGGCACCCTGCTCTGGCCGGGCGCCCCCGGCCTCACGGGGGTCCGGACGGCCACCCTGCTGCTGCTCGGCACCGTGATGTGGACCGGGCTGCTCCTGCAGTCCTTCGGCGCGGTCCGGCCCGCCGCCGTCGTCTGCGCCGCGGCGGCCGTCGCGCAGAGCCTCGCCCTGCTCACCGGGGCGGGGCAGCCGCGCACGGTCCAGCTGGTGGTGGCGGGCGCCGCGGCCGCCGCCCTGGCCGCCCTGGTCTGCCTGCTCCTCGGCCGCGCCACGGCGCACCGGTGAGCGCCCGCGCGGACCCGTACCCGCGGCCGCCCCCGCGACCCCGGCCCCGCACCCCGTTGACCCCGCACCCGTGACCCCGTACGAGGAGATGGACCCATGCTGCTGGTGCCCCTGTACGAGCATCCCGCCGACCGCCCCGAGGCCTGGGAGCGGCTCATCCGGTCCGCCGGACGGCTCCACTCGGTGGTGCTCAACCCGGACAGCGGGCCGGGAGACGCCCCCGACGAACGGTTCGCCGCGGTCGCGCGGCGGCTGCGCGAGGCCGGGGTGCCCGTCCTCGGGTACGCCGACACCGACTACGGGCGGCGCCCGCACGCGGCGGTGGTCCATGACCTGCTGCGCCACCGCGACTGGTACGCCACCGACGGGGCCTTCCTCGACCAGGCATCCTCTGACCCGGACCTGCTGCCCCACTACGGGCGGCTCTGCGTCGCGGCCCGGGCCGCGGGCGCGCACACCCTCGTGCTCAACCACGGGGTGCACCCGCATCCCGGGTACGCCGAACTCGCCGACCTGCTCGTCACCTTCGAGGGCCCCTGGGACGCCTACCGCGACGCGGCCGCCGCCCCGCCGTGGACCGCGGACCACCCCGCGCAGCGCTTCTGCCACCTGGTCTACGCCGTCCCGCCGGGCGCCTCCGCCGCGGAACTCGCCGGGGAGCTCGCGGCCCAGCGCGGAGCGGGGGTGCACTGCGCGGTCACCGGGAGCGGCGCGCACCCGTGGGGGACCCTCCCGTACGCGCTGGAGGCGGCCGGATGAGCCGCCTGCGCCTCCCGCGCCCGCGCCTGCTGTGGCTCGTACCGCTCCTGCTGCTCGCCGCGTGCACGGCTCCGCCGGACGAGGAGGACGCCGACGGGGCGCCCTACCCGTGGCCCGACCAGGCGCCGGGCGAGCGCTGGCAGCCGCCGCCCGGGGTGGGCTGGCAGTGGCAGCTGACCGGCCGGCTGGACCTGTCGGTGAACGCGCCGGTCTACGACGTCGACGGGTTCACCACCACCAAGGAGCAGGTCGCCGCGCTCGCGAAGGCCGGGCGCAAGACCATCTGCTACCTGTCCACCGGAGCCTGGGAGGACTTCCGCCCCGACGCGGACGCCTTCCCGAAGGCGCTGCTGGGCCGGGGCAACGGCTGGGAGGGCGAGCGCTGGCTCGACATCCGGCGGCCGGCCGAGCTGGAGCCGCTGATCGCGGCGCGGTTCGACATGTGCCGCGACAAGGGCTTCGACGCGGTGGAGCCGGACAACATGGACGGCTACCGCAACGCCACCGGCTTCCCGCTCACCGCCGCGGACCAGCTCGCGTACAACCGGCTGATCGCCAGGCTGGCCCACGAGCGGGGGCTGGCCGTGGGGCTGAAGAACGACCTCGACCAGGTCCCGGAGCTCGTCGGCGACTTCGACTTCGCCGTCAACGAGCAGTGCGCGCAGTACCGCGAGTGCGACCGGCTGACCCCGTTCACGGCGGCGGGCAAGGCCGTCTTCCACGTGGAGTACGAGCTGGCGGCGGACCGCTTCTGCGACCGGTCCAGGGAGCTGGGGCTCAGCTCCCTGGAGAAGAGGTACGGGCTCGGTGCCTGGCGCAAGGCCTGCTGAGCGGCGCCGGGCCCCCGCCGTCCCGCTGCCGCACGGCCCCGGACTACTGCACCGGCAGCACGGCGTGCACCCGGTAGCCGCCGCCGTACCGGTGCCCGGCGAAGCACGAGCCGCCGAGCGCGCCCGCCCGCTCGCGCATGCCGAGCAGCCCGTGGCCGCCGCCCGGGTCGGCCGGCTCCGGATGCGGGGCGGTCGCGGGCACGGGGGCCGCGCCGCCGTCGTCCAGTACGGTCACCTCCACCGAGGGACCCACCCGCACCACGCTGACCTCGGCGCGGGCCCCCGCCCCGGCGTGCTTGCGCACGTTGGTCAGCGCCTCCTGGATCACCCGGTACGCCGCCAGGTCCACGGCGGCCGGCAGCGGGTCGGCGCCCGCGTGCGCGAGCTGGACGATCACCTCCACGGGCAGGCCCGCATGGCGGAAGGTGTCCACCAGCGCGTCCAGGACGGCCAGCCCGGGCGCCGGCTCGGTGGGCGCCTCGGGGTCACCGGACTGGCGCAGCAGTCCGACGGTGGCCCGCAGCTCGTTCAGCGCCGACCGGCTGGCGTCCCGTACGTGGGCCAGGGCCTCCTTGGCCTGGTCGGGGCGCTTGTCCATGACGTGCGCGGCCACCCCGGCCTGCACGTTGACCAGGGCGATGTGGTGGGCCACCACGTCGTGCAGGTCCCGGGCGATCCGCAGTCGCTCCTCGGCGACCCGCCGCCGGGCCTCCTCCTCGCGGGTGCGCTCGGCCCGCTCGGCCCGCTCCCGGATCGCGTCGATGAAGGCCCGCCGGCTGCGCACCGCGTCCCCGGCCGCCGCGGCCATGCCGGTCCAGGCGAAGATGCCGAGGTTCTCCTGCGCGTACCAGGGCAGCGGCCCGGCCAGCATGGCCACGCCCGTCAGCCCGGCCATGGTGAGCAGGCCGATCCGCCAGGTCGTGGGCCGGTCGGTGCGGGCCGCGACCGTGTACAGCGAGATCACCGCGCACATCACGACGGGGGCCCGCGGCTCCCCGGTGGTCAGCTCCAGCAGGGACAGGACGCAGGTCGCGGCCAGGACGGCCCGGGGCCTGCGGCGCCGCAGCACCAGGGCCGCCGCGCCGAGCAGCATCAGCAGCAGGGAGAACGCCTCGGGGGTGCGCGTGCCGAAGGTGGGCCCGTGCGGGCCGTGCGGGTCGGCGAAGGAGCCGAAGACCATGGAGACGAACGCCCCGAGGGCCAGCGCGGCGTCGGTGGCGAGCGGGTGGGCCCGCATCCACCGCCGGGTGGGCGCGAACGGCCCGAGGTGTGTCGTCACCCCGATACCGTACGGCCTGCCGCGGGCGGCCCGGCCGGCCCGGACGTGCTAACCGCCGTCCACCGGGGGAGGGAGCCGGTGCGGCGGGGCGGGGGCGGGACCCCACGCGGCCCGCACCACGCAGACGAGCATCACGGCCGCGATGGCCGCCAGGTGCTCCTTGCCCGCCAGGTTGTCCTTGACCAGCACCTCGCCGATCATCACCAGCACCACCAGGGCACCGGTCAGGTACGCCCGGTAGCGCCAGCAGACGTAGAGGGCGAGGCCCACCACCGCCGCCGAGGGCCCGGTGTCGTTGACGATCCGGTCGGAGAGCGGCAGGCCGAAGGGGTGCTCGGGGCTGAGCGAGAGCCCGATCCGCGCGTACGTGGTGCCGGCGAGGGTGGCGATGTAGCCGATGAGCAGCGTGCGCCACCAGCCGATGCAGATCTCGGAGATCCCGAAGACGAGCAGGACCTGCGCCAGCGCCCCCCAGACGGGCAGGTCGAGGGCGGGCACGAACAGCGACAGGGGGGTGCGGAGCAGGGCGAGCCAGAGCGGGTCGGCGGCTTTGACGGACCCCAGGTTCTGGACCGGCTGGAAGCCCCAGGGGGTGTTCTGCACGATCTGGAAGACCGAGGTCAGACACACCGCCCCGAGGGTCATCGGGACGGCCCGCCACCGGTCGTGGACGAGCGCGTCCCGGACGGTCCAGAACAGGGGACCCCACTCGCGCCGGGCGAACCGGCGCAGTGGGGTGGTGGTCCGCGCTGTCAACGACGGGTCTCCAGGTGTCTGCGGTGCAGCCACTTCGGCAGGCCGGGAGCTTCCAGGAAGCCCTCGGCCCGGCCCGCGGCGATGCCGATCCGCAGCAGGTCCGAACTCTTCTCGAAGAGCATGAACCGCGGTTCCCAGATCGGCCGGTATTTGGCGTTGGCCCGGTAGAGGGACTCGATCTGCCACCAGCGGGAGAAGAAGCTCAGCAGCGAACGCCACATCCGCAGCACCGGACCGGCGCCGAGCCGCGAACCGCGCTCGAAGACGGACCGGAACATCGCGAAGTTCAGCGAGACCTGGGTGACCCCGATCTCCTTGGAGCGCTCCAGGAGTTCGATGACCATGAACTCCATCAGGCCGTTCTCGGAGTCCCGGTCACGGCGCATCAGGTCCAGCGACAGGCCCTTGGGGCCCCACGGCACGAAGGACAGCACCGCCCGCAGGTCGCCGTTGCCGTCGGTGCACTCCAGCATCACGCACTGGCCGTCGCCGGGATCACCCAGCCGGCCCAGCGCCATCGAGAACCCGCGCTCGGTGGCCCCGTCGCGCCAGTCGTCGGCGCGCCGCAGCAGCTCGTCCATCTCCTCGGCGGGGATGTCGGCGTGACGGCGGATGCGGACCGTGTAACCGGCCCGCTTGACGCGGTTGTACGCCTGCCGGACGGTCCGCATCGCACGGCCCTCCAGGGTGAACTCGGCCGTCTCGACGATCGCCTCGTCCCCCAGCTCCAGCGCGTCCAGGCCGTGCCGCGCGTAGATCTGCCCGGCCTCCTCGCTGGCCCCCATCACGGCCGGCACCCAGCCGTGCTCGCGGGCCTCGGCCAGCCACGGCTCGATGGCGCCGGGCCAGGCCTCCGGGTCGCCGATGGGGTCGCCGGAGGCCAGCGAGACGCCGCCCACGACCCGGTAGGTGACCGCGGCCTTCCCGGTGGGGGACCAGACCACGGACTTCTCGCGGCGCAGCGCGAAGTAGCCGAGCGAGTCGCGGTCGCCCTGCCGGGACAGCAGCGCCCGCAGCCGCTCCTCGTCCTCGACGGAGAGCGGGTCGACGGCGCGCCGCGAGCGGAAGGCGGCGAACAGCACGGCGAGCAGCAGCAGCATCGACATCACGTTGACGAAGACGTCCACCCAGCCGGGCGTGGTGATGGTCCGGGAGGCCTGGGCGTCCGGGGCCAGCGTGACCAGCCGCATCGCCCCGTACCGCCAGCGGGCCAGGAAGGTGGCGTCCGCGCTGTCGGGATGGGTGTTGGTGGCGCCGACGAGCAGCGCCGCGACCAGCGAGGTGACCAGCAGACCGACGGCGGCGACGACGGTGGCGAGCGCCGGGTTGGAGCGGTCGCCGCGCGCGTAGAACTCGCGGCGGCCCAGCCACAGGGAGCCGACGAAGGCGGCCGTCAGACCGAGGGACACCCAGTTCTGCGCGTGGCCGCGGAACTCCGGGTAGCAGAGGTTGAGGTCGCCCTGGGTGCACGGCGCGAAGGCCGCGGTGGCGAAGGCCAGCAGCAACGCCCCGCCGAGCACCAGGTTCAGGATCCAGGCGGCGCGCTTGCGGCGTCCCATGGTGACGGCCAGCAGCAGCGAGAACAGGCCGGAGGCGAAGCCGGCCGTCAGCAGGTAGGGGGTGTAGAAGTCCTCGGTGTTGTGCCGCCGCAGGTCCTGCCCGAGGGAGAGCCACACCGCGCTCAGGAAGTTGACGAAGGTGACGGCGCGCAGGTACCAGACGGCAAACGCCGCACCGCGTCGTGAGCGGGCGGTCCCCCGGCCGGTCTCCCGGCCGCCCCCCGCAGCCCTGCCGGCGCTGTCGCCGGCCTCTTTCCGTGCCGTTGCCGAGCCGGGTGCCTGTACGGCGTCGCGGTCGGTCTCTACGCTGGTCAAACGGACCTCTCCCATAAAAAGCGATCATATGGGGCGTCGCAGTCCGTCGTGGGCCGGTCCGGGACCACGGCTTGGTCAGGACCGCGGGCCCCGGTGGCCTACTCGGTCGGTTCCTCTTCCACCCGCTCCACCCGCTCCGGGAGTTCCGCCGCGAGCGCGGCGGCCGCCTGGACCAGCGGGAGGGCCAGCAGCGCCCCCGTTCCTTCCCCCACTGTGACGCCGTGGTCGAGCACGGGGTTGAGCGCCATCCGGTCCAGTGCCTTCGCCTGGCCCGGCTCGCCGCTCGCCTGCCCGGCCAGCCACCAGTCGGGCGCGCGGAACGCGGCCCGCTGGGCCACCAGCCCGCAGGCCGCCGAGACGATGCCGTCCAGGATGACCGGGGTGCGGCGCACCGCGCACTGGAGCAGGAAGCCGGTGATCGCGGCCACGTCCGCGCCGCCGACCGCGCCCAGCAGCGCCACCTGGTCCCCGAGGACCGGGCGGGCCCGGCGCAGCGCGTCGCGGATCGCCGCGCACTTGCGCATCCAGGCCAGGTCGTCGATGGGCGCGCCGCCGCGGCCGGTGACCACGGAGGCGTCGGTGCCGCAGAGGGCGGCGACCAGGGTGGCGGCCACCGTGGTCCCGCCCACGCTGAGGTCCCCGAGGACGACCAGGTCGGTGCCCGCGTCCGCCTCCTCGTCGGCGATCCGCACGCCGAGCCGCAGCGCGGCCTCGGCCTCCTCGGGGGTGAGCGCGTCCTCCACGTCGATCCGGCCGCTGCCGCGCCGGACGCGGTGGCGCACCACCTCCTCGGGCAGCAGCCCGGGATCGCAGTCCAGACCCGCGTCGACGATCCGTACGGGGGCGCCCAGCCGGCCGGCCAGGATCGAGACCGGGCTGGTGCCGTCGAGCACGGACCGCACCAGCTCGTACCCGCTGCCGGCGGCCCGGGCGGAGACGCCCTGGGCCGCGATGCCGTGGTCGGCCGCGAACAGCACGACGCGGGGCCGCTCGATCGGCCGGACCGGCACCCGCCCCTGGGCGGCGGCGAGCCACTCGGCGAGCTCGTCGAGCCGGCCCAGCGCACCGGGCGGCACGGCCAGCCGTTCACGGCGGTCCTCGGCATCACGCCGGACGCCCCCGTCGGGGCGCTCGATCAGATCGGAGAAGTCGTCGAGATTCAGCGTGCTCATCTGCCAGAGAGTACAGCCGGTGAGGCCCTCCCCTTGGGGCGTGGTGCGGATCGGCCACGTCCCGCCGCCCGGCTCACTCCTTCAGCACCAGCACCTGCCCGGCGACCACCAGCAGCACCTGTTCGCACTCGGCCGCCACCGCGTTGTTCAGCCGGCCCAGTTCGTCGCGGAACCGCCGTCCGGAGGAGGTCGCCGGGACGACCCCCGCGCCCACCTCGTTGCTGACCAGCACCACCGGGCGCCGGGTCGCGCGCACCGCCGCCGCCAACGCGGCGGTGCGCTCGCCCAGTTCCCGCCGGCCGCCCTTCTCCCACACGTCGTCGTCCCAGGCCCCGGCCCGGTCCATCGCGTCGGTGAGCCACAGCGCCAGGCAGTCGATCAGCAGCGGTGGCCCCTGTTCCGCCAGCAGCGGCACCAGGTCGCAGGTCTCCGCGGTCCGCCAGCCGGCCGGCCGCCGCTCCCGGTGCAGACCCACCCGGTGGGCCCACTCCGCGTCCCCGTCGCGGGCGCCGCCGGTGGCCACGTAGACCACCTCGGGGAAAGCGCCCAGCCGCCGCTCCGCCTCGAAGGACTTGCCCGAGCGGGCCCCGCCCAGCACCAGCGTCCGGCGCGGTGCTCCGGGCCCCGGCCGCCGCTCCCCGACGACCACGGTGGTGCCGTCCGCCACCGCCCTGGCCCCCGCGGCCGCGCACCGGCGCTCCAGCTCCCGCCCCGGCGGGGTGTCGTGGTCCAGGTGCACCGCGATCACGTCCGTGGCCGGGCCCACCGCGCCGCTCGCCCGCAGCCGGGCCAGCGCCTCGGGCCGGCCGAGCACGTCCGCGAGGACCACGGCGTACGGGCGCTGCCCGGTCGTCCCGCCGATCCCGGCCGGCGCCCCGCCGGGCGGCAGGTACAGCAGCCGGCCGCCGTCCGGCCCGATCACCTCGTACCCCGTGCCCGGCGCGTCCATCGCCACCGCCCGCACCCGGTGCCCGGAGATCACCGCCAGCTCCCGCCCGTCCGGCACCCGCCCGGCGGCCGGCAGCCCGGGCGGCAGCTCCACCGGGGGGCCGTCGTGCGGGTGGGTCAGCAGGACCTGCCGTACGCCGGCCGGCGAGCGCCCCGCCCGTACGCCGGCCGGCG